>NZ_OX352321.1:3029010-3658021 GCF_947090775.1 Pseudarthrobacter sp. MM222
GCCCGCCGCGCGCCACCTTGCCGAAGCGGAGGTGCACACCCTCGACCCGTGGCGAGTAGACCCAGATCTCGAACATCGGCCTGGGGAACGGCAGGCCGTCGATGACGGCGGGATTCAGTTTGAAGCTGACGTGGGTCTTGTTCTGGTAGTAGTTCGTCCTCAACGTGGCCTGGATCAGGTTCGCGAAGGTGCGCAACACCCGGTCGGCGTCGAGGGTCGCAACCTGATCGATCGCCGCGTCCAGTTCGGCCCGCACCTCGTCCTGCCCGGTCCTGCGTTCCGCTTCGTCCAGCGAGGGGTCGAAGCGGACCGCGAACAGGGCGTTGAGCGCGCGGGTGACCTCCGGATTGCCCAAGAGGGTATCCGAAATGAATTCAAAGGAGTTCGTATTGCCCATCTGACGCATGTACTTCGCGTAGGCACGCAGCACTACGACTTGCCGCCAGTGCATGCCCTCGCGCAGCACCAGGCGGTCGAAGCTGTCCGATTCCACGGCCCCGGATACGGCCGCCCCGAACGCCTCGGCGAGCCGTTGGCCCGTGGTCAGCGGGTCCACCCCGGCCGGGTACTTGAGGCCCAGGTCGTACAGGAAGAAGTCCCGTTGGTCTGCCGTCTCGATCTCGAAGGGACGTTCGTCCAGCACCTCCAGGCCGAGGTTGTGGAAGTAGGGCAGAATCTGGCTCAGGCTCTTGGGCTCCAGCATGTAGAGCTTGACCCGGGCGTCTTCCTCCAGCGTGGCGCCGGCGCCATCCGGAAGGTATACGTGGACGCCGGGCTCTTCCCGGACGCCCTTGCCGGCCCGCTCGGCGGCCGCACCGTACTTCTCGAAGCGGGCGATGTCCTGCAGGGCATCCTCCACTTCGTAGTCGACCCGGTAACTGGCCGGGAAGGCCTCGGCCCAGATCGCGGCCAGTTCCTTCGCGGTGACGTCACCGGCCGCGGAGTCCTGGGCGGCCGTTTCGCCTGCGGCAGCGGGTTCGAGCCCGGCGGCCGTTTCGCCTGCGGCAGCCGCAGCGAGCCCGGCACCGCCGCCCCGGGTACGAAGGACCTCGGAGATGCCTTCGCTCCAGGAGCGTGCGGCCCGGACAAGACGCTTCTCCAGCTCGTCGCTGCTGATGTTGCTGACGTCGGCGCCCTTGGGGAGCCGGATGCGGAAGAAGAGTCGTGCCAGCGCGGACTCGGTCATCCGGGCCTCATAGTCGATGGACACGGCATTGAACGTCTCCCGTAGTTCCTCTTCGATGCGCAGGCGCACGTTCGTGGTGTAACGGTCCCGCGGGAGATAAACGAGGGCGGACATGAACCTGCCGTAGATGTCCGGGCGGAGGAACAGCCGGGTCCGGCGTCGCTCCTGCAGCCGCTGGATGCCGGTGGCAATGGCGGCCAGGTCCGGGATTTCAATCTGGAACAGCTCGTCGCGGGGGTAAGTTTCAAGGATGCCCAGCAGGTCCTTGCCGGAGTGGGAGTCCGGCGGGAAGCCGGCATCGCTCAATACCGCGGCCACTTTCTCGCGGACCACCGGGATGTCGCGGACGGAGCCTGCATACGCGGTCGTGGCAAAGAGCCCGATGAAGCGGCGCTCGCCATTGACGTTGCCGGCCGCATCGAAGCTCTTCACGCCGATGTAGTCCAGGTAAGCCGGGCGGTGCACGGTGGACCGGGAGTTGGCCTTCGTGATCACGAGGGCGCGCTTTTCCCGCGCCTTCTTGCGCCCCGTTTCGGTGAGGTGCTGGATCTGGTGCGGCGTGGCAGTTCCACTGCGCAGCAGCCCGAGGCCGCTCTCATCGCGCGGTTCGAGGACGTCTTCGCCGGATTCGTTGATGAGGTCATATTCGCGGTAGCCCAGGAAGGTGAAGTTCCCGTCGTCCAGCCAGCGCAGGAGATCCTGCGCCTGGCGCAGTTCCACGATCTGGGCGGGGTTGGCGATTTTGTCCAGGTCCTGGGCGATCTCCTGCGCCTTATTCCGCATCTTCGGCCAGTCCTCGACGGCGGCACGGACTCCGCCCAGGACGCGGCCGAGGCCTTCCACGAGGTCCGCATGCCTGGCCTCGTCCGCCCGGTCGATTTCGACGGCGATCCACGATTCCATGTGCGAGGCGTTGTCACCGTCGGCAATCAGGTGGGAGAGGTTCGGCATCGCAGCAGTATCGCCGCTGGAGAAACCGAGGTGTGAGGGAACGCGGGCAATCTTGACCAGCTCACCGGTGGCGCCGTTCCGCGTGACGACGAACAACGGGTGCATCACCAGATGGATCGGCGACTTCTGCCGGACCAGTTCCGCGTTGACGGAGTCCACCAGGAACGGCATATCGTCCGTGACGATGTAGACGACGCTGCAGTCGGGTTCGTCAACGACCACGATGTTGGGAGCACCCGGTTGCCGCTGGGCCGCGACCTGCCGGTGTGTCTCGGCCCTGGCTGTCAGGACCTCCGGCGCGTACGCCCGGGCATCCTCCTCGGCCAGGTGCTCGTAGTAATCCCCGAGATACCCTTCCCCGGCACCGATCGAAACGGGTTGATCCTCCACGCTGGACCCAGACGACATCGACAAACGCCTCCATCAAAAAGTTGCTGGCCGCATCATTGCGGCTCTTATGGCGAGCCTAACTCTTTGACCAGAGCTTTGCTGTGGAAGAAAAGACAGAGGATTTCGGTTTTCGCTGGGCAGGTGCACAAACCAACGCCGCGATGGCTTTCCGGAGCGGGGATTCCGGTGCCGCTTCGAGCAGCAACGCGCCCGCCAGCAGCGCCGCGTCAGCTGCCGCCGCATCCGCCGGAAGGAAAGCGGACAGGGTGCTTCCGGGCCCGTAGCGATCCCATGCGTCGCGTAGTTGACGCTCCGGGGAGCGGCCCACAGCCGCGGTTCGGACCTTGTTCATCACCACCCGCGGCGTCGCCTGTGGGACGGCGGCTTCCAGCTGGGCCAGGCCGCGGACCAGCCGCGGCACACCGATGGAGTCCGCGGCGCCGACGGCAAATACGGTGTCCGCTACGTCGAGGCTTCGCAAGGTGGCGGCGTTCCGGCGTGGAGCCATCGTATCGAAGCTCAGCTCCTCATCGGCTTCCAGACAGAATCCGGTGTCGATGACCGTTACGTCGGCGACCGCGCGGGCCCGGTCCAGCACGAGGCCGAGGGCGGCGGCGCGAAGTTCGGTCCAGCGGTCCGCCCGGGTGATCCCGGTGAGCACAAGGAAGGTCCCTGCCTTGGTCGCCACCGGAGTGGCGACCCTGCGCAGCGCGTCACCATCCAGGAGGCCCTGATCCGCCAGCCTGCAGGCCTGTGCCAGCCCGGCCGTTTCGTCCAGCAGTCCCAGTACGCCCGCGACACTGGCACCGTAGCTGTCCGCGTCCACCAGCAGCACGGACTTTCCCGTGGCGGCCAGTTCGCCGGCGATATTGGCGGCCACGAGGGTCCGGCCCGGCGAGCCGGCCGGACCCCAGACGGCAATGATCTGCCCCGTTCCCGCGTCCGGCGGTCCCTGCCCGGGGCCGCCGCCGGCCGGTCGGAAGTCGGCTCCGGCGCCAAAGGCAAGGTCCGCGCCCAGGGCCGGCTGTACAGCCCCGCCCAATTGCGCCACGGCACCCATAATGCTGCCGGCGAGGGCGGCGGCATCAACACCGGGCAGCTCGGCGGCCACCCCTATCCCCCGCAACCTGGCTGCCTCCTCCGGACTGTCCGTCAGAGCCAGGACCGCCACCCCCACCGCGGACAGCCGGTCCACCAGCGACGCCGTCAGCTCCTGGCTTCCCTCGGCCACGACGGCTGCCCGAGCAAGACCGCTCTGGCAGGCGGCGAGGAGTTCCGCCAGCTCACGGCATCGCCTGACGACGGACACCGGACCATGGAGGCGCTCCAGCCCGCCGACCAGGTCGTCCCTCGAATGACCTACCGTCACGACCGGAATGCTCATCGGGACGGGCCACCGGGATTCCAGACCACCGAGATTTTGGCCTTGTTGGCCTGAGCGCCCAGCAGCTGCGGCATTTGACTGTCGCTGACCAGGACCAGCACGACGGTTGACCGTGCCGACCCCAGTGCGGTGCTGCCGGCGGTGATCTGGGCGATTTCCGCTCCCGGGAGCAGCAGGGTGGGTGGGCTAAAGCCGTTGCGGGCGTCGGGCAGGGCCACCCAGACGTCCACCCGCGAGCCCGCCACGGCCTGGCCGGGTAAGACCTCGTCAATGGTGACCGCCACCGGCTTGCGGTCGAGCAGGTCGGGCTCACCGAGGCTGTCGCGCGGGACCAGCTGGTCCTTGCCGATCCGTTGAACGGCGACCAGCCCCCCGGCCAGGCCGGCCTCCGGCGTCAGGTAACGCTGCTCCAGGTCGCCGAGACGGACCTTGACCCGGTGCAGCTTGTCCTCCGTCAACTGCTCGCCGACGGCGATCGACTCCCGCGCGGCATAGGCCTCCATGGTCTGGTCGGCGGCCCCGAGCAGGGAGATGACTCCCGCCATCGAGGCGAGCACAAGCAGGATCCCAACCACCAGCCGGGGGTCCTTCCAGGACGGTTTCTTCAGCCGCGCACCGGCGGTCACCGTGCCCACGCTCATGCGCCGCCCCCTCGTTGTCACCGTCCGGCCAGTGGTGCCGGGAAACATCATTGTGACGTCTTCCGGCCCGGTCGGGAAGATGCGCGGCCAAACGCATGCAAATTGTGGATAACCACACCAGGCAAACCCATCGGTGGCAAAATGGAGTCATGCCCCGATTCCTCACCCTGGCAGATGTTGCCGAGCAGCTCCAGATCAATGCTCCGGCCGCCTATGCGCTGGTGCGCAGCGGCCAGCTCAAGGCCATCCAGGTCGGCGGCCGAGGCCAGTGGCGTGTGGAGGAAAAGATGCTCGAGCAATACATCGAGGAACGCTACGCCGAAGCCAGCCGCATGATCGCCGAGTCCAAGTCGAAGACGGTCTGAACCCCTAGTCCTCCGCATTCCGGGCTGATCTGAGGGCCGCCACGGCGGAAAGCGGAATCGTGACAATCCCGCGGACGTTGGACGGCCGCCGGTCCTCCCCGTCCTCCGTCACGGCCAGGTCCAGGTGGTCCCGCCCGACCCTGTCGATCACCCCGTGCAATGTGGTTTCCGCCCCGGCGCCGCGCACTGCCAGGACCGACAGCCGCGTGCGGTCTCTCGCCAGGCCCCGCAGCGCGCTTGCGAGGCCGAGCCGCTGTCGCACCCTGGAGGGCTCCCCGACGGCCAGGCGGGCGAGCCCCACGTACCTGACGGCGGCCGCGTAGGGGACCAAAACCTGGTGGCGCGCGTCGTGCAGGACCAGCGCCTCGCTCCCTGCATGACTCAGCGTGCCCTCGAACACCGACCCTGACGAGACGTGGACGCCGATCCGGAGGCCCAACGATCCGCGGAGCCTGTCCGCGAGTTCCACCCCCGATGCCTCGGCGCGCATCCGCTCCGCGATCTCCGCGTCGAGATTCAGCCGACCGCCGGCGGCCAACTGTGCCTCCAAGTCCGTGAAGAGGGCGTCCCAACGCATGGCGCCAGCGTAGGCGCGGCATGATCCGGGGTCAATCCACACCCTCCCGCAAGGGCCTAGACAAATCGTGATCGTTAGGATCACACTCGAATAACAACATCAAATGGCATCAAAATGTATCACACACCATTAAATCAAGCGGAGGAGAGCATCATGGGCGGTGGGCAGACTGCACCCGAGCAATCCGGGGCGCGGTATTTTCCGGCGGCCGACGCCACCATGGCCGTCGTGATTCTGTTGCTGGGTCTGTCCCTGGCGGGATCCGGGGGCAGCCTGGCGCAGCGCTGGCGCTCCTCCGCGGCGCGGCAGCAGTCCTTGTCGTTCGAGGATCAGCTCGGGATCGCCGCCAACACGACCGGCCTGATCGTGATCACGTGGTGGGCCATGTCCCTCACCGTCGCGGTGGCCTCGGCGCTGCTGGAGCGCAGCGGAAGAACCGGTGCCGCCACGGTGACGGGCAGGTTCAGCCCGGCTTTCATGCGCCGCCTCGCCTTCGCCGCCATCGGATTCCAGCTCCTCGCCGCACCATTGGCCACCGCCGCCACACCGCCGAGCCCGGATCCCGTACCCCGCCCGGTTGTCTCCGCACTTTGGACGCCGACAACGGCGGCTGTCGACGGTCTGGTTCTCCCCCGACCCCTGCGGGTCCTTGCCGCCCCCGCGCCCCTTCCGGAGTCCGGGACCACTCCCGAGCTGGGAAGCTCCGGAACGGGCCCTGACATCACTCCGCCCTGGACGCCACGGGTTCCGGCAGTGGAGCCCGGCACCCTGGCGGCCCGGCAGCTCCGCCCCCAGGAACCGGCCGACGGCCGTGGCCGAAGTGACCGTCCGGCCGGGGGATTCTCTCTGGAGCCTGGCCGCGGCACGGCTCGGGCCCCTGGCGTCGGACGTCGACATCGCAAGGGAATGGCCCCGGCTCTACCAGGCCAACCGCACAGTGATCGGCGAGAGCCCCCACCTCCTGCGTCCGGGCCAGGTCCTCAAGCTTCCCGCCGGCGAGTGACGGCCGACGCCAGGACGCGGACTCCGCCACCACAACCCCGCAGCGCCACCCTTCAACCGACATGCCACAGTTCAGCCAAAATCCAGTAGCCCCCACCAGCAAAGGAACCGTCATGACCGCACATCCCGGGAGTCGCGCCCTTGCGGCACCCCCAGCATCACTCCGGCCGCCCCTCCGCGTGGTGGACGCCGGTGCCGCTCCGCCACGGGCCAGCGAGCACACGACGGCCCCGGCACGAAGGCCCCGTCGTGTGCCGCTGCAGCTCGTGGACGAGGGCCGGGAGATCTGCACGATCTGCCGCGGCACTGTCCAGGCCGCGATCGAGGTCCTGGCCGGTACCCGACCGGCCCAGCAACTCGCCCGGCGGCTCGACGAGCGCTGTCTCGCCGCCCTGCAGCACCGTGCGGCGCTGACACGGCGGGTGGCGTCCGGGAGCTCACCCACAGCCGGGCGGCTGCACCGGAACCCGTCGGTGCGCTCGGTCCGGGCCTGCAAGGTGTCCGAGGACGTTTATGAGGCCAGTGCCGTGGTGGTCGATGAGCTGCGGGTCCGGGCCGTGGCGCTCCGGCTGGAACGGAGCCAGCTCCTCTGGCGGGTGACCGTGCTGGAGATCGGCTGATCCAAGCTGCGGGGGGTACAGGAAAGGAGGATAGCGTGCAACGAAAGAGGACCGGAACGACAGTTCCGGTCCTCTTTCATTGCTGCAGGTTGCTCGTGGGCCGGCAGGCTTAGCGCCGTTTTTTCTTGTTCGCGCGGCGCGGGGCGTCCTGCGCCGCGGCCTTGGCCGGGTTGCCGGAGCGGCCCGAGGTCTTGGCCTCGACCCGGGTCTGGGCAGCGCCGTCCTCGCCGGGGGCGGTGTACTGGAGCTGCGCGGGCTTCTCCGGGGCTTCCAGTCCGGCGGCGCGGATCTGCGGCTCGTGGTGCTCTGTGTGCTCCCCGGCGGCGTCGGCCACCACGACGTCTTCGGCCGGGGTCACCTCGACGTCGAGATTGAACAGGAAGCCCACGCTCTCCTCCCGGATGGCCTCCATCATGGCCTGGAACATGATGAAGCCCTCGCGCTGGTACTCGACCAGGGGATCGCGTTGGGCCATCGCGCGAAGGCCGATGCCTTCCTTCAGATAATCCATCTCATAGAGGTGTTCCTGCCACTTTCGTCCAATCACGGACAGGACCACGCGGCGCTCGAGCTCACGCATGCTCTCGGCGCCGATCGCCTCTTCACGCGCCTGGTAGACCAGGCGGGCGTCCGAGAGGATCTCTTCCTTGAGGAAGTCCACCGTGATGCGCGACTTGCCGCCGGCCTCGTCGATGAGATCCCGCGGAGTCACACTCACCGGGTACAGGGTCTTGAGGTTCGACCACAGCAGATTGAAGTCCCAGTCGTCGCCTGTTCCTTCGGCAGTCGCCTCATCGATGAAGGCTGTGATGGTGTCCTCCAGGAAGAACTGGACCTTCTCGTGGAGGTCGTCGCCCTCAAGGATGCGGCGACGGTCGCCGTAGATGGCTTCGCGCTGGCGGTTCAGGACGTCGTCGTACTTCAGGACGTTCTTGCGCTGTTCGGCGTTGCGCCCCTCCACCTGGCCCTGGGCCGAGGCGATGGCGCGGGAGACCAGCTTGGATTCCAGCGCGACGTCGTCGGGCACGGAGCTGTTCATCAGGCGTTCGGCCGCGCCGGAGTTGAACAGGCGCATCAGGTCGTCGGTCAGCGACAGGTAGAACCGTGATTCGCCCGGGTCCCCCTGGCGGCCGGACCGGCCACGCAGCTGGTTGTCGATGCGTCGGGACTCGTGCCGTTCGGTGCCGAGGACGTACAGCCCGCCAAGGTCGAGGACTTCCTCATGCTCGTCCTTGACAGCCTGCTTGGCAGCCTCGAAAGCCTCGGGCCAGGCCGCTTCGTATTCCACGGAGTTTTCCTCCGGATCCAGGCCGCGCTTCGCGAGTTCCGCGACGGCGGTGAATTCCGCGTTGCCGCCGAGCATGATGTCGGTACCGCGGCCGGCCATGTTCGTGGCCACGGTGACGGCAGCCTTGCGGCCCGCCTGGGCCACGATCGCAGCTTCCCGGGCGTGGTTCTTGGCATTGAGGACCTCGTGCCGGACGCCTTCCTTGGCCAGCAACCGCGACAGGTACTCGCTCTTCTCGACGCTGGTGGTGCCGACCAGGACCGGCTGGCCCTTTTCGTGCCGTTCGGCGATGTCCTTGACGACGGCATCGAACTTGACGGCTTCGTTCTTGTAGACGAGGTCCGCCTGGTCGATGCGGGTCATGTCGCGGTTGGTGGGGATGGCGACAACGCCGAGCTTGTAGGTGCTCATGAACTCGGCGGCTTCGGTCTCGGCCGTGCCGGTCATGCCTGCAAGCTTGCCGTACATACGGAAGTAGTTCTGCAGCGTGACGGTGGCCAGCGTCTGGTTTTCGGCCTTGATCTCGACGCCTTCTTTGGCTTCGATGGCCTGATGCATGCCCTCGTTGTACCGGCGGCCGGCGAGGATGCGGCCGGTGTGCTCGTCGACGATCAGGACTTCGCCATCGAGAATGACGTAGTCCTTGTCCCGCTTGAAGAGTTCCTTGGCCTTGATGGCGTTGTTCAGGAAGCCGATGAGGGGGGTGTTGGCCGACTCGTACAGGTTGTGGATGCCGAGGTAGTCCTCCACCTTTTCGATGCCGGCCTCGAGGACGCCCACCGTGCGCTTCTTTTCATCGACCTCGTAGTCGGTCTCGGGCTTGAGGCGCAGCACCACCTTGGCGAACTCGCTGTACCAGCGGTTGGTGTCGCCCTGGGCGGGACCGGAGATGATGAGCGGCGTGCGGGCCTCATCGATCAGGATGGAGTCCACTTCGTCGACGATGGCATAGTTGTGGCCGCGCTGGACCAGCTCGGACTTGTCCCACGCCATGTTGTCGCGCAGGTAGTCGAAGCCGAATTCGTTATTGGTGCCGTAGGTGATGTCGGCCGCGTACTGCTCGCGGCGCACGGCGGGATCCTGGTTGGCGAGGATGCAGCCGCTGGTCAGGCCCAGGAAGCGGTACACGCGGCCCATGAGGTCGGACTGGTATTCGGCGAGGTAGTCGTTCACGGTGATGACGTGCACGCCATTGCCGGTGAGGGCGTTGAGGTAGGCCGGAGCGGTGGCCACCAGGGTCTTGCCTTCACCGGTCTTCATCTCGGCGATGTTGCCCAGGTGGAGCGCGGCGCCGCCCATCAGCTGGACGTCGAAGTGGCGCATGCCAAGGGTGCGGGAAGAGGCTTCGCGGACGGCGGCGAATGCCTCGGGCAGGAGGTCGTCCAGCTTTTCGCCGTCGAGGTGGCGTGCGCGGAGCCTGTCCGTCTCCTCGCGCAGTTCGGCGTCGGTGAAGGTCTTGAAGGAGCTTTCAAGGGCATTAATGGAATCGGCATAGTTCCGCAGTTGCCTCAGGGTTTTTTTGTCACCCGTGCGGAGAAGTTTTTCAATAAGTGATGCCACGTGAAGATGCTCCCAGTCTCAAGCTGCCGAATTCTGGCGTGTTTAGTCTACGGGAGAGACGCATGGCCGCTACGCCTGTTCCCTCACAGCGGATACCGCGCTGGTTGTCCTGGCGACGGCCTCCGCAAGCGCGGGCGCCAGATCCCCCGTGAGGGTTACGACCACCCGGTCCAGTTGGAGCCACTCTGCCATGAGCTGCAGCTCGGCGGCGAGTTCGACGGCGGTGTCCGCCGGCGCACCGGGCTCGGCGTGGGCGGCCCTCGCAAGGAGAAGGCCGCGGGCACGGTCGGCCTTGAGGTCTACCCGGGCGACCATCCCGTCCCGGAGCAGGAACGGCAGCACGTAGTAGCCGAAGCGGCGCTTCGGCTCGGGGGTATAGATCTCGATCCGGTAGTGGAAGCCGAACAGTGCCTCGAGCCGGCGGCGTTCAAAGACCAGCGAATCAAACGGGCTCACCAGTGCCCTGCCGGTCGCAGTGCGCGGCAGCTTCGCCTCGACGTGCCGGTAGAGCGGCTTGTCCCAGCCGGTGACCACGACCGGCCGTATCCGCCCGGCCTCGACGAGGTTCCCTACGGACACGGCGGCCGCTTTGAGCGGTACCCGGAAATAATCGGCGAAGCACCGGACGGTGCCGATCCCGTGGGCTTGGGCGGCGGCGTCGATCAGCCGGTCCATCGCGGCTTCCGGATCCGCCCCGTTCCCGTCCGGGCCCTCCTGTTCCAGGGTCAGGACCTTGGCTGTCAGGGTGTAGCGGCGCTCGAAGGACTCGGTCCGGGAAGCCGAGGAAACCAGACCTTCCTCGAAGAGGTGCTCCAGGACCCTCTTGACGACGTTCCAGTTCCAGCCCCAGTTGTCCTGTTGCTGGTCCTCAACGTGCCCGAGGCGGCCCGTGAGTTCCGCCGCGGTCATGGGCTTGCCAGCAGCGAGGACCTCCAGCACCCGCGACGCGATCCCGTTCCGCAGCTGCGGGTCCATGGCGTGTGCCCCCACCCACTTCCGGCGCTGCCACTGCACGAGGTCCTGGAAATGGTCGGGCCGGATGAAGCTTGCCTCGTGCGCCCAGTACTCCATCATGCGGCGCGGATGCGTGCCAGCCATCCGGTCCAGGATGCCGCGGTCGTAGTTGCCCAGCCGCGAGAAGAACGGCAGGTAATGGCTCCTGGACAGCACGTTGACGGAATCGATCTGGACCAGGTGCAGGCGGGCAAAGGTACGGCCCACCGCCCGTGCACTCACGGGTCCGGCGGGCCGTACCTTGTCCAATCCCTGGGCTGCCAATGCGATCCGCCGGGCCTGGTTAAGGCTCAGCGATTCGTGCACGTCGGTCCCTTCGTTGGATGGTCCGCACCAGTCTAGGTGCTGGCGGGCTCATCCTCGGAACGGTACGCGATGACCTTCGCTTCCAGTGGAGCCTCGCCCGGCTCGCAGGTCTGGTCAAGGGAGATCACGCCGTAGGTCCAGCCTTCGCGGCGGTAGACGACAGAGGGTGCCTTCGTCTCCTTGTCAACGAACAGATAGAAATCGTGACCCACGAGCTCCATGTTGTCCACGGCGTCGTCCAGGGTCAGGGACGCTGCGGTGAAAACTTTGCGACGGATCAGCACCGGGGAGTCCCCGGCGGGAATGTCGTTCTCCACGTCATACGGCGACTTCACCGATTCAGTCGTCTGGGCCTCCTGCCGGCGGCTCGCTTCCTCGTAGAGGGGTGCGCTGGTGCTGGCCGGTTCCAGCGACGCCGTGGCTTCGCGCACCGCCACGGGGGTGTGCCGGCCGTGATGGACCTTTTTGCGGTCCTTCGCCCGGCGCAGGCGTTCAAGAAGCTTGTTGTAGGCAAGATCGAACGCGGCAAATTTGTCCGCGGCGCTGGCCTCGGCCCGGATCACGGGGCCGCGGCCCAGGACTGTCAGCTCGACAGTGAGCATCTCATCGGTCTGGCGGGCCTTGGTCTCCTTGGAAACCTTCGCGTCTACCCTCTGGACCTTGTCCCCCAACGACGCAATCTTCGAGATCTTCTCGTCGGCATACTCGCGGAAGCGGTCTGAGACCGTCAAATTACGTCCGCTGATCATGAACTCCATGGTGCCCTCCAAATGACTTCGGTGACACGACGGCGGCACTTCCCGGGGCTGTTCTGACTGACAGTCGAGCCCCTTTCCGAGCCGCTATCGACAGGTACATCTGTTCTTGGTACCCATCTCCGACGTTAGTTCATAGCCTCCTGTTATTCATCCTTTTTTGGTTTATTTTTTTCCTTGACACCCGCCTTCCCCGCCGCTGTGCGGTGACCGGCCGCAAAGTCGGACGCGACGGGCGGGCGTGTCGCAGCAAGGACCACGGCGCCCCGGACCAGCGCTCCGGCCAGCTGTAGGGCGCGGGCTGCCTCTGCAAGCGTGGCACCCGTCGTGAGCACGTCATCGATGATGATGATGGGCTGCCCGCGCAGCTCCGGCGCCCGCGGCCCGCTCCGTACCCGCATCGAACCCCGCACCCGCTGCGACCGCGCACCACGGCCCAACCCTTTCTGCCCGCCGGGCAGGGACCCCACGGACCCCGTCAGCGCGCGGATCAGGAACCCGGGCGGGGACGGCGTAAGCGGCCGGGTCCCGGACCAGGCCGCCCTCCGCAGGACTCCCGCCTTCCGCAGCACGTCGACGACCCGAGGACCGGCGGGATCCTGCGGCCCGGAACTCCCGTCCCGGCTGAACCTCCTGAGCAGCACATGGACCGGGCTGAACCCCCGTTTCCGGAAGGCGCTGTTGCTCGTGGGCACCGGCACCAGCCAAACCCCTGCCGGCTCCCCCACCGCGGCGCCCACGGCCCCGCGGAGCGCCTGGGCCAGCACCCCGCCGAGCCGCATCTGGCCGTACCGTTTGAATGACAGCACCGCTTGCGCCAGCTCCGCGCGGTAAACGCCGGCGGCAACGACCGGAAGCAGCACGGAGCCGTCCATGTCCATCAGCGCGGGGGCCTGCGCCTCGGCCCGGAACGGGTTCCGGGTCAGGAGCCGGATCTGACGCGTGCAGGTGGCACAGAGCACCAGATCCTCCGCCCCGCAACAGACACAACACACAGGAACAGCCAGGGCAAGCAGCTCAGCCGCTGCGGCCTCGGTCCGGTCCGCCAGCCGCGTCAGCCCGCGAGGATAGTCCCCTCGATGTTTCGACCCGCTGGATGCCGGCGGGGACAGGTCCGGATCGGCGGCATACCGGTGGGACTGCGTGCCCTTGTGCCTGTGCCTCGTCATGGTTCAAGGTTGACGCGGCACGGCCAACATCGACACCAGCCAGCAGGTTATGTGCACAACAGGGTCAGGTGCCCAACGCTGTCGTGCCGGAAGAGCGGACAGGCCGACATCGGGCCTCCGACTTGGGTTCAGCCGGGGAAGGCCGGATCGACAGGACCCTTGAGCTGGGGCGACCAGCCGTTGCCGAGCCGCTGGAAGATGCCTTCGGCGGACTGCGCGTAGATCTCCTCCGGGCCGTTGCCGGCGCTGAGGGCTGTGAGCCCCGGCCAGGGCGCAAGCAGCTCCGGCTGGGCGGACGTCAGGGACAACAGCTCGGGGATCACGGTTTCGCTCGCCGAGCCCTTCAGAACGGCCACGGTGGCGTCGTCGACCCAGACCCCTTGGTCGGGGTCGCGGGCCGTCAGGAGGGTCATCGGTGCGGTCAGGTCCCGGGGCGTGCCGTCAGCGGCCCGGATGATGCCAGTCACTTGGACTTTGGTCTTGCCGTTCTGCTCCGAAATTACCAGCGCCCGTGCGCCCTCACGGGACACCCGGAACTCCTTGACGGTGCGGCCGGCCAGCCAGCTTGGCGCCAGCGAGACGGTCGGTACGGGAGCACCTTCGGCCAATCCGACGGGCCGGTAGGCAACGACTTCGGTAGCGCCGCTGGCTCCCGGACCGGCGGTCCACACCCAGTCGTACCGGCCGAAGGAGGGCCGGGACAAGGTAGCTCGGGTCGTCAGCGCCCGTGCGGCCTGACCGGGCACGATCGAGTAGAGGGTGGTCCGGCCGGCATTGAGGAAGGCCGCGGATTGCGAGACGGGCGACTCCGCCGGGGCCCGGGGGGCAAGGGCTGCCACGGACTGGATATCCGGAAGAGGTGACACCCTGTTGTTCTCGTACCGGACCAGCTCGTTGTTGCTGACCGCGATCTGGTGGGCCGGGATGTTCTTCTCGCGGATCGGCGCCAGCACGGATCCGTTGTCCTCGACGCGGACGAGGTCCTGGTTGGCCCGGAGTTCAACGTTGATGACGTCGGGCTGGCTCCGGAATGTCAGGGCCAGCTGCGTCTGCATCCGCAGCCTGTCCTCGTTGGAGGCTTCCACGAGGTCCTTGGCGGTGAGATCCACCTGGGCTGCACCGGAGACCACGGGGACCGACTCCCGGGCCAGTTTGATGCCCGAAGGGAAGGCGCTCACGACGGCGCCCTTGAGATAGGGGGCGGGCCCGCCGAGGAGGGCGCTGGTCATGGACTTGACGGTCTTCTTTTTGATGAACCAGCGGACATCGGGGACAGCGTAGGTGAAGGTGGGATCGTAAAAGTAGATCGGGTAGGCACCGTAGATGACTTTGAACGTCTCTTCCGGGATGGCGGTGCCGTCCGGGATTTCCGAGATCCTCCATTCACCGTCGACCTGCGTCAAGGTCGCGGGAATGTTTTCGGTGGTCCCCGGAGGAAGCTGGGTGGCAACGCCGTCGGCGTCCACGGAGTAAGCCACGTCAAGTTCGTAGTTGAAGACGTTTTCGACCCCGGTGGGCACCACCCGCGCGGACCGGAAGACGAGGACCCGCTGGTCCGGTTTCCAGGAGACGGACGAGGCCTGGGTGAGGTACTGGCGGGCGACCGCGTAGTCGTCCTCGTAACCGCTGCCGGCCAGGTAGAAGTCCTCGATCACGGCCTCGGGTCCGGCGCCGGAGCGGGGAGCGGACGGGAAGAACACGGGAGCGTTATTGGGGTTGCCGGCGCTCTCGTCGGTGCTCTTGCCGACCGGCCCGGAGCGCGGAATCTGGGCGCAGGACGTCAGCATCAAAAGGACGACGGCCAGCAGGGCGGCGCACGCCTTCCTGACCTTGCTCGAGGAGACCCTCATGACTCCCCCTTGCTTCCGTCATCACTGCCGCCGGCGCGGGGCACGGTTCCCGGCTCGGCAGCCTTGCCCTCCGGAACGGGCGAGGGGTCCAGCAGCACCATGGTGCGCTGGGGTCCGGAACCGGGCAGTCCGACGTCGGCCGGTTCGAGCTGGAGCGGCGATCGGGTGATGGTCTCGCCCTGGCGCAGCGAAAGGGTCAGCCGGAAGTTGGACCCGTTGCCCTTGTCCCCCCACGCCTGCAGCCACCCGTTGTGGAGCTTGGTGTCCTCGGCGGCAATGGACAGGCCCAGGCCGCTGCCTCCCGTGGTCCGGGCCCGGGCCGGATCGGCGCGCCAGAACCGGTCGAAGACGCGGGCGGCCTCGGCGGCGCCCATGCCGATGCCGTGGTCTCGGACGGCCACTGCCACGGCGGTGCCGTTGGCCGCCACGGACACGTTGACCGGGCGGCCCTCGCCGTGTTCCAGGGCGTTCAGGATGAGGTTGCGCAGGATCCGGTCGATCCGGCGGTCGTCCATCTCCACGATGATGCTGCCCTCGGGGGCGTTGAGGGTGACCTCGGAGCCGTACCCGGCCGCGACGGGGGCCACGCCTTCAATTACGTGGGTGATGAGCTGGACGATGTCGGTGGGCTCGGCGTCGAGCGTTGCCACCCCGGCGTCGAAGCGGGAAATTTCCAGCAGGTCCGCGAGCAGTGACTGGAAGCGTTCCACCTGGTTGTAGAGGAGTTCCGCGGAGCGTTTATTGATGGGGTCGAAATCCTCACGCGCATCGTAGAGCACCTCCGCGGCCATCCGCACCGTGGTGAGCGGCGTGCGCAGCTCATGGGAAACGTCGGAGACGAACCGCTGCTGCATCTGGGAGAGGGTGGCGAGCTGCGTGATCTGTTCCTGGAGGCTGGCGGCCATGTGGTTGAACGAAGCGCCGAGCCGTGCCACCTCGTCCTCGCCCTTGACCACCATGCGCTCCTGCAGTTGCCCGGCGGCCAGCTTTTCGGACACGACGGCGGCATGGCTGACGGGGCTCACGACGTTGCGGGTCACGTACCAGGCGACGGCGCCGATCATGAGCACCAGCGCCGCGCCGCCGGCCAGCAGGACGTTCTGGATCTCGTCGAGGGTCTTCTGTGCCGTGTTGAGGTCGTAGATGAGGTAGAGCTCGTAGACGGTGCCGTTGAAGGTGACCTTGTTGCCCACCGCGATGCCGGGACGGTCCTCGGTTCCCACCGGGAATTCCGTGGAGGCCCAGAACTGCTCCTTGCCGGAATCCTGCACGGCCTTGCGCAGCTCCGGCGGAATGACGCTGATGGTCAGCTGGTCCGAGGCCCGGGATTCCACCCACCGGTTGCGGGGCTTGGTCTGTTCGGGCATGGCTTCGAAGACGTACCGGCGCTGGATCACGGAGCCGCGGCCCTCGACAGCGTTCAGGGTGTCATAGACGAGCGTGATGACGCTGGACTGGTCGGTGACCTGGGCGCCGTCGAACGTGTCCTGGACCTGCTTCACGTTGTAGCGCGTCTCGGACTCCGCCTGGGCGAGGCGTTCCTGGAAAAGATTATTGGCGATCTGGTTGGAGAGGTACGCGCCTACCACGGCAAACGAGCTGATGGCGAGCATCAGCGTCGTAAGTACCGTGCGGAACTGCATCGAGCGGCGCCATTTGCGGTGCAGGGTCCGCAGCAGGTAACGGATGCCCGGCAGCAGCCGGGAGGCCCCGGTCCGCACCAGGCGCGCGACGCGGACCGCCATGATCAAGGCACGGCGCAGCCAGATCCTGGTGCGGAAGCGGATCAGGTGCCAGCCCGCCGGTCCAGGGCGCTGGTCGCCCGGCTCCGGCTCAAGCTCCGGCTCAAGCTCCGGCTTCGGCTCCGGCTCCGGCTCAAGCTCCTGGGTGGCATGTTGGGAGCGGGCTTGTTCAGTGGCCTGCGCCAGCAGGGTGTGTTCCGAGGTTGCCCCGGGCTGGCCGTCCGAGGGCTCAGGAACCTGCTTTGTAGCCGACACCACGGACCGTCAATACAACTTCGGGGGCTTCCGGGTCACGTTCGATCTTTGACCGAAGCCGCTGGACGTGGACGTTGACCAACCGGGTGTCAGCGGCGTGACGGTAGCCCCAGACCTGCTCCAGTAGGAGTTCCCGGGTGAAGACCTGCCAGGGCTTGCGGGCCAGCGCCACCAGGAGGTCGAATTCCAGCGGCGTGAGCGAGATCCGTTCGCTGCCGCGGCTGACCAGGTGGCCGGCGACGTCGATGGTGACATCCGCGATGCGCAGGGTTTCCGGCGCTTTCTGGTCGCCGGGGCGAAGCCGGGCCCGGACCCGGGCCACGAGTTCCGCGGGCTTGAAAGGTTTGGGTACGTAGTCATCGGCGCCGGACTCCAGCCCCCGGACCACGTCCGAGGTGTCCGATTTCGCCGTCAGCATTACGATCGGGACATCCGATTCGGCACGGATCTGCCGGCACACTTCGATACCGTCCATGCCCGGGAGCATGAGGTCGAGCAGCACCAGATCGGGCTTCGACGCACGGAAGACTTCGAGCGCCTGCGCGCCGTCGGCGCAAAAAACGGGTTCAAAGCCATCATTGCGCAACACAATGCCGATCATCTCGGCGAGCGCCTCGTCATCGTCCACTACCAGAATGCGTGCCTTCATAGTTATATATTCCCCTATTGAATTGGCTTTGTCGTATTGAGCGCTTTCCGGGCATGGCGCGGAGGCATTGTCCGCGGCCGGACCCGGGGCCGCACGTGGTCCCGCTGTGACAACCTGCCGCCAGTCCTGCATGCTGTGCACAAGGCACCATTCCGGCCAGGACCCGCAGGAGGCTCCCGTGACCACACCGATTTATCTGCTTGCCCTGGGGGATTCGTTTTCCAGGCTGCAACCCCAGCTGCAGGAATATTTCTCCCTCACCCCGGGATCCGGCCATTTCGGCGTCGGCGAGGGCGTCTTTGACGTGGTGGGTTGTCCGCAGCCCTGGCTGCGCCCGCTCCTGCGCCTCACCAGCGGGGAGCAAGCCTTCTTCCCGGAGTACGGCGAGCGCATCCCGTTCCGGATCGAAAACCATGCGCACCTGGATCCGTTCGGACGCCCGAGCCTGACGGCCCGCCGTGAGATTTTCTTCCCCGGCACCACGCGGTTGTTCTCCGACACCACAAGTTTCGAGAACACGGGCAGCAGGCGCGGACTCGTCGATTACGTCGGCCGGTACCGCAGGCTCGCGACGGACCTCAACCTCAGCGTGACCGACGACGGCCGTCTCCGGGGCGTCTCGGAGGCGTCGCGGCTGTTCCTCGGGCCGCTTCGGATCCCCCTGCCCCAGGCCTTCGACGCCAAGGCCTACGCCGAACAGTGGTGGGAGCCGCAGGAAAACGGCCAGGGCAGGCACCGGATCCAGGTCAAAGTGATCCAGCCGCAGCTGGGCCTGGTGCTGGTCTATGCGGGGCACTTCGACTACCGGCTCGAACCCTACCCCGGCGGCACCACAGTCCCGGGCCACCTGCCCGGCCATGCCCGGCCGGACCGCTGGGAACACCGGGTCTGAGTCCCGGCGCGGGTTGCCCTTAGCCAAGGGCGAGCTGGTTGAGTCCATCCGCGACCTGGGTCAGCCGGGTCAGCACCGCCGTCGCGGACGACGGCGAATGCCGCGCCAGCCCCTCCGCCGGGGTTACCCGCAGTGCGCCAAGCGTGGACGCCGGCAGCCCGAGCTGGCGCCAGGGGCGCCAGACCGTTTCGACGGCGTCGGCGACGCGCGGCAGCGTCGCCGAGGGCGAGCCCACGTCCAGCGCACCGGCCCACAGCCGCCTGCCCGCCTCCACCGCTCCGGCCAGCTGCTCCCACTGGCGCGAGGTCAGGGCGCGCAGCGGAACAGCGATCCCGTCCGCCCCGGAGGCCAGGATCCGATCAAAGGGTGCCTCGATTTCCGGGACCGCGACGACGATTTCGACGGCGCCGGCGGCGCGCAGCGCCTCGACGAGCAACTGCCAGGAGTCGGTGGCCTCCTGGCCGGGGACGGAGCGCAGGGTGCGGTAGCCGCTGGACGTGGGGATGGTGCCGGCCAGGACAGAGGCGATCTCCGGCTCGTCGATCTGTACCACGATCCGCGCCCCGGGCGCCGCCGCGGCCACTCGTTGCAGATAACTGCCGGCTCCGGCGGCCAGCGAGGAGGCGATGTCGCGGCGGGCACCGTAATCGATCAGCGCGCGCTCCCCGTTGTGCAGGTGCAGGCCCGCGGCAAGGCTCAGCGGGCCGCGCAGCTGCACTTTGAGGTCCCCGGCGGGGCTATCCTCGGCGCCAATCACGTCGGCGAGGACGTTGATATCGGTGGAGAGTGCTGAGCGCGCCCGCATCAGGTCCTTGCCTGGGCGGTCCACGATCCGCCAGCCGTAGGGCTGAACGTCCACGGCAAGTTCGACGAGGAGCGAGGCCGTCCGGCCGAGGGCGTCTGAGCCGACCCCGCGGTCCGGTAGTTCGGCCAGGAAGGGCAGGTGGGGGCTGCCGAGTTCGCCGCGGACGATCCGGGTGGTTTCGACGGGGTCTTCGCCGGGCCACGGGCCGAGCGCCGTCGCCGTGACCTGGCCGGGATCGGGAAGCGTGGAGGCTGCCATCTCAGGCGTCTGCGGAGACGGCGGGGCCCGCAGGCGCGGCGCGGCCGGAACCCTTTGCTTGGGCGGCGGCCTCGTGGTCCTCGGCGATCGCTTCGTGGTGGCGGATGACCTCGCCGATGATGAAGTTCAGGAATTTCTCGGCAAAGGCCGGGTCCAGGTGCGCCTCGGCGGCGAGCCGGCGCAGCCGGGCGATCTGGGCGGTCTCGCGGCCCGGGTCCCCTGCGGGAAGCTTGTGCGCGGCCTTGAGGAAGCCGACTTTCTGGGTCGCCTTGAAACGTTCCGCCAGCAGGTACACGAGGGTGGCATCGATGTTGTCGATGCTGGAGCGGATCGACAACAGCTCGGCCATCACGGCAGGATCCACCTGACCGGCCAGGGAACTGGCCCCAGGATCATAGGAAGCGGCATCGGGATGAGTCTGGTTCTGCTCGGTCATTGACCCAGTCTAGGGGCACCGCCGCTATTCGTTCCTGCTGTTAAGCGCCGCCCAGCCGGGGGCGGAGGCTGCCTTTCGTCGGCGCCAAAAAGGACATGTCCACAGTTCGGGGACCAGTTCAAGGTGAACGGTGGACATGTCCTTCCGGCGAGTTCGCGAGGGGGCCTCAGCTGTGCAGTACGGCGCGGAATTCCGCCCGGCGCCGGGCCTGCTCGTCCGGGTCGGGAACGGGCAGGGACGCGATGAGTTTCCGCGTGTAAGCGTGCTGCGGGTTGCCCATCACCTGGTTCCCAAGCCCCTGCTCCACCATTTTGCCCTTGTAAAGCACGCCCACCCAGTGGGACAGGATGTCCACGACGGCAAGGTCGTGGCTGATGAACAGGCAGGCGAAGCCGAACTCGGCCTGGATCTCCTTGAACAGCTCCAACACCTTCGCCTGGACGGACACGTCCAGGGCCGATGTCGGTTCGTCGGCGATCAGCAGCTTCGGGTTCAGGATCAGCGCCCGTGCCAGCGAGGCCCGCTGCCGCTGGCCGCCGGAGAGTTCGTGCGGGTAGCGGTCAGCGTACGACGCCGGCAGCTGCACGGATTCCAGCAGCTCGCGGGTCCGCTGGCGTGCCTGCGCCGGGGTCGGCTTGCCGTGGATGATGAGCGGTTCCGCGATGCAATCGCCGATGGTCAGCTGCGGGTTAAAGGACGCGGCCGGGTCCTGGAACACGAAGCCGATCTCCTTGCGCAGCGGCTTGAAGGTGCGCTCCCTGAGGTTGAGCATCTCGTAGTCGAGCACCTTCAGGCTGCCGCCCGTGGTTTTGTTGAGCCCGGCGATGGCGCGGCCGATGGTGGTCTTGCCGGAGCCGGACTCGCCCACCAGGCCGAACACTTCACCCTCGGAGAGCGTGAAGTCCACGCCGTCGACGGCCTTAAACGCCGGGCTGCCGAGCCGGCCGGGGTACTCGATGGTCAGATTCCTGGCCTCGACCAGGACCTTTCCGCCCTGGTGGGCGCGCTCGATCAGTCCCTCCGAGGCTGAGTTCCTGCCGAGGTGCGGGACCGCGGCCAGCAGTTTCTTGGTGTAGTCCTGCTTGGGCTCCGCAAAGAGCGTCCGGGCGCTTGCCTCTTCCACGACGTCGCCCTGGTACATCACGACGACGCGGTCGGCGAGGTCCGCCACCACGCCCATGTTGTGCGTGATGAGCACGATCGAGGTGCCGTACTGGTCCCGGAGATCACGCAGCAGTTCGAGGATCTCCGCCTGCACGGTGACGTCCAGGGCGGTGGTGGGCTCGTCGGCGACGATGAGTCCCGGGTTCAGGGCCAGCGCCGCCGCGATCACGACGCGCTGTTTCTGCCCGCCGGAAAACTGGTGCGGATAGTGGTTGACCCGGGTTTCCGGATCCGGGATGCCCACCTTGCGGAGGGCCTCGATGGCACGCAACTTCGCGTCCTTGGCATTAACCCGCCCGGCTCCGCCGCGGCCCGCGTGGGCGCGGATGCCTTCAGCAATCTGCCAGCCGACGGTGAAGACGGGGTTGAGGGCGGTGGACGGCTCCTGGAAGACCATGGCGACGTCGCGGCCGCGGATCTCGCGGAGTTTCGACGGGCTGACGCTGATCACGTTGTTGCCGTTGATCAGTACCGCTCCGGAGCTGAGCGCGGTTTCCGGCAGCAGTCCGAGGATGGTCTTCGCCGTGACGGTTTTTCCCGAGCCGGATTCGCCGACAATGGCCAGCACCTCGCCGGGATTGACCTCCAGGCTGACGTCCTTGACGGCATAAACGTCCCCCGCGTCGGTGGCGAAGGTGACCTTTAGATGGTCGATGTCCAGGACGGGCCCGGCGCCGCGGCCGCGCTGGTCGATATTGGTGGTCATGAACTTCTCACTTCTGCTTCTACGGCTGCCTGCGCCGCTGCGGGGGAATCCGGGCCGCTCTTGCCGGCGGAGGCTGCCTTCCGGCCGCGCAGCCGGGGATCGTTTAGGTCGTTGATGCTTTCCCCGACCAGCGTCAGTCCCAGGACGGTCAGCACAATCGCCAAGCCCGGGAACACGCCTGTCCACCAGATGCCGGAGGTGGTGTCGGCGAGCGCCTTGTTGAGGTCGAAGCCCCACTCGGCCGCAGAGGTCGGTTCGATGCCGAAGCCGAGGAAGCCCAGACCGGCGAGCGTCAGGATGGCCTCCGAGGCGTTGAGCGTGAAGATCAGCGGCAGGGTGCGGGTGGCGTTCTTGAAAATGTGGCGGCTCATGATGCGGATGTTCGAGGCGCCCACCACCTTCGCCGATTCCACGAACGGCTCCGCCTTGAGCCGGATGGTCTCGGCCCGGATGACGCGAAGGTATTGCGGGATGAAGACCACGGTGATGGAAAACGCGGCCGCGAGGATGCCGCCCCAGAGGTTGGACCTGCCGCCGCTGATGGCAATGGCCATCACGATGGCAACGAGCAGCGGCGGGAAGGCGTAAATGGCGTCGGCGATCACGACGACGATCCGGTCCAGCCAGCCGCCGATGTAGCCACTGACCAGGCCCAGGATGACGCCGATGAAAATCGACATGACGACGGCGACGACGATCACCAGGGCGGCGGTCTGCGCCCCCCAGACAACCCGGGAGAAGACGTCGTATCCGCCGACGGTGGTACCCCAGAGGTGCTTGCCGCCGGGGGCCTCCTGCGCGGGGAAGCCGCCGTCGGCGTCCGAAATCTGGGAAAAACCGAAGGGCGCGATCAGGGGCGCGAAGATCGCGGTCAAGAGGAACGCAGTGGTCAGGACGAGCCCGGCCACGAGCATGCCCCGCTGGAGCCCGACGCTCTTGTTGAAGTGCGATACAACCGGCAGCCGGCGGTACCACGGTACACGGCGGTTCTCGGCTGCAATGCTGGGTTCAATGCTCATATCAGTACCTCACGCGGGGGTCGATCAGCGCGGCGAGGATATCCACGATGAAGTTGGTCACGGCCACGATCACGGCGAGGAGGACCACGATGCCCTGGACCGCCACGAAGTCGCGCGCCGTCAGGTAGTTGACCAGTTGGAACCCCAGCCCTTTCCACTCGAAGGTGGTCTCGGTCAGCACCGCGCCGCCCAACAGCACGGCAATCTGCAGGCCCATCACGGTGATGATGGGAATCAGCGCCGGCTTGTAGGCGTGCTTGGTGACCAGGCGGAATTCGCTCACGCCGCGGGAGCGGCCGGCTTCGACATAGTCCTTGCCGAGGGTTCCGATCACGTTCGTGCGGACCAGGCGCAGGAAGATGCCGGCGGTCAGCAGGCCAAGCGCGAGGGCGGGCAGGACGGCGTGCGCCATGACATCACCCAGGGCAGCCATGTTTCCGCTGCGGACTGCATCCAGCCAGTAAACGCCGCTGGGCGCCTGGAGGGCGGTCAGGGCAAGCTCGGTGGATGTTTTCGCGCGTCCGGCGACGGGGAGCCAGCCCAGCCAGACCGAGAAGGTCAGCTTGAAGAGCAGACCGGCGAAAAAGACGGGCGTGGCGTAGCAGAGGATGGCGAAGATGCGCAGCACGGCATCCGGAGCCTTGTCGCGGCGGTGCGCGGCGAGCATGCCCAGCGGGATCCCCACGAGCAGGGCTACCACCAGTGCGTTGATGGTCAGTTCCAGGGTGGCCGCGCCATAGGTGGCGAGCATCTCCGAGACCTGGCGGTTGTCGGAAAGCGTGGTGCCGAAGTTCCCGGTGGCGAGCTGGCCGAGATACTCAAAATACTGCACGAAGATGGGCCGGTCGTAGCCGGCCGCGGTGATCCGCTCCTGGAGCTGCTCGGGCGGAAGCCGTCCGCCCAGGGCCGCGGTGATGGGGTCGCCGGTGATCCGCATCAGGAAGAACACCATGGTGACGAGGATGAGAATCGTCGGGAAGATCAGGAAGAACCTGATCACGAGGTATTGGCCCAGTCCCCCACCGGACTTCTTCTTCTTTGACGGCAGCAGGCCGTCGGCGTCGGTCGGCGGCGCCTCGATAAGTGATGTCATTGGTACCTAAATGTGTGTTTCCCTCGGCCTCGTGAGCGTCGGGAATCTGTTGTCCTGACGAGCAAGAAAGGCGGGACGCCGTGCAGGCGCCCCGCCTCCTTGGCTGGTCAGAACCGGATGGGGATTGGTGCTACTTGGAGATCACGCTAAGGCGGGTCTTGAAGGAGGCATCGAGGGTCGTTTCGACGCCCTTGACGTCCTTCCCCGCGACCATCAGCTGGGCGCCCTGGAGCAGCGGCAGCGTGGAGAGATCCTTGGCGACGGCCGTCTGGGCCTCACCGAGCACCTTCTCGCGTTCTGCCTTGTCCACCGTGGTGAGCTGCTTGGCGACCAGGTCCGTGACAGCCGAGTTCTCATAGTGGTTCTTCAGGAAGTTGCCCGGGACGAAGAACGGTGTGAGGTAGTTGTCCGCGTCGGAGTAATCCGGGAACCAGCCGAGCTGGTAGACCGGGTAGGCATCGGCGGTCCGGTCCTTGGAGTACGTGACCCACTCGGTGGACTGCAGTTCCACCTTGAACAGGCCCGACTTTTCCAGCTGCTCCTTGATCATGGCGTACTCATCGCCGGAGGACTTGCCGTAGTGGTCCGGGTTGTACTGCAGCTTGATGGTGACCGGAGCCGTCACGCCGGCGTCAGCGAAAGCCTTCTTTGCCTTGTCGAGGCTGGGCTTGCCGGATCCGTCGCCGTACATTTCCTTGAGCGGCTGGATCGCCCCGACGAAGCCGTCCGGAACAACCGAGTAGGCCGGCAGGTACGTGCCCTTGTAGACCTGGGTGGCAATCGCGTCGCGGTCCACCACGTTGGCCATCGCCTGGCGTACGGCGAGCGCCTTGGCCGGATCGGCGTCGGCCGCCTTGGCGCCGAACGGCATGGTGTCGAAGTTGAACACGATGTAGCGCAGCTCGCCACCGGGGCCCTTGTGGACCTTGACCTTGGAATCCTTCTCCAGGTCCGCGGCGTCCGTCGCGGTCAGGCTGCGGCCGGCGACGTCGATGTTGCCCTGCTGGACGTCCAGCTTGAGGTTGTTCGAGTCCGCGTAGTACTTGATGGTGGCGCCGTCGTTGGCCGGCTTGCCCAGCAGGCCCTTGTAGTCCGGGTTGGCCTTCAGGCTGACCAGTTCGTTCTTCTTGTAGCTTTCGATCGTGTAGGGGCCCGCAAACGGCTTGCCCTTGACGATTTCGTCGTCGCTGAGCAGCTTGTCCGCCGGGAAGACCTCTTCGTCGACGACCGGTCCGGCGTTTGCGGCGAGGACGCCGGGGAATACCTGGTCGTTGCCGGCCTTGAGCGTGAAGACCACCGTGGTGTCGTCCGTGGCTTGCACCGACGCCAGGTTGCCGAGCAGCGAGGACGGGCCGTTGTCATCCTTGATGGCGACGACACGGTCGATCGAATACTTCACGTCCGAGGAAGTGAGCGCATGGCCGTTGGCGAACTTCAGCCCGGACTTGAGCTTGACGGTGTACTCGGTCGGGCTGGTGAAGGACGCGGACTCCGCGATGTCGGGGGTGGAATCCGCGGTGCCCGGCTTCGCGTTGAGCAGGAACGGGTAGATCTGGTTCATCACCATAAAGGAGCCGGCGTCATAGGAACCGGCCGGGTCGAGGGTGACGACCTTGTCGGTGGTTCCGTACGTAATGGTGCCCCCGCCGGCGGCGCTGCCGGTGGCCGTCCCGCCGCCGGAAGGTCCGGTGCAGGCGGTCAGTGCGAAGGCCGATACCCCGGCGAGCGCGATAGCGCTCTGCAGGGCTTTCTTGTTCATTGCCATCTGTGAACTTTCTGTTCGATGAGTACTCGTGCGCGCAGCACGGAAGCGAGAAAAGGAACTTCGGCGTGCGGACACTGTCCTGATTCCTAGATTCAATCAGAAGACCCGCTGGTGAACCGTTACATCTTGTGAGTTGAGACACAAAATTTACACGGACGCCGGGAACCCGCCATTATCTTCAGGATTTCTGCCCAATAATCGGCGCCCGGAGGGCCTTCCCCCCGCTTGAGGAACGCGTTAAGCGGGAAGGAGCACCGCACGTCGAACATGTGCGGTGCTCCTGCATGAGTCCCGGGCGGCCCAGGGCCTGGCGGTCAGAGCGCCTCGCGCTGCAGCGAACGTGCGGCGTCGATGGTGGCCTGCCCCAGGACCCGGCTGCCCTGGTAGAGAACCACCGTCTGTCCGGGGGCGACGCCACGCAGGGGTTCCACCAAGGTGACCACGAGGTTTCCGGGCCCGCCGGCACCGGGTGCGTCCGCGGGTTCCATCCGGGCGGTTGCGGGCACGGGGTCACCGTGCGCGCGGACCTGGGCATAGCAGTCGAATTCCTCGCCGGTGGCGACTTCTGCAATCGGCAACCCGGCCCAGGACACCTTGATGCCGCGGATTTCATCGATGGCAAGGAGGGCCTCAGGCCCGACCACAACCTTGTTTTCCTTCGGGCGGATCTCCAGGACAAACCGGGGCTTGCCGTCGGCGGCCGGGGTGCCCAGCTTCAGGCCGCGGCGCTGGCCAACGGTGAACGCGTTGGCCCCCGGGTGCTCGCCGACCTTCGCGCCGGATTCATCCACGATGTCACCGGTGGTCATGTCGATTTTCTCGGCCAGCCAGCCGGCGGTGTCGCCGTCGGGAATGAAGCAGATGTCGTGGCTGTCCGGCTTGTTGGCAACGGAGAGGCCTCGGCGCTCGGCTTCGGCGCGCACCTCCGCCTTGGACGGCGTCTCAGCCAGCGGGAACATGGAGTGTTTGAGCTGCTCGTGGGTCAGCACGCCGAGGACATAGCTCTGGTCCTTCGCCCAGTCGGCGGCCCGGTGCAGCTCGGGGTTGCCGTCCGCGTCGGTGATCACCTTGGCGTAGTGCCCGGTACAGACGGCATCAAACCCCAGCGCGATCGCCTTCTCGAGCAGCGCAGCGAACTTGATTCGTTCATTGCAGCGCATGCAGGGGTTGGGCGTGCGTCCGGCGGCGTACTCGTCAATGAAGTCCTGGACCACGTCCTCCTTGAAGCGCTCGGAGAAGTCCCAGACGTAGTACGGGATGCCCAGCACGTCGCAGGCGCGCCAGGCGTCCCGGGAGTCCTCAATGGTGCAGCAGCCTCGGCTGCCGGTACGCAGGGTGCCCGGCATCCGTGACAGCGCCAGGTGGACACCGACGACGTCATGTCCGGCTTCGACGGCACGGGCGGCGGCGACGGCGGAGTCAACGCCGCCGCTCATTGCTGCAAGAACTCGCATACTGGCTTTCTCTAGGAGTTGGGGCGTTCGGCGGGCACGGATGCCGGAAGCCGGTTGCTGGCCACGGAACTAACACAATGCCCGCCGCCCCATTCTATCGCCACGCCGATTACTCCCCCAAAAGCCTTGACGGGTGCGCCCCCCGCTTCTAAAGTCAGGATTATCAGTTTTAGAATGCCATCGGCGGGGGTCGAGCGGAAATGGCTGTTGAGGACATCGTGATCGTCGGCGGCGGGCTGGCCGGTGCCACAGCCGCCAGGACCCTGCGGACGGAAGGCTTCAGTGGACCGGTAGTGCTGCTGGCCGGCGAGCGGCATTACCCCTACCTACGTCCGCCGCTGTCCAAGGAGTATCTGTTGGGCAAGGCCGGGGATGACGCGCTGCCCGTGGTGCCGGAGGGCTGGTACGACGAAAACGCCGTCGAGCTGCGGTTGGGAGTCCCGGCGACGCAACTGGATCCCTCCGCGCGGACAGTGGGCCTGGCTGACGGCAGCCGGCTGGAATATGCCTCGCTGTTGCTCGCGACCGGAGCGCGGCCCCGGAGCATTCCGCTGCCGGGCAACGACTTGGACGGCGTGAGCTCCTTCCGGACCGTGGAGGACAGCCGCCGGCTGCGGGCCCGTTTCGCCGAGGGCGGGCGGAACATTGTGATGATCGGCTCGGGTTGGATCGGAATGGAACTGGCCGCCGCC
This sequence comes from Pseudarthrobacter sp. MM222, assembly GCF_947090775.1. Taxonomy (NCBI): domain Bacteria; kingdom Bacillati; phylum Actinomycetota; class Actinomycetes; order Micrococcales; family Micrococcaceae; genus Pseudarthrobacter; species Pseudarthrobacter sp. MM222. Next base: position 3,056,999 of record NZ_OX352321.1, read on the forward strand.
GCGAGCAGCTACGGAAATGCCGTCACCCTGCTGGGGTTGGAGGAGGTGCCGTTGGGGGTGGCGATCGGGCCGGAGCTGGGTTCCTTCTTCCGTACCCTGCACGAAGCCAACGGTGTGCGGTTCCGGCTTCCGGCGTCGGCGGCCGAAATCCAGGGACGGTCGGGACGGGTGACCGGGGTGCTGACCGACGCCGGAGAGGTCCTTCCCGCGGATTTGGTGGTCGTGGCCGTGGGGGTGGTACCGGATGGCGCCTTGGCCGAAGCCGCCGGGATCGGAATGCGCAACGGGATCCTGACGGACGCCTCGCTGCGGACCTCGGCTCCCGGGATCTTCGCGGCCGGCGACGTCGCCAATGCCCTGCACCCGTTCACCGGGGAGCACCACCGCAGCGAGCACTGGTCCAATGCGCTGAACGGCGGCAAAGTGGCGGCCAAGGCGATGCTCGGCCAGGACGCCGCGCTGGACACCATCCCGTATTTCTATACCGACCAGTTCGACGTCAGCATGGAATACTCCGGATTCCCCAGCCTCGTCTCCGGGCCGCCCGTAATCCGAGGGTCCCTGGATGCCAAGGAATTCGTGGCGTTCTGGCAGCGCGATGGCCAGGTGGTGGCCGGGATGAGCGTCAACTGGCCACGGTCCGCAAAACCCCAGAAAGCGATCAAGGCGCTCATTGCAGCCAAGACTCCGGTGGCGCCTGAGGCCCTGGCCGATCCGGAGGTTCCACTGGATCAGCTTCTTCCGGCAGCCTGACGGGCTGTTTGGCGGGCGAGCGTTCCGGCGGTCTGGATGCTCGATTCGTGCCCGGCCATGCCGGCCTGGCGGGCGCGGGCGTAAGCACCCGGCAGGGCCGCCAGCAGCGCGTCGACATCCTCCGCGGTGGAGGAATGCCCCAGCGTGAAGCGCTGCGCCCCCCTGGCCGCGGCCTCGTCCAGGCCCATGGCCAGCAGCACGTGGGACGGGCGCGGGACACCTGCCGTGCACGCCGACCCGGTGGAGGACTCGACGCCGGCGAGGTCCAGCAGGAACAACAGGGAGTCGCCCTCACAGCCGGGGAAGGTGAAGTGTGCGTTGCCCGGCAGCCGCCCCGCCCCGGGGGCTCCGCGCAGCACTGCCTCCGGCACCGCCGCCAGGACACCGTCGATCAGGCGGTCCCGGAGCGCCGCGATCCGGACGGCCTCCTCGGGGAGCTTCGCCGCGGCGGCCTCGGCAGCCGCAGCAAAGGCGGCAATCGAGGCGGTGTCGAGCGTCCCGGAGCGGACGTCGCGCTCCTGGCCTCCGCCGTGCTGGACCGGGGTCAGCTTCACCGCGCGGCCCAGGAGGAGCGCGCCGACGCCGACGGGCCCGCCGATCTTGTGCCCGGAGACGGACATGGCATCGAGGCCGGTGCCGCGGAAATCCACAGGCACGGAGCCGAAGGCCTGGACGGCGTCGGAGTGCACGGGGACGCCGGCGGCGTGCGCCAGTTCAACGATCCTGGCTATGGGCTGGATGGTGCCGACCTCGTTGTTGGCCCACATGACCGTGACAAGGGAGACCGATGCCGGATCGCGGGAGAGTTCGGCCTGCAGCACCGCAAGGTCCACGACGCCCTCGGCATCCACCGGGAGCCAGCACACGTCCGCGCCCTCATGCCGTTCCAGCCATTCCACGGTGTCCAGCACCGCGTGGTGTTCGACGGCGGAGCACAGGACGCGCGTCCGGTCCGGATTCTCGGCGCGACGTGCCCAGTACAGGCCCTTGACCGCCAGGTTGTCGGACTCGGTCCCGCCGGAGGTGAAGATGATTTCGGAGGGATGGGCCCCGGCGGCCGAAGCCAGCACTTCCCGCGCGTCCTCGACAGCCCGGCGGGCCCGGCGGCCAGAGCCGTGCAGCGACGAGGGGTTGCCGGTGCGGGCCAATTCGCGGGTCAGCGCTGCCAGCGCCTCCGGGGCGAGGGTGGTGGTGGCGGCATGGTCGAGATAAACAGGCACAGCCCCAATTCTACCCGCGGCGGCTGCCGGCGAAGCAGCCTGGCAAGGCCCGCCGCTCGTGTACATTCGAGCGGGTGAAAGCGTCCCTCTACCTTGTCCTGGCCACCCTGTTCTGGTCCGGAAACTACGTGGTCGGCGAGGCCGCGGTCGCCTCCATGACGCCACTGGAGCTCACCTTCTGGCGCTGGGCCCTGGCGGCCATGCCGCTGCTGCTCCTGGCCCAGTTCGTCGAGAAGCCTGACTGGCGCGCGGTGCTGCGCCGCTGGCCGGCGCTCCTGGTCCTGAGCATGCTGGGGATGAGCGGCTACACGCTGCTGTTGTACGGGGCGCTCGGCTACACGTCCGCCATGAACGCCTCCCTCATCACGGCAGCGAACCCGGCGCTGATCGTGGTGATGGCGATTATCCTGCTCGGGGAGAAGACGACCCGACTGGGCTGGCTCGGTATTTGCCTCGGCCTCCTGGGCGTGCTCCTCGTGCTGACGCGGGGCGAGCTTCAGAGGCTCCTCAGCTTCACAATGAACACCGGCGAGCTCCTGATGATCGGCGCGATCATCGTCTGGGGCTTCTACACGATCATTGCCCGCCGGCTGAACTTGCCGGCCATCGCGGCTACCGCCGTCCAGGTGGTGATGGCAACCGTGAGCCTGGCACCGTTCGCCCTCGCCCTGAACGTGCAGTTTCCCGACACCCCGGCCGAGGGCTGGTCCCTTGCCTACATCGCGGTCTTCCCGTCCCTTGGCGCCTATCTGCTCTGGAACCTGGCGCTGAAGTCCACCCCGCCGGGCACTGCGGGAAACTACCTCAATCTCATGGTCGTCTTCACCGCCGTCATCACCGTCGCGCTGGGGACGCCGCTGACCCTGGTACAGGTCATAGGCGGCCTGATGGTGATCGCGGGCGTCCTGCTGACCGGGGTGAAGGGGCGGTCCAGGCTCAAGGCAGCCTGAACCGGGCGCGCTCAGGCCGGCCGGATCCGGGCGCAGCATTGCCCGGGCCCTGCGGCTCCGCTGGCACGGAGGTCCTCGATGGCCAGCGCCTCCACGCATTCCGGGGCAACGCCGCAAGCTGCGGCGGCTCCGCCCAGGAAGGCGCCGTTCATGGCGCACACCACGTCCGCATGGCCGGCCGCGATCCGGTGGAACGGGCAGTTCAGTAGCACCAACCCGCCCGCACCGTCGTCCTCGGGCCGATAGCCTTCCGCGGCCAGCAGCTCCGCAAAGGCCGCCGCATCCTTCCCGTCCGCGGCGGCCCGCCCGCGCGCATAAGCGGACCGGAGCAGCGCCTCGCGGGCAGGGACGCCAGCCGCCGTCGACTCCTCGATCGCGGCGACCAGCAGCTCGGCTGCCAGATCATAGTTCCGCTCAGGTACGGAGGCGGCTACCTCCTGGACTCCGGCCTTGTATAGCTTGGCGGGACGGCCGGAACCGGGGCCCTCCCGGCCCCCGAGCTTCCGGAACTCCACAGCAAGAAGCCCGTCGTGCACCATCCGGTCCAGATGAAAGGACGCGGTGCTCCGCGGCACGCCCAGGGCGCCGGCGGCGTCGTTCCGGCTTACCGGCTCCTCCGCTGACGCAACAAAAGCGAACAACTTCCGGCGGGTCTCGTCGCCGAGGGAGGCCACGGCGGCCATCCTGCGCCGCCAGGGAAGTGTGCTCATGAGGCATTCTAACTCTAAAAACAAGATCCATTGTTTAATAGCCCTAGCGGTTCTAAAATCAAGTTATTCACTTTTAGAAGGAGCTTGAGATGGAATCCTCCACAATCCGTTCCACCGCTACCCGTCCGTTGCTCGAGGGACCAGGTCGGCAGGCCTTTCTGCTGCTGAGGACGGTCTTCACCGTGGCGCCCATACTGTTCGGACTGGACAAATTCACCAATCTGATGGCTGACTGGACGATCTATCTGGCGCCCGTGGCCACGTCCGTGATCCCGCTTCCGGCCCAGACCATCATGTACGCAGTCGGCGTCGTGGAAATCGTTGCCGGGCTCACGGTGGCGTTCCGGCCCCGCTTCGGATCGCTGCTGGTTGCCGTCTGGTTGTTCGGCATCATCATCAACCTGCTCGTGCTGGGCGCCTTCTTCGATGTGGCCCTTCGCGATTTCGGTTTGTTGGTCGGAGCGCTGGCGCTGAACCGGCTGTCACCGGGGAAGCTCCGGTAGGGCCGCCACAAGCCCGCGGAGCGCCAACTCCGCGCGGTGGCCGGCTTGCCCCGCGGGAACCATCCGGGCCCGCGCGGTCGTTGTTCCCCTAGCCGGTTAAGCTGGCCATACCGGACGCCCAGGATGGGCCGGAGCCATCAACGTAAAGGATTCTTGGTTGACCCAGGGGAACAGCTCGCATTACCAGGTCCTCCGCATCCCGGTGACGGCGACGGACAAGGAGATCAAGGTGGCCTACCGCAAGGCCGCCCGCACTGCGCACCCGGACCATGGTGGCGACCCTGCGGCCTTTCGTAGGGTGACCCTTGCCTACGAGACGCTGATCGACGCCAAGAGCCGGGCCGACTACGACCGGTCCTACGGCAGCGGCCGCGGCGCCTTCACCGTCCCGTCCGACGACGAGGGTGCCCACTTTGATGCCCCGGCCGCCGGCAGCCGTGCTTCGGCGAATGTCCGGCGCCCTAACACGCCGCGGAATACCGCAGCCGACGCCCCGGTCTATGTCCCTCCCTTTGAGCAATATGCGCAGACCGGCGAGGTGCCGCTGATCCCCGAGGAACTGGCGCGCCAGCAGGTCCACGGGCTGCCGCGGAAGCGTGGGATTTTCGGTGCGGAGGCCAGGATCCAGCGGGAGATGCGGACGGTGCAGCTGATCAGCCGGCAGATCCTCCCCGCCATCCCCGCCGCACGCCTCATCAACGGCCTGCAGTCACCGGCGGACAACAGCCACATCGACCACGTGGTCCTCTCCGGCTACCGGATGGCGATCGTCGGCTCCATGCTGCTTCCGCCGGGGGCCTATGCCTGGAACGGCGGCGCCCTGACGCACGGCGGGCGCTCGATCGCCCCGCCCCAGCTTGCCCATGTGGTGCGCCGGATGCAGGATATCTTTCCGGAGCTGAATGTCACGGGCTGGACGGTGGTCCACAGCTCCGACGGCAACCTGCACGAACCGGTCATCGACCGGCACCGCCGTTCCGGCGCGCACGAAACGGTCCAGGTGGTGAATGCGGCCGGCCTGGCCCGCGGGCTCAAGCAGTTCCTGAGCTCCGGCCCGGCGCCGAACACCGTCGCTGTGCCCGTGCTCGCCCGGCTGCTGCGGGGAATGCACTAGCCGGCATCCGGCACGGCATCATCTCGCTAGGATGGGACCGTGTTCCGCATCCTCTTCCACGCCCCCGAAATCCCCGGCAATACCGGCAACGCCATCCGGCTGGCCGCGATCACGGGGGCCCAGCTGCACCTGGTCGAACCGCTGGGCTTTGATTTTTCCGACGCCAAGCTGCGGCGCGCAGGCCTCGATTACCACGACCTCGCCGTCGTGACCGTCCACCGAGACATCGACGCGGCCTGGGAGGCGCTGGCACCGGACCGGGTCTTCGCCTTCACCTCCGACGGCGAGGCCTCCTACACGGACATCAGCTACCGCCCGGGAGACGTTCTCCTGTTCGGCTGCGAGTCCGTGGGGCTTCCCGAGGAGCTCAAGAACGATCCCCACGTGACCTCCCGCGTCCGCCTGCCGATGCTGCCCGCCCTGCGCTCGCTGAACCTTGCCAACGCGGCCTCGATCGCGGTCTACGAGGCGTGGCGCCAGAACGGCTTCGCCGGGGCCCGGCTCTAGCAGCAGATCCAAGCACGCAAGATTCCGTCCGCTGCAGCCCATCCGGGCGTGCCGCCGCGCCGAATCCCCTATGAAGCCCGGTACACGGGGCAGCCGCACGGAGCACGGGGAGAGGAGCGAGGAACTGCAGGTGACGACAGTGCAGGTGGACAGATGCCCAAACCGCCGGGCCGCGGGCGGTCGCGCTCCTTGGGCGGACTATCCTGGCCCGGGATCGGCGCCCGGCGCCTTATGCTTGAAGGTGATGGACACTCCCAACGCCCCGAATCCCGAGGCCGCCGCTCCCCCCGGCACGTCAGCCGACGTCAACCGTCGACTGGGTTCCTTGCTGGAACTGATCGCCCGGGGTGACCAGGCCGCCTTTGCCGAGTTTTACCAGCTCACCTCGCGGCGCGTTTACGGCATGGCCCGCAGGGTCCTGATCGATACGGAACTCAGCGAGGACACGACGCAGGAAGTTTTCCTCCAGGTCTGGCAGAACGCGTCCAAGTTCAATCCCGATGCCGGCAGTCCGCTTGCCTGGCTGATGACCATCTCGCACCGACGGGCCGTGGACAAGGTCCGTTCCTCCCAGTCCTCCACGGACAGGGAGGCGAAATACGGTGCCAGCAGCCAGGAAATCGACCATGACTCCGTCTCCGACGAGGTCGGCAGCCGGCTCGAAGCCGAGGCCGTGGTCCGCTGCCTCGAGACGCTGACGGACACGCAGCAGGAGTCCGTGCGGCTCGCCTACTACGGCGGGCTCACGTACCGGGAAGTCGCAGAAAGACTCAACGCTGCCGTGCCCACCATCAAGTCCCGCATCCGCGATGGACTGATCCGCCTGAAGACCTGTCTGGGGGTGAGTTGAGATGACCGAGATGAATGCGCACAACAACGCACGTGTTCCCGGCGCCTTTGCGGCCGACATCGCCACCGACCTCACTTCGGGCAGGGCAGTGGACCTCGCGGAGGTCTACGCCCTCAATGCGGTCGACGACGCCGAGCGCGCCGCCATCGAGCGCTATGTCGCCTCGGCCCCGGCCGCAGAGCGCGCCGCTTTCAACGAAAGGGTGCACCAGGCGCAGGAAACACTGGCGGCGAGTTTCACCGCGGAGGCCGAACCGCCGTCCGGACTGCTGAACCGCATTCTGTCGTCGCTGCCGGTACACGATGCCGAACAGGGCCAGCAGACGGCCGCCACGCCCCCCTCCGCACCTCCGGTGGCCACCGCGCCCGCCCCCTTTGCCCAGGAATCCTCGGCGCCGCACCCCACCGATGAACTGGACGCGGCCCGCCGTCGCCGGGAAGAACGGCGCCGGCCGCAGGGCATGCGCACCTGGCTCGTGGGCGTCGCGGCAGCCGCCGCCATCGCCCTGGGCGGGGTCGGCGTCGGCGCCTATGTGGCGAACCAGAATGATCCGCTTAACCAGGTCATGCAGGCCGGTGACATCCGCCAGGCTACCGTCGACGTGGCGGGCGGCGGCACGGCCACCGTGTCGGTCTCCCCGTCGAAGGACGCGGTGGTGGTCAAGATGAACAACGTCCCGCCACCGCCTCCCGGCAAGGTCTATCAGATGTGGCTGATCCCGAAGGACGGTTCGGCGCCGGTATCACAGGGCCTCATGGACGCCGAGGCACTCTCGAAGCCGGCGGTCGTCAAGGGTATCCGCACGGCTGCGGCCCTGGGCATCACGGTGGAGCCGGCAGGCGGTTCGACGTCGCCGACCATGCCGACGGTTGCCGCCGCCACGCTGGGAGCGTAGCCTTCGGGCGCCGGTTCCGGACAGCGAGTACCGGCAGCAGGACCAACGACAAAGCCGCGCAGGCCTTGGCTCCGTCAGGAGATCAAGGCCGGCGCGGCTTTTTTGGGCCGTGGTGGCGTCCGTGCGGGGTTGCGGGCGTGCTCCGCTAGACGATCAGCGAGAGCAGCATCACGAAGCCGAAGCCGACCACGGAGATCAGCGTTTCCATCACCGACCAGGTCTTGAAGGTCTGGCCCACGGTCAGGCCGAAGAGTTCCTTGACAAGCCAGAACCCGGCGTCGTTCACGTGCGAGAGGAACAGCGAGCCGGCACCGATGGCAAGGGCCAGGAGCGCTGCGTGCGTCGGAGTGAGCGAGCTGGCCAGGGGCGCCACGATGCCGGCCGCCGTGACGGTCGCCACGGTGGCGGAGCCAGTGGCCAGGCGCAATGCGACGGCCACGATGAAGCCGAGCACGAGGACGGACATGTTGGTGCCCTCGGCCCACTTCTTGACGGCATCGCCGACGCCGGCACCGATGAGGGTCTGTTTGAAGCCGCCGCCGGCGCCGACGATCAGCAGGATAGCGGCGATGGGGCCGAGGCTTGCGCCGATCTTCGCGGTGATCTTGTTGCCGGTGAAGCCCACCGCGTAGCCGAAGGTAACGATCGCGAGCAGCACGGCCAAAGTCATGGCGACGAGCGGCTGGCCGACGAAGTCGAAGAAGCCCCGGATCCCGGGCGCCGTCGCGGCATCGGGCCAGATGATGTCCACGATGGCCTTCAGGAGCATCAGGACCACCGGGAAGATGATGGTCAGCAGGGTGACGAGGAAGCTCGGCTGGCGCTTGACGCCTTCCATGTCCGCGCCGTGCTGGGTGTCGATGCCGCCCGCGAAGGCGGGGGCGCCGACGGGAACCCACTTCGCCGCGAGCCGGGAAAACAGGGGCCCGCAGATGATGACCGTGGGAATGGCGACGAGCAGGCCCAGCGCCAGCGTGGTGCCGAGTTCGGCCTTGACGGCGCTGATCGCGATCAGCGGTCCGGGGTGCGGCGGCACCAGGCCGTGCAGCACGGACAGGCCGGCCAGCGCGGGGATGGCGATGCGCATGAGGGGCATCTTGGAGCGCTGGGTCACGAGGACGATCACGGGCAGCAGCAGCACCAGACCGATTTCGAAGAACATCGGCAGGCCGATAATGACCGCCACGAGCGTGATGGACCAGACGAGCTTGTTGCCCGTGGCCTTCGCCAGCAGCGTGTCCACCACCCGGTTGGCCCCGCCGGAGTCCGCCAGCAGCTTGCCGAGCATGGCGCCGAGGGCGATCAGCAGGCCCACTTCCTTCAGGACGCCGCCCACTCCGTCCTCGAAGTTGGTGATGATTTTGGCCAGCTCCACGCCCGAGGCGAGGCCAACGGAGGCGGAGCCGAGAATGAGGGCGAGGAAAGGGTGCAGCTTGAATTTGGCGATCAGCACCACGATGAGCGCGATGCCCAGGGCGGCGACCACCAGAAGGCGGGTGTCGTGGCCGGTCCAGGCCTCGAGGGCAGCGGGAAGCTGCAAGGGCATAAGAGAATTCAAAACGTGTTCCTAGCTGAGATGACTGGTGGGACGGCGGCGGTGCCGGCTACGGCCGGGTGGCGCCGCCGGCTTCAAGACCCAGCCGGTCGATGATTTCCTGTGCTTCCTCCGCGGGCGTCGCGGAAACACACAGGGTGATAAAGGTCTCATCCTCTGTGGGCGCCTCAAGGGCGTCGAACTGGGACGCAAGCAGGGCTGGTGGCATGAAATGCCCGTGCCGGGAGGCCAGCCGGTCCGAAATGCGGTCCTTGCTTCCCTCAAGGAAGACAAACACCACACCTTCGCCGCGCAGGACGTCCCGGTAGCGCTTCTTCAGCGCCGAGCATGTCACGACGCCGGGCGTTCCGGCCGCTGTGTGCGCCCGGATCCACTCGGCGATGGATTCCAGCCACGGCCAGCGGTCGTCGTCGGTCAGCGGCTCGCCGGCCTGCATCTTGGCCACGTTCGCCGGCGGGTGCAGGTCGTCGCCTTCGGCGAGATCCCAACCGAGCCGGCCGGCCACGAGGCCGGCCACCGTTGACTTGCCTGATCCCGAAACACCCATGATCACGAGCACGGGTTGTTGCGCAGTCTTCGCCATTAAAGTCTGCCTTCCATAATAAATATGATTTAAACAGAGGCCAGCATATGGCAGGGGCAGGCAAGGGGCAACACTAGAAGCCCGCGATGGTCCCGGGACCGTTAACTGTTACGACATGGAACGCCTCGGCACTGCGGCCGGCGGGCAGGCCGGCGCGTTCGGCGGTCTGGCCCATCAGGCCCCGCACGGTGCGTTCCATCGCCTCGACGTCGGGGTGCTGGCTGACGTGGATATGGATGGCGGCGAGCTTGCGGTCTACCTGGGCCGTGACGTCCACGAAGTGGTTTTCACGTTCCTCGGGCCCGGCGAAGAGCCACAGCCAGGGCAGCTTGTAGGCCTCGAGGCCGGCTGCGGCGAGCTCCGGGTAGGCGAACGGGTTCTCCAGTGCGGGATACACCGCCCGGGTCACGGCCTCCCCCACCGCCAGGTGGTCGGGGTGGCTCTTCTGGATCCGGTTCCAGTTTCGTTCGGGGTGCATGGCAAGCACGACGTCGGGCCGCAGCTGGCGGATCAGCCGCACCACCTGCCGGATCACCTCATGGGTGGGCTCGAGATAACCGTCGCGCTCGTGCAGGTAGTGGATGTCCGTCACGCCGACCAGGGCGGCGGCACGGCGCTGCTCCTCGCTGCGCAGCCGGACGATTTCGTCCCGCTGTTCCGGGTCGAAGCCGCCCGCGTCGCCGTCGGTCATGATGCAGTAGCTGACCTCAACCCCGGCGGCGGTCCAGGCGGCCACGGTGCCTGCGGCACCGAAATCAATGTCGTCGGGGTGCGCGGCGAAACAAAGCACCCGTCCGATCCGGGATTTATCCGGGTCGAACGGGCTTTGCGCCGTGGTGGCATTGGTGCTCAACGAATCAGCCCCGGCGCTTCTTGATTTCTTCAGTGGCCTGCGGGAGGACCTTGAAGAGGTCTCCGACAATTCCGAAGTCGGCGATCTCGAAGACCGGCGATTCGGCGTCCTTGTTCACCGCCACGATCACTTTGGCCGTCTGCATGCCGGCCTTCTGCTGGATGGCGCCGGAGATGCCGGCGGAAATGTAGAGCTGGGGCGAGACGGTTTTGCCCGTCTGGCCGATCTGGGCGTCGTGTCCGATCCACCCCGCGTCCGTCGCGGCGCGGGAGGCGCCCACAGCGGCTCCCAGCGCATCCGCAAGGTCTTCCAGGGGACCGAAATTCCCGTCCACACCGCGTCCGCCGGCCACGATGATGCGCGCCTCGGAGAGGTCGGGGCGGCCGCTGGCGGCTTTTTCATTGCGCGCCGTGATCCGGGCCGAAGCGGCGGTGGCCGTGTCCGGGACCTCGATCGTGACGGCATCCGGTGCCGTGCCGGTGACGGCAGGCTCCGGAATGGTGCTGTTGGCCTTGACCGTGAGCACGGCCACGGGCGTGGTGGCTTTCGCCGTGGTCATGTAGGAACCGGCGAGCACTGACTTGTGCGCCGTTCCGTCGGGGTCCACCGCCACGACGTCCGTGATCACACCAGCGCCGAGCTTGATGCCCAGCCGGGCCGCGATTTCCTTGCCGTCGGCGGAGTTCTCGGCCAGGACGACGCTGGCCCCGGAGGTCTGCACGGCAGCGGCCAGATAGGACGCCTTCGGCCCCACCAGGTAGTCGTCAAGGTCAGCGGCGGAGGGCCGGTAAAGGGCCTGCGCTCCGTAAGCGCCCAGGGCAGCCGCGACGTCGTCGTGCAGTTCCCCGTTGAAGGCGACCGCCGGTTCGCCGAGGGACCGGGCAATGGTGAGCAGCTCAAGGCTGGACTTTTTCAGCGCCTGGCCGGGATTGTCGATGAATACGAGAACTTTTGCCATGTTCGGATGATCCCCTTAGAGCAGCTTCTGGGCGGCCAGGAACTCGACCAGCTTGATGCCGGCGTCGCCTTCGTCGGTAATGATGGTGCCCGCGGTGCGCGGGGGGCGGGCCTCGGCGGTTTCTACGGAGGTCCACGACCCGGACTTGCCCACCTGGGCCGGGTCGACGCCGATGTCGGCGAGGGCCAGCGTGGTGATGGTCTTCTTCTTGGCCGCCATGATGCCCTTGAAATTGGGGTACCGGGGGTCGTTGATCTGGTCCGTGACCGAGACGAGGGCGGGCAGTGTGGCTTCGATCGTGTCTGCATGGGAATCGCCGTCGCGGCGGGCCGTGAGCCTACCGCCGTCGAGCTCCAGCGAGGAAGCGAAGGTGACCTGCGGCCGGCCCAGGCGTTCCGCGAGCTGGGCCGGGACCAGCGACGTTTCCCCGTCGGTCGAGGCCATACCGGTCAGGATGAGGTCTGCCGGCCGGTCCGCTTCCAGGTGCCGGATGGCCGCGGCCAGGGCCAGGGAGGTCGCAGCGGCGTCGGAGCCTGCGAGTGCCTCGTCGCTGAGGTGCACCCCCTCGGTCGCGCCGATCTGCAGAGACTTCTTCACCGCGTTGACGGCACCTGCGGGGCCCATGCTGAGTGCAATCACCTTGTTGCCGGCCGCTTCTCCGCCGCGGGCCTCGATCAGCTGGAGCGCTGCCTCCAGCGGGTATTCGTCCAGCTCGGAGAGGATGCTCTCGGAACGGTCAATCGTGCTGCCGGCGCCGGCCAGATGCCGGTCGAACTGGGCGTCAGGAACGTGCTTGACCAGCACGATGATCTTCAAAGTCTCTTCCACTGTGTGTACAGCAGCCTTCCATGCGGGTGGACAGCCAGCCGGGTGGGGTCGTGGCCACGGAACGCCCGGGATGCCGGGGTGTTCCTAGCTAACCACATAGCGGAGCCGGAACGCGGCCCGGGTTAACGTCGATGTCAGTGCAATGCCGGAGGAACGCAAGAAAACGGGCCGGCACCTGCTGGTGCCGGCCCGTTCTAGTGGACAGTCTTCCCTGTGGACAGTGCTACTGCTCTGCAGCCGCACCGAGCGTTACGTCGAGTTGCTGCTCCTGGCCGTTGCGGAGGACGGTTACCTTCACCGTGGCTCCGGCGGCCTGTTCGCGGACCGCGGCGGTCAGTTGGTTCGGATCGCTGATGGACAGGTTCTGGAACTTCGTGACCACGTCACCGACCTTGATGCCGGCTTTGTCCGCGGCGGATCCGGGCTCGACGGTGGCGACTTCGGCCCCGACCGAGAACCCGGAGGACGAGGTGCTCGCGGTCTTGGGCTTCACGCTGACGCCGAACTGGCCGTGGGTGGCCTTGCCGCTGCTGATGATCTCCTGCGCCACGCGCTTGGCGTGGTTGATCGGGATGCTGAAGCCGACGCCGATGTTGCCGCTGCTGGTGCTGTCCCCGCCCGCCGAGGCGATGGCGACGTTGACACCGATGATCTCGCCCTTGGTGTTGACCAGCGCGCCGCCGGAGTTGCCGGGGTTGATGGCCGCGTCGGTCTGGATCACGTTTATGGAGATGGAACCCTGGTTCGCCGTGCTTTGGCCCTGGCCGCCGTCCGGCGGGGCGAACTGGAAGCCCTGGTCGCCGCCCTGTGAATTGTCGGCGCCCTCCTTGGGCGCCGCGGAGGAGGCGACGCTGATGGTCCGGTTAAGGGTGGAGACGATGCCGTCGGTGACCGTTCCCGTGAGGCCCAGGGGCGAGCCGATCGCGACGGCGGTGTCGCCGACGTTGAGCTTGCCGGAGTCGCCCAGCGTTGCCGGGACCAGTCCGGAGCCGTTCTGGATCTGGACGACCGCGAGGTCAGAGAGCGGATCCGTTCCGACGATCTTGGCGGAGTAGACCTTGCCGTCACTCATCCGCACCTCGATGCTGGCGTTGGCCACCGTGCCGTCGAGCGTGACGACGTGGGTGTTGGTCAGGACGTGGCCTTCGCCGTCCAGGATGATCCCGGAGCCCGTCCCGCCCTCGCTGCCGCTGGTGGCCTTGATCGTGACGACGCTTGGACTGGCCTTGACGGCGGCGGCCGTGATGGCGTTGACGTCATCCTTGTTGTTCACGATGACGGGGCCGGCCTGGCTGCTGTTGCTGCTGGCCGAGGAAAGGGGAGGTGCGTCGCCCAGGAGTTGCGTGGTGCCGGCAACGACGCCGCCGCCGACCAGTCCGGCGGCCAGGATGCTGGCGACGAGGGTGGGAACGCCGAACGCGGCCTTGCGCTTGGGGGCGTTCGCGGACGAGGCGTACTGGGGCTGGCCGTACGGGGCGGGGGTCTGCTGGGGCTGGGCGTCAGCGTGCTGGGTGTACTGCTGTCCGTGCTGGGAGTGACCATACTGGGACCGGTTCTGCGGCTGGCTGTGGTGCGGCGCGCCGTACTGCTGGGGCCCTGTGGGCGCAGACTGCTCGCCGTAGAACGGCGGGCGCTGGGGGTAGACCGGCCGCGGGGCGCCTTCGTCCGTTCGGTCCAGCCGGAGGGTTGGGTTTTCGTAAGCTGAGTCCGGTGTGGGCGCGGCCTGCCGCTGCTCCGACGAGCCCTCGTGCGGCTTCGCCGGCTCCCGGTTCTCTGGTGACGCACCCTGCAGTGGGTTCTCAGTCATGGGACTTCCTTTCATCCTCGTCTGGATTAACTATGGACGCTTTGACTGATACTAGAGCGGACATTTGCTGGGAGGTTCCTGAACGGCCGCAGGGCAGCCCCGTCTCCGGCCCGTTCTACAGCTTTCAGCGCGTTTCGCTGGTGGCATATTCCCACCGGTGGACGGCCAAATGGGTGGACCATAGAATCAAATTGAATCGCCACAGCGACCTGCGGCTTCACACCTGCGTGGGGGCGCTGCTGCATTCGAAAACGACTGGTTCGGCCGAATCGGTCGCAGAAGTGCTGAAGGGTTGCACATGCGGTCTAAGTTCAAACGTATCCTCGCTGTTCTTGGCGTCGCCGGACTGCTGGCGCTTCCTGCCGCTCCGGCCCTGGCCGAAGATCCGGTGGCCCTTGATCCGGCCACGAAGGTTGTGGACTCCGCGGGAGTGCTGGGCAGCCGGAAGGCTGACGTCCAGGCAGCCATCCAGAAGCTCGGCACCGACCACGCGATGACCTTCCACGTCGTCTACGTCAAGAAGTTCGAGAACCCCACAGACCGGGTTGCCTGGGCCAACGCAGTGGCCGAGAAGGCGAGCCTGGGAGCGAACGCCATGCTGCTGACGGTCGCCACGGACACCCGCCAGTACCAGCTGAGCAAGCCCTCCAACAGCAAGATCACCAACGCCCAGCGCGACAACATCAGGGATAAAGCGGTGGACCCGCAACTCCGGAAGGGTGACTACGCGCAGGCGGCCATCGATGCCGCCGCAGCCATTGGCGATGCGGCCGGCGGCGGGGCCGGCAACGTACCCTCCGCGGACGGCGCGGGCAGCGCCGTCCTGGTCGGAACCGGCGTCGTGGCCGCCGGCGGTGTCGGCGCCTACCTGTACCTGCGCAACAAGCGGAAGAAGGCGGCTCTGGCCGCCGGCCCGGGCCAAGGGCAGCAGGGCACGGAGCCGGACCCGTTGGCGTCGATGAGTGTCGAGGACCTGCGCCGCAAGAGCGGTTCGCTCCTGATTGAAGCGGACGACGCCATCAAGTCCAGCGAACAGGAACTCGGCTTCGCGCAGGCGCAGTACGGCGACGCCGCCGTCGGCAACTTCACCAAGGCGCTGCAGGATGCCAAGGGCCACATGTCGGAATCCTTCAAACTGCAGCAGCAGCTCGACGACCACATCCCCGACACCGAGGAGCAGCAGCGCGCCTGGCTCGGCGAGATCATCCGCCGTTCCGAGGCCGCCCTGTCCTCGCTCCAGGAGCAGAAAGCCGACTTCGATTCGCTGCGCGAACTCGAGAAGAACGCCCCGCAGGCCCTTGCCGCGGTCAGCGCCGGCGCGGCGCAGGCCGAAGCCAAGATTGCCAGTGCCGAACAGCTGCTGGCCGGGCTGCGGAACAAGTACGCCGAGAGCGCGCTGGTCCAGGTTGCCGACAACATCAGCCAGGCCAAGGATCGGTTGGAGTTTGTGCAGAACGCCTCCACGACGGCCCGGGAGAAGCTCAGCACGGGCGAGGGCAGCCTCGCCGCCGTGGCGGTCCGGGCGGCGGAAGAGAGCCTGCACCAGACGAACGTTCTGATTGACGCCATCAACAAGGTCGCCGCGAATCTGGACGAGGCACGCAGCGGGCTGGAGTCCGCCGTCGTTGACACCTCGCAGGACCTGGCACAGGCCCGCGCGATGATCCAGTCCGGGGCGCACCCGGAACTTGCCGGCCCGGTCGCCGCTGTGGAAGCCGCACTGGCCCGGGTCAAGGCCGAGATCCAGGGCGGCAAGATCGACCCGATCGCCACGCTGGAGCGGGTCGAAGCGGCGCACCAGTCGCTGGACACGGCCCTGACCGGCATCCGCGACCAGCAGGAACAGGCCCGCCGGGCGCAGGCCTCGCTGCAGCAGAGCATCATGTCGGCCCAGGCGCAGATCAGCGCGACGTCGGACTACATCACCGCGCGCCGCGGCGGCGTGGGAACCGAGGCGCGCACGCGCCTCGCCGAAGCCCAGCGAAACCTGGACTATGCCCTGTCGATCTCCCGGAATGACCCGGTCACGGCCCTGCAGTACGCGCAGCAGGCCCACTCGCTGGCCGCGCAGGCAGCCCAGCAGGCACAATCCGACGTCGACCAGTTCGGCGGCTACGCCAACCAGGGCCAGGGCTACGGCCGCGGCGGGATGTTCGGCGGCGGCGGAGGTGGCGGCCTCGGTGGCGCCATCCTCGGCGGCATCCTGATCAATTCCATTCTGCATGGCGGCGGTGGCGGCGGCTGGGGCGGCGGAGGCGACTCCGGCGGGGACTTCGGCGGTGGCGGCGACTCCGGCGGCGGCTGGGGCGGCGACTTCGGCGGCGGCGGCGACTTCTAGCCCCTAGAGACTAAGCGCCGGCAGGAAGGTTCCGACCGGCGGATAGAAGCGGTACATTCACTGTTCACTGAATTCAGTGGGAACCACTGAGCAGGACGAAAGGTAACACCATGAAGCAGTCCATTTTCGGCCGCATGGCGCAGCTGGCGAAGGCCAACATTAACTCCCTTCTGGACCAGGCGGAGGATCCGCAGAAGATGCTGGACCAGATGGTCCGGGACTACACGAACAACATCGCGGAGGCCGAGTCCGCGGTGGCCCAGACTATTGGGAATCTGCGCATGCTGCAGGACGACTACAACGAGGACATCAAGAACGCCCAGGACTGGGGCAGGAAGGCCCTCGCCGCGTCCCGCAAGGCCGACGAGTACCGCGCCGGCGGCGACGCCACCGACGCCGAAAAGTTCGACAACCTCGCCAAGGTCGCGCTGCAGCGGCAGATGGCGTCGGAGAACGAGGCGAAGGCCGCCGAGCCGAGCATCGCCTCCCAGAGCGAGGTTGTGGACAAGCTCAAGCACGGCCTGGACCAGATGAAGGGCAAGCTCAACGAGCTCACCAGCAAGCGCAACCAGCTGGTGGCACGCTCCAAGACTGCCGCGGCGCAGTCCCAGGTGCACGATGCCCTGAAGAGCATCGACTTCATGGATCCCACGTCCGAGGTGGGCCGCTTCGAAGAGAAGATCCGCCGCGAAGAAGCCAAGGTCCGGGGCCAGCAGGAGCTCGCCGCCTCCAGCCTGGACGCGCAGTTCAACTCGCTCGAGGATCTTGGCGAGCAGACCGAGATTGAAGCACGGCTGGCCGCGCTGAAGTCCGGCGGCTCCCCAGCAGCCATTGGCGCCGGCGAGGGCAAGCGCACCGAGGCCACCATCGAGGAAGCCGACTTCGACAAGCTGTAGGCCGCCCGGCAAAGCTGCCGCCGACCGGCCAGCCACCGCACTGGTGCCCGAGGCCGGGTCTCCTGGACGTTCAGGAGACCCGGCCTCTGCCGTGCCGGGCAGTGCTGTGCCGGGCCCCGCCTGCGGCTACGCGTGTACCGTGGGTCCATGCCCTCCGGATCCAATCCTTCGTCCCTTGTCTGGCTCCGCGATGACCTCCGCCTCGATGACAACCCGGCCCTCGTCAAGGCCGCCTCGCTGGACGGCCCGCTCACCGTCGTCTACGTGCTCGACGAAGCCTCCCCCGGAGTGCGTCCGCTCGGCGGCGCAGCAAAATGGTGGCTGCACCACTCACTGGCCGCTCTCGGTGCGGACCTGGCGGCCGCCGGTTCCCGGCTGCTGCTCCGCCGCGGCGCCGCCGCCGGCATCATCCAGGCACTGGCCGAGGAAACCGGCGCCACAACGCTGCTGTGGAACCGGCGCTACGGCGGCCCGGAGCGTGCCGTCGACGCCGGCCTCAAGGAGTGGGCAACGGGGCGCGGCATCACCGCCACAAGCTTCCAGGCGAACCTGATGTTTGAGCCGTGGACAGTACGCACCGGCGCCGGCGGCCCCTACAAGGTCTTCACGCCGTTCTGGAGGGCCTGTCTCGACGGGACTGAGCCCAGGCTCCCGCTGGAGGCCCCACGGCGGCTCCCTCCGCCGGCCGCGGACGCCTCCGGACAGCCGCCGGCTAGTGAGTCCCTGGCGGACTGGGGGCTGCTCCCCCACACGCCGGACTGGAGCGTTGGCCTCGGCGCGACCTGGACCCCGGGCGAATCCGGCGCCCACAGCAGGCTGGAAGAATTTGTCGACGGACCGGTGGAGGACTACGGCACCGGCCGGAACATCCCCGGCGTCGAAGGGACCAGCCGGCTTTCTCCCCATCTCCGCTTCGGGGAGATCAGCCCCTTCCGGATCTGGCACACCCTCCGGGAACACTTTCCCCAGCAGGCCCCGTCCGACGTCGGGATTTTCCGTTCGGAGCTCGGCTGGCGGGAATTCTGCTGGCAGCTGCTCTACGAGAACCCGGAGCTTGCCAGCCGGAACTACCGGCCGGAATTTGACCGCTTCGCCTGGCAGACGCCGTCGGAGTCCGAACTGACGGCCTGGCGGCAGGGCCGCACCGGCTATCCCCTGGTCGACGCCGGCATGCGCCAGCTCTGGCAGACCGGGTGGATGCACAACCGGGTCCGGATGGCGGCAGCATCGTTCCTGGTCAAGAACCTGCTGGCGGACTGGCGGCTGGGCGAGGCCTGGTTCTGGGACACCCTGGTGGATGCGGACGCGGCCAGCAACCCCGCAAACTGGCAGTGGGTGGCGGGCTCCGGCGCCGACGCCTCACCCTACTTCCGCATTTTCAACCCGATCACCCAAAGCAAAAAGTTCGACGCCGAGGGCCGCTACCTGCGCCGCTACCTCCCGGAACTGTCAGGCCTGGACGCCAAGCGGATCCACGAACCCTGGAAGGCGGACTGCGCCCTGGACTACCCGGACCCCATTGTCGGGCTGCCGGAGTCCCGGGCGCGGGCGCTGGACACTTACCAGCGGCTCAAGGACACCTGAGCCGGGACTGTTCACGCGGCAACGGGATTCAACGGGATCAACGGGACAGCCGCCTTTAGCCGGGGAACGAGAAAGGCCCGGATCAGATGATCCGGGCCTTTCTATTCTTCTTCAGTTGCGGGGACAGGATTTGAACCTGTGACCTCTGGGTTATGAGCCCAGCGAGCTACCGAACTGCTCCACCCCGCGTCGCAAGATCAACACTACCCTAGTTTGCCGGGACTCCCGACCACTACCGTGCGGCGCGGGATAGTCAGGGGCCGGATAGTCAAGGGCCGGCCTTAAAGCAGAAAGCCCGGAACACTGTTTCCAGAATTCCGGGCCATCTTCTTCAGTTGCGGGGACAGGATTTGAACCTGTGACCTCTGGGTTATGAGCCCAGCGAGCTACCGAACTGCTCCACCCCGCGTCGCAAGATCAACTCTACCTGCCGGTGAACTTGAGGCCAAATCCAGGTGGCGTGATCTGCATCTCGCATGCAAAGCCCGCATGGAAAAAGCCGGGCCCCGCTCCTGTGCAGCGGGGCCCGGCTTTCAGGCGTCGGTCAGATCCTTCGGGTCAGCTGCTCGGCGTCGGGGCCGGGGTCGCCGTCGGCGTGGCAGCCGGCGCCGGTGCTGGAGTAGCCCCGAGCTTGGCCTCGGCGTCGAGCGCCTTCTGCAAGGCCGCGGCGAGCCGCCGCTGCTGGTCGCCGTAGGCGGCGAAGTCGCCCCGGGCGAGGGCTTCCTGGCCGGCCCTGATCGCTGCGTTGGCTTCGTCCAGCGCGGCCTTCAGTTCCGCCTTTGCATCAACCGTTCCGGTAGCCGGCGGCGCGGCACCGTCCGGCGGCGTGACCGCCGGAGTCTGGCCGTTGTTCGCCGAGTCGCCGGCCGTGGCGCCGGAGTCGCCGCCAAACAATTGGTTCAGCGCCGCATCAAGCGTCGGTGCGAACCCGATCTTGTCGCCAAACGCCACCAGCACGCGCTGCAGCGTGGGGTAGGAGGTCTCACCGGTGGATCGCAGATAGACGGGCTGGACGTACAGCAGGCCGCCACCGACAGGCAGTGTCAGCAGGTTGCCGTTGAGCACCGCCGACGCTCCCTGGCGCAGCAGGTTAAGCGCCTGCGACACCGTCGGGTCCGAGTTGAACTTGTTCTGGGCCTGGCCCGGGCCGGGCACCTGGGCTTCCGGCGGGATCTGCAGGAGCCGCAGCTGGCCGTAGCTCTCGGCCTTAACGCCCTTCTGGTTGCCGGCGTCGGAGTCCGCGGCGAGGAAGCCGTAGAGCACGTTGCGGGCTGTGCCGTTGACCACCTGCGGAATGAAGGATGAGGTCAGCTGGAAGGCCGGCTTCTCCTGGTCAGGCATCTTCAGGGACATGTAGAACGGGGGCTGCTTGACCTCATCCTGGACGGTGGGGTCGTTGGGCACGCTCCACGCGTCGTTGTTCGTGTAGAAGTTGTCCGGCTGGGTGACGTGGTAGCGGCCCAGGAGTTCGCGCTGAACCTTGAACAGGTCCTCGGGGTAGCGTACGTGGCTCATGAGGGAGCCGGACATTTCCGAGAACGGCTTCAGCGAGCTCGGGAAGATGTTCTGCCAGGCCTTGAGGACCGGGTCCTGGTCGTCCCAGGCGTAAAGCGTCACGGAGCCGTCGTAGGCGTCCACGGTGGCCTTGACCGAGTTGCGGATGTAGTTCACCGAGCTGTTCGGAAGAGCCACGGTTCGGCCCGCCGTCGTCTGCGAGTCCGTGGTGGCCGCGGACAGCTGTTCCTGCTGGGAGTACGGGTAATACTGGCTCGTGGTGTAGCCGTCCACGATCCACTTCACCCTGCCGTCCACCACGGCCGGGTACGCGTTGCCGTCCACCGTCAGGTACGGGGCGACTTTCTCGACGCGGTCCCGGGGGTTGCGGTCGTAGAGGATTTGGGACTCGGCGTTCACACCGTCGGAGAGCAGCAGGTCCGAGGACTGGAACTTGATCGCGTAGAGGATCTTGTTGAAGAAGCTGCCGACGTTGGGGCCGCCGTTGCCGGTGAAGGTGTACTGCGTTTCCGCGTCCCCTTCCTTGCCGGCGGGGCGGTCCTGCTCGCGGTGCGGGGCACCGTCCGGAGCGCCGACGATCGAGTACTCGGGTGAGTCTTCGCCGAAGTAGATCCGCGGCTGGTACGTGGAGTCATTGCCGAGCACACCGTTGGACGGGATGCCCGCCTGCAGGAAGTCCGGCTTGCCGTCGGCGGTGAACTTGTTGCCCTTGGCGGCAACGACGCCGTACCCGTGGGTGTAGACCACGTGGCGGTTCAGCCAGGACTGCTGGTTGGTGGCCAGGCCGTCGGGGTTGAGCTCGCGGACTGCGATGACGGTGTCCTGGATCTTGCCGTCCACCTCGTAGCGGTCCACGTTTAGGGCGCTTGGGAACTGGTAGTAGGGCCGGTACTGCTCCAGCTGCGAGAACGCATCGGAGATCAGGTTCGGGTCCAGCAGGCGGATGTTGGCGGTGGTTTCGGCGTCCGCCGCCAGCGCGCCGGTGGCGGCGTTCGTTGTGGCGTTGTACCGCTTTTCCTGGATCTTATCCAGGCCGTAGGCGTCCCTGGTCATGGTGATGTTGCGTTCGATGAACGGCTTCTCCAGGGTCTGCTCGGAGGGACGGACCTGGAACTGCTGGATCACCCAGGGGTACACGCCGCCGGCCAGGATCGAGGTGATCACGAGCATCGCGGTACCGATCACGGGCAGCCGCCACTTGCCGATCACGGCAGCGACGACGAAGAGCACGGCGACGAGGGCCGCGGCAACGGCCAGGATCGACTTGGTCGGGATGACGGCGTTGACGTCCGTGTACAACGCACCGGCCCACCGTCCACCGTTGTTCTGCACGGCGGAGTACCGGTCCAGCCAGAAGTTCACGCCGAGCAGGAGCAGGAACGCCGCGCCGGTGACTGCCAGATGGATCTGGGCAGCCCGGCTGGTGAAGATGCCGCGTTCCATGATCCGGATGCTGCCGTAGAGGTAGTGCGTGAGGATTCCGGCCAGGCCCGCGACGATGGTGACGCTGATCAGGAAGCCGGTGATGAAGCCGAGGAACGGCAGCGTCATGAGGTAGAAGCTGATGTCCATGTTGAACTGCGGGTCGGGCTTGCCGAAGGGCTCCTGGTTCAGGAACAGCAGCACCTTCTGCCACTGGCTTGCGGCGGCACTGCCCGCGAAGAGGCCGAACAGGATCGGGAGGCCGACCATAACGACGCGGCGGACCGGCTCCAGCTGGACCTGGTAGCGGTTCAGGTTGTCCCGGATGTCTGAATCCGGGGCGTAGACCGGCCGTGCGTGGTAGGCGATCCGGATGGCGAAGAACACCGCCGTGAACATCACGACGAAGCCTGTCAGGAAGATCGCGATGCGCGCCAGGTTTTCGGTCAGGAAGACTTCGAAGAAGCCCAGCTGCTGGTACCAGAGGACGTCCGTCCAGACATTGGCGAAGAAGATGAACCCAACCACGATCAATGCCACGACGATCAACGTCGGCGTCAGGGCGCCTCGTCGTGTCTGCGGTCTTCCGGGCGGGACGGTGCTGGCGGGACGGGACAAACTCGGTACCTCATAGCTGGTCGTGAGCTGCTGGTTTTAATTATCAGTCGGTGCGGTCAAGCCGTGGTGTTGCTGCATTGTAGCGACAGCGGGCACCGCCCTGCCGGGCGGGCAATACTGTCATAGGTGCCACGAGTGGCGGCGGATCTTAGTTCCGGGGCCAGTCTAGTTGCTGGAGCAGGCCGGCAGACCGGATGTGTCGGCGCCTGACGCGGCCAGTTCGACGGCTTTCCTCGCCTCGGCCAGATTCTCCACCTTGACCACCTGCAGGCCGGCCGGAATGTGCCCGGTCACCTCATCGCAATTGGCTGCGGGGGCCAGGAACAGGGTGGCCCCGCCGGACCGGGCGCCGTACATCTTCTGGGCGACGCCGCCAATCGGGCCGACTGCGCCGTCGGGGGTGATGGTCCCGGTTCCCGCGATGTGCTTGCCCCCGGTCAGATCCCCGGGCGTGACCCTGTCGACGATCCCGAGGGCGAACATCATCCCGGCGCTGGGACCGCCGACCTTTTCGAGCGAGATCTTGACCTCGAAGGGGAACGTGAACTTGTACTGCAGCATCACGCCGAGAATGAACCGACCGGTGGCGGCCTTGGCGGGGGTGATGGCGACCGGAATACGGGTGCCGGCCCGGTCGACGGCGACCGTCACCGGCGCGCCGTTGCCCGCGGCGAGTTCCGCCTGGACGACACTCAGGGCGGTGATCGGCTTGTCATTGATGGCGACGAGGACATCGCCCTCCTGCAGCTTGCCGCTGGAGGCGGAGTCCTCCGGGAGACCTGCGACCTGCATTTTCTGCTCGAACGGGATGTTGAGTTCCTTGAGCGCCGAGGCGACCGCATTTTCCTGGGAGGTGGTCATCGCGACGGCACTCTCCTGCTGGGACTGCTCCTTGGTCACACCTTTGGGGAAGACCAGTTCCTCCGGGTACACGGCCTTGGTGCCGTCGAGCCAGGCGGAGAACGCTTCGAAGACACTGACGGGCCCGTTCGGGCCGCCGTCGACGTAGACGGTGGTGAGGTCCAGGTTGCCCGTGGCGGGAAAATTTTCGTGCCCGGTGATGCTGATGACCGGCTTGCCGCTGTCATCGCCCAGAGTGTTGAACGTGGGGCCGGGCGATTCCACCACGTACGGGACGGGCAGGCTCACCGCTGTGATGCCCAAGCCCAGCGCCAGAAGGCCCGAGACGAGCATGGCGGAGGACCGTTTGTCATTGCGGGGCGCACGCGGTCCACCGAGCAATGCCCTGCGGCCCCGCGTCTGGCCGGCCGCTGGTTCGCTGGCGGGCTGCTCGCCTTGGGTAATCGTCAATGAAGGACCTCTCCGTGCCGGCGCCCGGGACCGTGTGGAACCCGTGAACAGCGCACCGCCGCCGCAGCGGCGGCTGCTGCCTGCAAATATTCCAGCTTCTAACAGTACGCGCTCACCCGCCGCAACGGCCCGGCGAACGCGGTCTTTGCCTAGAGCGAACGGGGCACACTTTCGGCAGACAGCCCCTCTCGACGCGGGGTACCGTGAAGTTGAGAAGAAGCCACACCGACGATCGGCGGGATCATGACCTCCAACCCACTCAATCCGTCCAATGGTGACGAGGAACCCAAGGATCCGCTGGCAGAGATGCTGAAGAACCTGATGGGGGGCCAGGGCATGGGAAATATCGACCCCGCAGAACTCGCCAAGGCGGCCGGGCTCCCGGATGACCCGAACCTCCTCGCCCAGATGTTCTCCCAGGTCCAGGCAATGATGAGCGCCCCCTCCGAAGGGCCGGTCAACTGGCAGCTCGCGCATGAGAACGCGCGCCGGGTGGCCGCGAGCGGCTCCGACCCCTCCGTCACGGACCAGCAGACACGCCAGGTCGACGAGGCCCTGCGCCTCGCCGAGCTCTGGCTCGACCAGGTCACCGGGTTGCCCGCCACCGGGCTGATCGGCCGGGCCTGGTCCCGGGCCGAATGGGTCGAGGAGACCCTGGGGACGTGGAAGCGGCTGACCGAGCCGGTCGCCAACAGCATCGCCAACGCGCTGTCCTCCGCAATGACCGAACAGATGCCCGAAGAGATGAAGTCCATGATGGGCGGCGCCTCGTCGATGCTGCAGAACATGGGCGGGGCGATTTTCGGCATGCAGCTGGGCCAGGCCATCGGCGCCCTCTCCGCCGAAGTGGTCAGCTCCACGGACATCGGCGTTCCCCTCGCGGACCTCGAAATGGCGCTGCTGCCCTCGAATGTGGCGAAATTCGGGGAAGGCCTCAGCCTGCCCGAGAACGACATCCGGCTGTTCCTGGCCGTCCGGGAGGCGGCCCACGCCAGGTTGTTCGTGCAGGTGCCCTGGCTCCGGGGCCACCTGCTCGGCGCGATCGAGGCCTACGCGCGCGGCATCCACATCGACACCTCCCGGATCGAGGAACTCGCCCGGGAACTGGACCCGAGCAATCCCGAGGGCATCCAGGAAGCGCTCTCACAGGGCGTCTTTATGCCGCAGCGCACGCCGGCGCAGGAACAAGCGCTGGAGAAGCTGGAGACGGCCCTCGCCCTGGTGGAAGGCTGGGTTGATGAACTGACCTGGGCCGCCACCGAGAAGCTGCTGCCCTCGGCCGGCGCCCTTCGCGAGACCGTCCGGCGGCGCCGTGCCACCGGAGGCCCGGCCGAACATGCATTCTCTTCCCTCGTCGGCCTGGAGCTTCGTCCGCGCCGGCTCCGGGAAGCCGCCACGCTGTGGGCTTTCCTGAAGGAGGAACGCGGCGCCGAGGGCCGGGACGCGATCTGGCAGCACCCGGACCTGCTTCCGACCGCGGAGGACCTGGATGATCCGCAGGGCTTCAGCGGGCGCCGCAAGCTTGCCGAAGCGAGCGACACCGAGGTGGACGACGCGCTGCAGAAGCTGCTGAACGGCGGCTTCGATGAACCGGAGGACGCCGAAAAGCCCGGGGAAGACACCGGGGAATCCGGCGAAGCCGAACAACCGGGAGAACCCGGACCGGACGATGCCCCCGGAGAAGGCGGAAGCCCCAAGTCCTAGGAATTGAGCCGGAGAGCCCCGGCCGGAACTTCGGTTCCTGCCGGGGCTCTCCTGTGCCCGCTGTCATCCGCGCGGGCCGCGCCGCTGGCAAAGGCTGCGCTACTCGGCCGGGGCCGCCGCGTCCGGGCCGTCCACGTCGTCTTCCTCGCTTGCCGGGGTGAGGCCGCGGGACGTGGCGAAGGAGACGCCCTCGAGGAAAGCCTTGGCGCGTCCCGTTTCCGGGTAGGCCTCCAGCAGCCGCCAGAACGCGGCGTTGTGGCCGGCCACGAGCAGGTGCGCCAGTTCGTGGAGCAGCACATAGTCGATGACCCACTGCGGCATGGAACGAAGCTTGTCGGAGAGCCGGATGCTTCCGTCCGAGGGCGTCGCCGACCCCCAACGTGAGTTCTGGTTGCTGACCCAGCGGACCGACGACGGCACGGCGCGGCCGCTGAAGTACTTTGCTGACAGCTCCGCGGCGTGGCCGGCCAGGGCGGCATCGCTGCGCGGACGGCGCTTGCCGGCGCCTGGTGCTCCCCGCTCCCCCTGAAGCCGGAGCTTCTCCAGCATGCGGTGGACCCACTCGCGCTCCTGGGTGCGGGTGAAGGAAGCGGGGATGGCGACCACGGCGGTGCCGTTTTCCCAGAAGGCGGCAACTGTACGGCGACGGCGGGCCGAGCGTCGCACCTCCACGGGTGCGCCCTCGGGCGTGGTCAGCGGAACCGCCGCCGCGGCCGCGTGGGCGGGTGTCCGGTTACCCGCCCGGCCGTCCGCACCGCCGGCCATCAGAGGCTCGTGCTTTCGACGAGCACGGCCAGCACCGCTTCGCCATATTTCTCCAGCTTCGACGGACCCACTCCTGCGAGTTTGGCCAGCTCTTCCAGCGACTCGGGGCGGGCCTCGGCGATGGCCGTGAGGGTCGCGTCGGTGAAGACGACGAACGCCGGGACGTCCGCCTCGAGGGCGACGTCCTTTCGCCATTGCCGGAGCGCGTCAAAGGTCTGCTCCTCATAGCTGGGCGGGCACTGACCGCAGCGTCCCACCTTGCGTTCCGCGCCGGAGGAGAGCATGCTCCCGCAGACCCGGCACGACGCCGGAACGGCGGCCTTGCGGCGCGGCGCCGCACCCTTGCCGCGCACGGAGGAGCTGGCCACCGAATCCGGGCGCAGTCCGTCCAGGAAGCGGGACGGCTTGCGGTTGGCGCGCCCGCCCGGTGTCCGCGCGGTGGACCAGGACAGGAACAGGTGCTCGCGGGCCCGGGTAATCCCGACGTACAGCAGGCGCCGCTCCTCGTCCACGGATTCGGGGGTGTCCGCGAAGGAGATCGGCATGAGTCCTTCACTGAGCCCGACGAGGAAGACGGCGTCCCATTCGAGGCCCTTGGCGGAGTGCAGCGAGGCCAGGGTCACGCCCTGGACGGTCGGGGCGTGCTGGGCGAGGGAGCGTTCCTGAAGTTCGTTGACGAACTCGGAGAGGCTGAACTGCTCGCCGCGGCTGAGCACGAGTTCGTCGGCGAGGGCCACGAGGGCCGCCAGCGATTCCCAGCGTTCCCGGACAGCGCCGCCGCTGTGCGGGGCCGCGTCCGTGTAGCCCAGGGAGGCGACAATGTCGCGGACCAGCTGGCCGAGCGGTTCGGACGTGGCGGTTTCCGCGACGGCGCGGGTGGCGGCCCGGAGCTGGAGGATGGCGTCGCGGACTTCCTTGCGGGCGAAAAAGCGCTCACCGCCGCGGAGCTGGTAGCCGATCCCGGCCGAGGCCAGGGCCTGTTCGTACGCTTCAGACTGCCCGTTGGTGCGGAACAGCACCGCGATCTGGCTCGCGGGCGTGCCGGCGTCGAGCAGCCCTCGGACCTTAACCGCCACCGTGGCCGCCTCCGCCTCGTCGTCGGAGCATTCCGTGAACTGCGGAACCGGGCCCGCCGGACGCTGCGCCACCAGCTGCAAGGGTGTTGCCCAGGCCGCGTCCGCCACCGGACCGCCGCTGCGCCGGCCCGCCAGCAGCTCATTCGCCAGCCTCACCACCTGCGGGCTGGAACGGTAATCGCGGATCAGCTTGACCACATTTGCTTCCGGGTACATCGCCTTGAAGCCGAGCAGGTGCTTCGGGGAGGCGCCGGTAAAGGAGTAGATGGTCTGGCTGGCGTCGCCCACGACACACAGCTCATCGCGGCCGCCGAGCCACAGTTCCAGCAGCCGCTGCTGCAGCGGTGAGACGTCCTGGTACTCGTCCACGACGAAGTGCCGGTACTGCTCACGGACCGTGGCGGCGACCTTGGGGTCCTCCTGCAGGATGCCCACCGTAATCAGCAGCACATCCTCGAAGTCGATCACGTTGCGGTCTGTCTTGACGTCCTCGTAGGACTGGAAAACCCGGGCGACGGCCGTCAGGTCGAACCCGCCGGGGTTTCCGCGCGTCTGCGCATTTTCGAGGTAGTTGGCCGGGGTCAGCATGGACACCTTGGCCCATTCGATTTCGGAGGCGAGGTCCCTGATCGAGGCGCGGTCGGTACTGAGGCGGAGCCGACGCGCGGCCTCCGCGATCATCTGCGCCTTGTGGTCGAGCAGGTTCGGCAGCGCGCCGCCTACCGCCTGGGGCCAAAAGAACTGCAGCTGACGGAGTGCGGCGGCGTGAAAGGTGCGGGCCTGGACGTTCCCGACGCCGAGGTCCCGGAGCCTGCTGCGCATTTCGGCGGCGGCCCGCGAGGTGAACGTAACGGCCAGGAGCCGCTGCGGGCTGTAGACGCCTGAGTGCACGCCGTACGCGATCCGGTGGGTGATGGCGCGGGTCTTGCCGGTACCGGCACCCGCCAGCACACACATTGGTCCGTTCAGCGTGCTGGCAACTTCGCGTTGTTCGGCGTCGAGGCCGCCAAGGATGCGCTCCTCCAGGGAACGGCCGTCCGGTTCCTGGGCTGGTATGTCGCGCGGGGTTTCGGCGCCTGGAAGGAGGCCGGGAAAGGTGCTGGTGTTCACGTTCTCTGTCGTCACTTCATGCTGCTTAGTCGCTTTAGTCGCTGGTGGGTTTCGGGTAGCCGGCGGCACCGCGGGGCCACGCGATCGCTGAGGGTGTTCATCCGGACCTCATTGAGTATCCGGTCGGTCCTGGATGGTGCCGCCGTACCAGTGCTCGATGAGGGCCCGGGCAATGGACAGCCGGCTGGAGATCACGATTTCGCCGCTAAGAACCGCGTCCTGCAGTTCGCTCCTGCTGAACCAGCGCGCCCTGGTGACCTCGACGCCGTCGGGCGTGGCGGTAGTGTCCTGGGTCGTCGCGGTGAACCCGAGCATCAGCGAGGCCGGGAACGGCCAAGCCTGGGACCCGAGGTATTGGCAGGCGGTGACGCGGACGCCGACCTCCTCGCCGATCTCCCGGACCACAGCCTGCTCCAGGGACTCCCCCGGTTCAACGAAACCCGCCAGCGTGGAATAGTTCCGGGCGTCCAGGGGTCCTCCGCCGCCGAGCAGGAGCCGCCCGTCGGCGCCCACCACGGTGACAATGATGGCGGGGTCAGTGCGCGGGTAATGCTCGGAACTGTCCGTGGGGCAGCGGCGGACCCAGCCGCCGGCCTCCGGTTGGGTGGCGGTACCGCAGCGCGGGCAATGCGTGTGGCTCGCATGCCAGTTGGCGATGGCACTGGCTTCCACAAAAAGGGCAGCGTCCGTGGGGTTCAGGCGGGCAGCGACGTCCCGGAAGCCGGCCCATTGTGCCCCCGCCGGGATGCCCGCGATGTGCGACTCGAATTCCTCGGCCTTGACCTCGAATTGCCGGGGCAGGAGGAAGAGGACCAGCTGCGTTCCCGCCTCGAGGTCCGAGCCGGGCAGCGCCGAGCCCAGGTAGATCAACTGGTCCGGAGCATAGTCTGTGTCCCGCAGGTGGTCGACAAGTTCGGCCGCGTCCAGGAGGACCAGGCTGTCGCCGTCGATGAGGGCCTGCCGTCCGGAGAGCACCATGGCCCGGGCGGTGCCGGAGCCGACGAGGTCTTCCAGCATGTTCGGCTTCATCCGCGCGGCGGATCCGCGGTCGATCAGCGCGGCGCGCACGGGAAGAACGGTGTTCTGCAGGTGGTTGGCCAGGAGGCCCGGTCCCGGCGGCGTTGGCGTGCCCGACCATGATTCGTTCCTGGATGCCGGTGACGGTGCCGATGCTGCCGATGATGATGACGGTGACTCCGCAAGACTCATGTACCCACCGTACTGACTCCCGCTGACAATTGACATTTGCAGGAGGTGTTTGCGGGAGCGGTCACGTGGCCCGGTGACCGGGGGCACGCAGGGGCCGCAGCGCATGCTCTCCGCGTGCTATTTATTCCCGATCTGAAGACTCGCCGTGGTGCATCGCAGTCTTGGGCGCTGCTCAATCTACCGTGGAAGCGTGAGAAGAAAACCAATCGAACTGGCAGCTGTGGCAACCGCGGCAGTCCCCGGACTGACCCCGACCGCCGTTAGCTCTGCGCCTGACGATCCGGCGGACTTCGATTCGGCGCTCCTCCTGGACTCCGAAGGCAAGCGCTGGCGCGTCCGGTCCCCCCGGCATGCCGAAGCCAGCGCCCGGCTGGAGACGGAATTCATGGTGCTGCGGGCCTTCGCCCCCGCCATCCGCGCCGAGCTCCCCTTCCTGATGCCCACCGTCGCCGGCACCGTGCGGCAGGGACCGCTGAGCACGTTCGTGTACTCGCATTTGGGCGGGTCCACCCGCTCCGTCGAGGACCTCAGCGAGGGATCCGCCGCCCTGGCCCGGGAGATCGGGGCCGCCATGGCCGCGATCCATGATCTGCCGCACTCCCTCGTCAGCAACGCCGATCTCCCGAGCTACACGCCGAACGAGTTCCGCCAGCGCCGCCTCAACGAGCTGGACCAGGCGGCAACCACCGGCAAGATCCCGCCGCTCCTGCTCAGGCGGTGGGAACACGCGCTGGAGGACGTGTCGCTGTGGCGGTTCAACCCCTGCGTCGTCCATGGCGACCTGCACGAGGACAACCTGCTCGTCGACGGCGAGCGGGTGACCGCCGTAACAGGATGGACGGATCTGCGCATCGGCGACCCCGCGGACGACATGGCCTGGCTGGTCGCCTCGAACGACCAGGACTTCGTGGACGCTGTGCTTCAGCACTACACCTCCAGCCGGCGGGACGCCCCCGACGCCCATCTGCTCCGGCGCGCCGCCCTGTCCGCCGAATTCGCCCTGGCCCAGTACCTGGTCAAGGGTCTTTCCGCCGGGAACCAGGAAATGATTGACGAGGCCGAATCGATGCTCACGGCGCTGGCCGAGGACGTCGCGGAACACGGCGGACAGCCGATCAGTGTGGAACCGCTGCCGCAGCCGGTGGTCCCGCCCGCCCCCGACCAGCCCACGGACCCGGAGAGCATTCCGGTGCCGGCCGTGAGCAAAGTGACGCTGCTCGCGCCGGACTCGGTCTCCGGCCTGCCGGCGGTTCCGTCGAGCAGCGCGATGCCCGCCGTCCAGGTGACCCCCATCCCGCTCGACGACGTCAGCGGCAATGACGGTGGCGCCGGCAGCGCTGCGGACGAACCAGGCGACGATGTGCCCGCTGTCCCGGTCGATGCCGAAGGTGTTGTTGCCGACGACGCTACGGCCGACACCGCCGACGGGCCCGGTGGGTCCAGCGACGCCGCTGCCGACGCCGCCGACGCGCCCGGCGAGTCCAGCGAAGCCGCTGCCGACGGCACTGACTCTGCCGAGGAGCCGTCTGAGGTGGTTCAGGCCCCGCAGGCAACCGTCGTCGCCGCGGACGACACCTCGACGCAGTCCATTTCCGTGGTGGCCGCCACGCCCCCCGAGGACACCTCGACCACCGCGCTGCCCGTCGTCGAGGCCAAGCCGCGCTAGCCCTGGCCCAGGGCGGCCGCCACGATTGACTCAAGACGCTCCACTGACCCCAGGTCGTGCGGGCGGACCACCTGGTTGTCCGCCACGTAGTAGAACGCGGCGCGGACTTCGTCCAGCGGAACACCCTTGAGCCGAGACCATGCCAGCCGATAGACAGCAAGCTGAACGGCCTTGACTTTGAGCTGGCCTGCGGCCGGCCGGCGCCCGGTCTTCCAGTCCACCAAATCCCAGCCTCCGTCCGCGTCCCGGAAAACGGCATCGATCCGGCCGCGGACCACAACGTCTCCGATGCGCGTCTCCACCGGCACTTCGACATGGGCCGGTGCACGGTGGGCCCACTCCGACTGGCGGAACGTCTCCACCATCGCGTCCAGCCCGTAGGCCTCATCGATGTGGTCGTCCGAGCCGGCCGCCTCGCCGAGGTCCAGCATTCCGGCGGCGCCGAAGTACTCTTCCACCCAGGCGTGGAAGGCGGTGCCCTTGCGCGCGGACATCCCCGGTTCCCTCGGAACGGGCCGCCGCAGTCTGGCGACCACCGAGCCGGCGTCGTCTTCCAGGTCCACCAGGGTGGACGCGGAAATGTGGCCCGGCAAGTGGACATCCTGCACGACGCTCCGCCGGGAGCGGCGCTCCAGCAGCATCGCTGCCTCGCGGGCCCAGCCACCGGCCGGTCCCCGGAGGAGCCGGGGCTGTTCCCCGCTCCTGTGGGCCTCCGCCGCGCCGATCGGGTCCAGAACGGCTTCGGGCGCGCCGCCGGAGAGGGACGCCAGCACTCGTGCCGCGGCCACCTCCATGGCCGCCCGCCGCCCGGCGACGAGCCTGAGCCGCGAGCCAGTGCGCGGGTCGACCGGACCTTCGAGCGGGTCGTAGGGCCACAGCGCCAGTTCCAGTTCCGAGGTCAGCGGACTCTTCTCCGGCAGTGATTCCTCGCTGACGGACCGGGGATGGATCTCCGCGCGCCCGTCGCCGGCGAGCACCTCAAGCTCGGCCAGGAAAGGTGACATCTCCGCCATGCCCGCCCGGGATCCCACCCAGGCTGCACTGGATACCCAGAGGACATGTTTGGCGCGGGTGTAGGCCACGTAGGCCAGGCGCCGCTCCTCGGCCTCGCCGTGCACCTGGACGGCGGATTTGAACTCCTTCTCGGCGTCGAGCCAGCCCTTCTGGTCCGGCTGGTCCACGTCCCATTGCGGCAGGTCCGCCCGGTCCCCGCGCAATGGCCAGGGAAGGGCGGCGCTGCCGCTGCTCCAGCGCGAGTCGCGGCTGCTGGGAAAGGCGCCTGCATTGAGCCCGGGGACGAACACAACATCCCATTCCAGGCCCTTGGACGCATGCACGGTCAGCAATTGCACGGCCTCGTGGTTCACTTCGGGTGCGGCGGCGTCCAGGCCGTTTTCCTCGGCGGCCGCGGCCTCCAGCCAAGCGAGGAAGGCCAGCACGTCGACGCGCTGGGAGGTGAACAGGAATCCCGCTGCGGCATCCTGGAAAGCGTCCAGGTTCCGTCGCGCCTGGTGGATGCTGATGCCCGGTCGCGCGGCGACCTCGATGTCGAGGAGCATCGCGCGCTCCACCTCGCCGAGCAGCGTGGTGAGGTCGTCGCCCATGAACCCGCGCAGCTGGCGGAGTTCCGCCGAGAGGCGGTGGAGCCGTTCGAGGGCCTCGGGGGTGAGTGCGCGGCCGTGGCGGGAAACCCAGCCTTCGCGCGGCAGCCAGTCCAGTGCTTCGATCAGGCTGGCGGCATCTGTGAGGTCGCCCTCGATCACCGTTTCATCCGCGCCGGTGTCGGCGTCGGCGTCGTCCGCGTCGGGGCTGCCGGGGCGTCCCCGGCGCCGGGCCAGGAAACGGGACCAGTCGGAGAAGGCCATCAGGTCGGCCGGCCCGATCCGCCAGCGCGCTCCGGCCAGCAGCCGCATCAGGGCGTCCGACCGCCCCGGATCGGCCAAGACCCGCAAGGTGGCAACCAGGTCCACTATTTCGGGCGTGTCCAGCAATCCGCCGAGTCCGACGATCTCGTACGGGATGCCCCGCTGCTCGAATTCACGGCGGACGCACTCCATCTGCGCCCGTCGCCGGCACAGTACCGCCATCGCGGGGGGCTCGGGATGCGCCGCCGACGACTCGAAGTCCGTTACCCGAAACTTCAGCACGTCGCCGGCGATGGCCGCGGCTTCATCCTCGTCCGTGGCAAAGCGGCCCATCACCACCCGGCCCTGGACCGCGGCCGGGCTCGGCTGCAGGGGCGGCACTTCGACGGTTTCGGCGGTGTCCCGCGCGCCGGCGGCTCCCGCATGGGCGGCTGCCTGGCTGAGCGGTCCCGAAATGACGTTCGCGGCCGAGAGGATGTTCCGGCCGTTGCGCCACGCGGTGGTGAGGTACGACGTCGGCGCCACGGCGAAGCGGGGCGCTCCGGCGTTCCGGTCCGCCTCGCCTTCGGCGCTTCCGGTGGCCTCATCGGCGCCTTCGGCGGCGCCGATCCGGAGCGGGAACTCCCGGACAAAATGGAACAGCTGCCCCGCGGACGCCCCGCGGAAGCCGTAGATTGACTGGTTCGGGTCGCCCACCGCGGTCACGGCGTGGCCGTCGCCGAAGAGCCGGGAGAAGAGCACCAGCTGGGCGTGGGAGGTGTCCTGGAATTCATCCAGCAGCACCACCTTGTAACGCTGGCGCTCGGTTTCCGCGGCGACCGGGATTTCGTTCGCCACCCGCGCCGCCAGGGACACGAGGTCGCCGAAGTCCAGTGCGCCGCGGGCACGTTTGGCCTCGGAGTAGCGTCCCACCATGTCCGCAACGCTGGCCCGGGTGCGGAGCAGGGCGCTGAGCTCGCCCGCGGCCTGGCTCGGGTTCTTCTTGGCCGTGGCGAGGTAGGGCAGGGATTCGAACTCCGCCACCCGTTCCAGCAGCCAGCCGCGCACCCCGGCAGGGTCCTGCAGGTGCTCAGCGCATTCCCCGGCGAGCTGGATCACCGCTTTGACCAAGGTGGACTTGGCTGCGCGGAAATGCTCGTACTCGCCGTCGAACGCCTCCACCACCTCGCTGGCCAGCTGGAAGGACTGGGCACCGCCGAGCAGCACAACGTCGCGTTCCACGCCGAGCCGGAGACCGTAGTCGGACACGATTCCACTCGCGTAGGAGTGGTAGGTGGAGACCTTGGGCTCAAGTGCGTCGGTACTGAGTAGGCCGGCCGGAAAGACCTGGTTCGCGGAGTCCTCGGCGGCGATCCGCTGCAGCGCGGCCAGCTTTGCGCGGATGCGGGTGGCGAGCTCGCCGGCGGCCTTGCGGGTAAAGGTCACGCCGAGGACTTCCTCGGGCCGGACCCAGCCGTTGGCCACGAGCCAGACGACACGGTCCGCCATGGTTGCCGTCTTTCCAGAGCCTGCACCGGCAATGACCAGGCGGGGTGCCAGGGGGGACGAAATAATCAGGGATTGTTCCGGCGTCGGGCTGTTCTTCTCCCCCAGCATCGCGGAGAGTTCCTCGGGACTGAACCTGGGGACGGGAAGGGGTGCCGGAAGCACCGCCTGCCGGGGTGGCGGCGTTGCCTCGGTGGTCATTCGGTAACCTGCTTTCCACGTGCGCACAGCGGACAGACCTCGGGCAGCCGGCAGCCGTGGCCGCCGTGCCCGCTCTTGGACGGGTCGTGACGCGCTTCGAAGGTGGTGCCCGACATCACGCGCGCGGCGTCGCCCACCATGTCCAGCGCCCAGTTCTCCGCCGGCTCCAGTGCTGCCTGGGCCTGGATGCCCGGGCTTTTGGTGGTGGTCCCGAGCTGGGCCAGGACGGCACCGCCCGGAAGTGGGGGCGGACCGTCGTCAGGGCCGGCAAAGCCTCCTGCCAGGACGGCGGCCTGGTAGGCGCCCAGCTGCGGGTGCCGCTCCAGGTCGGCTTTGCCGGGCTGGCGTTTCCCGGTCTTGAGGTCCACGACGACCAGTCGGCCTTCGGCGTCGATCTCCAGCCTGTCAACCTGGCCGCGCAGCACGGCCGGGCGGGCCGGCCAGCGCTCACCTGCGTCGCCGCTGCCCGTGCTGTGTTCCGGGGAGTCCGGTGCGACGTCGGGCAGCTTCACCTCGAAATCCTGCTCGACGCCGACCAGGCTGCGGCCTTCGGCGCGCATGAGCAGCACGTATTGTGCCAGCTTCCGCACCATGGCTTCGGCGCGCTGGAAGTCGAGCCTGCCTTCCCAGTTGTCCTTCATCCCGAGCGCCGGCCAGCGGCGCACCAGTTCGGCTACGTATTCATTGCCCGAGGCGTCCGGCAGGTCCTGCGCGATGGCGTGCACGAGAGTCCCGAGGCTGCGGGCGAAATCGGTCGCCGCCTCGCCTCCTGCAGCCTGGACGAACCAGTCCAGCGGCGATTTCTGCACCGTTTCAACCTTCGACGGTGAGACGTAGACGGTGCCGCCCGGCGGCACGACGGGCGCATCGGAGGACAGCGGCGGAAGACCCCACCAGCTGCCGGGATGTGCCCCGGGCACGGGAGGTTCCGCGGCAGCCAGGGCGCCCAGCACGGCGGTCGCCTCGGCAGCCTCGGGAGCGTCCAGCTGGGCATGCTGGCGCAGTTCCGCCACGAGGGCGCGCAGGGTCAAGGGCCGTTCCACCGGGGTGAAGCCTCGCCGGTCCTGGTCCGGGTGCAGGGGCGCCACATAGTCCAGGAACGAGGAGGGCTGCTCGTCTTCCGAGGAAACGGCGGTGCAGATCAACTCCTGCCGGGCCCGCGAGACCGCGGTGGAAAAGCTCCGCAGCTCGTCGTAGCGAATTTCCCGCAGCCTGCTGAGCGGGTCCAGCTGCAGCGCATACGCCACCCCGTGTTCGACCGCGTCCGCAAACAGGGTGCTGCCCAGCAGTTCTCCACGGAGCCTGGTGTTGGGCCAGACGCCCTCCTGAAGTCCCGGAACGATCACAACCGGCCATTCCCGTCCGGCGGAGCTGGCGGGGGTCATGAGTTCCACGGCGTCCTCCAGCTGCGCCCTCGCCGCCAGGGTGTCCATGGGCAGTTCCTGGCTAAGCAGGTACTCGAGGAACTGTTCGGGACCTGAGCCGGGAAGCTGGTCCACGTAGCGCTCGGCGGTGTGGAACAACGCCATCATGGCATCGAGATCCCGGTCGGCGCGGGCTCCGGCGGCTCCCCCGGCCAGCGCAGACTCAGTCCACCGTGAAGCGAGGCCGGTGGAGCTCCAGAGTGCCCACAGTACCGTTTCGGCATTGCCGCCGGGCGCCTGCGCGGCTTCCCTGCCGGCGTGGATCATCCGGGCAATCCGGCGTGCGGAGTACCCCTCGATGCCGAGCGTGGCCAGTGCCCCTGGCTCCAGCAGGGCCTCGACGAGGAGGGCGTCGCTGGTGCGGCCGCCACCTCCGAGGATTTCCTCGCGGCGCAGCGACTGCCGAAGCCGGCGCAGTTCAATCGACGTGGCGCCGCCGATCCGTGACGTCAGGAGGGCCACCGCCGCCTCGGGAGTCAGCACAGCCGGATCCAGCACCACGGCGTAGGCGTCGAGCAGGGGCCGGACGGCGACTTCGTCGCGGACGGCGGATTCAGCCACCGGGATCCGGACGGGGATGCCCTGGCCCGAGAGGTACCGCTGCAGTTGTCCGAGCTGGCCGCCGTTGCGGACGATCACGGCGATCTCGCCCAATTCCCGGCCGTCGTTCAGCTGGGCTTCGAGGATCCGCTGCGCCACGTAGCGCAGTTCGTGGACCGGGGACGGCAGCAGGTGCGCCTCGACCCGGCCGGCGCCGAGGTGCCCCGGTTCCGGACGGGCCGCTTCCAGGCCGGCGGCGGGGGCGGGACCGCTGCCGGTACCCGTCGCTGCGTTCGGGCCGGGCTGCTCGAGCCGGCGCGCGGACTGCCCACCCGCCCGGCGGGAGATGCGCCCGGCTACCGAGAGCCAGGCCTCCGCCACGGCGGGAGTGTGGCGGTGCGCCGTCGAGAGCGGGCGTTCGAGGACGGCTCCGCCAGCGGGCGCAAGCAGCCGCGGCAGCTCGGCCACGAGATCCGGGCGGGCGCCGCGGAAGCCCTGAACCACCGTGTCCGGAGAGAAGGTGATGAGGGAATCCTTGCCGGCTGCAATATCCGCGAGCAGTTCGAACACGGCAGGGTTCGCTTCCTGGATATCATCCACCAGCACCAGCTGCAGCCGGGCGCGCTCGGCCGCCAGGAAGTCCGGGGCGTCCTGGAAGATCTGGCGGGCTGCGGTGATGATGCCCGCCGGGTCAAAAGCCTCGGGCATCCGCAGGTCCAGGACGTCACGGTATTCGGAATACAGTGCGGCCGCGGCCACCCAGTCCGGCCGGTGGCAGCGCGCCGCCAGGACCACCAGATCCTCGGCCGTGCGCCCGGATTCGATGATCCGGTCAAAGAGCTGGCGGACCTCCTGCCGGAACCCCCGGGTCTGCAGGGCGGCGCCCAGGTCTTCCGGCCAGGGCAGCTCGAGTCCGGGCCGGGCATGGCCTTCGAGGAGCTCCTTGATGATCAGGTCCTGCTCCGGGCCGGACAGGAGCTTCGGGGGACGCGGCAGGGGCAGGATGCCTTCGGCCTTGGCACGCCGGATCAGATCAAAAGCGTAGGACGCCCAGGTGCGGGCCGGCGTCGTACTCAGGCTCCGGTCCAGCCGCGCCGTGAACTGGTCCCTCAGCGTGTCCGCGGCGAGCCGTCCCGGGGCCAGGATCAGCATCCGCTCCGGGTCCAGGCCGTCGCGCCGGGCGCGGCGCACCGCGGCCTCCACGAGAACGGTGGACTTGCCGGTGCCCGGGGCTCCAGGGACGAGGACGGGCCCGGAACCATGCGGGACGTCAACGGCGGCGCGCTGGTCCGCCGAAAGACACGGAACGGTGGTGTGCTGTTTGCGGGGCGGAAGCAGGCGGAGAGTGGGGTTCTGGCTGGAGGTGCTCACACGGTCATTTCATCATCGGGCGCCGACATTTTATGCCGCCTACGTTCGAGCCCTTCGGCGATCGCGTCAATCCGGTCGAAGTCACCGTCGGAAGGCGCCCACCGCGCCGACATCAGGTCGACACGCCACCGCCCTTCGCCGGTGCGGAGGTACTCCGCGTAGCTTCCCAGCAGCGGGGTACCTTCCAGGACGTACAACGCCAACGCCTCGCGCTCATGACCCGGCGGGGCATCTCCGCTGGCCTTCAGGACGCGCCACCAGGGCGCCGAACTGCCGTGGTGGCTCAAAACGGACCCGACCTGCCGGGCGCCGCCGGAACCCAGGAGTTCTGCCACGTCGCCGTACGCCACCGCGGTGCCTGCGGGGATCAATGCCACAAGTTCCAGCACCGCCTCCACATACTCCATCCGCATGACTCAAGCCTAGCCGGGCAGGCGCCCTGTCTGCTCGGCACCGGCCGGTCCGGTCCTGGCCGGGGCCTTCAACGGACCCGCGCCGCGGCCGGCGCGGGTGGCGCATTACTGTCGGTGGCAGCAGGTAGCGTTGACGCATGACCACTTGGAACACCCTCCCCCGCGCAGCCTTCGACCTTGAAACTACCGGCCGGAACTCGCGCTCGGCCAGGATCGTCACCGCGTCGGTCACCGTGGTGGATTCCCACGGCGGGATCATCAAGGAACATGAATGGCTTGCCGATCCGGGCGTGGAGATCCCCACGGAGGCCAGTGACATCCACGGCGTCACCACTGAAAAGGCCCGCAGCGAAGGCCGGCCGGCCGCGGACGTGACACGGGAACTGGCGGCCGTGCTCCAGGAACTGTTCGACACCGGCGTGCCCGTGATCGCCTTCAACGCCAGCTACGACTTCACTGTGCTCGCCGCCGAATCGGCCCGGTACGGGGTGCCTCAGCTGAGCCGCTTCCCGGTGCTGGACCCCTACGTCATGAACAAACAGGTGGACCGCTACCGCAAAGGCAAGCGCACCCTGACCGCCCTCTGCGAGGAGTACGGCGTCAACCTGGACAACGCCCACACCTCCGCGGCGGACGCCCTCGCCACCCTGCGCGTGCTCGATGCCATGGCCGGGAAGTTTCCGAAGCTGAGGATGCCGGCCAGCCACCTGCACCAGCTGCAGGTCGATTGGGCCTCCGCCCAGGCCACGGATTTCCAGACGTACCTGCGCAAGACCAAGCCAGCCGCCGTGATCGAAGGCGACTGGCCCGTGCTTCCCCCGGAAGATGCCAGCCGCGGGGACTTCTAGCCCAGCGCGCGCTGGCTGCGGCCCAGCGAGCCCGGCTCCTGGTCCTCCCCCCGGGGGCCGCTGGGACGGAGATCACAGGGCGTTCCCGGCGCCCGCGCGCGGGAAGGGCAGGGCAGGGATTCCGCACAGCCCGGCCTGCCACCGCCGCCACGTGGCCGAGGTCCTCCAGGTTCCGAATATTCGGTACCGTTCCCGGCGAATATCTGAATTTTCTGCGTAAGTGGCTGCCGAATCGCGGCGCTGACATAATTTAGTTCAGACGCGTGCGTGTGTTATGCCGCGCCCAATCCCCAAACGCCAGAGGATCAATGATCACAGTTACCGACCTTCGCAAGGTCTACCGGCAGGGCAAGAAGGAAGTGGTGGCCCTCGACGGCGTCACTCTTTCGGTGCCGAAGGGGTCCATCCACGGCATCATCGGCCACTCCGGCGCGGGCAAGTCGACCCTTGTCCGCTGCCTGACCCTGCTGGACCGCCCGACGTCCGGCTCCGTCAGCATTGACGGGACCGAACTCAGCTCGGTCCGGGACTCGGAGATCCGCGCTGCCCGCCGCCGCATCGGCATGGTGTTCCAGCACGCCAACCTGATGGACTCCCGGACCGCGGCCGGCAACGTGGCCCACCCGCTCGAACTCGTGAAAACCCCGAAGGACCAGATCCGGAGCAGGGTCGCCGAACTCCTGAAGCTCGTGGGGCTGGAGGGCTTCGAGGACGCCTACCCGTCGCAGCTGTCCGGGGGTCAGCGCCAGCGTGTTGGCATCGCCCGCGCCCTTGCCTCGGACCCCGACGTGCTGCTCTGCGACGAGCCCACGTCCGCACTGGACCCCGCCACGACGGATGAGATCCTGGACCTGATCCAGGAGCTGACCCGCCGTCTGCAACTCACCGTGCTGATTATCACGCACGAAATGAACGTCGTGAAGCGCGTCTGCGAGTCCGTGTCCCTGCTGTCCCGGGGCCGGATCATTGAACACGGCGCCCTGCGCGACGTGGCCGGCGACCTGGACAGCATGCTTGCCCGCGCCCTGCTGCCGCTCCCGGCGTCGGAGCCACTGCCCGGCGCGCTGCAGGGCGGCCCCGCCTTGGAGATCCTGTTCTCCGGCGACAGCGCCAAGGAGCCGGTGCTGACGGGCGTTGCGCGGCACTTCGACATCGACATCAACGTCCTGGCCGGCAGCGTCGAGACTTTGGGCGGCCAGCAGTTCGGCCACCTTCGCGTGCAGCTGGCCGAGAACGCCGACGTCGACGCCGTGCTGCGCTACCTCCACGACCGCGGCATCGCGGCCAAGCGCGCCGCGCCGGCCGCCGCCGCGGAGCCCGCATTCCCGGACTCCGAGACCGACCTGCCGGATTCCGGCGCTCCTCTCCCGAATTCTGTCCTCCTCCGCGGGGAACAGGGAGGCCTCTCATGAACGACATTTTCAGCAACCCCGTCCTGGTCAAGGCACTGCCGGAGGCCATCGTCGAGACCCTCCAAATGGTCGGTATCTCCGCGTTCTTCACGGTCCTGGTCGGCCTTCCGCTGGGCGTTTTCCTGCACGTCTCCGCCCCGGGCGGGCTGCGGCCGATGCCGGTGACCAACCGCGTCCTGAGCGATGTGATCGTCAACATCACCCGGTCCATCCCGTTCGCCATTCTGATGGTCGCCCTCATTCCGCTGGCCCGGGCCCTGACGGGCACCAGCCTCGGTCCGGTGGCCGCGTCGGTGTCCCTGTCGATCGGCACCATTCCGTTCTTCGCCCGGCTCGTGGAAACCTGCCTGCGCGATGTGCACCACGGCAAGATTGACGCGGCCCAGGTGATGGGCTCCACGAACATGCAGGTCATCAGCAAGGTGATGCTGCGTGAATCCCTGCCCGCCCTCGTCGCGGCCACCACCACCACGGTGGTCACGCTCGTCGGCTATTCCGCCATGGCCGGCCTGGTCGGAGGCGGAGGCCTCGGCAAGCTGGCGTACAACTACGGCTTCCAGCGCTTCGACGTCACGGTCATGCTCGTCACCATCGTGCTGATCATCGTCCTGGTTCAGGTCATCCAACTGGTGGGCGAGCGGATATCCCGCAGCCTCGATCACCGCTGACGTCCGGCTCCAGCGACTGCACACCGCGGCCCGGTCCGGCCCGGCCGGACCGCCGTCCTCCAAACCATCACCCTGCAGCGGGTAGCCGCCCTCTGCATCTGCACGGATCACGGCGTCGACGTCGTGATTCCAGCTACTTCGAAAGGAACGCATCCGATGCGTAAGTCACTTACCCTCCTGGCCACCGGCATTGTCACTGCCCTGACATTGACGGCTTGCGGTGGCTCGTCCACCCCCAGCGCCGAGGTCAAGACCCTTGACCCTGCCAACCCGGTCACCCTCTCCGTCGGCGCCAGCCCCGTCCCGCAGGCGAAGATCCTGGAGTTCATTAACCAAGACCTCGCCCCGAAGGCCGGCCTCAAGCTGGACATCAAGGAGATCGAGGATTACCAGACGCCGAACACGGCACTAAGCGACGGCTCACTGGACACCAACTACTACCAGCACCTGCCGTGGTACGAGGACCAGGTGAAGACCAAGGGCTACAAGTTCGGCCACGGCGAGGGCATCCACATCGAGCCGTACGCCGCATTCTCGGAAAAGGTCAAGGACATCAAGGACATCCAGGACGGCGCCAAGGTGGCCATCACGAATGACCCGTCCAACCAGGTCCGTGCCCTCAAGGTCCTCCAGGTCGCCGGCCTGGTGAAG
Source organism: Pseudarthrobacter sp. MM222 (assembly GCF_947090775.1). Taxonomy (NCBI): domain Bacteria; kingdom Bacillati; phylum Actinomycetota; class Actinomycetes; order Micrococcales; family Micrococcaceae; genus Pseudarthrobacter; species Pseudarthrobacter sp. MM222. The sequence goes on from NZ_OX352321.1 coordinate 3,099,177, forward strand.
GACATCAAGGACGACACTTCCGTGCTGACCCTCAGCGATGAGCAGAACCCCAAGAAGCTGAAGTTCTCGGAGAACCAGCCCGAACTGCTGATCAACGACCTCAAGGACCCCTCCGTGGACCTGGCCCTGATCAACGGCAACTTCATCCTCAAGGCCGGCCTGAGCACCCAGAACGCCCTGGCCGTGGAGTCAGTGGAGAACAACCCCTACGCCAACTTCCTGGCCTGGCGCGAGGATTCCAAGGATGACGTCCGGATCAAGAAACTCGACGAGCTCCTGCACTCCCCCGAGGTCAAGGCCTTCATCGAGAAGGAATGGCCCAACGGAGACGTGACCGTCGCCTTCTAGGCCCGGTGGTCTTGAACCGTTAAACTCCTAGGGCACCCGCCGCGGCGGGTGCCCTAGGAGTTTAAGGACGACGACGACGACGAGGACGACGACGCCGCCGGAGCGGTCCGGCCGTTACGCCTCCGCTGCCGCGGCGGCCTTTGCCGCGGCGGGCAGGGCGTCGAAGATCCGGTTCATCGCGGCGTCGTCGTGCGCTGCGGAGAGGAACCACGCCTCGAAAACGGACGGCGGGAGGTAGACGCCGGAGTCCAGCATGGAATGGAAGAACGGCGCATACCGGAAGGACTCCTGGCCCTGGGCGTCAGCGTAGTTGCGGACGCCGCGGGCGGAGGTGCCGAAGGCCACCGAGAACAGGTTCCCGGCACGCTGGATCGAGTGGTCCACGCCGGCCGTGTCCAGCGCCGAGGACAGCGCTGCGGAGAGCTCCAGTGACCTTGCGTCCACGAAGGAGTAGACCTCCGGGGTCGCGTGGGTCAGTGTCGCGACGCCGGCGGCCATGGCCACCGGGTTCCCGGACAGCGTGCCGGCCTGGTAGACCGGGCCCACGGGGGCGAGGTAGTCCATGACCTCCGCGCGTCCGCCGAGGGCCGCGGTCGGCATCCCGCCGCCGATGACCTTGCCGAAGGTCAGCAGGTCCGGCGTCCAGGGCTGGTCCGCGCCGGCGGCGCCCCCGGTGAGTCCCCAGTAGCCGGAGTAGCCGGTGCGGAAGCCGGTCAGGACCTCGTCGAGGATCAGCAGGGCCCCGTGCTCGCGCGTGATCCGGGCCAGCCCTGCGTTGAAGCCCTCGCCGGGCGTGACGACGCCCATGTTGGCGGGCGCGGCCTCGGTGATCACGGCGGCAATGTTCGGGCCGTGCGTGGCGAAGGCGGCTTCGACGGCGCCGAGGTCGTTGTAGGGCAGCACGAGGGTTTCGGCGGCCGTCGCGGCGGTGACGCCGGCAGAGCCCGGCAGCGCCAGGGTGGCGACACCGGAGCCGGCCGCGGCGAGGAGCCCGTCGAGGTGGCCGTGGTAGCAGCCGGCAAACTTGATGATGAGGTCCCGGCCGGTGAAGCCGCGTGCCAGCCGCACGGCGGTCATGGTCGCTTCGGTTCCGGTGGACACCATCCGGACCCGCTCCGCGGCAGGAACGCGTTCCTGAACGATCGCGGCGAGGTTGGCCTCATCGGGCGTCGAGGCGCCGAAGGACAGCCCGCGGTCGACGGCGGCGTGGACCGCCGCGAGGACCGCCGGGTGGGCGTGACCCAGCAGCGCCGGACCCCAGGAGCAGACAAGGTCGACGTATTCGGCCCCGTCCGCGTCGGTCAAATAGGGGCCTTTGGCGGAGACCATGAACCGCGGCGTCCCGCCGACGGAGCCGAAGGCGCGCACGGGCGAGTTCACGCCGCCGGGCATCAACTGGCGGGCACGGTCGAAGAGTTCCTCGTTGCGAGGGCTGCTGGAAGTCATGGTTCCTATTCTTTCAGGTGCTTTCACTGTTTTTTCAGCTGCCTGCGCCGGCTGCTGCGGTGCCCGGGGCGGCCCCGGCCAGCACGTCGGCCACACGGGGCGCCACTTCCGTGCCGAAAAGTTCAATGGACCGCATCATGGCGGCATGCGGCAGCGTGCCGTTGCTGTATTTCAGGTCGAAGCGGTCCACGCCGAGGTTCTTCTTGAGCAGCACGATCTTCGCGGCGACGGTCTCCGGCGACCCCACGTACAGGGCACCCTCCGGCGTGCACATCGCGTCGAATTCGCTCCGGTTGCCCGGTCCCCAGCCGCGCTCGGAACCGATCCGGTTACGCTGCGCGAGCCAGTGCGGGAAGAACTCCTCCCTCGACTCCTCATCGGTGGCGGCAACGTGGCCGGGTGAATGGGTGGCCATCTGCTGCATCGGGTGGCCGTATTTGGCCATCGCTTCGCGGTAGAGGTTGGCCAGCGGCGCGAACGCCCGGGGTTGTCCGCCGATGATGGCGAAGATAATCGGGTAGCCGTACTCGGCGCAGCGCAGCACCGACTCCGGGGTTCCGCCGACGCCGATCCAGGCCGGCAGCAGGTGGTGTTCCAGCGGCGGGTAGACGCTCAGCCCGCTGATGGCGGGCCGGGTGCGGCCTTCCCAGTGCACGGGATTCTGTGCCCGGACCTTGTCGAAAAGCTCAAGCTTTTCCTCGAACAGGACCTCGTAGTCCGCCAGGTCTAGCCCGAACAGGGGGAAGGATTCGATGAAGGAGCCGCGGCCCAGCATGACCTCCGCGCGGCCGTTGGCGATGGCATCCACGGTGGCGAAGCGCTGGAAGACCCGGATGGGGTCATCCGAGCTGAGCACCGTCACGGCCGAACCGAGCCGGATATTCCGGGTTCGTGACGCCGCGGCGGCGAGGAACACCTCCGGCGCGGAGACGGCAAAGTCCCGGCGGTGGTGCTCTCCCACGGCGAAGGCGTGCAGCCCGACCTCATCGGCGAGCTCGGCCTGTTCCAGGAGCTGGCGCAGCACCTGGGCGTGCGGGATGGGGTGCCCGTCCGGGAACACACCGACGTCGCCGAAGCTGTTCAGGCCCAGCAGGATGCGCCCGGGTCCCACCGGCGCGGTGGGGTTTGCCATGAACTCCGGGTCCGGCACGGATGCAGCACTCATCAGGACTCCTTCAGCCAGCCGGCGAGTTCGCTGGCCCAGTACGTCAGCACCATGTTGGCGCCGGCCCGCCTGATGCCCAGGACGGACTCGGTGATCGCGGCGCGCCGGTCGATCCAGCCGTTGGCCGCCGCGGCTTCGATCATCGCGTACTCGCCCGAGATCTGGTAGGCAGCGACCGGCACGGGGCTCATGGCGGCGACGTCGGCCAGAATGTCGAGGTAGCTCATGGCTGGTTTCACCATGACCATGTCGGCCCCCTCGGCGAGGTCCAGTTCCACTTCGACGATGGCTTCGCGGCGGTTGGCGGCCTCCATCTGGTAGGTGCGGCGGTCACCCTTCAGCTGCGAGTCGACGGCTTCGCGGAAAGGGCCGTAGAACGCCGAGGCGTATTTGGCGGCGTAGGCCACGATTGCGGTGTTGGCGTGACCGGCGTCCTCCAAGGCCTGCCGGATGACGGCGACCTGGCCGTCCATCATGCCGGAGGGGCCCAGGACGTGGGCTCCGGCCTCCGCCTGCGCCACCGCCATCTGCCCGTAGATTTCGAGGGTGGCGTCGTTGTCCACATAGCCGTTGGCGTCGAGGACACCGCAGTGGCCGTGGTCCGTGAATTCGTCAAGGCAGACATCGCTCATGACCACGAGCTCGTCGCCGACCTCGGCCCGGACGTCCCGGATGGCCTTGTTGAGTACTCCGTCGGGGTCGAGCGAGGCCGTGCCGGTAGCGTCCCGGACTTCGGGGACGCCGAACAGCATGATGCCGCCGACGCCCAGCCGCACGGCGTCGGCGGCGGCACGCTTGAGCGAATCCGTGGTGTGCTGCTGCACGCCCGGCATCGAGGCGATGGGGTTCGGCTCCGCCAGGCCCTCGCGGATAAAGGCCGGCAGCACCAGCTCCGCGGCCGAGAGGCGGTGTTCGGCGGTGAGCCGGCGCATGGCGGGCGTTGTGCGGAGGCGGCGGGGACGGTGGGTCGGAAAGCTCATGCTGGGTCCTTTGCGGTGGGCTCTGCGGCTGTCGGATGCGATGTTGAAGGAGCTGGCAACGTTGCGAGGGACTCGACGACGGCGGCCACCAGGCCCGACGCTGTCGGCTCCTCGGCGACGGCGGCGACAGTAAGTCCGAGCGAGTCCGCCTCGGCCGCCGTCGAACGCCCGATCGCGACGAAACGGCACGCTCCCAGCGGTGCGAGGTCGGCGTGGATGCGGCGGGCCGCGCTGGGCGAGGCGGCGACGACGGCCTGCAGGCGGCTGGCGGCGATTTCGGCTCGGGCTTCGGTGGCGGTGAGCACGGTGGCGGCCGGGCCGGTGCCGGTTGCGCCCGGGACGGGAGGGCAGGCGGGCAGGCGGCGGCCGGGATCGGCCGGGTAGTCCACGGTGTGGTAGGCGGTGACCGCCTGGACGAACGCGCCCCGGGCGGCAAGACCACGCCGGAGCCGGGCGTCGGCGATATCAGCCTGTGGCAGCAGCACAGAGCCCTGGCCCTCCGGCCAGATTTCGAGCAGGCCGGCGCCGGACTGGCGGCCGGTCGGGGCGAGGTCGACGGCGATTCCCCGCGCCTCGAGCACCCGCCTGGTGGCCGGTCCGATCGTGGCCACCTGGACGCTGCCGGGCAGCCAGCTGCCCAGCTCCACGCCGCGCTCGGCCGCCTTGGCCTCGAGCGCCTGGACGGCGGTCACGCTGCTGACCACGAGCCAGGTGTAGGCGCCGGCCCCGAGGGCATCGAAGGCGACGTCCAAGGAATGCTGGTCGCGGGCAAGTTCGAAGTCGATCAGCGGCAGCAGCAGCGGATCGGCGCCGACCTGGCGCAGGGCCGAGACGAGTTCCCCGGCCCTGTCAGGGGTGCGGGCCACAAGGACCCGGGCGCCCTCGGGCACCCTCATCGCCGGTGGCCCGCCCGTGTCCTTGCGGCCGCTGTACGCTCCCATGAACCGTTGACCCCGCGGTTCAGGATGCGGCGAGGTCCGCGATGTCGGCGGCTCCCCGGGCGAGCAGGACCTCCGCCAGCTCAATCCCCAGCAGCGTCGCCCCGATCTCGGTGAGTCCGTCGGTGGCCTTCCTGTCCCGCACGCTGGCCGTGCCGTCGACGGCACAGACGACGGCTTCAAGGTGCAGCATGCTGCCCTTGCGGTAGGCGTAGGCGCCCACCGGCGCGGCACATCCGGCCTCCAGCCGGGCCAGCAACGCGCGTTCTGCCGTGACGGCGAGCCGGGTGTCCGGGTCGTCGAGGGCGGCGAGGGCCTGCGCCAGCACGCCCTGGGAGCCTTCAGTGGATCCGGCCTTGCGGGGGGCGTCGGCGGCGCGGCATTCGATCGCCAGGGATCCTTGCCCGGCGGCCGGCAGCATGATGTCGGTCTCAAGGTATTCGCTGACGGTGTCCAGCCGGCCGATCCGGTGCAGTCCGGCGGCGGCGAGGACGACGGCGTCGAGATCGCAGGATTTGCCGTCCACGACGGTGTCGGTGCTGTTGCCCGGCAGCCCGGGGACCCGGCCCAGCCGCGTGTCCACGTTGCCGCGGATGTCCCGGATGTCGAGATCCGGACGCGCGGCGCGCAACTGGGCGGCCCGACGCGGGGATCCGGTGCCGACGGTGGCCCCGGCGGGCAGGTCGGCGAGCTTGAGGCCGTCACGGGCACAGAGTACGTCCCGGACATCGACGCGTTTCGGCGTCGCCGCGAGGCTCAGGCCGAGGGCGGGGCCGGTGGGCAGGTCCTTGAGCGAGTGCACGGCGACATCGCATTTGTCCTGCAGCAGGGCCTCGCGCAGTGCGGCGACGAAGACGCCGGTGCCGCCCAGCTGGGACAGCGAGCCGGTGAGGACATCGCCCTCGGTCTTGATGTGGACGAGCTCCACCGGGAACCCGCCGACGGCGGCAAGCTGGTCCGCGGTCTGCTGCGTCTGGGTGAGGGCGAGCTTGCTGGCGCGGGTGCCGATCCGGACGGTCATGGGGTCCCCCGGCCGGCTGACGTCGCGGCCGTGGACGCAGCCGCGGGAGCGGAACTGCCGGCAGCGGAGGCTTCCGGGTAGGAATCGTGGCCGGTACCGACGGTGGTGTCGGCTCCGGCGATGGTGGGCTTCTCGCCGCGGAAGTTGGCGCAGCAGCCGGGCCGGCACACGTCGTACCAGGGTCCGAGCGCGGTTAGGTGCGGCCGGTCGGCGATGTTGTTCGCGGCGGTCCGTTCGCAAATCAGGTCCACGAGTCCGCCGACGAACTTCCGGTGCGTTCCCGGGGTGGGCACGCGGGTGGCGGCCAGCCCCAGCTTGGCGCAGGTATCCAGCGCCTCAGTGTCAAGGTCCCAGACAACTTCCATATGGTCGCTGACGAAGCCGAGCGGCACGATCACGACGCCCTTGACGCCCTGGCCGGCAAGTTCCTCGATGGCATCGTTGATGTCCGGTTCCAGCCATGGCACGTGCGGTGCGCCGGAGCGGGACTGGTAGACGAGGGACCACGGGGCGGTCAGGCCCGTCTTGGTTTCCACCCGGCGGATGACCTCGGCGCCGGAGGCCAGGTGCTGGGCGGCATAGGCGGAGTCCTCTGCAAAGTGGCGTGGCTCCTCCTCGGAGCGTCCGGCGGCTTCGGCATCGCGGGTCGGGATGGAGTGCGTCGCGAACAGGATGTGCACCGGGGTGCCGGCCGCCCCGAGCTGGGCCTGGACGTGGGCGAGGCCGGCCGCGGTGCCCTCGACGAAGGGCTCCACGAAACCGGGGTGATCGAAGTACTGCCGCACCTTGTCCACTTCGAGTTTCCCGTCGAGGCCGGTCTCGGTCAGCGCCATGCCGATGTCCTCGCGGTATTGGCGGCAGCTGGAGTAGCAGGAGTAGGCACTCGTGGTGATCATCAGGACCTTGCGGTGCCCGGCGTCGTAGATGTCCTGAAGCGTCTGCGGGATGTACGGGTCCCAGTTGCGGTTGCCCCAGAACACTGGCAGTTCAATGCCGCGGGAGGCGAGCTCGGCCTCGATGCCGGCTTTCAGCTCGCGGTTTTGCTGGTTGATCGGGCTGATACCGCCGTTGGCGCGGTAGTGGTGCGAGACCGCCTCGAGCCGCTCGTCCGGGATGCCGCGCCCGCGTGTGACGTTGCGGAGGAACGGGAGAACGTCGTCCTGGCCTTCGGGCCCGCCGAAGGAAGCGAGGAGCACGGCGTCGTACTCCTTGGGGGCCATCCGGCCGGCCTCGGTGACCGGATTGACGGCGGTCTCCTGGGCACCGGATCCCTGGGGTTCGAGCGGGCTCATGCAAGGACCTCGGCGATCTCGGCGGCGGTGACCCGGCGGCCGGTGTAGAAGGGGATTTCCTCGCGGACGTGGTGGCGGGCCTCGGTGGCGCGGAGGTGGCGCATCAGGTCCACGAGGTCCACGAGTTCGGGGGCTTCCAGGCCGAGGATCCATTCCCAGTCTCCCAGGGCGAAGGAGGAGACGGTGTTGGAGATGACCTGGGGGAATTCGCGGCCCAGCATGCCGTGGTCGCGGAGCATGGCGCCGCGCTCGGCGTCGGGCAGGAGGTACCACTCGTAGGAGCGGACGAAGGGGTAGACGCAGAGCCATTCTGCCGGTGCCACGCCGCGGGAGTAGGCGGGCGTGTGGTTCTTGGCGAACTCGGCCTCGCGGTGCACGCCCATTGCGGACCACGCGATCTCGGTGCCCGCGAAGAGCTTGCTGCGCCGGATATCCCGGATCGCCCGCTGCAGGGCCTCCGGCTGGGGCCCGTGCAGCCACACCATGATGTCGGCGTCCGCCCGCATGGCAGAGACGTCGTAACTGCCGCGGTGGACCACTCCCGCATCGGCCAGCCGGGCAGTCAGCGCGTCGAACTCCTCGGCAGCGTCGTCGCTGCGCGGGACCTCGGCGGACCGCTTGAAGACCGTCCAAAGCGTGAAGAACTGCTCGGTGGATTCTTCGTTTGCTGATTCGGTGACTGATCCGGTTTTAGTGACAGATTCGGCAGAAGTGTGGCTCATAGATACCAGTCTGCCCCTTCCCCTTGGCTAAGTCGAAACAGAGCACTTCTACAGGGCGTAGAAGTGCTGGATTTCACACTTCAGTCCGGAGGCAGGGGTTCCGGCAGCGTTTCGCTCAGGTCCTGCGCAGCCTGGTGGCGACGACGCCGGCGATTCCGGACAGCCCGACAAGGCCGATTCCCCAGCCGAGCAACGGGGAAAGGCCGGTTTCCTCCGCGGAGGTGGCCTTGAGCGAAGTGCTGCCGGAACGGCCGTCAGTCCCGGCCGGTACTTCCGTCCGCGCCGGACCGGGCTCCGGCTGCACCGCAGCGTCCAGGCCGGGTTCCGACGTTGGGACTGCGTCCGGGCCGTCCGGGTCAAGGGTACCGGCCCCGGGTGGGGGCGTGGCGGGAGCCGGATCCCCGGCGGCGCTCCGGCCGGCGGCCGGGGCGGCGGGCTGCGGAGCGGAGGGCTGGCTTTCGGCCGGCGGGCCGCCCTGGGGCGCCTCCGGCTGAGCGGTGCCGGACTGCGTCGGGGAAGGCGTTGCCGTCCGGTCCGGCGCGGCCGCCTCACCGTCGTCGTCATCGTCGTCCTGCCCGGGCTGCTGCGAGGGTGACGCCGGCTTCGTCGGCGTCGGCTCCGCTGAGGACTCCGGCCGCCCGGACGAGGTGGGCTGTTGCGACGCCGTCGGTTGCGGGGAACCGAGCAGGTTACCGAGCAGGCCGTCGAGGCCGCGCGACAGCGATCCCCCCGCCGTTGCTGCGCCCGCTGTCGTTGCTGCGGCGGCCAGGACTCCGGTTGCGGCGTGCGAGGCAGGAACTCCTGCTGAGCCGGCCAGCACCGCCCCGAGCGCGGCAGCTGCCAGGCCGTGCCGGAGTCCCCGATGGCGGCCTGCCTGCGTCCTTGAATCGTTGGACCTGTGAATAACCATGGTCATCGACCCTAACGGGGATCAGGTCCCGGGGGAATTTTGACTGCCGGCCGGTGGGCATGCTCAGCGCAGCGGCAAAGGGGCGAGGAATGCGGACCCGGCAACGGCGGTCACGCCAGCAGGGTACGCAGCACTTTGGGTGTGTCGGCGACGATCGCGGCGAGCCCGTTGCCGGACAGCCAGCCGCCCACGACGGCGAGGGTCCCGTCCGCGGCGCAGATCTCCCGGACTTCGGCGACGCGGCGCTTGTGCCCGAGGGACGCGAACGGCAGGGCACCGGACCAGCGCACCACGTCCCAGGCCTGCACGGAGCCGGCCTGGACCGGAACGGCGAGCAGGGCCGAGGCGTCCTGCAAGGCGGCGTCGAACAGTTCGGCGTCGGTCCGGGGCTCCGGAGCGGATCCGTTGGCGGGCCGCGGGCCGCGCCCGTAGGAGAGGCGGAGGACATGGGTGCCGGGGGCGGCTTGCTCAGCCAGCCAGCGCCACTTTGCGGTGGCATGGGTGAGGGCCTTGGCCGCGATGCCCGGACTTTGCGGCGCCACCAGGATCCCGGTGCCGCGCGGGGCGGAGTCGAGCTCCGGCAGGTCCACCACGAGGGTGACCAGGCTGACGTCCGGTCCGGCGGCGGGCCGGCGGCTGGCGACCTCCGGCAGGGCCCCGGAAAGCAGCCCGACGGCGGCCGGACCTTCGACCGCGACGACCAGCAGCCCGGCGTCGTAGTCGCGGTCTCCGGACCGGACGCGCCAGCCACCGGCAGTCCGCTCGACAGTATCGGCCCGCTTACTGCTCAGCAGCGTCACGCCGCGGTCCCGCAGATCGGCCAGGAGCGCGGAGATCAGCGTGTGCATTCCACCCCGGAGGCCCGCCACGGCCGAGCCGGCTTTCTGTAGGGCGGGGCCCGGGGCGCGGTCTCCGGCCCCGCTCCCGGGCGCGCCGGGGGCGCCCCTGCGCTGGGCGGCGACGGCGGCGGCGAGGGAGCCATGTTGCCGGATTCCGGCGCGCAGTCCCGGCGCCACCATATCCACGTCGAGCACGGCCGGGTCGGCGGAGTGGACCCCGCCGACAACCGGCGCCACGAGACGCTCGAGGACCCGGCGCCCCATCCGGGCGCGGACCAAGGCCGAGACACTTGTGTCCCCGCGGCCGGTGCCAATCGAGGCCGGAAGGAGGGCATCCAGGGAGGCACGGAGTGAGCCCAGCGTGCCGAGCGAACGCCGGACCTCGGGATCCCAGGGGTTGGCCGGGATACCGAGCACTCCGGTCCGGGGCAGTTCGCGGGGACCGTCAGGCAGCTGGACCCAGGCGCCCCCTGGGTTCGGAGCCACGATCTCGGCCGCGAGACCCAGCTCGGCGGCGAGGTCGGCCACAGCTGAGGAGCGGGTGGCGAAGGACTCGGCGCCGCTGTCCAGGGTCAGGCCGCCGACGACATGGCTGCCGACGCAGCCGCCCCACTCCCTGGAAGCCTCCAGCACGGTGGTGCTGACACCGGCGCGGGCCAGTTCCCGGGCGGCCAGCAGGCCGGAGATCCCCCCGCCCACCACCACGGCGGTCCGGCCGGGGCTGCGCTCAGCTGCGCCCATGCCGCTATTCCGGGGAAATCGAGTGAATCAGTTCGACGACGCGCGTCAGCACCGTCGGATCCGTCTCTGGCGGAACCCCGTGACCCAGATTCAGCACATGGCCCGGAGCCGAGGCGCCGGCCGCAATGACCGCCCGGACATGGGCTTCCAGCACCTCCCAGGGTGCGGACAGCAGGGCCGGGTCGATGTTCCCCTGCAGCGGCACGGTTCCGCCCAGGCGGCGGTTCGCCTCATCCAGCGGCAGCCGGTAGTCCACGCCCACCACGTCAACGCCGACGTCGCGCATGGCCACGAGCAGTTCCGAGGTTCCGGTGCCGAAGTGGATCAGCGGGGCGCCGAGGTGCCGGACGTGGTCCAGGGCACGCGACGAGGCCGGGGCGACGAAGCGCGTGTAGTCCGCGAGCCCCAGCGAACCGGCCCAGGAATCGAAGAGCTGACCGGCCGAGGCGCCGGCCTCGAGCTGGGCCCGCAGGAACATTCCGGAGGCATCGGCGGCCCAGTTGGCCAGCGCGGTCCAGGTCTCGGGATCGGCGTGCATCATGGTGCGCGGGCCGAGGTGGTCGCGGGAGGGCTTGCCTTCGACCATGTAGGCCGCGAGCGTGAACGGGGCACCGGCGAAGCCGATCAGCGGGGTGCTGCCCAGCTCGGCCACCGTGAGCCGGACGGCTTCGCGGATGGGCTCGAGGGCCTCCCAGGTCAGCTGCGGCAAGGCGGCGACGTCCGCTGCGGTGCGCACCGGCTTGTCCAGGACCGGTCCCACGCCGGGAACAATATCCACTCCGACGCCGGCCAGCTTCAGCGGGATCACGATGTCCGAGAAGAAGATGGCCGCATCAACATCGTGACGGCGGACCGGCTGCAGGGTGATCTCGGAGGCAAGCTCCGGGCGCAGGCAGGAGTCCAGCATGGCCACGCCTTCGCGGACCTTAAGGTATTCGGGCAGCGAGCGGCCGGCCTGCCGCATGAACCAGACCGGACGGCGGGATGGTTTGCCGCCGCGGTATGCGGTGATCAGCGGGGAATCCGCGGTGCGGCCGTCCACCAGGGGGTGATCGTCGGGGAGGCCGGGACGGCCGTCTGCTTTCAAACCGGCGGTTGACCCGGCGGTTGAGGAATGGAGGTGCGACGTGCTCATCTGGGACGTGCCGTCTGTGGCCGCAGGGCTAGGAGTCATGACTTTGATTGTGCCCAAAATCGGCTCCAAAAGATAACGACAGCCTGTCAGCCGGGCCGTTGTGGGTGCCCCCGTGGCGGGAATCACAGGGCAGCGTGCGCGGTCCCACGCCGCATTGTTGGTCGGCGCGGTGACGTCAAAGCTATGATTGTTCTGCTGTGGTTCTTTTCTCATTGGTGGCGACCCACGCCGACATCGACCTCGAGACCGTTGCTCAACTGAGCACCGGCGCCTCAGAGCTGGCTACATCCGCCCTCGCCGGATCGCCGGCCGTGGCGGGTGCCGTTGTCCTTGCCACCTGCAACCGCTTCGAAATCTACGGCGAGGCTCCGCGCCCCGACGACGTCGAGGCCGCCCGCGCCGCCCTCATCGCCCAGATCAGCGGCACCACGGGGCTCCACGAACAGCTCGTCGCCCGGTCCTTCAGCACCCGGACCGGCTCCGAAGTCAGCCGGCATTTGTTCTCGGTCAGCTCCGGTCTGGACTCTGCCGTCGTCGGGGAGCGCGAAATCGCAGGCCAGGTCCGACGGGCCCTGATCACCGCCCAGCACGAGGGCACGGCCAGCTCCGGCCTTGTCCGGCTGTTCCAGGCCGCGTCCAAGACCGCCAAGGACGTCGGGGCACAAACCGCCCTCGGATCCCGCGGACTCTCGATCGTCTCCGTGGCCCTGGACCTCGCCACCGAACTATCCGAGAACCCGGACTGGTCCACCAAGAAGGCCGTCGTCTTCGGCACCGGCGCCTACGCCGGGGCGACTATGTCACTGCTCCGCGAACGCGGCTGCACGGACGTCTCCGTCTACTCCTCCTCGGGCCGCGCGGCCGGCTTCGTCGCCACCCGCGGGGGCACGGCCTTGGATGCGGCGAGCCTGCCGGCCGCCGTCGCGGCCGCCGACGTTCTGATCGGCTGCAGCGGATCCGACACCCGGGTCGAGGCCTCGGAACTGGCCCGGGTCCGGTCCGACTCGCCGCAGCCGCTGATCGCCATCGACCTCGCCCTCACGCACGACTTCGATCCCGCCGTCGGCGAGCTCGACGGCGTGGAGCTCCTCACGCTCGAGTCCGTGCGCCTTGCCGCCCCGCAGGAACAGTCCGAGTCGCTGGAGCAGGCGAGCAGCATCGTCGCGGGGGCTGCCAGCGCTTTTGAGCAGGAACGTGAAGCCCGGTCCGTGGACTCGGCGATTGTCGCGCTGCGCCGGCACACCATGAACGTTTTGGACGCGGAAATGGAAAAGGTCCGGGCCCGGCATGGCTGCACCGCCGCGGCCGAAGAAGTCGAGTTTGCCTTGCGCCGCATGGTCAAGCAGCTGCTGCACGTGCCGACGGTCCGCGCCCGCGAGCTCGCCGCCAACGGCCAGCAGGAGAACTACGTCGCAGCCCTCGAGGCCCTGTACGGCATCACGGTCGAACAGCCTGCCGACCGGGCGGCAGACGGCGGGTGCCCGGTCGACCACGGCGGGCCGGCCGGAACAATTCCGACGGCGGCCGAGCGGGAAACAGCTTAATTTCCGCCTCAGCGAGGGAAGTTCAGTACACCGGCTTCTCGGGCTCCACGTCCCGCACCCAGGCCAGGATGCCGCCGTCGAGATGGCTCACCCGTTCGTAGCCGGCAGCGCGTGCCGCGGCCAGGACTGCGGCGGAGCGGGTTCCGCCTTTGCAGTGGAACACGATGTCGACGTCCTGCGGCAGCTCCCCCCACGCTTCCCCGGCCAGGATCCTGCCCTGCGGGATCAGCACTGCGCCGTCGATCCGGACGATCTCATACTCGCCGGTTTCACGCACATCGACGAGTTGGAAGTCCTTGAGACCGGCCTTGCGGGATGCCAGCATGGTGGCGAGCTGGGTGGCGGTGACGGTGCGTTCGGTACCCGCGTCGGCGGACGGGGTGATGCCGCAAAACGCCTCATAATCGGTGAGTTCCGTGACGCGTTCCGTCTCGGGGTCCCGGGAAACGTTGATTTCGCGCCAGCTTCCGCCGAGGGCATCGAAGAGCGCCACGCGTCCCAGCAGGGAGCGTCCGACGCCGGTGATCAGCTTGACCGCTTCGGTCACCATGAGCGAGCCGACGGCTGCGCAGAGCATGCCGAACACCCCGCCCTCCCCGCAGGACGGAACGGAACCGGCCGGCGGTGCCTCCGGGTACAGATCACGGTACGTCGGTCCGTGCTTCTCCCAGAAGACGCTGACCTGCCCGTCGAAGCGGAAGATCGAACCCCAGACATAGGGCTTGCCGAGGATGGCCGCTGCGTCGTTGACAAGGTAGCGCGTGGCGAAGTTGTCGGCGCCGTCGAGGATCAGGTCGTAGCCGGCGAACAGGTCCAGGGCGTTGGAAGCGTCGAGCCGGACGTTGTGCAGCCGGACGTCGACAAGCGGATTCAGCGCGGCGATCGCGTCCCGGGCGGACTCGATCTTGGGCCGGCCGACGTCCGCGACGCCATGGATCACCTGGCGCTGGAGGTTGCTCAGGTCCACGACGTCGTCGTCGATGATGCCCAGGGTGCCCACCCCTGCAGCGGCGAGGTACAACAGCGCCGGTGAGCCGAGGCCGCCTGCACCGATCACCAGTACTTTGGCGTTCTTGAGCCGGCGCTGGCCGATCGAGCCGATCTCGGGAATGATCAAGTGCCGGGAGTAGCGTTCCACCTCGTCAGCACTCATACCCTCGGCCGGCTCCACGAGCGGGCCAGGCACTGAAGCGGGCAGCGGATACCGCACTGGTTCCGGCGTTGCAGGTGCGGCGGTTGCGGTGAACTTGGAGGCCATAGTTCAATCTATGCCCGAAGATACCGCCAGGTCATATTACCCACGCGTAAAGTGGACCTAACAGCGAAGGAAAGTAGGCCGACAGTGGTTCATCAGGCACCGGTTGGACATGACCCCGCCGGCAGGGCGGGGTCCGGGCAGGTCCGGAGCGGCGGGCCGCGGTCGGCACGTCTTCCCCGCGACGAACGCCGGGCGCAGTTGCTGGCCGCCGCCCAGGAGGTCTTTGTTGCCAACGGATACCACGGTGCCGCGATGGACGAAATCGCAGAAACCGCCCGGGTGAGTAAGCCGGTGCTTTACCAGCACTTTCCGTCCAAGCGTGAGTTGTACCTGGCGCTGCTGGACAGCCACCTGAGCAAGCTCATCGAGCTGCTGCTGGGTGCGTTGAACTCCACCACGGACAACGACGAGCGGGTCCAGGCCGTCATGCGCGCCTATTTCCGCTTCATTGCCCACGATGACCAGGCCCACCGTCTCGTCTTCGAATCCGACCTGATCAATGATCCGGACGTGAGCGCCCGGCTGGAGTCGTTCAACAAGACTTTCGCCGACGCCGTCGCGCGCGTCATCGCCGAGGACACCAAGCTTCCGGAGCTCAAAGCACAGCTGCTGGGGCGCGGACTCGCCGGGATGGCGCAGGTCAGCGCCCGGTACTGGCTGGAAACTGACGGGAATCTTGACCTCGATGTGGCCAGCGACCTGATCTATCGTTTAGCTTGGCGCGGAATCTCCCGTTTCCCCAAGGAGTCCTAGACTACAAATAGAGAACACGTTTAGAACTTTGATTGGCTGGGAGGCCTTGCAGTGGAAGTAAAGATCGGCATTCAGAACATCGGCCGCGAAATTGTCCTGGAATCGGCGCAGGATGCTGACACCCTGGCCAAGGTAGTCGCGGATTCCATCTCGAAGGGCACCGAGCTCCGCCTTACGGATGAGAAGGGCCGCCAGATCATCATCCCCGCCAACGTCCTCGGCTACGTCGAAATCGGCGCCGAAGAAGTACGCCGCGTCGGTTTCGGCGCCCTCTAGCTCATGCTGTCCTTGATTGTGGTTGCGATGGTGACCGTGGCCGCAGGCTTCGTGGTCTGGGCCAACGACAAGCGGCACGCCAAGTACGGCATCAGCGTGCCGGCAGGCGTTGCGGCCGCCGTGGGGATGCTGAGCTGGATTATTTTCACGGCGGCGGGACTGGGCTACCAGCCCGGCCTGACCTGGATTCCGTGGGTCCTGCCCATGGTGATCGGTACGGCAGCCGCCGTGGCCGTGGCACTGTACCTGGGCCGGCGCCGCACACAGCACGACACTGCCCGCCTCACCGCCATCCTGCGCCTCTAGGTGTACTGCGCCGGCGGGCGCGGCGGGCCGTCCTGGCCTCGTTCAGGCCCTCCGGCAGCTCCGGTCCGTGGCCTTCTTCGGTGCAGAGGCACAGCCGGTTCCCCTGCGCATCCGTGACCACCACCCAGGCGGGTGCGTGGTCACGGTTCATTAAGGCCCCGGCGGCTGCCGTCTTCTCCAGCACCGGCCCCGACTCGGCCCTGCTGCGGTGGATATCGAGGTGGAGGCGATTGGGGTTCGGCGTGGATGTCTCCCGAAACCAGAGGGTCGGACCGCGACCGTACGGGTCGCGGAGGTCGCCGCTACCGCCCTTGCGGTAACCCAGGGCCAGCCGCCAGAGCTCGGAGACAGCCGCCGGATCCTCGGAATCGATGGCCACCTCCACGGTGCGGTACAGCCCCGGCTCTGCGGTGGCGCCCAATGCGGCGGCCGCCGCGCTGGCCGCCGCCGCGGCCTCAACGTCCTTGCGGGTGACCTGGCCGCCGGCGTCGTGCGAGCTATACCGGAGAAAGACCCGGTTGTAGCGCCAGTCGAGGTCCGGGTGGTGGTCCTGTTCTTCGGCCTGGCGTCCCAGGCCCGCAATCAGCTCGAGTGCCGCGGCCGACGTCGGCGCCTTGTAGACCGTGACCAGCCCGCCCAGGCGGTACCGGAAGTCGGGAAGACTGGCCAGGGCGGCGTCGACCTGGTCCTGGTTGAGGACGTTGTCCGTGGCTCCCATGACGGCTCCTTTGCTGGCCGGACCTGTTTTTCCAGCGCTGTGCCGGACCTACAGGAACTCGGCCCGGCCTTCCATGGCCGAGGATGCCAGCGCGTGCTCGCGGCGCGGGATCCTGCCGGCCCTTTTCGCCAGCCTACCGGCGATGACAGCATGCTTGAAGGCCTCACCCATCTGCGCCGGATTCTGTGCCCTGGTCACCGCGGTGGCGAGCAGCACGGCATCGCAGCCGAGTTCCATGGCCAGTGCCGCGTCAGAGGCGGTGCCGATGCCGGCGTCCAGGACCACCGGCACGGAGGCCCGCGAGACGATCAGTTCAATGTTGTGCGGGTTGAGGATGCCCAGCCCGGTGCCGATGGGTGAGCCCAGGGGCATCACGGCCACGGCGCCAAGGTTTTCCAGGCGCAGGGCCAGCACCGGGTCATCGTTGCTGTACGCGAACACTTTGAAGCCGCGTCCCACGAGCTGTTCGGTGGCGTCCACGAGTTCCACGGCATCCGGCAGCAGGGTGTGCTCGTCGGCGATGACTTCCAGCTTCACCCAGTCCGTTTCGAGGGCCTCGCGGGCCAGTTCGGCGGTCAGCACGGCGTCCCGGGCGGTGAAGCAGCCCGCGGTGTTCGGCAGTACCCGGATGTTGTGATCCACCAGCAACTGGAACAAGGAGCCGGCCTCCGCCGGAGAGTAGCGGCGCATGGCCACGGTGGTCAGCTCCGTGCCGGACGCCACGAGGGCTGCCCCGAGGCCGTCGAGGCTGGGCGCCCCGCCGGTCCCCATGATCAGCCGGGAACCCAGCCGTACGCCGTCGACGACGAACGCGTCCCCGGTTGCCGGCGATGCCGGCGGGGTTGCGGCGCGTGTAGTTGCTTCCATGTTGCTCAACCTCCCTGTACTGCCGTAACCAGCTCGACGTCGTCCCCGTCGGCGAGCGCCGTGCCGTGCCATTGGCTGCGGGGCACCACGCATGCGTTGCGGGCTACGGCGACGCCGAGCTTCCGCCCGTCGGTTGCCTGCCCGTTCGGGGCGAGCGTCCGCCCGGTGATCTGGCTGACAAGGGTGCTGACGGAGGCGCCGTCGGGGACTGCGTGCTCCGTGCCGTTGAGTCTGATCTTCATAGTGCTTCCTCGCTGCGCTCTGGGTGGGGGCTTGGGTGCTGGGGACTTGGGTCGGGAGCGCCGGCGGAGAACCTGTCCGGCCGGAACCGGCTCCAGCGGGGGTCCGCCGTGCCCTCCAGCAGCTGCCGGCAGATCTGCGCGGCCACGGGAGTCAGAAGGATGCCGTGCCGGAAGAATCCGGTAGCGACGATGATTCCCGCGACGTCGCCCGGGCGGCCGGCAGCCCGGTCGGCAACGCGGCCCAGCAGCGGGGCGTTGTCCGGCGTCGCGGGCCGGGCCCGGGCGGTGGCCTCCAGCAGTTCCAGTTCGGCGACGGCGGGCAGCAGCTGCTGGGCATCCCGCAGCAGCTGGTACACGCCTCCGGCGGAGACCGCGCCCACCCCGGATTCCGCCGGTTCCGCGAGGGCGTCTTCGCGCTGGGTGGCTCCTATCACCACGGTGCCGTCCCGGCGCGGGACGATGTAGACCGGCACGCCGCGGACCAGGCCCCGCACGGTGGAGCCCAGCAGCGGCCGCAGCCGGGCCGGTACCCGGAGCCGGAGGATGTCGCCGTGGACCGGCCGCAGCGGCAGGCTAAGTCCGGGCGGGAGCCCGCCGAGCCCGGCGGCGCCAAGACCGTTGGCCACGATGGTCTCCCCCGCGCGGACTTGCGCTCCGCCGGCCAGCCTGACGCCGGCGACACGTCCGTCCTGCCAGAGCAGCCCTGCGGCGCGGCGCTGCACGGCATGGCTCCCGCTGTCCGCTGCCAGCAGCGCCGCGATCCGGGCAAGCAGGAGCCGGGGGTCCACCTGGTGGTCGGCGGGAATGTCGAAGGCGCAGGAAATGCCCGGGCTCAGCAGTGGCTCGCGTCGGCGGGCCTCGCGGACGGTAAGGGGCTCCACCGAGAGTCCGCAGGCCTGCTGCACGTTCCGGAGGTCCGCGAGCGCCCGGCGGTCGGCCGCATCGGCGCCCACCGCGAGGGTCGGCGTCGTGAGGTAACCGGTCCCGGTGGCTGCTCCGTTACCGCCGCTGTCAGTGGGTTCCGCGGCTGCGGGCTGGAGCCGCGCCGCGAAGTCGGGCCACAACCGGGAGGACTCGAGCATCAGCTCCAGCAGGTCCTCCTCCTGGTAGTGGAGTTCACTCACCGGGGCCAGCATGCCGGCCGCAGCCCAGCTGGCGCCGGTGCCGGGGGCGTCGTCGATCAGGGCCACGGTCCGGCCCGAGCGACGCACCTCCCACGCGATACCGTGCCCGACGACGCCGCCGCCGATCACGGCCACGTCGTAATATTGCCCGGCGGGACCGTCATGCGGCGCCGCGGCGGGCGCATCCCTCAAACCGGCTGGAGTGCCCATGGCGGATTCCTTCCCTACGCCGGTACTAACCGGATCAGGTCAAGCGGTCGGCTCTGATGCCCTCTCAGCCCTGCAGGGCCGAAAACGCCAAGTGGCGCATGACCTTGCAGCGGGCTCCCGCGGTATGGCCCAGTTTAGAGGAACTAGGCTTGGGGTATGAGCCGCGATGACGTCCACACCACCGCCCGCCTGTACCTGTGCACCGATGCCCGCAGGGACCGCGGCGACTTTGAGGCCTTCGTGGATGCCGCCTTTGCCGGCGGCGTCGACATCATCCAGCTGCGCGATAAGTCCCTCGAGGCGGCCGAGGAACTCGAGCTGCTCGAGATCCTGCACCAGTCGGCCCACCGGCACGGACGGCTCTGGGCGGTCAACGACCGTGCGGATCTGGCCGCACTGTCGGGCGCGCCCGTGTTCCATGTCGGCCAGAAGGACATCCCGCTCGCGGCCGCCAGGCACTTCCTCGGCAAGGATGCCGTGGTGGGGCTGTCCACGCACAGCCCGGACCAGGTGGACGCGGCGATCCTCGCATCGCCTGGCCGCAGCGGCCTCGACTACTTCTGCGTGGGACCCGTCTGGGCCACGCCCACCAAGCCGGGCCGAGCCGCCGTCGGGCTGGAGCTGGTGCGGTATGCCGCCGAAGCGATCCGCCGGGCCGAGGCTGCCGACGTCGGCAGGGTGGACGGTGTGGTGCCCTGGTTCGCGATCGGCGGCATCGACCTGGGGAACGTGGAGCAGGTGGTGGAAGCCGGTGCCCGCCGGATCGTGGTGGTCCGGGCCATCACCGAGGCTGAGGATCCCGCCGGCGCCGCCCGCGACCTGCTGGCCGCCCTCGACGCCGCGGAAGCCTGACGGCAGCGGCGGCCGCCCCGGCAAGCTAGCCGGCCAGCCCCAGCTGCGTCATCCGCTGCGAGTGATTGGCGGCGAGTTGCACCGTCAGTTCCCGGACCATTTCCCGGGACCGCTCCTCGTCCGCACCGATCAGACCGCCGAGGAACGCGTGCTCGAAGCTGACCCGCCGGGCCTGCGTCAGGGCCTCCCCCAGCAGCCGCCTCGCCCACAGCGCCAGCCGGGAAGCCAGCCGCGGGTCGTCGGCAAGGGCCGTCTTGAGCCGGTCCCGCAGCACCGCGGTGGCCGCTTCATCGGCCTGGATCCGTTCCACCAGGAGGCGGGTGGAGGCGTCCACGTGCAGAGCCACCGCGCGGTAAAAATCCGCGGAGACCGTGTCGATCACGTACGCCTTCATGAGGGACTCGAACCAGTCGGCCGGGCGGGTGCGCTCGTGGAAGTGGTCCACGGAAGGCTGGAAGGGCAGCATGGCCACCTCCGGGTCCAGGCCCATTTCATCAAGCCGGGCGCTCACCAGTTCATAGTGCTGGAACTCGATCACGGCGATCCTGCCCAGCACGGCGCGATCGTGCAGCGAGGGCGAATAACGGGCATCGGAGGAGAGCCGTTCGAAGGCTGACAGCTCCCCGTAGGCCATCACGCCGAGCAGATCCATCAGAAAGCTGTTGTAACGGGCAGGATCAGCCGGCGATGTGCTCATGATCCAAGACTAATGGCGCAATTCGGGCTAACCTGATTTTCGTGTCCCATCATCGCCTGACCCCCAGCATCCACCGGCAGGAGAACCAACTTGCCCTGGCGCTGCACGCGCTGCGCACCACGCTGGAGCTGCCCGGACCGTTCCCGGAGGACGTCCTGCGCGAAGCCAAGGAAGCCGTGGCCGGGCACGAACTGCCGGAGCTTGATTTCACCCATATCGACTTCGTGACCATCGATCCGGAGTCCTCCACGGACCTTGACCAGGCTCTCCACATTTCCCGCGCCGGCACGGGCTACCAACTGCATTACGCCATCGCGGACGTCCCCTCCTTCGTGTCCCCCGGCGGAGTGCTCGACGCCGAAACCCGCCGACGCGGCCAGACCTTCTACACCCCGGACGGCCGGATTCCGCTGCATCCGGAGGTCATCAGTGAGGAGGCCGGCAGCCTGCTCGCCGGTCAGCTTTGCGCCGCTTTCGTCTGGGAATTCGAGCTCGACGCCGACGCCGAGGTCTCCTCGGTGCTGGTGCGCCGGGCCCGGGTCCGCAGCCGGGCCAAACTCAGCTATCCGGGTGTCCAGGCGCAGCTCGACGCCGGTACCGCGGGGCCCGTGCTGCAGCTGCTCAAGGAAGTCGGAATCAAGCGCGTGGAGCTGGAGCGGCTCCGCGGCGGCGCCAGCCTGAACATGCCGGAACAGGAGATCGAACAGCTGCCCGACGGCGGCTACCGGATCGTCGCCGCCCCGCCGCTGCCGGTGGAGGACTGGAATGCCCAGATTTCGCTCATGACCGGGATGGCCGCTGCCGGGATCATGCTCGCAGGCAAGGTCGGCATCCTGCGCACCATGCCCGCCCCGGACGAGAACTCGCTGGCGCACTTTCACCGCCAGACCCGAGCCCTCGGCAAGCCCTGGGACGGGGAGATGAGCTATGGCGAATACCTGCGCACCCTGGACCCGACAGATCCGCCGCAGCTGGCGATCGTGCACTCGGCCGGCATGCTGTTCCGCGGCGCCGGCTACACGCCCTTCGACGGAAGCGTTCCGGAGGCCGCTACCCAGTCCGCCATCGGCGCGGCGTATGCCCACTCCACCGCACCCCTGCGCCGGCTGATCGACCGCTTCGTGCTGGTGATCTGCGAGGCGCTCAGCAACGGCACGGAGGTTCCGGCGTGGGCCCGCGAGGCCCTGCCTTCGCTGCCCGCCATCATGGGGACCTCGGACCAGCTCGCCGCCAGGCTGGAGCGGCTCTCCCTCGATACCGTGGAGGCTGCGCTGCTGAGCAACCACATCGGCGAGGAGTTCGACGCCGTCGTCATCTCCGGTTCCAAACCGGCCAGGAACGGCAACGGGAAGAACGGGAACGGCAACGGCAATGGCAACGGGCCGTCCGGGATGGTGCAGATTGCGGAACCTGCCGTCACTGCACGGTGCCCGGGCGAGCTGGAAGCGGGCACCCAGATCCGGGTCCGGGTGCTCTCGGCCGATATCGCCAGCGGGGAGATCCGGCTGGAACTGGCGGGCTGACACCCCCGCGTCATCCCCGGGATTTCCGGCCGCGCGGGCCGGCCCGTGGGCGTCCAGTCGAGGTTCCGGGCTGCGTGCAGCTAGACTGGGAAGGTAGATATGGATGCCCGGTCGTTGATTTCCTTGATTTTCGAATTCAACAAGCCCGCCCCTACGCGATCTTGAGATAGACCCGCTGGTCCCCAGTGCCAGCATTTAGATAGCCCGCGATCGGCTTCCACTGGAATTGCCTGCGCGCCTGAGCGTGCTCCGGAACGGCCTCCGGCCGGCCCCGTTGAGCAAGCAGCGCAGCCCAAAATGAATAAGGAAACTCCCCTAGTGAGTGAATTGCATACGCACCAGCTTCTGATCGACGAATCCGGAACGGAAACGCTCGAGCCAGAAGAAACCATCATCTCGGACGAAATGCCGCACGAGATCGCCGAAAAGACCTTCGCCGACTACAACGTCCGCGCCGACATCGTGGAGTCCCTCGCCGACGCCGGCATTACGCACCCCTTCCCCATCCAGGCAATGACGCTGCCCGTGGCCCTGAGCGGCCACGACATCATCGGCCAGGCCAAGACCGGCACCGGCAAGACCCTCGGCTTCGGCATCCCGGCCCTGCAGCGCGTGATCGGCCCCGACGACGAGGGGTTCGACAAGCTGCCCGCCCCGGGTGCACCGCAGGCCCTCGTGATCGTGCCGACGCGTGAACTCGCCGTCCAGGTCGCCAACGACCTGCAGAACGCGGCCCGCAAGCGCAATGCCCGGATCACCACCATCTACGGCGGCCGCGCCTACGAGCCGCAGGTCGAGGCACTGCAGAAGGGCGTCGAGGTCGTCGTCGGCACCCCCGGCCGCCTGATCGACCTTTACAAGCAAAAGCACCTCGTGCTCAAGAACGTCAAGATGGTCATCCTTGACGAGGCCGACGAGATGCTGGACCTTGGCTTCCTCCCGGACGTCGAGACGCTCATCGCCGGCACCCCCGCGGTCCGGCAGACGCTGCTCTTCTCGGCCACCATGCCCGGCCCGGTCGTTGCCATGGCCCGGCGCTACATGACGAAGCCGACCCACATCCGCGCCGCCGACCCGGACGACGAGGGCCTGACCAAGCGCGACATCCGCCAGCTGATCTACCGTGCCCACAGCATGGACAAGATCGAGGTCGTCGCCCGCATCCTGCAGGCCCGCGGACGCGGCCGCACCATCATCTTCACCAAGACCAAGCGCACCGCGGCGAAGGTTGCCGAGGAGCTGGTGGACCGCGGCTTCGCGGCCGCCGCCATCCACGGTGACCTCGGCCAGGGCGCCCGCGAGCAGGCGCTGCGCGCCTTCCGCAACAACAAGGTGGACGTCCTTGTGGCCACCGACGTCGCCGCCCGCGGCATTGACGTCGACGACGTCACCCACGTCATCAACTACCAGTGCGTCGAGGACGAAAAGATCTACCTGCACCGCGTCGGCCGCACCGGCCGGGCCGGGAACAAGGGCACCGCCGTGACCTTCGTGGACTGGGATGACATGCCGCGGTGGGGACTGATCAACAAGGCCCTGGGCCTCAGTGTCCCGGAGCCGGTGGAGACCTATTCCTCCTCCGCGCACCTCTTCGAGGAGCTGGACATCCCCGAGGGCACCAAGGGCCGCCTGCCCCGCAACAAGCGGGTGCTGGCCGGTGTCGACGCCGAGGTCCTCGAGGATCTGGGCGAGACCGGCAAGAAGAACGCGCGCCCCAGCGGCCGTGACGGCAGCCGCGACAGCGCCCGCGCGGGACAAAGCGGCGGCCGTGACGGCGGCCGCGGCGCTGGCAAGGAAAGCGGCCGCGACGCCCGCCGCAGCGGCGGGGAATCCGGCGGACGGTCCGGCGAGCGCCGTCGTCGTCCCGCCGAAGCCGAAACCAGCACCCGGCCGGCGGCGGAGGCACCGGCCAAGGTGGCCAGCGTCCCGACCGAAGTCGACCGCGCCACCCGCGCCCGCCGCCGGACCCGCCGCCGCAACGGCGAAGTGGTCGCCGGTGAAGGGCAGCAGGCCAGCGCCCGCCCCAGCAACGCCGAGGCCTAAACCCCTTCATGACTGACACCGTCTGGGCGCCGGACGGCAGCAACCTGGTGGTACACGCGGACAACGCGGAGTACCTGCCAACGCTGCCGGACGGCGCCTTCACACTCATTTACGTGGACCCGCCCTTCAACACCGGCCGGGTGCAGCGGCGCCAGGAGACCAGGATGGTCCTCAACGCCGGCGGCGAGGGCGACAGGGTCGGCTTCAAGGGCCGGTCCTACGACACGATCAAGGGCGCGCTGCACAGCTACGACGACGCGTTCAGCGACTACTGGACGTTCCTGGAACCGCGGCTGGTCGAGGCCTGGCGGCTGCTCGCGGACGACGGGACCCTGTACCTGCACCTCGACTACCGGGAAGTCCACTACGCCAAGGTCATGCTCGACGCGATCTTCGGCCGCGAGTGCTTCCTGAACGAGATCATCTGGGCCTACGACTACGGCGCCCGGGCCAAGTACCGCTGGCCCACGAAGCACGACAACATCCTCGTGTATGTGAAGAACCCGGCACGGTACCACTTCGACAGCGCCGAGGTGGACCGGGAGCCCTACATGGCCCCTGGCCTGGTGACCCCGGCAAAACGGGAACTCGGCAAGCTGCCTACCGACGTCTGGTGGCACACGATCGTGTCGCCGACCGGCAAGGAGAAGACCGGGTATCCGACCCAGAAGCCCGAGGGCCTGATCCGGCGTGTGGTGGCCGCATCAAGCCGGCCCGGCGACTGGTGCCTCGACTTCTTCGCCGGCTCCGGGACGCTCGGGGCCGTCGCCGCGAAGCTGGACCGCAGGTTCGTCTGCGTGGACCAGAACCAGCCGGCCATCGATGTCATGGCCAAGCGCCTCTCCGCCCACGCTGAGTTCGCCGCCTTCCCGCCCAACTAGCTCGCAGCAGGGGGCCTTTCTGGCCGGCCCCTGCCGCCACCTGTTTGGGGAGGGGAGCTTCAGCGAACCACCGCGGATCCGGTGCCCAGTTCCTCGATCCGCGCGAAGACCTCCGGCGAGGTCACGTTCTCGCCCAGCAGGTTCGGCTTCCCGGCACCGTGGTAGTCGGAGGACCCGGTCACCAGCAGGCCGTGCCTCTGCGCCAACTTGCGCAGGAACTCCCTGCCCTCTTCGGGATTGTCCCGGTGGTAGATCTCCAGCCCGGCCAGGCCAGCGTCAATCATCTCGTGGTAGGTCCGGTCCCCCACGATCCGTCCGCGGGCGGACGCCACCGGATGGGCAAACACCGGGACCCCGCCGGCGGCGCGGACCAGTTCGACGGCGAGTGCGGGATCGGGCGCGTAATGCTGCACGTAGTAGCGCGAGCGCGAAGTAAGGATCGAACTGAAGGCCTCGGTCCTGTCCTCGACGACCCCGGCGGCCACGAGCGCGTCGGCGATGTGCGGCCGCCCCAGGGTGGCCCCGGGCGCGACGTGGTGGATGACGTCGTCCCACGTCAGCGGGTAGTCCTCGGCAAGCAGGCTGACCATCCGCTCGGCCCGCGTATAGCGCGCATCCTTGGCCTTGGTGATTTCCTCCAGCAGCCCGGGGTGCTCCGGGTCGTGCAGATAGCTGAGCAGGTGGACGCTGATGCCCTCGGAGGTCCGGCAGGAAATCTCCATCCCGGGAACCAGCGCGACGCCGTTGTCCCGCGCGGCCAGCGCGGCCTCCGCCCAGCCGTCAGTGGAGTCGTGGTCCGTCAGGGCCACCACGTCGATCCCGGCCTCGGCGGCGGACGCCATCACGTCGGCCGGGGCCTGGGTGCCGTCGGAAACATTCGAGTGCGCATGCAGGTCTATCCTCACCCCACCAGCCTAGTAGATGGGTCCCGGGAGCCTGTTGGCCTAAGCCGCGCCGCTGGTGAGACTATGGGACGGTGAACGATGCCGATAACACCCCTGTCTCCGCTTCCCAGCCCCTCGAAGAGCGCGTGAACAACCGCTCGCAGCGGCCCACTTCCGACGCTTTCAAGGCTTTCATGGCCAGCAACTGGGCTCCGTCCCCGCAGCAGACTCCCGAAAGGGACGCCGTAGCCGGCCATGCGGCGGACCGCCGCCGGGCCATCTCGGAGCTGTTCAAGGGTGAACGCCTGGTCCTCCCCGCCGGTCCGTTGAAGGTCCGCTCGAACGACTGCGACTACCGCTTCCGCCCGCATTCCGCCTTCGCGCACCTGACCGGGCTGGGCCTGGACCATGAGCCGGACGCGGTCCTCGTCCTGGAACCCGCGGGGGAAGGCAAGGGCGACGACGGCGGCCACCACCACGCAACGCTCTACTTCCGCCCGCTCGCCGGCCGCGACACGGAACAGTTCTACGCCGATTCCCGCTCCGGCGAATTCTGGATCGGTACCCGCCCGACGCTGGCCGAGTTCAAGGCCCGTCTCGGCCTGGCGACCGCTGACCTCAGCGAACTGGAACTCGCCATCACCAAGAACGTCGGCGCCCCGGAAATCGGCGGCATTTCGGTGCGGCTGGTGCGCAAGGTGGACGAAAACATCGACGCCCTCGTGGATACGGCCCGGTACAACACGGCCAAGGATCCGGAGAACCTGGACCTCGGCGTCTTCGATGGCCTGGACGAGAAGCTCACCGAAGCGCTCTCCGAGCTTCGCCTGCTCAAGGACGAGTGGGAAGTCGGGCAGCTCAAGCTCGCCGTGGCCGCCACGGTGGAGGGCTTCACGGACGTGGTCAAGGCCCTGCCGCGGGCGCTGACCCACCAGCGCGGCGAACGCGTCGTCGAAGGCGTGTTCTTCGCCCGCGCCCGGGAGGAAGGCAACGAGCTCGGTTACGACACGATCGCCGCCTCCGGCAACAACGCCACGGTGCTGCACTGGACCCGGAACACCGGCAAGGTCACGGCCGGCGAATTGCTGCTGCTGGACGCCGGCGTCGAGGCCGAATCGCTCTACACCGCGGACATCACCCGCACGCTGCCTGCCAACGGCACCTTCTCCGCGATCCAGCGGAAGGTCTATGAGGCCGTGCTCGACGCCGCCGACGCAGGCTTTGCCGCCGCGCAGCCCGGCGCGAAGTTCCGTGACATCCACAGCGCGGCCTCCGCCGTGCTGGCGGAGCGGCTCGCCGAATGGGGCCTGCTGCCGGTGTCCGTGGAGGAAGCCATCAGCCCCGACGGCCAGCAGCACCGGCGCTGGATGCCCCACGGCACCAGCCACCATCTGGGGCTGGACGTGCACGACTGCGCCCAGGCGAAGCGTGAACTGTACCTGGACGGTGTTCTCACGCCCGGCATGGTGTTCACGATTGAGCCCGGCCTCTACTTCAAGAACGAGGATCTGGGCATTCCCGAGGAATACCGCGGCATCGGCGTCCGCATCGAGGACGACGTCCTGATGACCCCCGCCGGGCCCGTCAACCTCAGCGCCGCCCTGCCGCGCAAGGCCGGCGACGTCGAGTCCTGGATGGCCGGGATCTACCAGGAAGCCGAAGGCCAGCAGCCGTAGCCTTCGCCGCCGTTCGCGCGACCACGGGAGCGCAGAGAGCCCCGTCCCGGAAATATCCGGGACGGGGCTCTCTGCCTGCCGGGAGGCGGCCGGCGGCTACGGCTTGGAACCGTCCTGGCCGGGTTCATGCTTGGGGGTGACCCGCACGCCGTACTGCGGCCGGCCATCGGGCAGGTCCGGGTAGCGGACCGCCGCCGGGCGTGCCGGCTCCGCCTCGCCCTGGGGAGCCGGCTCGGCGGGCTGGCCCGGGACAGCCTGGCCGGCCTCGGGCTGCCGGGCGGGTTCAGCCGGGTGCGCTCCGCCCGTGCCGGCGTCCGCGCTGCGCTGGCCATACGGATCGTTCCAGCCTGCGGGGCGCTGCGGCCCCTGCCCCTGCGGCCCTTGGCCCGGCTGGGCCGGCTGGGCCTGGCCCTGCTGCTGGGGTCCCGGTTGCTGGGGGGCCTGCTGGCCGGCCTGCTGGTACGGCTGGTGCTGGTAGTCCTGCTGCGCGTAGCCGGCCGGCGCGGCGGCCTCACGCTGGGTCATCGGCAGCTGGTGGAGCAGCCGGCGCGCCTCGTTGGCGGCCTCGAAGGACACGACGACGTCATAGCTGGTCGCCACGACCTGGCTGGTTGACGTAAAGTCGCGCTTTCCGCGCTGCATCGCGTAGGTAACGATGCCGAAGAGCATGAAGAACGCGGCGCCCATCAGCACCGACGTGATGATCGAGAAGTAGCCCCCGGTCGGGGAGAAGAAGGACAGCATGACGCCGACGAAGAGGCCGAACCACATGCCGCTCAGCGCCCCGGAGAGGGCCACGCGCGGGTAGCTGAGCCGGCCGGTGACCCGTTCCACCATCTTGAGGTCATTGCCCACAATCGAGACCATCTGCACCGGGAACTGCTGGTCCGCCAGGTAGTCCACCGCCTTTTGGGCATCCAGGTAGGAAGTGTAGGAACCGACAGTGTCGCCCTTGGGGACAGTGCGGGCCTCGTCCGGGCCGGTGGGGGCGCCAGCCCTGGGAGCACCAAAAATGTTTGACATATCCCCATTCTTACCTATCCGGCTGGGGTGCGCCTGTAAATTCAGCTAAAAGAGAGCAGACTCGGTAGCCTGTACAAGTGAGCACAAATCTTACGCGGGTGTTTGTTGCGCGCCTCCTCGGACTCGACGTCTTTGACCCGCTTGGCGACCGTCTGGGCCGGCTGCGTGACGTCGTCGTGCTCTCTCGCGGCAACCGGGGCGCCCCGCACGTCGTCGGCATCGTCGTGGAGGTCCCCGGCAAGAAGCGCGTATTTGTTCCGATGACCCGGATCACCTCGATCGACCAGACCCAGATCATCTGCACCGGACTTGTGAACCTCCGCCGCTTTGAACAGCGCGGCGCGGAGACGCTCGTGGTCGCCGAAATGTTCGACCGCCGCGTGACCCTCGCCGACGGCAGCGGGGACGCCACGATCGAGGACATCGCGATGGACCGGCACCGTTCCGGCGACTGGTTTGTCAGCAAGCTCTTCGTCCGCCGCGGCCACTCCCTCTCGCCGCTGAGCAGGCTGCGGCGCAACGAGACCATGATCATCGACTGGGCTGACGCACAGCAGGGCGCCCGGACCGAGCCGCAGGCGGCCACGCAGTTCGTCGCCACGCATGAGGACCTGAAGCCTGCCGACTTCGCCGAGGCCCTCCAGGAGATGAGCGACAAGCGCCGCTTCGAGGTCGCCAGCGAGCTGCAGGACGAACGCCTGGCCGACGTCCTGCAGGAGATGCCGGAAGGGGACCAGGTGGAGATCCTCTCCGCCCTCGACGTCAACCGCGCCGCCGACGTGCTGGAGGAAATGGACCCGGACGACGCCGCCGACCTCCTCGCCGAGCTCCCCAGCGCCCAGGCCGAAGAGCTGCTCCAGCTGATGGAACCCGAAGGCGCGGAAGACGTCCGCCGCCTGCTCGAATATGACGAGGACACCGCCGGTGGCCTGATGACCCCCGTGCCGGTCATCCTGCCGCCGGAGGCAACCGTGGCGGAAGCCCTCGCCCACGTCCGGCGTGAGGAACTCTCCCCCGCGCTGGCGTCCTCGATCTTCATCGCGCGCCCCCCGCTGGAGACGCCGACCGGACGTTTCCTCGGCGTCGTGCATATCCAGCAACTGCTGCGCTTCCCCCCGCCCGAACCGCTGGGCAACCTGGTGGACAAGACCCTGGAACCGGTCTCGGACCAGGCCCACATCAGTGAGGTGGCCCGCACCTTGGCCACCTACAACCTCAACTCGCTTCCCGTGGTCAACAGCGACGGACGGCTTGTCGGGGCGGTCACGGTTGATGACGTGCTGGATCACCTGTTGCCCGATGACTGGCGCGCCCACGACGACGACGCCCCGATCAGGAAACTGGGAGGCCGCATTGGCTGAAATCGGCACACCGCGGGGCCCCGGCAACCGCCCGGGCAGCAAGGCCACCGGCAAGGGCAGTCTCGACACGCCCCTGAGCGGGCGGCAGCGGATCCTGCCCAAGTTCTCGCCGAACCCGGACGCCTTCGGCCAAACCACCGAGGGTTTTGCCCGGTTCATGGGCACGCCGCAGTTCCTGGTGTACATGACGGTGTTCGTCGTCGTCTGGCTGGTCTGGAACACCTGGGCTCCCTTGGCTTGGCAGTTCGACTCCCGCGACCTCGGCTTCACCCTGCTGACCCTGATGCTTTCGCTGCAGGCCTCCTACGCCGCTCCGCTGCTGCTGCTGGCGCAGAACCGCCAGGATGACCGCGACCGCGTGTCACTCCAGCAGGACCGGCAGCGCGCGGAACGCAACCTCTCGGACACCGAGTACCTGACCCGGGAACTTGCCTCGCTCAGGATCGCGCTGCGCGAAGTTGCCACCCGCGACTACGTCCGGACGGAGTTGCGCAGCCTGCTGGAGGACATGCTGGAGGCACAGGAGGAACTGCGCACCCATGACCCGTCGGCCGGGGCGCATGAAACCCCGCGCGACAAAGTTAAGGAGAAGCTGAAGGAACGGCGCGACAAGCAGCGCAGCCCCCGGACGCAGCAAATCCCCCGGGTCCACGACGCCCGCAAGCGCACCGCCGCGCCGGACGGCCCGGACAGCCCCGGCGGCCCGGACAGTGCCGGCAGCCCGGACAGTCCCGGCAGCCTGGACACCCCGGTCGACTCCCGGTTCGAGGCGCGGCCCGGGACCACTCCGGACAACGCCGCCCCGCCCGCCCCCCGCACCTTCCCCGAGAGCTGAGCATCCACCCCATGAGCACCACGCCGGGCAGCACCCCGCTCGACTACTCCCCGGGCTCGCCGCTGGACAGGTCCGTGCATGCCGCCCTCGCCACCGTGATCGACCCGGAACTGCGCCGCCCCATCACCGAACTGGGCATGGTGGACTCCGTGCAAATTTCCGACGGCGGCCGGGTGCGGATTGCCGTGCTCCTGACCATTGCAGGTTGCCCGCTGCGAGGTACCATCACCGCTGACTGCGAAGCAGCGCTCTCCGCGGTGCCGGGGGTCTCCGCCGTCGAGGTCGAGCTGAAGGTCATGACACAGCAGCAGCGCGACGCGCTGAAGGAGCAGTTGCGCGGGCCGGGAGGCCAGCGCGGCATCCCCTTCAACCAGCCCGGTTCCCTCACCAAGGTCTACGCCGTGGCGAGCGGCAAGGGCGGAGTCGGGAAATCGTCCGTGACGGTCAACCTGGCGTGCGCTCTGGCAGCCCAGGGACTGCGCGTCGGAATCGTCGACGCGGACGTGTACGGCTTCTCCGTTCCGGCGCTGATGGGCATCACCCAGTCCCCCACCCGGGTGGATGACATGATCCTGCCGCCGGTTGCCTATGGGGTCAAGGTGATCTCCATCGGCATGTTTGTCACCGGGAACCAACCGGTCGCCTGGCGGGGACCGATGTTGCATCGCGCCCTCGAGCAGTTCCTCACGGACGTCTACTTCGGGGACCTCGACGCGCTGTTCCTGGATCTGCCGCCGGGCACCGGCGACATCGCAATCTCCGTGGCCCAACTGCTGCCCAAGGCCCAGATCCTCGTCGTGACCACTCCGCAGGCCGCTGCCGCTGACGTGGCGGAACGGGCCGGCGCCATCGCCACCCAGACCGGCCAATCAGTGGCCGGCGTGGTGGAGAACATGTCCTATCTGGAGATGCCCGACGGCGGCCGGATGGAACTGTTCGGCAGCGGCGGAGGAGCGGTGCTCGCCGAGCGGCTATCCGCCACGGTGGGAACGGACGTACCGCTGCTGGGTCAGATTCCACTGGACATCCTGCTGCGCGAGGGCGGCGACGCGGGCGTTCCGCTGGTGCTCGGGCGTCCGGAGACGCCTGCAGCCGCGGCCCTGCTGGAGATCGCAGGCAGGCTCGCCTCGGTTCCCCGCGGGCTCAAGGGGATGTCCCTCGGGCTGCAGCCGCGCTAGGTGGCCTCAGCGTCGAAAGGTGCAGGCTCCCCTTCGGGCAAGCGCTCGACCACACGGACCGGACGGTGCTCCGGGGCGGACACCGCGGCGCCAGTGACCGCTGAAACCGCAGCCGGCGCTCCGGCGCTCACAGGCTTCGTATCGTCGTCGAGCAGGGCTTCCCGAATAATCCGGCGCGGATCGTACTGCCGCGGATCGTACTTCTTCCAGTCGACATCATCGATGTCGATGCCGACTTCTTCCTTGATCTGCTCCCGCGCGCCGGAGGCCATCCGCCGGACTTCCTTGACGATATTGGCAAGTTTCTGGGTGTATTCAGGCAGCCGGCTGGGACCGATCACCAGAAGTCCGATGATCAGCAGAAGTAGAAACTCCGGTCCGTTGATTCCAAGCACTTTAGGAAGATTACCCTCTCCATCGGAGCGGCGACGATTCGGGGACGCCAACAGCACTCCGGCAGCCGGTCGGTCCGCCCGTCATGGGGCCAGCAGTTCCAGGATCCTGCCCAGGCCCCGCTCGATCCGCGCCCTGATGCCGTCCGGGGAGGCTTCGTTCCGGGCGGTTTCGTCCGGGGCTGTTCCGTCGGCCGCCTGTGGTTCCGCCCGCTGCGCGGCGGAGGTCCGGACCAGGACGGCCAGTCCCTTGCCGGCCTCGTCGGCGGCCTGATCCGAGACGTACGTGAAGGTGCCGGCCGACCCTTGGTAGATGGCACGGAACGGCGCCGCCGCATTGACCCAGAGCCGGCCGCTGCCCTCCACCGGTGGCGGTTCAGTCGGACTCCCTGGCGGCAGGGACAAGCCCGCCGCGCCGGCGGCGGTGAAACCGTCCGCAGCCGCAGGGTGGCCGGTGAGCACATTAACTGGCGGCGCAGCGGCGGTTTGCCGGAGCCCTGATCGGCCGTGCTGGGCGGGCGGGCGGGCGTGCTGCTCGAGCACCGTGGTGAAGTGCCGTCCGTCGGTAAGCCGCAGTTCCACCATGGCATCACCGGCCACCACACCGCCGCGTGCCCAGACGAGGTGGAAGCCCAGCTCGCGGAGCTCCGGACAAATCCAGCCCTGGGCCCGCAGGGCCGTGAGCTGCCCAGCGGTGAGCGCTCCGGCCGGCGTGACGTCCGGTTCATCGGTCAGGCCCCAGCCGGAGGCGGTCCCGGCGTCGGGCGTCCCGCCCACCGCGGAGAGGCGCAAGTCCTTCTGCAGGAACGCGGACGAGACGTCGCCGGCGGCCAGCGGGGCCGGGCTTCCGCCCATCAGGTATGCGGACCCGGTCATCAGGGCCACGGCGGCGGCGGCGCTCCCGGCTGCCAGGGCCGCAACCCGCGTCCGCGGACGCCCGCCGCTGCCGGCCGCCCACTGCTGCGTGCTGCCCGGAAGCGTTCCGGGCCGCAAGGACGGCGGGTCCCCGCCGGGTTGCCCAGCGGCGGGCCGGGCCTCGCGTGCCAGTTCCTCGGTTCGGGCCAGCAGCCGGGCGGTCAGGTCATCACTGGCAGCGGGGACGGCGGCACCGCGCAGACGTTCCAGGTACTGCCGCTCCCTGCGCTCCCGCAGCCGGCACTCCTCGCACGCCTCGCGGTGCTTCCGGTGCCAGGCGTCGGCCCCGGCGGCCAGGCCGGCGCCGTTGCTGCGGCCCCGGCGGCCGGTCCGCCCGGGGTAGCTGCACGGCAAACCCCGTAGCAGTCGGTTCAGCAGCTTCATCGACCTGTTCAGAGGAGGCCGGCGATGCGGGGCATCTTGAGCCGCGGCGCGAGAGCCTGCTTCGGGCGTGGGTCGCGGTGGGCAAGCTTTTCCCGGAGCATGGTGCGGCCACGGTGAATCCGGGAGCGCACCGTTCCGAGCTTGACGCCCAGGGCAACGGCCACCTCGTCGTAGGAGAGCCCTTCCAGGTCGCACAGCACGACGGCGGCCCGGAAGTCCGGGGGCAGTTCCTCGAGGGCGGCCTGCACGTCGAGATCCAGGTTGTTGAATTCAAAGCTTTGCTCCGGGCCTGGTTCGCGGCCGGGCAGCCGGGACTCGGCGTCCTCGGCCAGCGCGTCGAAGCGGATCCGGCTCTTGCGGCGGGCCTGGTCCAGGAAGAGGTTCGTGGTAATCCGGTGCAGCCACCCGTCCAGGGTCCCGGGCTTGAAGTTTTCGAGCGAGCGGAAGACCCGGACGAACACCTCCTGGGTGAGGTCCTCGGCATCGTACTTGTTGCCGGTGAGCCGGTACGCAAGCCGGTAGACCTTGGCGGAGTGGTTAGTCACCACTTCCTCCCACGTCGGCCGGACCCACTCGCTGTCCGTGGCGGGCCTGGACTCATCAGCTGCAGGGACTACTGTCTGACTCGACATCGTCCGCTCCCCTCGTGGATGGCACTTACGCCGTGGATGGTGCTTGCGGTGCAAGCTCCTGCACCCTTCATTCGGCGCCGATCACCACGCGGATGAGCGGATACCCATCATTTCAAAGCAAGCTGGGAATTTCCTGACGTCGGGAGCTCTTCCGCCCACGGCGGAAACGGCGCTTTGGGCCGACGTCCCGGCCACGGCGGAGGCGCCTCCCGGCCGCGCCCGGCCCGACACAGTAGGCTGTAGAG
Organism: Pseudarthrobacter sp. MM222; assembly: GCF_947090775.1. Classification (NCBI taxonomy): domain Bacteria; kingdom Bacillati; phylum Actinomycetota; class Actinomycetes; order Micrococcales; family Micrococcaceae; genus Pseudarthrobacter; species Pseudarthrobacter sp. MM222. The sequence goes on from NZ_OX352321.1 coordinate 3,133,533, forward strand.
AACACTCCCCCTGCCGCCCAGAAAGCGAACATCCATGAGCGCCGATAAATCCACGAGCTGGTCCTATGCAGAAGATCTGCCTGCCGAGGATGAGGTCCTGATTCACGCGCGCGAACGGTCCTTCGAACTCGGCGTCACGCCCATCGGTCCCGGTGTAGGCGCGGTCCTGACGGTGCTGGCCGCCGCGTCGAAGGCGCAGACCGCGGTGGAGATCGGAACCGGCGCCGGCGTCTCGGGTGTGTGCATCCTCCGCGGCCTGGGCCCGCACGCCGTTCTGACCACCATCGACGTCGACGTCGAGCACCTGAAGGCGGCCCGCGAAGCCTTCCAGGAGGCCGGCAGCCCGGCGAACCGGACCCGGACGATTTCCGGCCGGGCCGGCGACGTCCTTCCCCGGCTGACCGACAGCGCCTACGACCTGGTGTTCATCGACGCGGACAAGCCGAACTACCCGGGCTACGTCGAACAGGCCATCCGGCTGCTCAAACGTGGCGGCCTGCTGGTGCTCAACGATGCCCTGGACAAGGACCGCGTCGCCAACCCCGCGGCGCGCGACGCCACCACCGCGGTGCTCCGGCAGGTGGGCAAGACGATCCGCGACGACGACCGGCTCGAGTCGGCCATGTTGCCCACCGGCGACGGCCTCCTGATCGCCGTCAAGAAGTAGCCCGGCCCGCCGCGGCCTTTTCCGCCGCGGCCGAGCAGACAGCAAGAGGGCGGGACCTGCAGTCAACCGACTGCGCGTCCCGCCCTCTTGAATTCTGCTGTGGAGCTGTCTGCGGAAGCTACTCGGTAGCGCCGACGAGGCAGTCCTTCAGGTTTGTTGCTTCGGCGGAATTCAGCTCAACGACGAGCCGCCCCCCACCTTCGAGCGGGACCCGCATGATCAGGCTCCGTCCCTCTTTGGTCACTTCCATCGGGCCGTCGCCGGTGCGTGGTTTCATAGCCGCCATAAGGAATATCCCCTCCATTAGTCCAGTGACTTACCAGCCCGGCCGGGCTGCGTCCGCTTAGTCAATCAAGCCGCCCGGCGGCCGTGATGGAAGCCATCATGGCCATAAACTCAGTTTGCTTCTTGCCCTTGCTTAGCATCCATTATCGCGTAACTGCGCGCCTGTAGCTAATCGTTGGACTTTTCTTCCCGCCATGCGGAACCGGACCGGCACGGCAGAAAAGGTGCTATGCGTCACGGCGGATAGTCACCGCCGCCGGGCAGCGGGGCCCAGGCCCACAGCCAGACGATCCAGACAATCTGAAGCAGCAGGAACATCAGGACCACCGTGCCGCGGTAGGCACGGGACCGTGAGACCAGCGCGGCGCTGAGGGCCAGCGGAAAGAGCGGCAGCAGCATCCGGAAGGTGCTGGTCTGGGGGTGCAGAAAGACCAGCAGGTAACCCATGTAGCAGCAGCACCACAGCCGCAACTCGGTCCCCAAAGCGGCCACGGGCCGGGACATCATGAACACGACGAAGAGCGTAACGAAAACGAAGGGCGCCAGGACTCCAAGCGTGGGTCCGAAGAGCATGATGCCGGTGTCGAACCACGGTTTGAAGGGCACGAGGTCATGACCCCGCCATACGGTTTCGGTCTTGGTGTAGGCCTGCAGGTCGCCCGTGACGGCCCAGGCAATCGCGGGCCACAGCAGGGCCCCGATCCCGCTGACCGCGGTCAGTCCGGCCAAAGACCAGAGTTCGGAATTGGTGTGCGGAGCCGTGGTCCACAGTGTGGCGGGAAACCGGGAGCCGCGGCCGTCCTCCGCATCGCTTGCAGGCTGACCTCCAGCAGCGCGGCGTTGCCAGAGGCGGTAGAGCAGCAGCAGCCCCGCCATCGCCGCGAACGGCACCCCGGTGGGGCGGGAGAGGCACATCAGCACGACGACGGGCATCGCCGCCAGGTACCGGCGCTGCACCACGAGCAGCAGCGCCGTGGCGAGCAGCAGGAGATTCAGCGACTCGGCGTAGGGCACCTGCAGGACCTCCGAGACGGGAAACGTGGAGAAGAACACCGTCCCCCACAGTGCCGTGCCGTGGGTGGCTTTGAGGCTGAACAGGCTGTAGACCACCAGCGCCGCGCCGAGGCCGCAGACAGACGCAATCAGCGTCAGGGCAAAGGCGGGCTGCATCCCGGTCACGCCGGCCAGGACCCTGCCCAGCGTGGGAAACAGGGCGTAAAACGCCCAGGCGTTTTCCTGCACCGCCCCCGTTCCGTCCGTCGGCAGGACCTCCGGATAGCCGTTCTGCAGGACTTCCCCGTACCAGCGGGCGTCCCAGATATTGACGAACGACCAGTAGTCGGGCCTGGCGGGGAACCAAGGATTGACGCCCTGGTGCAGGGCGGCGGCCATGAAGATCCAGGCACTTACCAGCCGGGCGGCCAGGTACAGCCCGGCCACCTGGATCCACCACGGCCACCGGGAGACGTGTCCGCCGGCGGAAGCCAGGCGGGCCCGGATGTCTGACGCCGGGATGTGGGAGGCCCGGACCGCCGATCCGGCCGCTGGAGTGCGGGCCTCCGGAGCGGCCGCCGCGGAGGGCTGTTCCGGGTCCGCCGGAGCGTTGACCGGCAGGTTCCCCGGGTCGTTCACCGGCCCTGCCCTGCGGCGTGGCGCAAGCGTTCCGCTTCCGCCCCGAGGTCCGCGATCTTCCTGTCCTTGGCCGCAAGCTGGTCCCGCAGTTCGTCCAGCACCTGGTCCACTTGGTCCATCCGGTAGCCCCGCAGCCCGACAGCGAATCGGAGATGGTCGACGTCGGACGGCTCAGGGTCCTCCGGGAGGAGCACCGGGGGCAGGGACGCCACCGGCTCGTCGAAGCCGTCGTCGAACGGCCGCACGTCTGCCCCGCCGCGGCGGAAGACCTTCGACGCGACGCCGGTGCCCAGCAGGACCGCGACGCCGATCAGCATGATCGCCAGGAAAATCAGGAAAAAGCTCACCACTCCATCGTGCCAGAAGCCGGGCGCCCGGCTATTCAGCCGGCCGCTCGGGCCCGCGTGCGCGCCCGCTGTTGTTCTCACCGTTGCCGTTGACCGGACCGCCGCCGTTCGGGTTACGGTGCCGCGCCGCCCCTTCCACCACCAGCTCCACCGCGAGCGCCGGATCATCCACGACGTGGATCAGGTCAAGATCCTCCTCCGACACCATGCCCTCGGCGACCAGGGTGCTCTCGATCCACTCCACCAACGGGCTCCAGAACGCGGTACCGACGAGCACGATCGGGAACGAGGTCACCTTGCGGGTCTGGACCAGGACCATGGCCTCGAAGAGCTCGTCGAGGGTCCCCAGGCCGCCCGGCAGCACAATGAAGCCCTGGGCGTACTTCACGAACATAGTTTTGCGGGCAAAGAAATAACGGAAGTTGATGCCCAGGTCAACCCACTGGTTCATGCCCTGTTCAAAGGGCAGCTCGATGCCGAGGCCCACCGACACACCGTTCCCCTGCACGGCACCCTTGTTCGCGGCCTCCATGGATCCCGGTCCGCCGCCGGTGATCACGGCAAGGCCCGCTTCCGCCAGCTTCCGGCCCACCTCGACGCCAAGCTCGTAATACGCGCTGCCCGGGACGGTCCGGGCCGAACCGAAGACGCTGACGGCGGAGCCAAGGTCCGCCAGGGCGCCGAACCCCTCGACGAATTCACTCTGAATCCGCAGCACGCGCCACGGGTCGGTGTGCACGAACTGCCCGGGGCCCTTGGTGTCGAGCAGAGTCTGATCGGACATCGTGACCTTGGCCTGCTTGCGCCGCAGCTCCAGCGGGCCTTTGTGTCGGATGCCGTTGGCCGGCGCGTCACGCCTTTCGGGCGGGCGCTTTCCGCTGGGGTCTTGGCCTGGGCTCTGCTTCGGATCGGTACTCATGCCCACAGGTTAGCCGGAATTCCTTGCGTTCCCCTGTAGTGCCGGCCGGCCCGGCGGACCGCGCAGTCCCGGAAAGGGGCCCGGCGCGGGGACTCTGACCTGCAGGTATCTCTTGAATCACGATCTGCACGAACTAGGAGTGATTGCGGTCATAATGCTGTGATGTTCGCTAGATTCTTCTTATGACTACTCAAGTGCCCGGCGACGCGCTCGTCTCCCTGAATGCCGTGAACAAGCACTACGGCCAGTTGCACGTCCTGAAGGACATCAACCTGCACGTCCGCAAGGGCGAGGTTGTTGTCGTCATCGGGCCGTCCGGGTCCGGGAAATCGACGCTCTGCCGAGCCATCAACCGGCTCGAGACCATCGACGACGGCGTGATCCAGATCGACGGCAAGGTGCTGCCCGAAGAAGGCAAGGAGCTGGCCAAGTTGCGGGCCGACGTCGGTATGGTCTTCCAGTCTTTCAACCTCTTCGCGCACAAGACCATCCTTGAGAACGTCACTCTCGGGCCCATCAAGGTCAAGGGAATGTCGAAGACCGAGGCGGACAAGGAAGCCATGGCACTGCTGGAGCGGGTCGGCGTGGGCCATCAGGCCCCCAAGCTGCCCGCCCAGCTGTCCGGCGGCCAGCAGCAGCGTGTCGCCATTGCCCGCGCCCTTGCCATGAAACCGAAGGTCATGCTCTTCGATGAGCCCACGTCCGCGCTGGACCCGGAAATGATCAACGAGGTCCTGGACGTCATGATCCAACTGGCCAAGGAGGGCATGACCATGATCGTGGTCACCCACGAGATGGGCTTTGCCCGGAAGGCCGCGGACCGGGTGGTCTTCATGGCCGACGGCCAGATCGTCGAGGACGCGAAGCCCGAGGAGTTCTTCACCAACCCCCAGAGCAGCCGGGCCAAGGATTTCCTGTCCAAGCTCCTGACTCACTGACCTGACACCCTCAGAGTTCGCACCCAGGCCGTCACAGGCGGCCGCCCAATGAAAGGAATGTCATGAAGGCATTTTTGACCCGGAGGAAATCCCTCCTGGTAGCAGCATCCGCAGCCCTGGCGCTGACCCTCAGCGCATGTGGCGGCAGCGGTACCGGCACCACCAGCAACCCCACCGTTGCCGAGAAGCCGACGTTCGCTGCTGGAAGCACCATGGCGAAACTCTCCTCCGCAGGAACCATCAAGATCGGCACCAAGTACGACCAGCCGCTGTTCGGCCAGGTGGGCCTGGACGGAAAGCCGGTTGGCTTCGACGTCGAGATGGGCAAGCTCATCGCCGCCAAGCTCGGAATTGCCGCCGACAAGATCGAATGGTCCGAGACCGTTTCGGCCAACCGCGAACCGTTCATTGAGCAGGGCAAGGTTGACCTGGTCATCGCCACGTACACCATCAACGACAAGCGCAAGCAGGTTGTCAGCTTCGCCGGCCCGTACTACGAGGCAGGCCAGGCACTGATGGTCAACAAGGACAACACCGCGATCACCAAGCCCGAGGACGTCAAGGGAAAGAAGGTCTGCTCCGTCACCGGCTCCACCCCGGCCGCCACGATCGTGGAGAAGTACGGAGCAGAGCTCGTTCCGGCCGCCACCTACTCGGCCTGCCTCGAACCGCTCCGCAACAAGCAGGTTGAGGCCATCACCACGGACAACGTGATCCTGGCCGGATTTGTCGACAAGGAACCGGACGCCTTCAAGCTGGCTTCGGACGAAACCTTCACCAAGGAGCCCTACGGCATCGGCCTGAAGAAGGACGACACCGCGTTCCGTAACTGGATCAACGACCAGCTCGAAGAATTCGCCAAGGACGGGTCCTACAAGAAGGCCTGGGAAGCTACCGCCGGCGCTGTCATCAAGACCGCCCCGGAACTCCCTGCCATCAACCGCTACTAAGTAACGCAAGGCGGTTGCCGGAGTCCGCGCGGCTCCGGCAACCGCCGCTCCCCTTTACGCTCCAGTCCACGACACCCAGCCGAAGGATCCTATGGACGCCGTCATCGAAAGCCTGCCACTCTACTGGAACGGCTTTCTCCGAACCCTTTTCCTGTCTGCCGTGTCCGGAGTGATCGCCCTGATGCTGGGGACATTGCTCGCCGCCGCCAGGGTCTCTCCCGTTGCAGCCCTCCGCGGCTTCAGCATGACCTACGTCGAAATCCTGAGGAACACGCCGCTTACCATTGCCTTCTTCTTTGCGGCGATCGTGCTGCCCCGCCTCGGGGTGAAGTTCGAGCAGTTCGAGGTTGCAGCCATCATCGCATTGAGCGCGTACACCGCAGCCTTCATCGCCGAAGCCGTCCGTTCCGGCGTCAACAGCGTCCCGGTGGGCCAGGCCGAAGCCGCCCGCAGCATCGGGATGAAGTTCAGCCAGGTACTGTCGCTGATCATCCTCCCGCAGGCCCTTCGGACCGTCATTCCGCCCCTGATCAACATCCTGATTGCCCTCGTCAAGAACTCCTCGGTTGCCGGCGCCTTCTTCGTCCTTGAGCTGTTCGGCTACGGCCGGCAGCTCGCCAACGCCAACGGCGACCAGGTCATGGCAGTCCTGCTGGGCGTTGCCTTCTTCTACCTGCTGATCACCGTCCCGCTCGGCATCCTGGCCAGCACAGTCGAACGAAAGGTGGCGATCGCCCGATGAGCTCAGTCCTCTACGACGTCCCGGGTCCCAAGGCCCGCCGGGTTTCCCTGATCGGGTCCGTGGTTGGCTCCCTGCTCATCGCAGGCCTGCTGGCGTGGATCATCAGCACGCTGGCCCAGCAAGGCATCTTCGAAGGACGCCGCTGGGCCATCTTCACCCGCGCGGATGTCTGGTCCCTGATCGGCAACGGCATCGGCGCCACCCTCAGTGCCGCCGCCGTCGCGGCCGTCATCGCCTTCCCCCTGGGCCTGCTGCTCTGCCTCCTGCGGATCTCCGATGTGCCCGCCATCCGCATTCCCATTCGGGTCGTGCTGGAGTTCCTGCGCGGCATGCCGGTTGTCCTGATGATGCTCTTCGTCCTGCTGGTCTTCGGCACCAACCAGTTCCTCGCCGTAGTGGCCGGCCTGGTCCTGTACAACGCCGCCGTGTTCGCCGAAATCATCCGCGCGGGCATCCAGTCGCTGCCCAAGGGCCAGCGCGAAGCGGGCCTGACGATCGGCCTGACCAGCTTTCAGTCCCGCATGATCATCGAACTTCCCCAGGCTGTCCGCCGGATGATGCCCTCCCTGGTGGCCCAGCTCGTGGTCCTCCTGAAGGACACCTCGCTCGGCTACATCGTTGCCTACGGTGAGCTGCTCCGGGCGGTGCAGGTCATGGCCGACTTCCTGGGCACCCAGTATTTGTTCCCGATCTTCTTCGTGGCGGCCGCCATCTACATTGCGATTAACCTCTGCGTTTCCCGCATTGCCGTGTGGATCGAGCGCCGGGGATCCAAGAAGGCCGCCGGCGGCGTGGCCAAGGCCGAACCTGCGGTGGAAGCCGCCGCAGCGAAACCCTGACCTCGGCGACGCAGCCCTGAACGGGGAATGGCCCGGATCCACCAGGATCCGGGCCATTCTTTTTGGCCGGCTAGGCCGACAGCCAGCTCCGCAGCGCGCGCAGGCATTCGCGTACGGCGTCCGCCTCCACGTGCTCATTGTCCTTGTGGGCCAGCAGCGGGTCCCCGGGGCCGAAGTTCACCGCGGGGATGCCCAGTTCGCTGAAGCGGGCGACGTCGGTCCAGCCGTATTTCGGCTTGGGTTCGGCCCCCACGGCGGCCACAAAGGACGCGGCGGCGGGGTGCTTCAAACCCGGACGCGCACCGGCGGCGCTGTCGGTGCGGACGACGTCGAACCCTTCGAGCAGTTCCCGCACATGCTTTTCCGCGTCATCCGGGGTTTTGTCCGGGGCGAACCGGTAGTTGATTTCGACGACGCAGCGGTCCGGAATGACGTTGCCCGCGGTTCCGCCGTTGATCTTCACCGCGTTGAGGCTTTCCCGGTAGTCGAGCCCGTCCACGTTGATGGTCCGCGGCTCGTAGGCGGCCAACCGGGCCAGGATCGGTGCGGCGGCGTGGATCGCGTTGCTGCCCATCCAGGCGCGGGCGGAGTGGGCCGCTTCCCCGCGGGTGCTCGCCTCGAAGCGGCTGGTGCCGTTGCAGCCGCCCTCCACCGTTCCATCGGTGGGCTCAAGCAGGATTGCAAAGTCCCCGCCCAGCAGGCCGCCGTGGTTCCGGACCAGCCGGCCGAGTCCGCTCTTGACTGCCTCGACTTCCTCGTGGTCGTAGAAGACGAAGGTGACGTCCCTGGCGGGTTCCGCGCCGCCGTCGAACAGGCTCGCGGCGAGGGCAAGCTGCACCGCGACGCCGCCCTTCATGTCGGTGGCGCCCCGGCCGTAGAGGACGCCCTCGCCGGGGGCGCCCGAGGGCCAGTAGGACGGCACGGTGCCGAGGGACCCCTCGGTGGTCGGCAGCGGAACGGTGTCAAGGTGCCCGGCCAGGATCACGCGCTCGGCGCGGCCGAGGTTGGTCCGGGCGATGATGGAGTCGCCGTCCCGCACCAGCTCCAGCTGCGGAAGGGCACGGAGGGCATGCTCCACGGCGTCCGCCAGCACCGTTTCGTTGCCGGACACGCTGTCGATGTCCAGCAATGCCGCGGTGAGCAGCGCGACGTCCTGACGGAGGTCAAGGCGGACGGGGGTGTGGGGGCGGGCGGCGGGGGCAGTGGATTCCTGGGCAGTCACCGTTCCACTTTATCCGCTGCCCTCCACGCCGGCCCGTAGTGGTCAGGTTCGGCCTGCCCCCTGGCTGCCGGTCCCAGTCACCGGCGCGTCTTGAGTTTCAGCGACCGCGGGCGCCCTCTATAGACTTGGGACATGACTGAGACCGCTTCTTCTGCTGTGCCCGCCGACGTCCGTTCCGCCTATGGCTACGGTGTCGCCACCGTTTCCACCCGCAACGGTGAAGCCACCGTGCTGGATGTGTGGTTTCCGGCGCCGGCCCTTGGCGTCGCGGCGGAGCGACTCCGCGACGTCGCCAACGCGGACCAGAGCCTGAGCGACATCGCGGCCAACGGCAGCGATCCGGACCGCGGCACCGAGCAGCAGCTTGTCTTCGTGCAGATCCACCTCGACGCGGCTCCGGCGGACACGGCAGACGCCTATTTGCGCCTTCACCTGCTTTCCCACCGGCTCGTCCAGCCGAACAGCATTAATCTTGACGGCATCTTCGGCAAACTCCCCAACGTGGTGTGGACCAACTTCGGCCCGGCCGCCGTGGAGGACTTCGAGTTGACCCGTGCCCGCCTGCGCAAGCGCGGTGCCGTGACGGTGTACGGCGTGGACAAATTCCCGCGGATGGTCGACTACGTCATTCCCTCCGGCGTCCGGATTGCCGACGCGGACCGGGTCCGGCTCGGTGCCCACCTGGCCGAGGGGACCACGGTCATGCACGAGGGTTTTGTGAACTTCAACGCCGGAACCCTGGGCACCTCCATGGTTGAAGGCCGCATCTCGGCCGGTGTGGTCACCGGTGACGGGTCCGACGTCGGCGGCGGCGCCTCGATCATGGGAACCCTCTCCGGCGGCGGCAAGGAAAAGATCTCCCTGGGCGAGCGTGTCCTGCTGGGCGCCAACTCCGGCGTGGGCATCAGCATCGGCGACGACTCCGTCGTCGAGGCCGGGCTGTATGTCACTGCCGGTACCCGGGTCCGGCTCGTCGGGTCCAAGGACGCCGACGGCGAGGATACCAGCCGGATCGTCAAGGCGGTCGAACTCTCAGGCGTCCCCAACCTGCTGTTCCGCCGCAACTCCTCCACCGGCGAAGTGGAGGTCCTCCCCCGCAAGGGCCAGACCGTCGCCCTCAACGAGGCCCTGCACGCGAACTAGGGTAGAGCCGGAGGACGCAAGGCGTTCGAAGAGCCCGCAGAAGAAGTGACCGGCCCGGCAGGGGTCCAAGGGAGTAGTTTCGTGGCACGCAGAGGCAGTTGGCGGCGTCGGGTTGTGCTGCTGCTGACCCTTGCCATGGTCGCCGGCGCGATCTACACGGCGGTGGCGTTCCTGCAGCGGTCCGAAACCTTGGTCAGTGAACGCTGCACGGCGGTGGGATCGGGAAGTGCCGAGCTGGCCACCGACCAGGCTGCGAACGCCGCGCTGATCTCCGCCGTCGCCGTCCGCCGGGGGCTCCCGGCCCGGGCCGCCAGCATCGCGCTGGCCACGGCCATGCAGGAATCCAAGCTGCGGAACATCGGCCACGGGGACCAGGCCGGCCCGGACTCCAGGGGGCTGTTCCAGCAGCGCCCCTCGCAGGGGTGGGGCACCACGGAGCAGGTGATGGATCCCGTGTACGCCAGCAACGCCTTCTACAACGCCCTCGTGAAAGTCTCCGGCTACCAGTCGCTGGAGATTACCGACGCCGCGCAGCGGGTGCAGCGCTCCGCGTTTCCCGGAGCGTACGCCCAGCACGAGGTGATGGCCCGCGCCTTCGCGTCCGCGTTGACCGGGCAGACCGCCGGCGGCCTGGACTGCACGTTGCGTGCACCCGCAGCCGCCGGTGACCCGGCCGCGGTACAGGAACGCCTGTCCGACTCCTTCGGCGATGTGCCGGCCTCCGCCGGGGGACGTTCCCTGCGGATCGAGGCCGAGGGACCGCTGGCCTGGGCGGTGGCGCACTGGGCAGTCTCCAACGCCAAGGCGCTCTCCATCACGGAGGTCAGTACAGACGGACGGAGCTGGACCCGGACGGCCCACGATGGATGGCAGGCCTCGGACGCGCCCGCGGGGCAGGTCGGGATCACCGTCGCGGAGGCTCCGCAGAAGTAGCCGGCCGCTGGTGCCGGGGCGACCTCAGGCCAGCAGGTCGACGACGGGCTGGACGTAGCTGCGAAACAGGTCCTGATCGGACAGCAGGTCGCGGCTCATGAAGATCTTGTCCGGCTCCAGGTACCACGCCCTCTGCTCGGCCAGCGGAAGCTCGATGATGGTCAGGTCGAAGGGATTTGCGGCGCGGCCGACCTCCAGCAGCCGGTCGTCCACCATGTCGGTCAGCACCTGCACGCTGCCGCCGGCTTCCCGCTGCGCCTCGAGCGCGACATACTCACTGCGGCGTTCCCTGGCCCAGGACAACGCGGCCCCGAAGTGCGCCTGCAGCACCCGCCGCAGGGCCGGGGAATTACTGAAGGCACGGAACCCAGGCGGCCCCAGTTCGGGGGACATATCGGGGTGCGCCTTGAGCAGCTGCTCCCACCACGCCTCCCACTCGGTCCGCAGGGCGCTGGAGCCGCCGACTTCGGCAATGAGGTGGGCGTGGTCCGAGGGGCGGATCTTTGGTGCCACGTGGCAGAGGGCGGGGTGCCCGATGCCGTCGAGACCGGCTGCGTCACGAATATACAGGGCAATGAGCATAGGACCCGAAGTGTCCATGGTGATCCGCCAGCCAGGTCCGCCGGTGTCCTGCATCCAATTGCCTCCCTTGGCAAGACGTACTATCCCAGTGTATTCCTCAAGCTAACGCAGGTTAATGGCGCAAAGGGCCGACGAGGCCCGCCAGATGGGCTTCCAGCACGTCCCTGCACATCTGCGCCGTCATCCATTCGGGTTGCAGGAGCGCGTGCATGGTGAGCCCGTCCAGGGTCGCCAGCAGCCTCTCGGCTTCGGTGACGAGCCTCTGCTGGTCCGGGGCGGAGGCGTCGGGCTGTTCGGCACCGATGCCGGCACCGGGAGAAAGCTCCATCACGAGCCGGCCCATGATCGCGGCCACGGCCCGGTGGCTGCGGTCGGCCTCCGCGGCCAGGAACGGCCTCGTCCTGGCGGCATTCTTGAAAGCCATCCAGACGCACGCGTCGACGGCCCGCTCCTCATCCAGCGGCAGGAGCTCGCCCAGCAGGGTTAACACGGCTTCATGATGGTCCGCGGTGCCCGGCGGCACCTTGTCCAGCCGTTCGTCGGCTGCCGTCAGACGTTCCACCACCCGGTCCACGACAACGCCGAAGGAGTGGGCGAGCAGTTCATCGCTGCTGTTGAAGTAGTGCCGGACCGAGCCGACGGCGAGTTCCGCCTCGTCGGCGACTTCCCGGAGTGACGCCCGTTCGAGTCCGTCTGCTGCAATGATGCGGAAGACCGCTTCGACCACTTCCTGGCGCCGCAAAGCGGCGTCGACAAATTTGGGCATTAGTCTTTTTTAGCACGGATGTGCCCGCACGGCGGCGGGGCGCACCGTCACGACCGGGCTTGCCTCCGCGGGGCGGGCTTGTGGTGGGATAGCCTAGAACGCATGAGAATTCTGGTTACTGGCGGCACCGGCTACATCGGTTCGCACACTGTGCTGTCCCTGCAGGAAGCCGGCCATGAGGTAGTGGTCGTTGACAACCTGGTGAACTCCAGCGAGGAAGCCCTGCGCCGGGTCGCGGAGCTGAGCGGCACGGCGGCCGTGTTCCACCGCGTGGACCTGGTGGACGAGGCCGCCGTCGACGCCGTCTTTGCCGAGCACGCGATCGACGCCGTGATCCACTTCGCCGGCCTCAAGGCGGTCGGCGAGTCCGTCCGGGAACCCCTGCGGTACTACCACAACAACCTCACCGGAACCCTGAACCTCCTCCGCGTAATGGACCGGCACGACGTCCGCTCGATCGTCTTCAGCTCCTCCGCCACCGTCTACGGTGAGCACAACCCCAGCCCGTACCTGGAGAAGATGGAGATCGGCGCGAACAACCCCTACGGCCGGACCAAGGAACAGATCGAGGACATCCTCGCCGACCTCGGCGCCGCGGACGAGCGCTGGCACATCGCCCTGCTGCGCTATTTCAACCCGGTCGGCGCGCACCCCTCCGGCCGGATCGGCGAGGACCCGCAGGGCATCCCCAACAACCTCGTCCCCTTCATCGCCCAGGTCGCCGTCGGCCGCCGCGAGAAGCTGATGGTCTTCGGCGGGGACTACGACACCCCGGACGGGACCTGCCAGCGCGACTACATCCACGTCGTCGACCTCGCCGAGGGCCACGTCGCGGCCCTGAACCACATCACCGGCCGGCCCGGCGTGCGCCGCTGGAACCTCGGCTCCGGCCACGGCTCCTCCGTGCTGGAGGTCCTGCGCTCCTTTGAGAAGGCCGCAGGCAAACCAATCCCCTACGAGATCGCCGCCCGCCGCGCCGGCGACCTGCCCGCCTTCTGGGCCGACGCCTCCTCCGCCCTGGCCGACCTGGGCTGGTCCACCACCAAGACGGTGGACCAGATGTGCGAGGACCACTGGCGCTGGCAGAAAAACAACCCCCAGGGCTACAACGCCTGACCTTTCCACCGTGGGCAGTACGACGCCGGCCGCGCTCCTCAACTGAGGTGCGCGGCCGGCGTCGTACTGCTGTGGATCAGTGCACTACACCGAGGGGTAGTTGCGCTCCGGCTCACCGATGTAAAGCTGCCGCGGGCGGCCGATCTTGGTGTTGGGGTCGCTGATCATTTCGCGCCACTGGGCGATCCAGCCCGGCAGGCGGCCGATCGCGAACAGCACGGTGAACATCTTCTCCGGGAAGCCCATGGCCTTGTAGATCAGGCCGGTGTAGAAGTCCACGTTGGGGTAGAGCTTGCGCTGGATGAAGTAGTCATCATTCAGTGCCTTCTCCTCCAGCCGCATGGCGATGTCCAGCAGTTCGTCATTGCCGCCGAGCTTGCTGAGGATCTCGTGCGCCGTGGCCTTGACGATCTTGGCGCGCGGATCGTAGTTCTTGTAGACGCGGTGTCCGAAGCCCATGAGGCGGACGCCGTCTTCCTTGTTCTTGACCTTCTCCATGTAATCCTCGGGCTTGGTGCCGTCGGCCTGGATCTGGCGCAGCATCTTCAGCACAGCCTCGTTGGCGCCGCCGTGGGCGGGACCGAAGAGGGCGTTGATGCCCGCGGACACGGAGGCGAAGAGGTTGGCGTTGGAGGAACCCACCAGCCGGACCGTGGACGTGGAGCAGTTCTGCTCGTGGTCCGCGTGCAGGATGAGCAGCAGGTCCAGCGCCTTCGCGACGACCGGGTCCACCTCGTACTGCTCGGCCGGGAGTCCGAAGCTCAGCCGCAGGAAGTTCTCCACGAGGTTGTGGGAGTTGTCCGGGTACAGCATGGGCTGGCCGACGCTCTTCTTCAGGGCGTAGGCGGCGATGACCGGCATCTTGGCCAGCAGCCGGTAGGTCGAGACCTCGACCTGCTCGGCGTTGAACGGATCCAGCGAGTCCTGGTAGAAGGTCGACAGAGCCGACACGGCCGAGGACAGCACCGGCATCGGGTGGGCGTCCCGCGGGAAACCGCTGAAGAAGCCCTTGAGCTCTTCGTGCAGCAGGGTGTGGTGGCGGATCCGCTGGTCGAACGCTTCCAGCTCCGTGGGGGTCGGCAGGTTGCCGTAGATCAGCAGGTAGGAAACCTCCAGGAAACTGGAGTGCTGGGCAAGCTGCTCGATCGGGTACCCGCGGTAGCGCAGGATGCCCGCGTCACCGTCGATGTACGTGATGGCGGACGTCGTGGCCGCGGTGTTCATGAAGCCGGGGTCGAAGGCAACGGCGCCGGTCTGCTTCAGCAGCTTGGAAACGTCGTAGCCTTCGTTTCCTTCTACAACCTTGATGCGCGGGAGTTCGAGCTCGCCTCCGGCGTGGCGCAGGGTTGCGCTGGTGGTCTCAGTCATGGAGTCTCCTCATGAGGCGTCGGGGCCTCTGTAGAAAGCTGGTCCAACTTCTGGTGAAGCCGCCCACGGAGCCCGTTCGGAGACGGATTCCAACGGCCGCGCTGCCTTCTTGTGGAAAGCCACCATTGATAGTCAGTTAAAAAGTACCTTCAGTTCGCGGTCGGCACTAATCCGGGGCGTCCCGGAACGGCCGAAAGTGCGTTAGTTGTGGCACGTGTCACAGCATTGTTACGGTCCCGTGGCCAGCCGTGCGGCGGCGGCATCGATCCGTTCATCCGTAGCCGTCAGCGCCACCCGGATGAACCCGTTGCCGGCGTCGCCGTAGAAGACGCCGGGGCCGACGACGATCCCCCGGTCCGCGAGACGGCTCACCGTGCGCCAGGTGTCCTCCCCCGCGGTGGCCCACAGGTAGAGCCCGGCCCGGGATTCCTGGATCGCCAGTCCGAAACCCTGCAGGGCTGGCACGATCCGGTCACGGCGGCCGCGGTACAGGTCCTTCTGGGCCTGGACGTGGGCGTCGTCGCCGAGGGCCACGCGCATGGCCTCCTGGACCGGATAGGGCACAATCATGCCGGCGTGTTTGCGGCTGTTGACCAGGTTCGCCATGATTTCGGGGTCGCCGGCCACGAACGCGGCACGGTATCCGGCGAGGTTGGACTGCTTGCTCAGGGAGTAGACCGCGAGCAGGCCTTCATGGGAACCGTCGGCAACCTTGGGATCGAGGATGCTGGGCACCGGGGAGCCGCCGCGCTGGATATCCCATTCACCCCAGCCGAGTTCGGCGTAGCATTCGTCGGATGCGACCACGGCCCCGAGATCGCGGGCCTGCGCCACGATGCGCTGGAGAGATGCGGTGTCCCGCACGCTGCCGGTGGGGTTGCCCGGGGAATTGACCCAGACCAGGCGCACGCGGGCCCGGGTCGCGGCGTCGAGTTCGTCCAGGTCGTCCGCGGCGATGTGCTCCGCACCGGCGAAAGTCGCCCCGATGTCATAGGTGGGGTACGCGACCGTGGGCCGGACGACGACGTCGCCCGGTTTCAGTCCCAGCAGGAACGGCAACCAGGCCACGAGTTCCTTGGAGCCCACGGTGGGCATGACGTTTTGCGGGTCCAGGCCGGGCACGCCGCGGCGCCGCTCGAACCAGGCCGCGATGGCCTCCCGGAGTGCCGGGGTGCCGTGGACCGTCGGGTAGCCGGGCGCGTTGGCCGCGGCCCGGAGGGCTTCCTGCACGACCTCCGGCGTCGGATCAACCGGGGTTCCGATGGAGAGGTTGGCAACTCCCCCGGGGTGTTCGGCTGCCCTGGCGTGGTACGGTGCCATCGCCTCCCACGGGTAGTCGGGCAGGCTGAGGCCGAAACTGCGCAGCGCGGATGTCACCGAAGCGCCGCCCTAGCTCTCTTGGTTCTGCAGCGGCAGTGCGGCGATCATGGGGTGGTCCGTGTGGGTGTTGCCGATCTTGGCGGCCCCGCCCGGGGAACCCAGGTCGTCGAAGAACTCGACGTTGGCCTTGTAGTAGTCGGCCCACTCCTCCGGGGTGTCGTCCTCGTAGTAGATAGCCTCCACGGGGCAGACCGGCTCGCAAGCACCGCAGTCCACGCATTCGTCCGGGTGGATGTACAGCGAACGCTCACCTTCGTAGATGCAATCGACGGGGCATTCTTCAATACATGCCTTGTCCTTGACATCT
This sequence comes from Pseudarthrobacter sp. MM222, assembly GCF_947090775.1. Lineage (NCBI taxonomy): Bacteria > Bacillati > Actinomycetota > Actinomycetes > Micrococcales > Micrococcaceae > Pseudarthrobacter > Pseudarthrobacter sp. MM222. Next base: position 3,149,669 of record NZ_OX352321.1, read on the forward strand.
ACACACGGCTGCGCGATTACGTACGTCACGTCCCTGGCCTCTCCACGTTGGGTCCGGCGACCGGCCGGATGTTGCTCCCGGCCTGAGCGCCGGCTGCTGACTTCTGAGCCTATTATCTCCCAGCGGGTTCCCGCGAACCTAGCCGGGCGTCACAGAGGCCCGGGCGGGTGCGTGAACTGGTCCTAGTATGAAGTAGTGAGTTCGCCCATGCCCCCGCCGCAGCAATTCCTTTCCGGTGCCCCGCTTGGCACCCGCGTCGTTGTCAGGTACCGGATCGAGGGCGGCCTGACCGACGCGCTGGGCGAGCTGGTGGGACTCGGCGAGGGTGTGTGCACCGTCCGCACCCGGCGCCTGGACGTGGACATTCCGCTGGCCCTCGTGGTGGCCGCGAAGGAAGTCCCGCCCGCACCGCCACGCCGCGGCCCAAGGCAGCCCTGATTCTCCAGGCCCCGTTCTGGCGCGGCTTCGCGCGGCCTGACGTGCCCTGGCCTGTGGAGGTGTGACCTGACCAGTGGACATGCCCTCCCCTGGGCTGACCAGTCCTGGCCCGACCAGTGGACATGCCCTCCCCCGGCGTGACCCCCCTGGCGCGACCAGTGGGCAGGCCCTCCCCTGGCGTGCACCACCCTGGCGCGACCAGCGGACATGCCCTCCCCCGGCGTGCACCACCCTGGCGCGACCAGCGGACATGCCCTCCCCCGGCGTGCACCAATGGACATATTGGCACTATGTCCACTGGTGGGTGGGACCACGGGACATGCTCATTGGTGAAGGGCGGCAGCGCGGGACATGTCCATTCTTTGTCGTGAACATCGGGCATGCCGCCAGTGTCCAAATCGTGCATACTGCGGAAGTGTCCAGCCCAGGAAAGTTGGAGAGCGCGTTTAGCCCTAGGCTGCGGAGGGAAGCTTGTTCAGCGCGGCGCGGACCATTTCGATGAACTCATCGGGCCGGTTGCGGAGCAAGGGATAGCTTACGACCAGGGTCGGGATGCCGCGCCGGGTTGTCATGTTCCACCGCCTCCGGTCTTCTTCGAAGCTCGCCCTGTCCATATGGAATCCGGCCCCGTCAGTTTCGATGCCGAGCCTGCCGTCCACCATCAAATCCAGATGGCCCAAGCCGGGAACGTTGACCTGTGACTCAACGTGGAACCCGGCCTTGCGGAGCAGGTACCTTGCCATACATTCGATGACGGATTGGGACTGCGGGACGATGCCGGCGACGATCTGCCGTTCCCGCGCATCGTTGCGGCCCGATAACCGTTGCCGCAGCGCCGACATCGGCACGCCCTTCAAGACGACGGCGGATTCCGCAATGACGAGGCCGTCGAGTTCCGGCAGGCAGCGCAGGCTTTGGACCACAGTGTCCAGCAGCGTGGGCGGCACGGCGGACCGGTGGCAGACGAAGCCGGGGTAGTTGCGGCTGTGGGTCAGCGCGACATGCGGGTGTTGCGGCGGTTCCAGCACCCACAGACCTTGATGCTGCGCCTTTGTGACGCATGCCGGCTCGGCGGGCAACGAGCGGATGGAGATGAGCTGCTCGTCGGCGCCGGGGACGGCGTAAACGCCCCGGGCTACCCGGGAAACGGCTCCGCTGGCCAAGGCAGCCTTGAGCTGGAAGTCGGAGACTCCGGCAGCAGCGAGGTGTTTGGCGCGTGCAACGCCGTCGTAGTTAGAAAGCACTTCGATGATCTTGACCATGTGGACATGTTGGTGCCGCGGACGCCGCTTGGCAAAGTGGCCTATTCGGCTATGTGCACAAGCGCATGCCCCACCGAACGGCACAAAAATGAGCATGTCCCTTGGTCAGAAGCCGGCACGTCCGGTTGTTGGCACAGAGCAGGTCCCGTGGCCGGCGTGGGCAATGGACATAGTGGCATTTTGTCGACCCGTGGCCGCGAAAAATGAGCATGTCCCACCGAGACGCCGCGAAGAATGAGCAAGTCCCACCGAATGGCACAAAAATGAGCATGTGTCATGGTCAGGAGCGGGCACGTCCGGTCGTCAGCACAGAGCATGTCCCGTGGCCGGCGCGGGCACTGGACATAGTGGCATTATGCCCACGCCTGGCCGCGAAAAATGGGCATGTCCCACCGAGACGCCGCGAAAAATGAGCATATCCCACCGAGACGCCGCGAAAAATGAGCATGTCCCGCGGGGACCGCAGCACCGACGCGAGGCGCGAGACGCTACGCCGGGTCGGGGCGGCGGTACCTCCGGCACCAGGCAAGCATGCCGAGAGTGACCGCCGCGGTGCCGAATATCCAGAGGTTGCCCGGGGTGTCCGCGATGACCAGTCGCTTGCCGTTTTCCACGGTGGACCACCAGCCGGTGAGGGCGTAGCAAAGGACGCCGCAGACGGCCGTCGGGACGACGGAACGGAAAGCGGCCCCGAGCCACAGCTGGGCCGAACCGAGCAGCACAAGCGCGGCAACGGCACCCCAGGGGACGTCTACGCCGGCAAGCACCAGACCCTGCCGGTGCAGGGCGGTGCCTGCCACGGCAACAAAGAGCTGCCGGCACGGCGGCGGTCAGACCGCCTGCCGTACCGGCAGCTCTCGTATTCACGTGTTATCCGTTGCCGGGGCTAGGAAGCCGCGACTAGGCCTTGGCGCGGGCCCGGTTGGACTTGGCGCGCTGGTTGACGTCCAGGATGAGCTTCCGGATGCGGATGGACTCCGGGGTGACCTCGACACACTCGTCTTCGCGGGCGAATTCGAGGGACTCTTCGAGGGTCAGGTCGCGCGGCGGCGTCAGGTTCTCGAAGGTGTCGGAGGAAGCGGCACGCATGTTGGTGAGCTTCTTTTCCTTGGTGATGTTGACGTCCATGTCGTCTGCGCGGGAGTTCTCGCCGACGATCTGGCCTTCGTAAACCTCGGAGGTGGGGCGCACGAAGAAGGAGCCGCGCTCCTGCAGGTTGATCATGGCGAACGGCGTCACAACACCGGCGCGGTCCGCGATCATCGAGCCGTTGGTCCGGTACTCGATCGGGCCGGCCCAGGGCTCGTAGCCCTCGGAGATGGAGGCCGCAATACCGGCGCCGCGGGTGTCGGTGAGGAACTTGGTGCGGAAACCGATCAGGCCACGGGCCGGAACGATGAATTCCATGCGGCACCAGCCGGTGCCGTGGTTGGCCATGTTGGTCATGCGTCCCTTGCGGGCGGCCATGAGCTGCGTGACGGCGCCGAGGTACTCTTCCGGCACGTCGATGGTCATGTGCTCCATCGGCTCGTGGATCTTGCCGTCGACGGTCTTGGTGACAACCTGCGGCTTGCCGACGGTCAGCTCAAAGCCTTCGCGGCGCATCTGCTCAACCAGGATGGCCAGCGCGAGCTCGCCACGGCCCTGGACTTCCCAGGCATCCGGGCGTTCAGTGGGGAGCACCTTGATGGAGACGTTACCGATCAGTTCCTTGTCCAGGCGGTCCTTGACCTGGCGGGCCGTGACCTTGGCGCCCTTGACCCGGCCGGCCAGCGGCGAGGTGTTGATACCGATGGTCATGGAGATGGCCGGATCATCAACCGTGATCAGAGGCAGCGGCTGCGGGTTGTCGACGTCGGTCAGGGTCTCACCGATGGTGATTTCCTCGATGCCGGCGACGGCGACGATCTCACCGGGGCCTGCGGACTCGGCCGGGACACGGTCCAAGGCCTTGGTGGCCAGCAGCTCGGTGATCTTGACGTTCTTCATTTCACCGTTGGCACGGGCCCAGGCGACGGTCTGACCCTTACGCAGGGTGCCGTTGTAGATACGCAGCAGCGCGAGGCGGCCGAGGAACGGCGAAGCGTCGAGGTTGGTGACGTGGGCCTGAAGGACGCCGTCCGGGTTGTACGTCGGTGCCGGAATGTGCTCGATGATGGCCTGGAACAGCGGCTCGAGGTCCTCATTGTCCGGAGCGGAGCCGTCGGCCGGCTGCTCGAGGGACGCGCGGCCAACCTTTGCGGCGGCGTAGACAACCGGAACGTTGAGGATCTTGTCCAGGTCCAGGTCCGGAACTTCGTCGGCCAGGTCCGAAGCGAGGCCCAGGAGCAGGTCCATGGACTCGTGGACAACTTCTTCAATCCGCGCGTCGGGACGGTCGGTCTTGTTGACCAGGAGGATCACCGGGAGGTGCGCGGCGAGGGCCTTGCGCAGCACGAAACGGGTCTGCGGCAGCGGGCCCTCAGATGCGTCGACGAGGAGGACGACGCCGTCAACCATGGACAGGCCGCGCTCGACCTCGCCGCCGAAGTCGGCGTGGCCGGGGGTGTCGATGACGTTGATCGTGATGGTCTCGCCCTTGGAGGACGGACCGTTGTAGGCCACCGTGGTGTTCTTGGCCAGGATGGTGATGCCCTTTTCGCGCTCGAGGTCGCCGGAGTCCATGACCCGGTCTTCGAGGTGGTTGTGGGCGGCAAAGGAGTTGGTCTGCTTGAGCATGGCGTCGACCAGTGTGGTCTTGCCGTGGTCAACGTGGGCCACGATCGCGACGTTGCGCAGATCACTGCGCGATGCAGTGGCTACCGCGGTGTTGGTGGTGGTTTCAGACATGCGTTATTGCTCGATTCAGTGGTGAAGTCAGCTGTGGTATCGCGACATTTCCAACCGGAACGCACGACAGATACGCCCCTTTCGCACAGGGCACCTTCTACAAGTCTAAACGCTAGGTCATTTATTGGCCTAAAATGCCGGATTGCAGGGGCAGCCACTACAGGCGCGAATGCACCGGACTGAGTCGCGGACTATGACCAATCTCACTGGATTTTCGCGCCGCCATGCCCCATGATTGCTGAGAAAGCAGCAAGCCAGCCCGGAGATTCTTCATGCGGAACGCAACGGCCCTGTTCCGTTTCCTCGCACCGATCATCGCCGCAAGCGTACTCGTGGGCGGCTGCGGGCAGACCACCCCACCCCAGCCCTTCAACCCTGACGTCTGCGCGGCGTCGACGCTGACCACGCCTACACCGGGCCCCGATCCGGCCGCAATGCCGCCGTGTTCGATCTACCGGAATCCCGCCAGCGGCCGGGAGGAAGTCGTACTGGAAGACCAAGGACACACCGCGCTGTTGATCGGCGACTCCCAGTCCGCCCCCGCCGTCGGATGGCCCCGCCAGGCCCTCACCGCACTGGGCTACCACGTCTATTTTTGCGGCGCGGGCGGCACCGGGTTCGTGGCGGCGAACGCCAAGACCGGCAACTACATCGATGCGCTGAACCGCGGCGACTGGAGACTCCCGTACGGGTCACCTGCGCTGGTGGTCATCCAGGGCGGCGGGAACGATGCCAGCCAGGGAGCGAGTGACGGCGCGATTACGGCCAACGCCGAGATGCTCATCGCCGCGATCCGGCAACGCTACCCCGGCGCCACCCTGGCCATGATCGGCACGCTTGCCCTCGGCACCGGCCTTGGCGGCGGCCGCCGCACCGAGGTGGACACACTGTTGGGCACGGTTGCGGCGAAGCAGGGCGTTCCCTTTGTCAGCGTCGGCGACTGGATGAGCAGGTATGACCTGCTGCAATACGCGGAGGACCGCGTGCATCTGGGCACGGAGGGCCACCGGAAACTGGGCGCCATTCTGGGCACCCGGCTGAAGGACATGCACTTGCAGGCCGACGACCGGTAACAGGAATTGCGGGTCACGCCCGGAGCCCGAACGCCGGAAGCCGGCACCCGCCCCGAAGGGCAGGCACCGGCTTCCGCCAGACGCAGTTAGGCCACGGCCCGACGGCGGTACGGTCCCGGTCAGGCAACTTCCGGGGGCAGCATAAGGCGTGCACCCGGGATGGCGTTCAGCAGCGCCTTCGTGTAGTCCCGCTGCGGGGAATCGAAGACGTCGTCCGTGGACCCGGTCTCCACCAGCTTGCCCTGCTCCATTACACAGACGTGGTCCGCGATCTGCCGGACCACGGCGAGGTCGTGCGTGATGAACAAGTAGGTCAGGCCCAGGCGGGACTGCAAATCGGCGAGCAGGTTCAGCACCTGCGCCTGGACCAGGACGTCCAGCGCGGAGACGGCCTCATCGCAGATGATGACTTCCGGATCCAACGCCAGGGCTCGCGCGATGGCCACACGCTGACGCTGCCCGCCGGAGAGTTCATTCGGATACCGCTGCATGGTGGACTGCGGCAACGCGACCTGATCCAGGAGTTCGCGGACCTTTTTCTCGCGGCTGGCCTTGTCCCCGATCTTGTGGGTCCGGAGCGGCTCCTCGATGGTGCGGAAGATGTTGTACATCGGGTCCAAGGAACCATAGGGATCCTGGAAGATCGGCTGTACCCGGCGCCTGAAGGCGAAAATCTCCTTGTTGTTCAGGGTGGACGTATCCACGCCGTCGAACACGATCCTTCCGGAGGTGGGCTTGAGAAGATTCAGCACCATCTGCGCGACGGTGGATTTGCCGGAGCCCGACTCACCCACAATCGCCGTCGTCGTTCCGCGCCGGACGCTGAAGGAGACGTTGTCGACCGCGGTGAAGTCCGTCGTACGACCGAAGCCGGAGCGCAGCTTGAAGACCTTGCTCAGGTCCTCGATCTGCAACACCTCTTCGGGAAGCGACGGCTCCACCACGACGTCAGCGCCCGGAGCGAGCAGTTCGTCGGTTTCGACGCCCTGTTCCTTGGCGACCTGAATGCGGCGTGATGCCAGCGACGGCGCGGAGGCGACGAGCCGCTGGGTGTACGGATGCTGCGGGTTCTGCAGCAGTTCAAGTGACGGCCCCGACTCGACAACCTGGCCGCGGTACATGACCACCACCTTGTCGGCGCGCTCCGCGGCCAGGCCCAGGTCGTGGGTGATCAGCAGCACGGCGGTTCCCAGGTCCGTGGTCATCTTATCCAGGTGATCGAGGATCTGCCGCTGCACCGTCACGTCCAGCGCCGATGTCGGCTCGTCGGCGATCAGCAGGCGCGGCTGGCAGGACAAGCCGATGGCGATGAGTGCTCGCTGGCGCATGCCGCCGGAAAACTCGTGCGGATACTGCTTGGCCCGCCTCGCGGCGTCGGGCAGTCCGGCCTGGGAGAGGACCTTGGCGACGTCGTCCGGGCCGCTGGGGAGCCCGTTGGCCTTCAGCGTTTCCCGGACCTGGTAGCCGATTTTCCATACCGGGTTGAGGTTGGACATCGGGTCCTGCGGGACCATGCCGATGCTGTTGCCGCGGAGTTCGATCATCCGCTTCTCGCTGGCGGAGGAGATGTCCTCGCCGTCGAACAGGACCTGGCCCGCCGAGACGCGGCCGTTGCCCGGCAGCAGCCCGATCGCGGCCAGCGCCGTTGTGGACTTACCGGACCCGGATTCGCCCACGATTGCGACGGTCTCGCCCGGCATGATGGTCAGGTGTGCGTTCCGCACAGCCTTGACCTCGCCGTTGCTGGTGGAAAAGCTGATCGCCAGGTCCTTGATTTCGAGCAGCGGGCGCTCAGCGGCGTAGACCGCTTCCTGGATTTCAACAGAGGCGTTCATGGCGTCCCCTTTCATCGCTTGCGCGCTTTGGGATCGAGAGCATCGCGGAGGGCATCGCCCAGCATGATGAAGCTCAGGACGGTGATGGACAGCGCGATGGCCGGATAGAGCAGCGGCATCGGATTGGACCGCAGCGAGGCCTGCGCCGCCTGGATGTCGTTGCCCCATGACATGACGCTGGGCGGCAGCCCGATGCCGAGGAAGGACAGCGTGGATTCGGCCACGATGAACGTGCCCAGCGAAATCGTTGCGACGACGATGATCGGCGCCAGCGAGTTCGGCATGACGTGGCGCATGAGCGCCCCGAACTTCGATACACCGAGGGACCGCGCTGCCGTGACAAAGTCCGCGTTGCGGACCTCGATGACTGCCCCACGGGTGATGCGGGCAATCTGCGGCCAGCCGAAGGTGACCAGGATCAGCACCAGCGTCCAGGCCGTCCGGTTGGCGCGGAACATCGGCAGCTGCATCAGCACGATGGCGCCCAGGATGAGCGGCAGTGCGAAGAAGATGTCGTTGATGCGCGCCAGGACGCCATCCACCCAGCCGCCGTAGTAGCCGGCCAGGGCGCCCATGACGCCGCCGATCAGGAGCACCCCGATGGTGGTGAACAGGCCCACCGTTACGGATGACCGGGTGCCGAAGATGACGCGCGCGTAGACGTCGCAGCCCTGCTGGGTGAACCCGAGCGGGTGGCCGTCGGCGGGACCCGCGTCAGAGTTGGCCAGCTGGCACGCCTCGGAGGACGGATCGATCTGGGAGAAGAGTCCGGGGAACAGCGACACGGCGACGACGACGAGGATCAGGATAGCGGAGATCAGGAACAGCGGTTGCTTGCGCAGGTTCCGCCATGCCTCGCCCCAGAGGCTCAGCGGCGCGTTGTCCTCTTTGACCCGGTCTGTCGCCAGGAGGGGCGTCTCTGAGAAGTCTGCAACAAAGTGCTCGATGTGGCGCTGCGCGGGAGCGGCGCCGTGCTTTGAGGTGTTGAAATCAGGAGTCATAGCGGATCCTCGGGTCAAGCCAGGCGTACAGCAGGTCAACGAGCAGGTTGGAGAGGCAGTAGATCAGAACCAGAACGGTGACAATCGAGACCACAGTCGGGCCTTCCCCTGACAGCACGGCGCGGTATAGCCGGTTGCCGACGCCCGGCACATTGAAGATGCCTTCGGTGACGATCGCGCCGCCCATCAGGCTGCCGAGGTCCGCGCCGAGGAACGTGATGACCGGGATGAGGGAGTTGCGCAGGATGTGCACGCGGACCACCCGAAAACGGGACAGGCCCTTGGCCGTGGCGGTGCGCACGTAGTCGGCACTCATGTTCTCGATCACGCTGGTGCGCGTCAGCCTGAGGACGTACGCGAACGAGCCCAGCCCGAGGACGATTGCCGGCAGGATCAGGTCCTGGATGGTCGCCGCGGAGCTGACCGTCGGTTTGGCCCAGCCGAGCTGGACGCCGATGAAGAACTGCAGCAGGAACCCGAGCACGAAGATCGGGATACCGATGACGATCAGGGAGGCCACCAGAACCGTGGCGTCAAAGAACTTGCCCTTGCGCAGACCGGCGATGAGGCCAAAGAGGATGCCAAAGACAGCCTCGAAAATAAGGGCCATCACGGCGAGGCGGGCGGTGACGGGGAAGACTTCGCTGAGGACCGCAGCGATGGGGCGTCCGGAGAAGTCCTGGCCGAGGTCAAAGGTGAAGATGCTCTTCAGGTAAAGCAGGTATTGGATCCAGAACGGCTGGTCCAGGTGGTACTGGGCCCGCAGCTTCGCCGCTACCGCCTCATTGACGGGTTTGTCGCCGAAGAGTGCCACGATGGGGTCTCCGGGGAGGCTGAAGACCAGGAAATAGACCAGCAGGGTTGCGCCCAGGAAGACGGGAATCAGTTGCAGGAAACGCTTGAGAACGTAGGTCGTCATCAGCGAAGCACGCCCCCGTCAGCGGGCATCCTGTCCGGGGATGCGGTGGAGTTGTCCATCAAAGAACCTTTTCATTATGGATGCAGCACGACGCCGGTTTGCTCAGGGAGCGACTGCGAAAAGTTCGCCCGGAGAGCCGGGCTGGAAAATATGTGGAGGCAAGCCGACGGCGGAGGCGCCAAAAATCTGGGCAGCCCCCGCCGTCGTGGTGTTGTTACTTGCCGGTGACGTTGTAGTACAGCGGGACGCCGTCCCAGCCGTAGTCAACGTTGGTTACCTTGTCGCTCCAGCCGCCTTGGGCGACCTGGTACCACAAGGGGATGGCCGGGAGATCCTGCAGCAGGATTTCCTGGGCCTTGTTCATGGCCTTGTTGCCGTCGGCAACCGTGGAGGCGTTCAGGCCGTCGGAGATGGCCTTGTCGAACGTCGGGTTGGCGTAGTCGGCGTCGTTGGACCCGGCACCGGTCTTGTAGATCGGGCCGAGGAAGTTGTACAGCGACGGGTAGTCTGCCTGCCAGCCGGCGCGGATGGAACCGGTCAGGGTCTTGGCCGTGGCGTCATTGCGGGCTTCCTTGAAGGTCGCGTAGGGCTTGCCTTCAACCTTGATGCCGAGGGTGTTCTTCAGCTGGTTCACAACTGCTTCAACCCATGCCTTGTGTCCGCCCTTGTCGGCGTTGTAGGCGATGTCAAAGGTCTTCGAGGCATCCCACTTCTGGATGGCGTCGGCCTTGGCCCAGGCTTCCTTGGCCTTGGTGGCGTCAAACTTCAGGTTCTCGGAACCGGGGATGGAGTCGCTGTAGCCGTCCAGCACGGGAGCCGTGAAGTCCTTGGCCGGCTGGCGTGCTCCGCTGAAGATCACCTTGGTGATTTCTTCACGGTTGATGGCCATGGAGATGGCCTGGCGGCGAAGCTTGCCGGCCTCACCGCTCCATTCCGGCAGGTATTCCGGGATGGCGATGGTCTGGTTGCCGGCGTAGGGCTTGTTGATGGTGCGGTCGCCGAGGTCGGATTTGAAGTTCTTCAGCGCGCTGGTGGGGATGGTCTGCAGGATGTCCAGGTTGTTGGACAGCAGGTCCTGGTACGCGGCGTCGTCGTTCTGGAAGATCTTGAACGTCACACCGGCGTTCTTAGCCTTGCGGGGGCCGTTGTACTCCGGGTTCGGAACGAGCTGGATCTGCACGTTGTGCTGCCAGCCGCCCTCCGCCAGCTTGTACGGGCCGTTGCCAACGGGCTTTTCACCGAAACCCTTGGGGTCGGCGAGCGCACCGGAGGGAACCGGGACAAAGGCGGTGTAGCCAAGGCGCAGCGGCCAGTCGGATTCGGGCTGCTTGAGTTCCACGGTGAACGTCTGGTCGTCAACGACCTTCAGGCCGGACATGGTGTCAACGGTGGAACCTTCTGCGCTGGCTTCGTCGTAACCCTTGATGCTTTCGAAGAAGCCGCCGCTGAGCTGTGCGTTCTTGGCTGCAGCACCGAAGTTCCACGAGTCGACGAACGACTTTGCCGTGATGGCCTCGCCGTTGGTGAACTTCTGGTCCTTTTTGATCTTGATGGTGAAGTTCTGGCCGTCGGTGCCCTCAATGGACTCGGCGAGTTCATTGACGGGCTTGCCGCTCGGGTCGTAGCTGACGAGGCCGGCGAAGATCATGTCGATGACCTTGCCGCCGCCGACCTCATTGGTGTCGGCCGGCATCAGGGGGCGCTGGGGCTCAGAGCCGTCCGCGAGGATAACTTTGCTGGTGTCGCCACCGGTGCTGCCGCTGCCCGATGCCGTCGCGCCGCCACCGGCACCGCATCCTGTCAGGGCAAGTGCGGCGATAGCCATCATGCCCAGTGCTTTGGAAGTGCGCTGAAAACGCATTCCGCCTCCTATGAGTTGTGGGAGTTCGTATGGGAAAAACTTGTGCTTCCCCGCAGACAGGCACAGGGATATCCCTGTGATCTGGCCTACATATGGAAGTAGCCTAGCGCCAAGAAGTCCGAATAGTGGAACTCTGTTGCCAAACCGTGACCCGGCCGGAGCGTGAGTGCCGGAGTCGGTGCAATGTACTGCAGGTCACACGCTACTGGCTGGTAGTATACGGCACGACGGCGGCCCTGGGTTATCGGCGGTTAACTGGCCCCTGCAGGTGTTTTGACCTGGTCCCACTCCCAGAAGTTCCACCAGACGCCGGTCTGACTCGGCGCGAACTTCACGCCGGTGATGTTCTTGCCGTACGCGACAACGCCGACGGTCTGGAACAGCGGCACGCCGTAGGCGGAATTCCAGATCTTCCTGTCGATTTGCAGGAGGAGATCGTCCTGCTTGCTGCGCTCGGTCGTGGTGATCAGCTCGTCCATCAGCCTGTCGGCGTCGGGGTCGCCAAACCCGTTGAAGTTGGAGTCACTGCCCGTCTTGAAGACCTGCGGAACGCCGGCCACACCGACGCCGGCGCTAATCCAGCCGAAGATGGCGGCGTCGTAGGTGCCGCCGCCCAGCGCCCGGCCCCAGTCAGAGGCGCCCAGGCCGCCGTCGACGATCCGGAAGCCGGCCCGGCTGGCAGACTCGCGGATCAACGAATAGGCCTGGACACGGTTGGGGTTGTCCCGGTCGTACAGGATGCGAATTTCCGGGGAGGCGCCGTTCAACAGCCTCTTTGCGGCCTCGATGTCCACGTCCCGATAGGCAGCGGAACCGTTGTCAAGGACCGCGCCGGCGTAAGCTGCCTGGTCGGGAAAGAACACCTGCGAATCGAGCGGCGCGGCGTTCGTGTCAAGCCCCTTGACGATCTTGTCGACAATCTCCCTGCGCGGCACGGTTTCCAGAAATGCCTCGCGGACATTCTTTTCCGCAAAGGGGCCCGTGAAGTTCAAGTCGAGATGGTCATAGGCGAGCTGGTTGCCCACTTCTGCCGTGACGCCCTGGCTTTGCAATGCGGCGAGCTGGTCCATTGTTCCGGCGGACGCCTGCAGGGCGATAATATCGGCGTCGTTGTTCTTAAGGGTCTGCACCTGGGCCGCGGCGGACCCGATGTAGCGGACGGTAATTTCGTCCAGTTTCGGTTCCGGGCCCCAGTTGTAGTCCTTGTTCCTGACCATGGTCAGGGACTGGTCCGGCTCGACCGATCTGACGATGTAGGGACCGTTCGACAGGTACAGCATGGGATCGGCCGGCAACGTCTTGGTATCGAAGCCGGTATTCCACATGTCTGCAATCGCCCGGAGCTGGGCATTGGCGGGCTCCGGTGCCCCGGATTCGCCGCGCGGCGAACGCCTCAGGAGGTCAATGAGGGCGTCGACGTCGTTCAGCCCGGATTTCCTGGCGAGGACGTGGGCCGGGATGTCGATCCCGGGGCCGCCGAAAGCGACCTCCCAGTCGGCGACAGGCTTGGAATACTTCAGGGTCATGGAGCGGTTGTCCGCGCCTAATTCCGGAAAGTCGGTCGTCGCAGCTCCGCTCCTGTCCCCCGCATAGGAGAAGTAGGACGTTCCGGTACCGGCTTCCGCGTCGGCGTCGTCGTAGAACCCGGAGAAGGCGGCCCACTGCAACAGCAGATCCGCTGCCGTGACGGGCGTTCCGTCCGACCACTTCACGCCCTCGTTGACCGTGTACTTGACCGTCAGCGGGTTATCCGAGGTCTTTTCCATCCGGCCGAACTTTTCGTTGCGGACGATGTTCAGCTTGTTGTCGATGTAAAAAAAACCGGAGTGGGTGGCGTAGCTGATCTTCGCGTTAATGTCGGTGTTGCCCTGGGCGGTGTTGGGATTGAACGTGCTAAAAGCGTTCACCTCGACCACTGTTGCCGACCCATCGGACACGCTCGGCGCCACGGCAAGCGTGGGGGTGGCGACCTCGCTGTTGCCTGAGCAGGCACTGAGGACCAGGGCAACAGCCGCCGCCATAACCGCGACCCTTGCAGTCATACGCAAGCGCATCCGGTCTCCTCATTTCCGTTGTTCGGACAATTCAGTGGCGGAAGACATCGGGCAGGCGTCCCCCTCCCCCGGCAACAGGTGGCTCGTCCCATACGGGATGAAGCCTAACCCGCGTGCCCGGGAAATTGACTTCCCGTCACGTTCGTTATCCAGCTGCAACATTCCGGCGCAGGCCGCCCGGAATTGCATTCCTCAACAATGTGACCGGCGGGTAACTTTCCGCAAAGAAAGTCCTGGAACAAGAACGCCCCCGCCGCACGCAATTTGCAGTGTCGAGTTGGTCCTATATTACTTTCGGATTGCCGGCAGACCGCTCAGGCGGATGTCCTGAACTTCACGCAGGCGTCCAGGCCCGTAGCGCCCGTCGCCGGTTCGAGTGTTCTGGGCGCAAGCGCGGCTGTGGCTCCGCTGGCCTGGGCCAGCTGCCGGACGACTGAAAGGCCAAGACCGGTGCCCTCGCTCCCGGCCGTGCCTCGCCAGAACCGGTTGAAGGCCCGTTGGCAGTCTTCCGGGGAGAGTCCCGGCCCCTCATCCAGCACATGCAGTTCGGTGATGCCGGGCTGTTCCCCTCGGGCAACCACCAGCTGGACCTGAGACCCTGCCGGGGCGACGGCGAGCGCGTTGTCGATCAGGTTGTCGATAATCTGCTCGGCGGCCCCGGGCAGGACCAGGATGTGCGCCGCGGGCGGGGCCACCAGACTGATGCGGACCCCGGTCTCCTCGGCAAGGTCATCCCATTGCTCCTTGCGGGTCCGGAGGACGTCGGAGAGATTGATTCGGACCGGAGCCAAGGACTGCCCCTCGGCCCTGCTGAGCAGCAGCAGGCCGTCGATGATCCGTTGCAGCCGGTAGGTCTCTTCCAGGGAAGCCGCCACCATGGTCCTGGCGGCCCCGGGGTCTGTGGGGATGGCGTCGAGGGCGTTCTCGAGCCTGAGCCGCAGTCCCGTGAGCGGCGTGCGGAGCTGGTGCGAGGCGTCGGAGGCGAAACCCCGTTGTTGCTCGAGGAGGTGTTTCAGCCGGTCTGCCATGCGGTTGAAGGCCGCCGCCAGTGTCCTGAGCTCGGGCGCGCCGACGCCTTCCTCGGTACGGGTGTCGAGGTTACCGTCCGCCAGCAGCTCGGTGGCAGTCCGCAACTGCTGGAGCCGCCGGGTAACGGCGCGCGCCATAAAGAAGGCCAGAATGCCTGCAAGCAGCACTGTCGTTGCTGCCACCGACCAGATACTCCGCAGCTGGCCTTCCACCTGATCGGAGACGACGGACGCCGGGTAGGACAGCCGGACGGCACCGGAGATACTTTCACCACTGAGCACCGGGACCGAGACGTAGAGCAACTCCTGGCCCAGGCTCTGCGAATACCGCTGCCCGGCGTTGATCTGCCCGGTCAGTGCGGCGGCAATTTCCGGCCGTGAGCTGTAGACGGATCCGGTGGCCGATTGGTCATCGTCCGAGGTGGCCACGGCCGTCCCCGCCGCGTCGACTACCACTACCCGGGCGCCGCTGGCCTGGCCGTACCGGCGCACGTCGGCGGCCACCTCGCTTGGAAACGGACCGCCCGCCTTCAAGGCATCCGCGGACCTGCCGCCCAGTAGGAACGCATCGCGTTCAAGGGACGTGGTGATCCGGTCGCGTTCGACGCGGACGAGGTAGTTGCCCAACGGAATGTCCTGCACCAGTACGACAAGGAAGGTGATGAGCATGAAGGCGCCGATCAACCGCCATCTCATCCAGGCATCCCGAGCCGGAACCCAATCCCGCGCACGGCCTCGACCCACCTCGGGTCTCCGAGTTTCCTGCGGATCGCCGCCACGTGGGCGTCGACTGTCTTCGTGGTGCCGTACCAGTCGCCGTCCCACACCGCGGAGAGGATTTCCCGGCGCTGGAATACCGCCCCCGGATCGGCAGCGAGGTAAGAGAGCAGTTCGAACTCCTTAGCCGTCAGGTGAACCTCGACGCCACCGAGGAGGACCCGGCGTGAGCGCTGGTTGATGCTGAGGCTGCCTACGCTCACGCTGCCGATCTCCCGGCTGCTGTCGGATCCCCCCTGGCCCTCCGGCGCCCGCTCTTCGGTGCGGCGGGCCACGGCTCTGATCCGCGCGATGAGTTCCCGCATTCCGAAGGGCTTGACCAGATAGTCGTCGGCGCCCAGTTCCAGGGCCAGCACCCTGTCAATCTCTTCATCGCGGGCGCTGACAACAATGATTGGCGTAGCGGTCAGGGCGCGGACGGCACGGCAGACGTCGGTTCCGTCCATGTCCGGCAGTCCCAGGTCCAGCAGGACGAAATCCGGGCGGGCCGCCCGGACCTCGTCGAGGGCCTGCTTTCCCGTGCCTACGTGCCGGGCTCGAAAACCGGCACGGGTAAGGCCTTCAAGGACCGCCGCGGCAACTGAGTCGTCATCCTCCACCACCAAGATCTGCATATCCTGATTATGTTCCCCGCGGTCTTGCGAATCGTGGCGCCCTGCCAATGTCCGGGTCAATTCGGCGCTTTCCGTCCACCCGGGCGCTGGCCCGCGGCCCGACCGGGAGCTCCAGGAACCAGTTGAGGCATCCCGGGACATGGCCGGGTTCAATCGTCGCTTCCCCCGCCACTGCCGCTGCGGCCGCCGTGGCCGCCGCTGTCGTCGCCGGGCTCGGGCGCGTTGCGCAGTCCGCCCTTGTCGTCGCCCGGTACAACTGGGACCACCGGGACCGGGACCGGAGCCGGAACCGGGACGGGGACGCCGGCGCCGGGCAGAACCGGCACCGGCACGATGCCCTGATCAGCCGGCGCGGGGCTTGGAGGTCCACCCGTGTTGTCGCCCGGTCCGGGTGAAGGGGAAGCCGCCGGGGTTGCATCCGGCCCGGCAACGTCCGCAGGGGTGGGGGCGAGGGTGGCGGCGGGCGTTCCGGCGGCCGAATCCTCCGGCAAAAGGACTCTGTTGGCGTCACCGGTGGTGCCCGTGGTGGAGTTGCTCAGAGTCTGGGTGTTCACGGCGAGAGCGGCGGATCCGGTGATCAGGACGCCGGCAAAAGAAAGCGCGACCGCTGCTCTTGTTCTCATGTGGTCCACTGTAGGACCCGTGGGAAGGGATCAGTCGCCCGGAAATCCAAGAACTGTCCAAGATTCTTCCCGTAGTTGTCATTTTTCCGGTCCCGGCAGCAGGGCAACTCATAGTCTGTTCCCGGTTGACGGGATGGGAACTCCCAGGCGGGGTTCTGCGATGCCGGCCAGCGAGGAGGATCTGATGAACACCATGAGGTACAAACCAAGCCTGAAATTCCGGTCAGCGGCAGTCGCCGTCGCCCTGGCAGCCTCAGCTGTCGGGTTCGTCGCTGCGTCC
This sequence comes from Pseudarthrobacter sp. MM222, assembly GCF_947090775.1. Lineage (NCBI taxonomy): Bacteria > Bacillati > Actinomycetota > Actinomycetes > Micrococcales > Micrococcaceae > Pseudarthrobacter > Pseudarthrobacter sp. MM222. The sequence goes on from NZ_OX352321.1 coordinate 3,166,263, forward strand.
AGCCCCGCGCAGGCAGCCTCCTCGAAAGGTTGTGTGGGCGGCGGATTCCGAGTCCTGGGGAAGGCCGGCGACTTCAAAGGCACCGTGACCGCGCCCGGGACTCGGTTCCGGGTCCAGGGCAAGTACGTCCAGTTCGACGTCGATCCGGCAAACTTCGCCATCCACAACTACGCCTTCACGGGAGCACCCAACGAACTGGATCTCACGGGCGGCCGGCTGACGCCGGTCTTCGCCAGCAAAATCCCCGATCACCGCGGCCTGACCCTGACCGGTGGCGTGGAGCTTGAGGTCAAGGACTCCGAGGTGCGGCTGATCCGGACGGGCACCGGCGGGCTCTCCATGTCCATCCAGGCCAAGGATTGTGCCTCCGGCGGACTCTTCCAGATGGAGCCCGAACGCGGCGACGGCACCAGGACGCGGATCGTTCACCGGCTGGCGGCCAGTGCCTTCTATTTCGACAACTCCAACTTCCGGGCCAAACTCGGGCAGTTCCTCGGCTCCACCTGCACGAGCGTCCGGACCGGACCGCCCAGCCAGTTCTGCGTCAGGGTGACTCCCCGGGTCAACATCGGCAACGCAGTCTCATCCAAGTTCGTTGTCCGCGACAGCGCACAGGTGGCCACCCGCGTCCGGCAGACCGCGTGCGGCCCGGATTTCACCAATGCCCTCGGCCTCGCTGAAACCCGGGACCACTGCGGCGGCATGTCCATCTGGGATGTCGCCAGCGGCGGACGGATGGGAATGGTGACCGGTGAGGACGCCGTCGAGGTCGCCAACCCGTCCACGGAGTGCGTGCAGGACTGCCAGGCCCAGAACCAGGTGCGGGGCCGCCTTGCTGTTCTCGGCTTCCCCTTCCCCGTTCCGGCCACGAGCAAACTGACTCCACGCGTTTCGACCACCGGGCTGACCGCGCCGCTGACACGCTGACCCGTTTGCCGGGCCGCGCAAGCATTGACAACCACAGCCGAGCCGAGGGGTGATAGTCCCATGAACCAGTCCACTCTGACCACCACAGCATTGACCATCCTGCGTGTAGTCGCCGGATTCATCTTCGCCGCCCATGGCTGGCAGAAGTTCAACCAGTTCACCATCGCCGGAACGCAGGCATCTTTCGCGAAAGCGGGTGTCCCGGCACCGGAAATCGCAGCCCCTGTCATTGCTACGCTCGAGCTGGTGGGCGGCATCGCCTTGATCGTCGGCGTGCTGGCCCGGATTTTCGCGGCCCTGCTCATCCCGGACATGCTCGGCGCCCTCGTCCTGGTCCATGCCCCGGCCGGCATCTTCGCCAGCGAGGGTGGGTACGAGCTCGTCCTCATTCTCGCCACCGCCGCATTGGTTGTGGTCCTCGCAGGGCCGGGCCGCTTCTCACTGGACCATGCCCTGTTCGGACGCAGCGGCTCCCGGCTGAAGGTCCTGGCTTAGCCGCTGCCAGAAGAGACGACGACGGCGGCCGCGCACCCGGGTGCGTGGCCGCCGCCGTTCAGTAACGGGTTCGTCCGTACTAGACGTTGAAGCGGAACTCTACGACGTCGCCGTCGGCCATGACGTATTCCTTGCCTTCGATCCGGACCTTGCCGCGGGCCTTGGCCTCGGACATCGAGCCCGCCTCGATCAGGTCATCGAAGGAAACCACCTCGGCCTTGATGAAGCCGCGCTGGAAGTCGGAGTGGATCACACCCGCCGCCTGCGGGGCGGTGTCCCCCTGGTGGATGGTCCACGCGCGGGTCTCCTTGGGTCCTGCCGTGAGGTACGTCTGGAGTCCGAGGGTGTGGAACCCGACGCGCGCCAGCTGGTCGAGGCCGGATTCGTCCTGGCCGTTCATTTCCAGCATCTCGCGGGCTTCCTCCTCGTCCAGTTCGACGAGGTCGGATTCGAGCTTTGCATCGAGGAAGATGGCGTCGGCCGGGGCAACCATGGCCCGCAGTTCTTCCTGCTTTTCCGGGTTGCCGAGGATTCCCTCATCGGCGTTGAAGACATAGATGAAGGGCTTGGCGGTTAGGAGGCTGAGCTCCTTGAGGTGCCCCATCTCCAGCTTGTCGCTCTTGACTGAGGCGAAGATGGTGTCGCCGCGCTCCAGTACCGCCTGCGCCGCCTTGATGGCAGCGAGCTCGGCGGCCTCGCGCTTCTTGATCTTGACTTCTTTTTCGATCCGGGGAATCGCGTTTTCGATCGTCTGGAGGTCGGCCAGGATCAGCTCGGTGTTGATGGTCTCCATGTCCGAGCGGGGATTCACCTTGCCGTCCACGTGGATGACGTCGGGGTCGTCGAACACCCGGACCACCTGGACGATTGCCTCGGCCTCACGGATGTTCGCGAGGAACTTGTTTCCCAGGCCTTCACCCTCCGAGGCGCCTTTGACGATCCCGGCGATGTCCACGAAGGACACGGGAGCGGGCAGCAGCCGGGCTGAGCCGAAGATGCTGGCGAGCTTTGCAAGCCGGGGGTCGGGCAGGTTCACGACGCCGACGTTGGGCTCGATCGTGGCGAACGGGTAGTTCGCTGCGAGCACCTGGTTGCGGGTCAGTGCGTTGAAAAGAGTTGATTTGCCGACGTTGGGCAGTCCGACGATGCCGATAGTAAGAGCCACGAGCATAGATTCTACCCGCTGAAGCTGGGGATCCTCGCGGGGTCCCTCCACGCGGGGGGGCAGTCCGTTGCCGTGCGTCGGCGCTAAAACTGTCAGAGGAGCGTGCCAAAGTGAAGCTATGGATGCTTTTGCACTGATTCTCGCCCTGCTCATGTTGCTCGTGGGCGCCGTTGCCGGCGCCGTTGCCGCCTACGTGTTCCTCCGCCGCCGTTATCAGGCCGTCGAACAGGACTTCGACGGCGTCTCGGCCCGGCTTTCCGAGGTGAACGCCCAGTTTGCGGCGGCCGACGCCGAGAGGCGCCTTCTCGCGGCGCAGAACCGGGAGCTCGGCGAATCTAGGACCCAGGATGGCAGTGTGCTGCGCGCGCTGGCCCCGGTGGCGGAGAAGCTCACGGCGGTGCAGCAGCAGGTTTCCCTGCTGGAGCGGGACCGGCTGGAGCAGTATGGGCAGTTGGCCCAGCAGTTGCAGGAAGCCCGGCTCTCGGACGAGCAGTTGTTGCGCTCGACGCACGCCCTGGAGTCGGCGTTGCGGTCCAACAGCGCCCGGGGCCAGTGGGGCGAAGTCCAGTTGCGCCGCGTCGTTGAAGCGGCCGGGATGCTGCGGCATGTCGATTTCCATGAACAGCTGCACAGCGCAGCCACGGACAGCAGCGTCCGGCCGGACCTCGTCGTGCAGCTTCCCGGGGCGAAGCAGCTGGTGGTGGACGCCAAAGTTCCGCTGGCCGCGTATCTGGAGGCCCAGGAGCTCGGTGCCGCCGGGCAGCGCACCGCGCAGCACGGACCCAACGGGCAGCAGGTTCTGCTCGCGGCCCATGCGAAGGCCCTCAAGACCCACGTGGACGCGCTGAGCAACAAGAAGTACTGGGACATCCCGGGCAACTCCCCGGAGCTGGTGGTGTGCTTCCTGCCGGCGGAGTCGATCCTGGCGGCGGCACTATCGGCGGACCCGGCCTTGCTGGACTATGCGCTGTCGAAGAACGTGGTCCTCGCCTCGCCCGGAACCCTGCTGGCGGTCCTGAAATCGGTCGCGTTCACCTGGCGTCAGGACGTGCTGACTGACAGCGCCCGGGAACTCTTCGAGCTCGCCCACCAGCTCTATGAGCGGATGGGCACGCTGGGCGAGAACGTCACCAAACTCGGCACTTCGCTGAAGACCTCGGTGGACCGCTACAACTCCATGGTCGGCACGCTGGAGGCGAGGGTCCTGCCGACGGCCAGGAAGCTTAACTCCCTCGACGCTGCGGGGCTCACCACCCCGGTGTCCATCGAGGCCACGCCGCGCTCGGTGGCGGCCCCGGAACTGCAGTCAGCGCACGAAGCCGCGGAGTCCGCCGCCTAGGAGTGCTCTGCCTTGCGGGAGCCCCGGCCGCCGAGAGCGCGGGTAACGTCGCCGGCCTGCTTGAGGGTGGCACGGAGCTCCTTCGGGAGGGAGAAGAGCAGGTCCTCCTCGGCCGTGACGACTTCCTCCACTGAGCCGTAGCCGTAGTCGGCCAGCAGCCGCAGCACGTCCTTGACCAGGACTTCCGGAACGGACGCCCCCGAGGTCACGCCCACGGTGGCAACGCCCTCGAACCAGGCCTCGTCCACCTCGTTGGCGAAGTCGACGCGGTAGGAGGCCTTCGCGCCGTATTCCAGCGCGACCTCCACCAGACGGACTGAATTCGAAGAGTTGGCAGACCCGACCACAATCACGAGGTCGGCCTGCGGCGAGATCTTCTTGATGGCCACCTGGCGGTTGGTGGTCGCATAGCAGATGTCGTCGCTGGGCGGATCCTGCAGGGTGGGGAACCGTTCCTTCAGGAGCCTCACGGTCTCCATGGTCTCATCCACGCTGAGGGTGGTCTGCGAGAGCCAGATGACCTTCTCGGGGTCCCGCACGGTGACCTTGTCCACCTCGTGCGGGCCGTTGATGATCTGGATGTGCTCTGGCGCTTCACCGGCGGTGCCTTCGACTTCCTCATGGCCGTCATGGCCGATCAGCAGAATGTCAAAGTCGTCCTTCGCGAAGCGGACCGCCTCTTTGTGCACCTTGGTCACGAGCGGGCAGGTCGCATCGATGGTGCGCAGGCCCCGGTCCTCGGCGGACTGGACCACGGCCGGTGAGACGCCGTGGGCCGAGAAGATCACCAGGGCGCCCTCGGGGACCTCGTCCGTCTCGTCCACGAAGATGGCGCCCTTTTCTTCGAGGGAGCTGACCACGTGCACATTGTGCACGATCTGCTTGCGCACGTAGACAGGAGGGCCGTAGTGCTCAAGGGCTTTTTCCACGGCGATGACAGCCCGGTCCACTCCGGCGCAGTAGCCGCGCGGGGCTGCCAGCAGCACCCTCTTCGGCCCGGCGACCGGGGCCGCCGCCAAAACGTCTTCCGGTGTGCGCCGCCGGCGCGGAACGGTTGGCATCGGAATGGAAACAGCGGTGGAGGTCATCCCTCAATGCTACCGGTGATGGCTGCCCTGACCTGTTTTGGCTCAGGACCGGCACCAGCAACGTTCCGCCCGCACACCGGACCTACTTCAGGACCGGCCGCGTCCACCGGCGACCCTGAGCACGATCCCGAGTGCCAACAGCACGGCACCGGCCACCGCGGCGGCCAGGGTCCACTGGCCGAAACCGGCGGTGGAGGCCGCGACAAATTCGCGCTTGAAGATCTCCGCCACCTCATTGCCGCTGGAGGCCTCCTCCACCGCCCGGCCGACGGCCTCCGCCGCCAGCACCCAGAGCGCTGACAGGATAACTGCACCGATGCCGGCCCCGGCCAGGACGGTCCAACGTCGGCGCGCGGCAACCAAGGCCAGGAGGAACGCGATGGCGGATCCCACCGCCACTGCGTAGCCCATCGGCGCGTAGGCCGAGACCTGCTCAACGATCTGGCGCTGACTTGGCTGACCGATGGTGATCAGTACCTGCTCCGGGCTCTCCAGCGGCAGACTTGTGGCCTCTGCCACGCGCTTCGCTACAAGCCCGACGAGCGGTGCAACGTCCAGGGTAAGGGAGCTTGTCCCCTGCATCTCCGCGGGCAAGGAGTCCGGAGCGGCGAAACTGAGCCGGTGGCTCTTGCGGAGGGTTTCGGTCCAGGCCTCGGGGTAGCCCGGCAGCCCGGTCAGCGACTGGGCCGCGTCCTCAAGAACCGGACGGATCAAATCGACGACGGACTCGGGGATCTGATCCGGGCTGAAGTTGTTCACGGCGGCGGCGGCCAGCCGCTGCTGGAAGGCAGGGTCCTTACCGAGCGGAGCGGTCAGCGCAACGAAGCCGTCTTCCTGGACGATGTTCCGGTCCACCCACATGGCAGGGACGGCGACGGCCGCCATCGCAAGCCCGATGAGTACGGCTACGGCGGAGACGAAAGTGCGCAAGAGAGTGTCCTAGGAAGTCTTGGGGGTAGTGCCATCCTACGGGGGCCGCCGCGGCGGGAAACAAAGCCGGCAATATCGTCGCGCCCCCGTGGTAAAGCTACGGATAGAGTTGAAGCCGACCACACTCCGCCTTGTTGAGGACACTCTTGCGAAGGACAGGCACGCAAGGGACCAGCACGCACGGACCAGCATGTAAAGGACCAGCACGCACATGTACACCGCCCGCCCCGCCTCGGGGGCCACGCATGTCTGAAGACGTTGCGGCAGCCTCGACGGTACCGGCCATGGCTGCGGACACCAGCCCGGACAACCCATGGCCGCTACAGCTGCTGTCGCAGAAACTGAAGATGCATATCGACCGCGCTCCGTCCGCCTGGGTCGAGGGCCAGGTCATTGAGCTGAACCGGCGCGGCACCAACGCGTACCTGACGCTGCGCGACATCAATGCCGAAATCTCCCTTCCGGCGTCCGTCTGGACCAACGTGCTGGACCGGCAGGAAACGCCGCTGGAACGCGGTTCCCGGGTGGTGGCCCTGATCAAGGCCGAGTTCTGGCTGAAGACGGGCCGCCTGAACATGTCCGTGAAGGACATCCGGCCGGTGGGGCTCGGTGACCTGCTGGCCCGGATCGAGCGATTGCGGCACGCCCTGGCGGCGGAGGGACTCTTCTCCGATGCCCGCAAGAAGCGCCTGCCGCTGCTTCCCCACCGGATCGGGTTGATCACCGGCCGGGACTCGGACGCAAAGAAAGACGTGCTCCGCAACGCGGCCCTGCGCTGGCCTGCGGTCGAATTCGAGATCCGCGAAGTGGCCGTGCAGGGCAACACCGCCGTCGCCCAGGTCATCGGCGCGCTGCGGGAACTGGACGCGCGCGCGGATGTTGACGTGATCGTCATAGCCCGCGGCGGAGGCTCCCTGGAGGACCTGCTCCCGTTCAGCAACGAGGAACTCATCCGTGCCGTGGCGGATGCGGGAACGCCGGTGGTGAGCGCGATCGGGCACGAGGCAGACCGTCCGATCCTCGACGACGTAGCCGACCTCCGCGCGTCGACGCCCACCGACGCCGCCAAGCGGATTGTGCCGGACGTGGCGGAAGAACTCGCCCGGGTCCGGCAGGCAAGGGAGCATCTCCGCCGTGGCGCCACCCGGCTGGTGGAGCGGGAAACGGACCGGCTGTCGTCGCTGCGCTCCCGCCCGGTGCTGGCCTCGCCTGAGGTGATAGTGACCGCCCGGCACGACGACGTCGAACGGCTCAAAAGCCGCTCGCACGCGGCAATCACGACGGCGGTGATGCGAGCCGCCGACCAACTGGTCCACCTCAAGGCCCAGGTGCTGGCGCTGTCCCCGCAGAAGACCCTGGACCGCGGTTATGCCGTGGTGCAACTCGCCGACGGCCAGTCAGTACCCGGCGCCCGGCGGGAAGTGGTCCGGCATCCCTCGCAGGCTCCTGCCGGCGCCGGGCTGACCGTGCGTGTGGCTGGCGGCAGATTCACCGCGCAGTCCACCGGCGGCCACGTGCCCGCCGACGACTGACCCCGCAACCCGCACGGCCCTCCGGCTCCGCGGCAACAACTGACACAGCATCCCCAAGGATCAACCAAGGAGCACCACATGGCAGCAGAGACCACTTCCGGCACGAGCAGTCCGAATACGGACATCGACAGCCTTAGCTACGAGGACGCCCGCGAACAGCTGGTCGCTGTGGTGAGCCGGCTGGAGGCCGGAGGCGCCAGCCTGGAGGAATCCCTCGCGCTGTGGGAGCGGGGCGAGGCGCTGGCCAAGCGCTGCGAAGAGTGGCTCGAGGGTGCCCGTAGGCGCCTGGCCGCCGCCAAGGACCAGGCCGGCCAGGGCAACTAGCCCGGCAGGCTGCCCCTGCCGGCGGCACCGCGTCAGGACCGTTCGACGAGGTCCCGCTCCATCGAGACATCCAGCTCCGGGACCGGCCACTTGAGGTCCAACCCCGCCAGCGCGTCCAGCAACAGCTGCTGGACGGCAATCCGGGCATACCACTTCTTGTTGGCCGGGACGACGTGCCAGGGCGCGATTTCGGTGTTCGTCTTCTCAATGGCCTTCTGGTACGCATCCATGTAGTCGTCCCAGAAGGGCCGCTCCTTAACGTCGTTGCTGCTGTACTTCCACAGCTTGGTCTCGTCATCAAGCCGGGCAAGCAATCGCTGCTTCTGTTCGTCGCGGCTGATGTTGAGCATGACCTTGACGATCTTGGTGCCCGCGTCCGCCTGCCTGGCCTCAAACTCGTTGATAGCGACGTAGCGGCGGTCGAGTTCTTCCGGGCTGGCCCAGCGGTGCACGCGGTGAATCAGGACGTCCTCGTAATGCGAGCGGTCGAAGACGCCGACCATCCCGGCGGCCGGAACCGCCTTCTCGATCCGCCAGAGGAAGTCGTAGGATTTTTCCTCGGGCGTGGGCGCCTTGAAGGACTTCAGCTGCACGCCCTGCGGGTTCATCGTCCCCATGACGTGGTTGACGATGCCTCCCTTGCCGGCGGTGTCCATGGCCTGCAGGATCAGCAGGATCCGCTTGGTCCCGCCAAAGCGCGACTCGGCGAAGAGCTGCTCTTGCAGGGTGGTCAGCTTCCCGTCGAGCTCGGCCAGAAGTTCCGTGCCGTCGGACTTCTCCCCCGGATACCCGGGAGTTGAATCCGGATCGGAATCCTTAAGCCGAAAGCCTTTTCCGGCCTTCAGCATCTCCGAGGGGAGTTTCTCGAAAGTCACAGCGTCTGTCATGGAAGCCTCTTCCGTCCGGGCAGCCTGTGCGCCGGAAGGTCGCCCGGCTGCGCTGCTGCCCTCAGGCTAGTTCCCTTTGTACCTGCTCAGGAAGTCCGCCATGCGGCCGATTGCCTCTTCTATGTCCTTGACGAGCGGGAGCGTGACCATGCGGAAGTGGTCCGGACGGACCCAGTTGAACGCCCGCCCGTGCGAAACCAGGATCTTCTGCTCGCGGAGCAGGTCCAGCACGAATTTCTCGTCGTCCCGGATGTGGTAGACCTCCGGGTCCAGCCGCGGGAAGAGGTACAGCGCGCCCCGGGCCTGCTGCGTGCTGACACCCGGGATGGCGTTGAGCAGGTCGTAGGCCTTGTTCCGCTGCTCCAAAAGCCGTCCCCCGGGCAGGATGAGGTCATTGATGCTCTGGTATCCGCCGAGGGCGGTCTGGATGGCGTGCTGTGCCGGCACGTTGGCGCACAGGCGCATGTTGGCCAGCAGGCTGATGCCTTCCAGATAATCGGCGGCGTCGTGCTTGGGGCCGGAAATGGCCATCCAGCCGGCCCGGTAGCCGCAGACCCGGTAGGCCTTGGACAGACCGCTGAAGGTGAGGCACAGGACGTCGTCGCCGGTAAGGCTGGCCATGTTCACGTGGACGGCGTCCTCGTAGAGGATCTTCTCGTAGATCTCGTCGGCGAAGAGGATCAGGCCGTGCTTCTCGGCCAGGGCAACGATCTTCTTGAGCGTCTCCTCCGGATACACCGCACCGGTGGGGTTGTTGGGGTTGATGACCACGATGCCCTTGGTCCGGGGCGTGATCTTGGCTTCCATATCCTCAAGGTCAGGCTGCCAGCCGGATTCCTCGTCACACAGGTAGTGCACCGGACGGCCGCTGGCCAGCGCCACGGACGCGGTCCACAGCGGGTAGTCCGGGGTCGGGATGAGGACCTCGTCGCCGTCGTCCAGCAGTGCCATCAGCGACATTGTGATGAGTTCGCTGACACCGTTGCCCAGGTAGATGTCATCGACATGGATGTTCTGGATCCCGCGCGTCTGGTAGTACTGCGAGACGGCGGTGCGGGCGGAGAAGATGCCCCGGGAATCGCTGTAGCCCTGGGCGTGCGGCAGGTGGCGGATCATGTCCACCAGGATGGCGTCCGGCGCTTCAAACCCGAACGGGGCGGGGTTTCCGATATTCAGTTTGAGGATCCGGTGACCCTCCGCCTCCATCTGCTGGGCGGCCTGAAGGATCGGTCCACGGATGTCGTAAAGGACATTATGAAGCTTGGTGGACTGCTTGAATTCTGCCATCCATCAAATATGCCATATCGGGGATGTACTTCCCGTGAGACTTGCCTCACAGGCTGATCCCGCCGCCAGAGGCGCGGGAACGACGTCGGCCGCCGCACCCCCTTGAGTAACAAGGTGGGCGCGGCGGCCGCCGTCGTACGTCAGGAATAGAAGCCGTGCGCCCTACTTGACCAGTCCCTTTTCCTTAAGCCACGCTGCCGCGGCGTCCTTCGGGTTCTGCTTCTGGCTGCCGCTGACGGAGCGGTTGAGGTTGATCAGGTCCTCGGTGGTGAGGACCTTGGACACTGCGTTCAGGGCCTCTTTGGCCTTGTCCGTCATCTTGGATTCGTTGTAGAGCGGCAGGACCTGCTGGGCGATGAAGTTGTTCTTCGGGTCCTCCAGCACCACCAGGTCGTTGTCCGCGATCGAGGGCGTGGTGGTGTAGATGTCGGCCACCTGGACCTGGTCGGAGAGCAAAGCCTTGAGCGTGACGGCCCCGCCGCCGTCGCTGAACGGTTCGAGCTTCTTAGGCACGCAGTTGTAGTTCTTCTGCAGGCCGGGCAGCCCGTAGGCGCGCTCGGCGAAGGTTGCCGGCGCCCCCACCACAATCTCGCTGCAGACCTTGGCGAGGTCCTCGATGGACTTCAGCTGGTACTTCTCGGCGGTGGCCTTCGTGACGACCATTGCGTCCTTGTCCTCGGCCTTGGAGGGCTCCAGCACGGCCAGGCCGTCGGGCAGCTTGCCCGGCAGCGCCTTGTAGATGTCCTCCGCCGAGACCTCCGTGGCGTCCTTGCTGACGTGCAGCAGCAGGTTTCCGCTGTAGTCGGGGATGACATCCACGGAACCGTCCTGTACAGCCTTGAAGTAGACCTCGCGGGAGCCGATGTTCGGCTTGGTGCTCGCAGTCAAGCCCGCTCCGTTCAGCGCACCAGCGTAGACCTCGGCAATGATCTGGCTCTCCGGGAAATCTGCGGAACCGATGACCAGGGCCGCGCCGGCGCCGGACGTGGCTCCGCCGGTGGCGGGGGCCGTTGACAGCGGATCGGACGAGCCTCCGCAGGCGGACAGTGCCATGGCCAGGCCGACGCCGGCGGCCAGGCCGCCGAATGCGCGCCTGCCGAGTGCTCGTTGGCGGGTTTCCTTCATGACGTACCTCCTTGAACAACAGTCTCCGCGGTTACGGGGTCTGTGAGATCAACCGCAGCCTGATGGCTCCGGTCTGGCTGAGAACGGGCTCCCCGTGACAGGAAGAGCCGCTGGAACAGGGCAAGGGCGAGGTCGACGGCGATTGCGAGCCCCGCAATGAGGAGCGAGCCGCCGAGCATCTGGGGGAAATCGGAGAGCACGAGCCCGTCGAACAGGTAGCGTCCGAGTCCGCCGAGGTTGATGTAGGCGACCACCGAGACAGTGGCGATGACCTGGAGCACGCCGGTGCGGAACCCGCCGAACATCACGGGCAGCGCATTGGGGAACTCGGCCCGGAAAAGGACCTGGAGTTCGGTCATGCCCATGGCGCGGGCGGCGTCCACGACGTTCCGGTCGACGCTGGAGATCCCGGCGTAGGTGCCGGCCAGCAGCGGCGGCACCGTAAGTATTACCAGCGCCCAGATCGGCGGCATGAGTCCGATGCCGGCGAGCAGCACGAACAGCGTCAGGAGGCCGAGGGTGGGCAGTGCCCTGAGGGCGCCGGCCAGCGCCACAATGGCCACCCGCCCGCGGCCGGTGTGTCCGACGTAGAGACCGATCGGCACTGCGATGGCGGTGGCGATCAGCATGACGAGGCCGGTGTACTGCAGGTGCTCGACCAGCCGGGCAGGGATCCCGGCGCTGCCGGTCCAATGTTCCGGCTCGGCCAGCCAGTCGAAGGTATCCGTGATGACGTTGCTCAAGCGGCATCACCGGCGGCTTTCGCGTCGGAAAGCCGCAGCGCTGCTGCCGTGGGGCCGGTCCTTGCCCCGCCGCGGTCCTGGCCCGCACCGCGCGGTGCCACGGCCCGGGTCCATGGCGTAAGCAGCCGTTCCAGCAACACCAGCACTGCATCCATCAGCAGCGCCAGGACCAGGATGGCAATAATGCCCACGATGACCTCGGTGACGAAGTCGCGCTGCAGCCCGGAGGTGAACAGCATCCCGAGGTTCCCGATGCCAAGCAGCGCGGCGACGCTGACGAGCGAGATATTGCTGACCGAAACGACGCGGAGCCCGGCGAAGAGCACCGGGAGCGACAGCGGGAGGTCGATCTGCAGGAACCGGGCGGCTGGTTTGAACCCCATCGCCACGGCAGCCTGGCGGAGGTCTTCGTCCACGGAATCAAAGGCGTCCAGCGCGGCCCGGACGAGGAGCGCGACGGCGTAGATGGTCAGGGCCACCACCACGTTGAGCGGGTCTAGGATCCTCGTGCCGATCACGGTCGGCAGGATAATGAAGAGCGCCAGCGACGGGATCGTATAGAGCAGCGAGGACGCCGTCACCACGACGGAGCGCAGGGCACGGCTCTGCCGGGCGAACTGGGCCAGTGGAACCGCGATCAGCAGTCCGAAGACCATCGGCAGCACGGCGAGCACCAGGTGTTGCCCGGCGAGGCTGTATACCCGCCCGCTGTTGGCCAGGAACCATTCCATCAGATCGCGCCCTGCCGGACCCGGCGGTGCGATTCGATGACTGCCAGTACCTCATCGGCTTTGATGACGCCGGCCACGCTGCCGTCGGCGTCCACGGCGACGCCGAGTCCGGAGGGCGAGGACAGCGCGGCGTCGAGCGCCCGACGGAGGGTGTCCCCCTTGCGGAACAGCGATCCGCCGGGGACCATCGAGCTGCCCTGGCCGGGGCCGGCCCAGCCCAGCGGACGCAGCGCGTCGTCCACCACCAACTCCCAGTCGTCCGGGGAACTGCCCTCACGCTCGAGGTCGGCGACGGTGAGGGTTCCCACGGGGTGGATGGTGACGCCGTCGGAGGGGCTGAATCCGAGGTGCCGGAAGCCACGGTCCCGGCCCACGAATGAAGCGACAAAGTCGTTCGCCGGCGCCCGCAGGATTTCCTCGGGGGTGGCGTACTGCGCAAGCTTGCCGCCGATGCCGAACACTGCCACCTTGTCCCCGAGCACGGTGGCCTCGTCAATGTCGTGGGTGACGAAGACGATGGTCTTGGCCAGGTCGCGCTGGAGCCGGAGGAGTTCCTGCTGGAGTTCGTCGCGGACCACCGGGTCGACGGCGCTGAAGGGTTCGTCCATGAGGAGCACGGGCGGGTCGGCGGCCAGTGCCCGGGCCACGCCAACGCGCTGCTGCTGGCCGCCGGAGAGCTGGGAGGGGTAGCGCTTGCCCAGCGCCGAGGCCAGCCCGACGACGTCGAGCAGTTCCTGCGCGCGCTTCCGGGCTTCGGCCTTGGATACGCCGTTGAGGCGGGGAACGGTCGCGATGTTGTCCAGTACGGAACGGTGTGGCATCAGGCCGGAGGACTGCATGACGTAGCCCATGGAGCGCCGCAGCTTTGCCGCCGGTACGGAGGTGACGTCCTCCCCGCCGACCGTGATGGTGCCCGACGTCGGTTCGACCATGCGGTTGATCATCCGCAGCGAAGTGGTCTTTCCGCAGCCGGAAGGTCCGACGAAGACCGTGATGGTGCCTTTGTCGATGGACATGGTCAGCTCATCAACGGCAGGCTGTCCGCTCTGGTATTGCTTGGTGACGCTCTGGAACTCGATCATGGCTTCGGCCATTTCCGGGCTTACCTAACTGTTGGCGGCAACATCGGACGGTCCAGCCAACTGATCATATGCATGCTGATTTTTGGCTGTAAAGCAGGTAAGACCCAGCGTAGCCAGCACAACCGACGAAGTCAGCGGCGCCGGGGCCACCCTAAGGCTTCGGTGTCACAACGATTTCGGATGGGTGCCCTTTGTTTTCCGGCGCTCGGTGTTCTCGTGGCGGTGCCGTTCGGCGGCGCGCTGGCTCTGGCCGGCTGCTGCGATTTTCTGGTGCCATTCCCGCTGATAGGCGCGGCCCGCCGCTGCGTCGTGCCGTCTGGCCAGTGCCGAAAGCTCGCGCTGGAGCTTCAGGTAACTGGCCCACCGGCGGTCCTCGAGCGAACCGTCCGCGAGCGCGGCCCGGACCGCGCAGCCGGGTTCTCGGTTGTGGGCACAGTCTGAATAGCGGCAGTTCCCGAAGAGTTCATCCAGGTCGCCGAACATCTCCTCCATGCCGTCGTCGGCGTCGAACAGTCCGAAGCCACGCACTCCGGGGGTGTCCATCAGGACCGCGCCACCCGTCAGCGGAACGAGCTCCCGGGACGTCGTGGTGTGCCGGCCCTTGCCGTCGCCGGCGCGGACTTCCCCCGTTTCCTGCGCCTCGAACCCGACGAGGGCGTTGATGAGCGTGGACTTCCCCGCCCCGGACGGCCCCAGCAGCACGAGGGTTCCCCCGGGAGGAAGCTGGGCCAGGAGCTCGTCGAGTCCGTCGCCCTGTTCGGCTGACGTGGTCACCACATCCACGCCGGCGGCCTGCTGGGCCACCTGCCCGACGACGTCGTCCGCGACGTCCGCAAGGTCCGCCTTGGTGATGATCACAAGCGGCCTGGCGCCGGAATCCCACGCGGCCACGAGCGTGCGTTCGAGCCGGTTGTGGGTGAGCGGCCGGTCCACCGGGACGACGACGCCCACAACGTCCAGATTCGCGCCCAGGACCTGCGATGCTGAGGAATCCTCGAAGGCGCGCTTGCGGCTCAGCTCCGAGTGGCGCGGCAGAATGCCCACGATTTCGGGCTCCCCCGCTCCGTTGTCGCCGAGCCAGACCCAGTCCCCGGTGGCAGGAACCCCGGCGGCACGGGGGTAAGGCAGGTGGTCCGTGCCGTCCGCGACGGCGACGAGGACCCGGTTCCGGTCCACGCGGACGACGCGGCCGGGCCGGGTTCCGCCCGGTACGGGGTGGGCCGCGAAGCGGTCCGCGACGGCCGCGGTGAAGCCGAATTGGACCGGACCCGCGGGGAGGCCGGCGGACGGCCGGGCGCCAGCGGCGTCCGGATGTGCAAAAGAAGAAGTCAATGGAAACCCTTTGCTGGGCCCCGGCGCACGTGCCCGCTGCGGGTTCTGGGGGAACCGGGCAGCTGTTGAGGCTAGGAGGTGCTAAAAGCCGGGGCAGGAATAATGATGTGGCTGTTCGCGCGCGCGGCGCGCATTGCAATGGCAGTCATCATCTCCACCTCCCCGCTCCGCTAGCCGTCCTGCCGGGGCGTCCCGGCGACGTTCCTAGGATAGCCACGCCGGAACGGGCCTGGCTAGGGGAAGCGATCAGGAAAGTTGGCCGTTCAGCGGCCGTTCCCGGTAGAGCCGGAGCGCTACGTCGACAAGTGAGACCTTGTTCAGACCCGCGAGCTCCGTCAGGGGGATCCAGGCCGCGTGCGTGGTGCTCCCGTCCACCTCATGCCGAAGCTCACCGCCGGTGGTCCACGCCTCGTACACGAGCCGCAGCGACTGGAAATCACGTTCCCCGCCGTCGATCCGGATCTCCGCGGGCCAGTGTCCGACGTCGATCCCCAGCATGGCGCCGATCTCGGCGTCGTAGCCGGTTTCCTCGTAGATTTCGCGGCGGCATCCGTCCACCGGGTGCTCGGCCAGGTCCAGCCCGCCGCCCGGCAGGGTCCAGCCTTCCTTGCCGCCCTGCTTCCAGTACGCCAGCAGGATGGCACCGTCGCGCACAATGACGGCGTAGGCGGCCGGGCGGGTATCGAAATTCAGGCTCATCCTCCCAGCGTAGTGTCCGGAGCACGGGCCCTGCCGGATCGGGCGGTTCCGTCCTAGAGTTTGACTGTGACCAACCTTGAAGTCCTCCCGATCGAAGAAGTCTGTCCGCCCGCGCACGAGGGCCCCGGCGCCGGCCCATGCCTCCAGCTGTGGCCCGCCCGCGAGGTGCCGCTGGGCGGCGTCCGCGCCATGAAGGTGTCCCGCACACTGCCGCAGCGGGGGCTGCCCACTGTGGGCGCGTGGTGTTTCCTCGACAGCTTCGGCCCCGAGCGGGTCGCGATGTCCGTACTCCCGCACCCGCACACTGGCCTGCAGACCGTCACCTGGCCGCTTCTCGGAACCATCCGGCACCGGGACAGCGTGGGCAGCGACGTGCTGGTCCGGCCGGGCGAGCTCAATATCATGACCGCCGGGCAGGGCGTCTCACACTCGGAATTCGCGGTCCTCCCCGAACCCGGAGGCGAGGGAGCGGATGGGCCCTCCGGGCAGCTGCCGCTGCAGCGCGGGCTCCAGCTCTGGGTGGCGCTCCCAAAGCACGAGCGGCACCGGACCGCCGCCTTTGAACAGCACCGCGAATTGCCGCGGGTCACCGGGGAGGGTTACGCAGCCACCGTGATGGTGGGCAGCTTCGCCGGCACCACGTCCCCGGCGACCATGTTTTCCCCCATCGTGGGGGCGGACTTCAGTTGCAGCGGCAGGGTCAGCCTGCCGCTCAACCCGGACTTCGAACACGCCGTCCTGGTGCTCGACGGCGGCCTCAGCCTCGACGGCCAGGAGGTACTTCCCGGTCCGCTGGGTTACCTTGGCACCGGCCGGAGCAGCCTTGAACTGGACGCGCTCCCTGGCACCCGGTTTGTCCTGCTCGGCGGCGAGCCGTTCGAGGAGGAGCTGCTGATGTGGTGGAACTTCGTTGGCCGCACCCACGCCGAGATCGAAGAGTTTCGGCGGGACTGGGAAGATCAGGCCAGGCTTCCGGATTCCGCTGCCGCAGCGGCGCGCTTCGGGCTGGTGCGGGGCCACGGCCCGGAGGCAGGCCGCGAGGCGGGGCGCATTCCGGCCCCTCCCCTGCCGGGCGTGCAGTTGAGGCCGCGCCGCCGGTTCTGATTCCGCGGCAGGTCCAGGTCGGCCGTCAGCCGCTCTCGACCGTCAGCCGTTCGCGGCGGTCAGCCGTTCTCGGCGACCAGCCGGAGCACGCCGAACACCGGATCCTGGTCCAGAACCCGGACGTCGCTGATGCCGGCCGCCGCGAGGGTGGAGCGGAACGACTCCTGCAGCCGCGGGACCTTCATGCCCAGCCCGCCGCCCAGGATCACCGGACCATCGAGGCCGAGCTGCCGGAGCGTTTGTTCCGCGAGCTGCGCCAGGTCACGGCCGGCCTGGTCGACAAGTTCGCGGCTTTTTGCATGGCCCGCGTCGGCCGCCTCGACCACGAGGCGGGCCCGTTGAGCCCAGTAGCGCCGCCCGGTGGAGACCGAGTGGAACAGCGCGATCAGCTTGTTGGGGTGGTCCAGTCCGCAGGAGGCCAACAGGGCGGTGGTGAGTTCGTCCGCTTCCTGGCCCTGGTTCATCCGGCGCAGGCTGTGGCGGACGGCCTCGCGGCCCAGCCAGTAGCCAGCGCCCTCGTCGCCCAGCAGATAGCCCCAGCCGCCGGCACGGGCCTCCTCGCCCTGGCTGTTCCGTCCCCAGGCCGCGGAGCCAGTGCCGCCGATCACCGCGACACCGGTACTGGCGCCTCCCGCGGCGAGCAGGAGGCGGGAATCGTGGACCACGGTAATCCGTGCGCCGGGCACGTGCGGCGCAATCAGCGCGGCGAGCGCAGCGGCGTCGTCGTCGGTGTCGATCCCGCCTGCTCCCGCATACACCTGCGCGACGGCTCCGCTCCCGATCCGGGAGAACAGCTCGGCGAGGTTGGCCGCCGCTTCATCGCGGCTCACATTCTGGACATTTGAGCTGCCCACGGACTCGTCCGCCACGGCCCGGCCGTCTTCGAATCGGACGCCGTGGGTCTTGGTACCGCCGATGTCGAGCCCGATCACGGCGCCGCCGGGTGTAACGGGGGCGGTACCTGAAGACGGGGAAACAGAGTCCGCCGCCGGCGGGATGTCAGTATTAGTCACGAGAACAGCCTACTGAATCGTCCCCAGGAGCAAGCCATGCCGCACGACCTCTTCGGTACCCGCATTATCGCCGCCCCGATGGCGGGCGGAACCTCCACCCCGGCGTTCGTGCAGGCCGTCCACGCGTCGGGCGGCCTCGGTTTCCTCGCCGCGGGATACAAAAGCGTGGAGGCGATGCAGGCGGAGATGCGCACCACCCGGACGTCCGGCGCCCGGTTCGGAATGAATGTTTTTGTCCCGGACCCGGTGCAGCTGCGTCCCTCCCCTGCGCTGGTCGCCCGGCTGGAGGACTACCGCTCCCGGCTCCGGGCCGATGCGGCCCGGTATGGCACCGAGCTTCCACTGCTTCGGCTCGACGACGATGACGCTTGGCAGGGAAAGATCGACGCGCTCCTGGCCGACCCGGTGGAGCTGGTCAGTTTCGTCTTCGGCCTCCCCGGCCCGGAAGTGGTGCGCGCCCTCCAGCGGGCCGGCTCCGCGGTGCTCGCCACCGTCACCACCACGGGCGAGGCAGAGGCTGCCGCGGAGCAGGGCGTCGATGGGCTGGTGGTCCAGCACTGGAGCGCCGGCGCCCACAGCGCCGCCTTTCAGTCCGGCGCCGGAGGACGGAGCGGCGGGCCGGATGGCGGCCGGCCGGGCACGACGGCGGAGCTGGTCGCTTCGGTGCGGTCCGCCGTCGACCTTCCCCTCGCCGCCGCGGGAAGTGTCATGGACCGGGCGGCGCTGGACGCCGTACTGGCCGGCGGCGCAGAGGCTGCCCAGCTGGGCACAGCCCTCCTCCGCTCGGACGAAAGCGGTGCCCGGAAACTGCACAAGGACGCCCTCGCCAGCCCGCACTTCACGCAGACCCGGCTCACGGCCGCCTTCACCGGCCGGCCGGCGCGGGCGCTGGTGAACGAGTTTGTCCGCGACCATCCCGACGCCCCCGAGCTGTATCCGGCCGTCCATCACCTCACCGCGCCGGTGCGGGCGGCGGCAGCTGCCGCCGGGGACCCCGAGCGGCTGAACCTCTGGGCGGGCACCGGGTGGCAGCAGGCGCAGGCCGGACCGGTCGCGGGTATCCTGGCCGGACTTCTGGGCGGCTGATGGCCGCGGCGGCCCCACCCGCAGGCCGGCGCCCCGGCAGCCCCACCCGCAGGCCGCCGGCCAGGCAGCCCCACCCGCAGGCCTCCGGCCAGGTCGCCGGAAACGTGCGGGTTCGCCGGAAGGTTCCGGCGACTTCGCAGTCTTCCGGCGAACTCGCCGACTTTCGCCAGCCGGCTGCCCCGTCGGCCGCCCAGGTGGACCGCTGGACCTCAGCTGCCGGAGCGTTCCCGCACGAATCCCGCCAGCAGCGCGGGCCCCTCGCTCAGGACGAGCTCACGGAACAGCCGCACCGGATCCGGTTCGGCGTCCGCTCCCCCACGGCGTTCCCGCCAGGCCAACCCGATCTCCCGGTAGGCAAGGCGGGAATCCAGGGCGAGCTCGACCCAGCCCAGCTCGCCCGAGTCCGCCGAGGGGTTCCTGCCGGGGGCAGCACCGCCCGGCGGCAGGATGCTCACGCCCAGCCCGGCCGAGACGAGCCCCCGGGCGGTATGCGTGTCCTGGCTTTCGAAGGCGATCCGGGGTCGGAAACCCGCCTCCCGGAACAGCACGTCGGTCAGGGAGCGCATGCCGTAGCCCGGCCCCATGGCCACAAACGGCTCCTGCCGGATCTCCTCGAGCCCGGCGCGCCGGCGCTTCGCCAGCCGGTGCCGGTGATGGACCACCAGGCGCAGCGGCTCGCGGTACAGCGCGGCCGATCCAATGGTCCGGCTGGGCGCCGCTACCGGTGCGGTCAGGGCCACATCGGCGTCCCCCGCGGCGAGTTCCGTAAGGCAGCCGTCCCTGGCGCCTTGGCTGAGTTCGAACGCCGTCTGCGGATGGCGATTGCGGAAGGCGCTGATCAGCAACGGCAGCATGGCCTCGCCGAACGTGTGCTGGAAAGTGACCGCGATCCGGCCGCGGACAACCTCGGACTCGTGCCGGACCAGGTCCAGCCCGGTCTGGAACTCGCCCAGCGCCGCCTCGATGTGCGGCAGGAGCGCTTTCGCAGCAGGGGTGAGCCGCACCCCGCGCCCGTCGCGGATGAGCAGATCGGTGCCGACGATGGCGCTGGCCCGCGCGATCCCGCGGCTGACGGTCGACTGCGGCAGGCCCAGTACCGCGGCGGCGGCCGTCACGTGCTGGGTGCGGCCCAGTTCGGCCAGCAGGGGCAGAAGGGGAAGCAGCTGCACTAGCTGCTTGTGCTCCATGTCCATGAGCGCACTTCCAATCGTTCCGTCTGAAGCATTGATTACATGTAAATCATGCATTGGAAGCATGGCTTTGGGAAGCATATTCTGGGCACATGCTCCGATTCCGCCTGCTCCGCCGCTCCGACGCCACCTTTCCGGCCCCAACGCCCGCGCCACCGTGGGCAGGGCACGCCAAGGGCTCGCAGGCCTACGGCAGGATCCTCGCAGGCCTGAGTTTCGCCGGCGTGGCGACGTTCGCGCAGCTGTACTCGACTCAGGCGGTGCTGCCCATTCTCGCGGCGGACCTCCGGGTGACGGCAGCGGAGGCGGCCCTGACCATCTCCCTTGCCACCGTGGGGCTCGCGGTGACCGTGCTCCCGTGGTCGTTCGTGGCGGACCGCATCGGCAGGGTCCGCGCCATGATGTGGGGCATCTCGGCCGCCACCATCCTGGGACTCCTGGTGCCGCTGGCCCCCAGTTTCCCGACGCTCCTTGGCCTGCGGATGCTGGAGGGGATGGCCCTCGGCGGTATCCCGGCCATCGCCATCGCCTACCTCAACGAGGAAGTGAACAAGGCCCATGCCGCCCTCGCCGCCGGCAGCTACGTCGCGGGCACCACACTGGGCGGACTGGCGGGGCGGCTCGTGGCCGGCCCCGTGGGTGAACTGTGGGGCTGGCGGGCCGCGGCGCTGGCGGTGTCGGTCCTCGCCACGGCCGCTGCCGTCCTGTTCCTGGTCCTGGTGCCCAGGGCGCGGGGGTTCACAGCTGCTGCGGCAGGCGGCTTCCGAGCGGCAGTCCGCACCCTGGCCGGCCACGGGCGTAACCCCAGGCTGCTGGCCCTCTACATCCAGGCCTTCCTGCTGATGGGCGGCTTCGTGGCCGTCTACAACTACCTCGGCTTCCACCTCTCCGGGGAACCCTTCAACCTGCCGGCCACCGCCATCAGCCTGATCTTCCTGGCCTACCTCTCCGGGACGGTCTCGGCCCGCTGGTCCGCGGGCCTGACACTTCGCTTCGGCCGCCGCAACGTCCTGGTCTCGGGGACCGGGCTCATGGCGGGCGGGCTGGCACTCACGCTGACGCAGCAGCTGCCGCTGATCCTGCTGGGGCTGCTGGTGTTCACCGGCGGATTCTTCGCGGCCCACAGCATCGGTGCAGGCTGGACCGGAGTGATCGCCAGCACGGGCCGCGCCCAGGCCGCCTCCCTCTACAACCTCGCGTACTACCTCGGCTCCAGCCTCCTCGGCTGGGCCGGCGGGCTGGTCTTCCAGTCCCTGGGCTGGACCGCGTTGGCGCTGGCCGTGATCGGGCTGGCCTGCACGACGGCGGTGATCACCGCCGTCGTGCATCCCTCGACGCCTCCGGCACCCGACGCGGCAACGTCCTAGCGGGTCGCCTCGATGGCCTGCACGAGGTCAGCCACCACATCCGAGGGGTCCTCGAGCCCCACGGAGAGCCGGAGCAGGTTCGCGTGCGGCTTGGCGCCGGCGGCCACCGGACGGTGCGTGAGCCCCGCCGGGTGCTGGATCAGCGTGTCGATGCCGCCGAGGGACACGGCGTGGGTGATCATCCGGACGGCGGAGGGGATGCGCTCGGCGTGCTCGGCCGCGGCCACCTCGAAGGCGAGCAGCGAACCAGGGCCGGCCATCTGCGTCCCGATCAGGCCGCGCGGATCACATTCCGGCAGCCCCGGGTAGTAGACGCGTTCGACCAGCCCATGCCCGGCAAGGGCGGCCGCGACTTTCTGGGCGCTGGCCTGCTGGGCGCGCACACGGACCGGCAGCGTCGCGAGCCCCCGGTGGAGCAAGTAAGCGGGCCACGGCGTCAGGATGCCGCCGGTCACGGCCCGGATCTGGCGCAGCCTGGTGGCCCACTCGGGAGCCGCGGCCACGACGCCACCCATCGCGTCGCCGTGGCCGCCGAGGAACTTGGTGGCGCTGTGCAGCACCATGGCCGCGCCGTGCTTGAAGGGCTGCTGCAGCACCGGGCTGGCAAAGGTGTTGTCGACGAGGAGCGGGACGCCGTCCGCCGCGGCGGCCACGCGGGCAATGTCCACCAGTTCCAGGCTGGGATTGGCCGGCGTTTCCAGGATGACCAGGCCGGTGTCGGGACGAAGGGCGGCGCGGACGTCCTCGGGCGACGTGAACGTGACCTCGTTGCCCAGCACCCCCGAGGCGAGGAGATAGTCACTGCCGCCATAGAGCGGCCGAACGGCCACGACATGATTTTTGCCCGTGGCCACCACAGCGAGCAGGACGGCGCTCAGGGCCGCCATGCCCGTGGCGAAAGCCACCGCCTCCGGGGTGTCCTCCAGCAGGGCAACGCCTTCCTCGAAGCGTGCCACCGTGGGATTCCAGAGGCGCTGGTAAACGGTGCTTTGGCCTTCCACGTGGGTGCCGCCGGTGGCCATATGCTCATAGGCAAGGCCGCCGTCGTGCACCGAAGGAAGGGGCGCCGTGGTGGATAGATCGATGGGCACGGCGTGCACGCCCAGTTCCGTGAGGCCGTTCCGGCCGGCGTGGACGGCCAGCGAGTCTTGAGAAAGCACCTTGCTCCTTATGAATATTCACCATTGAATGCGGCAAGTATCTGGCAATAATTCGGACTTTCACAGAGCGTACGAATGGAACTGCCGGAATCCACCGCTTATGATGAACTCATAACACTTTAAGGAGGATCCGTGACGAGCAGTGCGAAGAATATTCGGCCGGGGGCGGGCGCAGGCGAGCCGCTGGATGCGGTCGACGAGCGCCTTCTCGCCGCGCTGGTGGCGGACGCCCGCATCTCCAATAAGCAGCTGGCTGAACTCGTGGGCATCGCGCCGTCCACGGCCCTGATGCGCACCCGTGCCCTCTCCGAGCGCGGAATCATCCAGGGCTTTGAGGCCAAGCTCAGCCTGTCGGCCATCGGACGCTCGGTGCAGGCACTGATTGCCGTTCGGCTCAGGGCCCATGACCGCGAGCAGATCGACCGTTTCACCTCACGGGTCCCCAAGCTCCCAGCCGTGCTGTCGACCTTCCATACGTCCGGCTCGGTGGACTACCTGCTGCACATCGCGGTGGCCACCACCGAGGATCTGCGGGACTGGGTGCTGGACAATCTGGCCACAGATCCCGTGGTGGGCCACACCGAAACCACGCTGGTGTTCGACCACATCCAGGGCAACCACGGGCCGCTCCCGGACTGACGCCAACCCGACGAAGCGTGCCCGCGGTGCCAGCCAGCCCCGGTGCCGCGGGTCCCGGGGTCAGGCCGCCGGGCGTAGCGCCGCCCGCAGGGTGATTGCGGCCATGGCGGCTGCCATTACCGAGCACAGCACGACGAATCCGGCGACGGCCGCCTGGAGCCCCACCGCTCCCGCCGCGAGCCCCAGCCCGATGACCGGGAGGGCGCTGCCGAGGTAGGTGATGACGTAGACGGTGCTGATGATCTGGGCGTGCCGCGACGCCTCGACCTTTCCGGCCACGTCGTTGAAGACGGTCCGGAAGGAGACGCCCTGGCCGAGGCCGGCGGTGATGCTTGCGAGGACCAGCAGCCAGGGGCTGCTCCACGCGGCTGCCACGGCGATGAACGACACGGAGACCGCCAGCAGGCCCAGCCCCACCGGCACCACAAAGCGGCCGCGCACGGCGATCAACTGGCTCACGGCCGACGAGCCAAGCGTCAGCCCGGCCAGGAGGCCGATCAGCGGCCGCGATTCGGCGTGCACGATCTGGGCAAAGTAACTGGGCGCTAGCGAGAGGCAGAATCCGAAGACGGTGAAGCTCAGGAAGCCCACGGATGAAGCCAGCCAGAAGGCACCCCGCGCCTCCCTGGACACGGATGGCCGGCGCGGCGCCAGAACACGCAGCGGTTGCGGACCGGCGGCCGCCCTGATGGCCGGCCGTGCTTTGAGCAGGAACAGCGGGACCAGCAGCGCGGCCAGGACGCAGGAGTGCAGAAAGTAGGGTGTTGACGTCGGTCCGGGCAGGAGCGAGAGCACTCCGCCGACCGCCGGCCCGGCCGCTACTCCTCCGGCTGACGCCAGGAGGGTGAACCGGGAAGCCCACTCGGGACGGCTGGGCAGCAGCTCACGCAAGGCAGCGGAGCTGGCGCCGGTGGCGAGCGCCACTGCGACGCCCTGCAGCACCCGGCCGGCGGAGAGCAGTAGCAGGCCGTCCGCCGAGGCAAAAACGGCACCGCCGGCCAGCCCCACCAGCACCGCCAGGACGAGGGCAGCCCGGCGTCCGATGTGGTCGGACCAGTGCCCGGCGAGCATCAGGGTGGCCACCAGCGCCAGGACGTAGGCGGCGAAGGCCACCGTGACATCCAGGGCGGTGATCCCGAGCTTGGCCTGCAGCAGGGGGTACAGCGGCGTCGCAAGGTTCGCACCGACCAGCAACGCGAAAATCACGACGCCGGCCAACACCAGCCGTGCGGTAACGGAAGCATCCCAGCCCCAGCGTTCAGCGGCGGCCGGGCGCATGCGGAGTTCGCTGAAAACAGTCATGTCCGTGCCCCTGCGGAAATCGGCCTTCGCAGCGCACGGGGTGGAGGCGCTGTGAGGTCCGGTCGAAGATTGATACCTAAAACAATGCGGCATTCGTGACTTATCCGGCGGGTTTGCATGCCAGAATTGATCAAAACCATCAATTGCGGACTGCCGGAATGAACAGGAGTGATGATTTGAACTCCCTGGACCCTACTGACCTGAAAATTCTGCTCGAACTGATACGTGATCCCCGGATCCAGATCGGCGAGATC
Source organism: Pseudarthrobacter sp. MM222 (assembly GCF_947090775.1). Taxonomy (NCBI): domain Bacteria; kingdom Bacillati; phylum Actinomycetota; class Actinomycetes; order Micrococcales; family Micrococcaceae; genus Pseudarthrobacter; species Pseudarthrobacter sp. MM222. The sequence goes on from NZ_OX352321.1 coordinate 3,191,064, forward strand.
AGCGAAACGCTGGGCATCGCGAGGAACACCGCGCAGTCGCGGCTGCGGCGGATGCAGCGATCCGGGCTCCTGCACGACGGCGGCCGTGAGATCGACCTCGAGGCGGTGGGCTACGACGTCGTCGCTTTTGTGACCATCGAGGTGAACCACCGGGAGCTGGACGGAGTGGTGGGCGCCCTGCGCCTGATCGCGCAGGTGCTGGAGGTCCACGAAATCTCCGGGCGCGGCGATGTCTGGTGCCGGGTGGTGGCAACCGACACGCACAACCTGCAGGCCGCCCTGCGGTCCATTCTCAGGATCAAGGGCGTGATCCGGACTGAGACAGTTCTGGCTTTGCACACCCATATCCAGTACCGGACAGAGCCGCTCATCAGCCGCCTGTCCCAGGGCAGCAGCCTGGCACCGGGCCGGTCCCAGTGACGGCGGAACCGGGACGGCCCGCCCGGCCCGCCAGGGCTGGCGCCCGGCCCCCGCAGCAGGCACCATAATTGGGCCGTGACTATCATCGATAACGCCGTCTACGTCGACGGCGTCCGCAGCGCTGAACCGGAAAGCCTCGAGCAGACCTTCGAAACCCTCAACAAACATGGCGGGATGGCGTGGATCGGTCTCTACCGGCCAACTGAAACGGAAATGGCCGCCGTTGCTGCGGAGTTCGAGCTGCACGGGCTGGCCGTCGAGGATGCGATTTCAGCTCATCAGCGCCCGAAGCTGGAGCGCTACGGCGACAACCTCTTCACCGTGCTCAGGCCGGCGAGGTACATCGACGAGAGCGAAACCGTGGAGTTCGGCGAGCTGCACATCTTCACCGGCAAGAACTTCGTGGTCACCGTGCGACATGCCGAGACCGGCGGGGTCGCACAGGTGCGGCGTCGGCTGGAAGGGCGCCCGGATCTCCTGCGGCACGGTCCCGAAGCGGTGCTGTACGCCCTGCTGGACCAAGTCATGGATGACTATGTCCCGGTGGTGGCCGGCCTGGAGAACGACATCGATGAGATCGAGGACCAGTTGTTCAGCGGGGACCCCAAGGTGTCCCGGCGGATCTACGAACTGGCGCGCGAAGTGATCCAGTTCCAGCGGGCCATCCATCCGCTCCCCGCCATGATGCAACAGCTGCGCCGCGGGTTTGAAAAGTATCAGGTGGACACGGAGCTGCAGCACAACCTCCGGGACGTGGAGGACCACGTGGAGCGGCTCATCTCCCGCGCCGATTCCTTCCGCGACCTGTTGCAGAACGCCCTCACCCTCGACGGCACGCTGACCGCCAACCGCCAGAACGAGGCTAGCGCGCTACAGAACGAGCAGGTCAAAAAGATCTCCTCCTGGGCCGCAATCCTCTTTGCGCCGTCCTTTGTGGCAGGCGTCTACGGCATGAATTTCGACCACATGCCGGAACTGCACTGGACGTTGGGCTACCCCATGGCCATCCTGCTTATGGCAGCGACGGCAGCGCTGATGTACGCCATCTTCAAGAGGAAGGGCTGGCTCTAGCCGCCAGCCAGCCATGCGGCGGGGCGGCGCGGCGCGCCCCGCTATCGGGAGGAGCGCCGGTTCCGCGCCTGGGCCAGCAAGCGGGTAAACGCCAGCACAAAGAGGACCTCGATCAGGATCAGAAGCCCCAACCCCAGCCACTGTCCCCGGGCCACGAAGTCGACTACCCCGATGACCACCAGGACGGTCCCCAGCGTCAGGGCATAGACGGCGAAGGCGGTGGCCACCCTGGCGCTCCGCACCCCCGTGCGGAAGCCGAAGCCCTGCGGCTCGCCGCCGGGATACCCCGCGATCCGGTCCGGGCCTGCCGGCTTCAGCCGGTCAAACTCTTCCCACGGGTCCCGATCCTGATCCTGCTCAGTCATATTTCCATTATCCCGCGGTTCAGTGCGCCCGGACCTGCTCCGGGGGTGGCAGGTCCGGACGCGCAGCCTCGGGGCGTGGCCCGGGCTAGGCGGCGCGTACGTCGATTTCGCCGGCCTCCGCGCCGTCAGCGCCGAAGACCAGAAGCCGGTTCGCGATTTTCTCGCTGAAGAACCGGTCGTGACTGACCACCACCACGGCCCCCGGGAAGTGGACCAGCGCCCGTTCCATGACCTGCGTGCTGGACATGTCGAGGTGGTTGGTGGGCTCGTCGAGCAGCAGCACGGACGCGCCGGACAACAGGCACTGCGCCATGGCGACCCGTGCCTTCTGCCCTCCGGAAAGGTTTCCGATCTTCTGCTTGAGATCGGCCTCGGAGAACTGGAACATCGCCAGGAACCTGTTGACGGACTTCTTCGTGGCACTGAAGGCCAGGCTGTCCGGCAGGGCGTTGACCGCATGGGAGACTGTGTCGCCGTCGTCGAGGTCCTCCAGCATCTGGTTGTACGAGACGAAACCCGGCCCCTTCGCCCAGGTCACGACGCCGGCGTCGGCCTGCTCGTCGCCGGTCAGCACCCTGAGCAGCGTGGATTTGCCGCTGCCGTTGGCGCCGAGCACCACAATCCGGTTGCCCCGGCGGATCTCAAAGCCCAGGTCCTCGAACAGGACCTTCTCGCCGTAGGACTTGGCCAGCCCCTCCACCCGGCAGAGCACATCCTTCACGTGGAGGCCGCCGTAGATCTCGGTGACGATCTGGTCCACCGGCCGGGGCGTGCGCGACTTCTTGATCTTGGCCAGCTGGTTCCCCAACCCGCGGCTGGCCGCCTTGGCGGCTTCGCGGCGGTCGGCGATGCCCTCCGCCTCAAAAGCCAGCAGCTCGGACTCGTGCACGAACTGCGACTCAAGGGTCTTGAGGCGGAACTGCTTCTGCATCACATACTCGGCAAAATTGCCCGGGTACTCGTGCAGATGATAGTGCTCCACCTCGATGATCCGGGTAACGACGGCGTCGAGGAACTTCCGGTCGTGGGAGACGATGATGGCCGCGCCACGGAAGTCCCGGAACCAGCCCTCGAGCCATTCGACGCCGGCCACGTCGAGGAAGTTGGTGGGCTCATCCAGGAGCAGGATGTCCGGGCCTTCAAGCAGGATCTTGGCCAGGGCGGCGCGGTTGCGCCAGCCGCCGGACAGTTCGTCGATGGCGCAGCTGCGGTGGGCCTCGTCGAAGCCCAGGGTGGTGAGGACGGTGTCGATGCGGCGCGGATAATCCCAGCCGTCCAGCCGGTCCATGTCCTCGAAAAGCTCAGCCTGGCGCTGGATGAGACGGTCCAGCTCGGCGCCGGCGGGATCCTGGGCAATTGCGGCATCGATGGACGCCAGTTCTGCCTCCACGGCCTTGATCTCTACGAACAGGCCGTCGAGCGTCTCAAGGATTGTGGCGTCGCCGTTGAGCTCGGAAAACTGGGAGAAGTAGCCGACCCTCGTGCCCTGCTCCAGGGTTACCGTTCCGGAGTCAGGTGCCACCTGATCCAGGACCAGTTTGAGGATTGTGGTCTTGCCCGAACCGTTCTTGCCGATCAGGCCGACGCGGTCCCCGGCTTCGAGGCGAAAAAATGCCTCGCGCAGGATCTGGGTGTTGTCATAGCGGACGCTGACGTCGTGCAACCGGATCAGGCTCATTGGCTGTCCTCTCGAGGGGTGTTCCTGGGGCGCCAAAGAGAAAGCCCTCCATGCCGGCGGGTACGCCGGCCGGGAGGGCCACGCTTGTAGGCAGCCGGAATTCGCTCCGGCATCCCTGCCATTTTAGTCCATCCGGAGCACCGGTGTTTGGCCGCCGCGGCCGTGACGGCAATGCTGCGGAAGCTTCCCGCTCCAGCGGCAGGGGATTGCGGATTCATAACGCTGGCCCGGAGACATGGACACCCGAATGGAAGGCTCCTATCCTTGTGCCCTGGGGGATTGACTCACATGGGTCACGTCGGACACGGCAATCACTTTGGTCTCATGGATAACCGAGGAGTCCCCCCATGGCCCGCCACGTAGCAGCAACTATCCCACTCCTACTGGCAGCGGCAGCGATGCTGCTGACCTCGTGTTCACCGGGCGGCACCCCGCCCCCGGCGGCAGGGACCACCGCAGCCGCCACCGGGACGTCGTCCCCGGGCGGAACCGCTACCGGAACACCGACGGCGACGGCGGCCGAGACGGCCGCGCCAACCACCACCGCGCCGGAACCTCCCCCGACCACGTTGAAGGCGGCCGTCCCCGCACCGGCCGATAAATTGGCTGCCAACCGGGCGTCGCTCTACTGCCCGAAGGGCGCGACGGCTGGCTGCCGCAGCTACGCGGACATGGCGGGCTACTTCGACACCCTGCTCGCCGCGGTCACCCCACTGTTCGACGAAAAGTACGGCACAGTCAGCCGCCCGGCGGCTCTCTACTACGTGGCCGCGGGCCTGACCGGGCCCACCGCGTGTCTCAAGGACGACGAGACCCCCGACCCGTACATCAGCACCGATCTCTCCTACTGCTCGGTGGACCGGGCGATCTACACCGGCCAGGACGCCCTGTGGGTGCTTTACAACGGCGTCGGCTTCGCGGCTCCTGCTGTTGCCTATGCCCATGAATGGGGACACCATGTCCAGACCTTCATGCAGGTCCCGGAGCCGGAAACGCCCGAGGAAAATGCGGTGCTGGAAAAGCAGGCCGACTGCATCGCCGGGGCCTGGGCGCAGCATGCAGCACAGGCAGGGAACCTCAACTTCCCGGCGGATCTCGGCGATCTGAACGCCGTCATGGCCGCCGTCGCTCCCCCGGATCCGGGCGAGGTGGCAGTCCCGGTGGCGGAGCGTGTGGCCGCGTTCCAGCTCGGATACACCAGCGGCCTTCCGGGCTGCAACTCGTTCACGCCGGAAACGCCGATCCTCGCGGGGTAACAGACTCGGGAGCAGTTCCGGCGTCGGCGATCTTCAACCAGGGCGGTTCCGGCGCTACCGAGTCGTCTGATTTCGAGGGCGTCAGCGCCAGAATTCGGTGAGCTGCTCGGCAAGGGCTGTGCCTTGGTCGTAGCCGGCTCGAGCGGCCGGCGGACGCAGCGACAGATCCATCGCATTGGCGCCGAACATGTCCCGGTGGTTGCTGTCCGGGACGACGGTTTCGACCTTGCTGCCGCGGGCGCGTAGTTCGTCGACCTGCGCTGCAAGATGCACGGCCCACTCCAGCGGCGCCCGTGATCTGCCGCCAAGTGGTGACAGCACCAGCACCCGCCCGTACCCGGCTGCCAGATCGGCATTCTCACTGGATCGTCGGTAGGCGCCGTCGATAAATCGGCTGTCGCCGATCCCATAGGCGAAGCCGCTGGCACAGCTGGCGGCGACGGCATCCGCCAGGTCGACGCCGCTGTGCCGGTCAAACACGACGGGTTCACCGGTATTGGCATCGACCGCCGTGATGAGCACCGTTCGTTGCGGCCAGTGCTGGCTGGGCAGCCGGGCTGCGACGGTAGCGCGCCACTGCGATTGCTTGGAACCGTCCGACGCCGCACCCATTTCGAGCGCGGCCGCGCCCATTCTGCGGCGCATGTCGGCCGCATCCTCAGCGTCCGCGATGATTCGGCTCATTCTCTCGATGTGGTTCGCCACCGGCCCAATGCGAACGCGTCCACCGTCGGATCCACCCGGAGCAGTCTGTGGTTGGGGTGCGGCGGAAAGGGTGGCGGCAAGCAGTTCAGTCGGGCTCGCGTTAGTAATCTGGGCCGCGGCCGTCGATCCGGCCGACGTCCCGATGATGAGATCGGCCTCGGTCACGTCCAACCCGGCATCAAACAGGCCGGCGATGACGCCTATCAACCACGCATTGCCTGCCGATCCGCCACCACCGAGGACCAACGCTCGCTCGCCCGCGGCGCGCACCCGCCTTGAGGCGTCGACCTGCGGCTGATCCTGGTCGGACCTGGGCCGGTCGGAGGCCGACGTCGAGGTGAAGTGCCGAGTTGAAAAAGGTGTTGTAGTCATGGGAGTCGCCTTTCGCGAATTGCCTGTCGGGCGCTCCCGGAGGCGACTATCTCAGTCGCGCGGCCGTGTACTGCAGGGGAGCGCCCATTGCGGATACTGCGTTCATGGGTCTCACCTCCTGCCGATAGATCACGATCAACGGGACGCTAGCACGCTGGCAATGCGGTGCGCAACAGGCATCGTTGACTCATGGGAAAGGTCCGCGTAGCGGGATACGTTGCCTCATTGGAAAAGGTCCGGGAACGTTGGCCGCGGACATCCTTGAGGGATGGGATTGACGATGAGCCAGCGCAAGGCCGTCACGGTGATCAAGGCCCGGGCCTATGCTCGCGGAGCCGGCCGGAGAAGGTGCGGATCACCGCACCATCAGCCGCCGTCTTACCCCGGCGGCACCAACGGCTGATAGTTCAATCAGGTATGGGCGAAGCACGCCACAAGGCCGGAAAGTAGTCACTCACGGCACCGCCGAGGATGTCGCGTCGGCGTTGGGCCGCCGGCTCGCGCCAGAGACCAAGTGGGCCGATCTTTCCGGCGCGTACGGGGAGCCTGCGTCTGCGCAGGGGCTGGGGACTGTCTACCCGCCTGAGGAGGGACGGCTCGACGCCGCCGGATTCCGCGCCCTGGCCCGAGTGCTAACGAAGACGACCGACGGCCCGTTCCTGGCAGCATTCTGGACCGGATGGGACCCGATCTCTGCCGACAGCGAGGCAGCACGCTTTATCCGCCGCGGCGACACCGTCGTCATCCAGGGCGAGCAGTACATGCTCTTCAGCATTGAAAGCGGCGAAATAGCAGATGCGAGTTGGATGAGCGCGCTGGCGTTCGGATGGACTGAAGGAAACGGGCTTACACCCAATTACCTGTGGCCCCCAGGCGGCAGCTGGTGCCTGGGCACGAACATCGACCTTGACTCCAGCATCCTTGGAGGGCCCGCACGGGTTCTGTCCGAGGTGGAATCACTGCCGGAACTCGAAGCTCTCTACGTCACCCCGTCCACGGACCTGGCCTCGTCGGTACCGAAAGCCCGCTGACACAACTGAGGCCGCCGTGCTCCAGGCGCGGCGCCCTCAGTGATCAACTCTGGAGGGACCTACTTACCGCAGGCCAAAGGCGACTTCACCGTCGAGACTGACGAATAGTACATCCGCCCGGCCTGCACGCTGGTCCCGTTGGTCGTCTGCACGTACGTCGAGGTGTTCCTATTCTTGCAGAACCACTCGAGCGAGGTCAGCGTCAGGCTCCGGGTGTAGTAGCCGGTCTGGCCTCGACTCGCCATGGGGACCCAGGAAAGGCCTGCCCATTCCACCATGTACAGCACGCTGGTGTGGCTGATCTGGCTCGGCGTTCCCATCAGGCATTTTGTATAAGGCTTGGCCCCAACGGAGCCGTAGCCGGACGATGACCGCAGGTGGACGACTGAGGGGTAGAGGGTGCACACCTACGGGTCGAAGGTGGCTTGCGTGGTGATCATCCCGCTGGTGGCCTCAGTCGGCACCTGCTGGTAGATAACTGGCTGACCGGCGATCTTCTGCAGCTTCTTGAGTTCGGCGACTTCCCTAGCTGTCGCCTTGCGTTCGGCCGACTTGCCGGGCCCCCTCCTTGGGTGCGGCGTTGGCGGCCGGTGCCGAGGTCAGGACGAGACCGGTGATCGCCAAGGCGGCGAGCAGCCCCGAGACTCTTCTGTGCATATTTCCCCCTATTTTTCTTGGCTGTCCATGACCACTCAACTGACTTTCCAAGGGCTCCTGGACGCCATCGCCGCGGCCCCCAGGACGCCATCGTGAAGGTTTCCGGCTTCGCCTCGGCCGGCAACGCGGGTGAGATGTTCCGCAGCCCCCCATTCCAGGACGGCGTGTCCATCGCCCACGGATTCGAAAACGGCACCGTGGAGATGAATGCTGCCGAGTAGGCCGGCTTCATGCGGACCGGTCCGGGGCTGACCTGCTATCACTTCAACCTTCAAGGCTCCGCTGACCAGCACCTGCCGGCACCTAAGTTGCCCGTGAAGACCGCAGCAGGGAAAGGAAGGCCCAATGTGGGCGAAACCGACTGGTAGGGACGACACGCGGGGACATGTCCGCTTGGACGTCAGTGGCCGGTGCCACCATCGAAGTATGAGCGTTCCAACGGTGGAAGCAGCGATCAACGAGCTCATGGACTGGGCCTGGCACGCAGTCGAAGAGCTGCTCGCGAGACGCGGGCTCCTGGGCGACGGCCTCGTCGTCGAGGACTTCACGGGGCTGACCTCGTGGCTGGAAGACGCCACCAGGTACACCGTGGTGCACTCCCGCTCGGCCGCGGTCCTCTTTGTGGATACCCAGCCGGTCGACGCCATCCCCTTCCACCGCGACCTGCTGGGCGCCGACGACCCCAAGGCCTTCTTCACCCTCCCCCGGTCATAAAGGAAGGAGACGCCGCGGTGGCCTGTTTAGCGGCGGTCCCGTGCATACACATAGTGACCATGACGACCATTGAAGCATTTTCCCTCCGCACCGGGGACGAGGCAGCCCACCGATTGCTCCACAGTGCCCGCGCCCTCTCGCAGCGAGCCTGACGTTGCCCTCTCACCAAAAGGGGGTTGATTCCGGTAAGGCCAACCCCATCCCGGTCGGGAATCGAGTACTACAGTGGATGCATGGCTACCAGCCGCAATCCGCTCGACGACCTGCGCGAAACCATCGGCCATCTGGCCGATCAGCTCAGGCTGCACGGTTCGGAGCGCGTTGATGACCTGGTCGGCGATCTCATCGGCGCGAGGCCCGGGCCGGCGCGTCCGCTGTCCGAGGTGCAGGCCGAGCTCGACGCGCTGGTCGGACTAGAGACCGTGAAGGAACAGGTGCGGGCGCTCGTCGCACTGCTCCAGGTCCAGGCCCGCCGTAAGGCGCACGGCCTGCCGGAGGTGGCCACATCACAGCATCTGGTGTTCCTCGGAAACCCGGGCACGGGCAAGACCACCGTGGCGCGGCTCTTGGCCGAGATGTACCGCGCGGTCGGTCTGCTGCAGAAAGGCCACCTGGTCGAGGTCGACCGTTCGGGCCTGGTGGGGCAGTACGTCGGCGCGACCGCCATCAAGACGGACCGGGTGATCCGGCGTGCGCTGGACGGCGTCCTGTTCATCGACGAGGCCTACGCGCTGGCTCCGGAGGACGGCCGAATGGACTTCGGCCCCGAGGCGATCGAGGTCCTGCTCAAGAGGATGGAGGACCACCGCCACCGCCTGGTCGTGATCGTGGCCGGGTACCCGCGGCTGATGGAGTCTTTCTTGCTCTCGAACCCCGGACTGCGCTCCCGGTTCGCCCGCGAGATCACGTTCCCCGACTACTCCGTCGACGCACTCCAGACGATCTTCCACCAGATGCTGGCCCAGCACGAGTACACGCTGGAGCCGGATGCGGACCAGATGCTGCGCCGCATCTTCACCGGGCTCCACGCGGGCGAGGACTCCGGCAACGCACGGTTCGCCCGCACGCTGTTCGAGCAGGCGATCAACCGGCAGGCGCTGCGGCTGTCGCTCGACGAGGAACAAAGTCTCGACGCGCTTGATCGTGAGGCCGTCATGACGCTCACCGCGGACGACATCGTCAAGGCCACGCTGGCCTTGGGCGAGGAACCAGAGCCGGAGCCGGAACCGACGCCGGAACCGGAGCGGTCACGCTGGTGGCGCTGGCTGGCCTAACCGGATCTGCGGCGGCTGTCGGGCGAAGGCTCGTCCTGCCCTCGAGCGGAAAAATCCCAACTATTCCGCTGTCGTGCAACCGGAGGACAACTTTCCTACCCACCCCAAGCGTGCTCGCTACGCCGCATGCCTGTGCCAAGGGGCGGCGGCCGTTACAAGGCCCGAAGTGTTATCAAAGTGTTTATTCAGGGTCCACCGCGACCCCAAAACCCTTGCAAATGGTGGAGCTAAGGAGATTCGAACTCCTGACCTCTTCGATGCGAACGAAGCGCTCTACCAACTGAGCTATAGCCCCGAAGCAACGCCGGTCCAGGAGGAACGGCGTTGCCGGTGAACCTAGGCTACAAAGTATTGGCGATCTTTGCCAGCCAGCCACGCAAGGTCTCGCTGCCGTGTCGCGCACCACTGATCATGTCCAGCACGGCCAGGAGACACTTTCCAGCGGCTCGTGCGGCAGCGGCCGCGGCGCGTCCGTTTGAACCGGTCGCCCGCTGGACGCAAAAACCCCGGGCGGCCGCAGTGGGCTGCCCGGGGTTGCGAAGAACGAATCAGGCGCGGCGGCGCTGGAGGACGTCATCCAGGTTGCTCAGGGCCCGCTGCCCCTTACCAACGACTTTCGCGTCGTCGTCAGCGCCGGCCGAGGCTGCAGCCGCCGCCTGGTTGAGGCCCTGCTTCAGCGAAGGCTTGCCGACTGCCTTGGGGGCTTCCGGCAGATCCAACGGCTCCGGAGCCGCCCGCTCAGCTTTGGCGGCCTCGACGTACGTGGGCTTGGGCACTTCCACCGGCTCCCAGCTGGCGGCTTCAGCATTGGACGACCCGGTGTCCAGTGCGGTTGCGAGGTCACCGGACGCCACGGCTTCGGCCAGAGCGGCCTGCCGGAGTTCCTGGGCGGTGAGGGGTTTCGGCGCCGGCCGCGGCGGGGCAGCAACGGCCTGCGCGTCGAAGAGGGGGCTGTCAGGACGCTGATCAGACTCCTGCGACGCTGCTGATCGTTGAGTGGAATCCCCCGGCGCGATTCTGGATGGTGCGCTCATGGCTGAGCGGAAAGCCTCGTCCACCTTGCGCCGGCGATCACGCACAGCGAGACGTCGGAGCAGCACGACGGCGCCACCGGCACCGAGCAGGGCCACCACGGGCAACCAGGACGGGCCGAGTCCAAAAATTCGCAGGGCTGCCGAGATGATGCCGGTGAGCAGCGAGAGCAACCCCGCCAGGGCGAGGGCCAGGCGACCATACCGAATTCGGAACACCGGGGCGGTGGTCCCCGACTGCCGGAGTCCATCCAGGGGGTGGAACTCGTGGCAGGAACGGCGCGCTGTGTACTGGTCATGGGTTTCTCCTGCTGGGGCGTCATCATCATGACCTTCCCGGCTTGGGGGTCTGCTGTTGCAATGTCAACGACATCCGCCAGGAGCTCGCCCGCAGGCTGCAGCTGGTGCCGTCCGTTCCGGAGCACGTAGGGGGCCACCCATACAATCCAGAGCGCAACAGCAATGACAAGGATCACAGAGCTGCTAAGAGGGAAGTCCACAGTCAAAACGGTATGAGCAACACGGCCGACGGGCCCGCATTGGGCGCGGTGTGTCGCGAGGCAACCGGCAAATGACTTGATTTACGACGTTCTGGCTGGTCATCACGGGATTCAGCCGATCAGGACGACCGGGTCTTGAGCCACCTGGAAAGCAGACCCTCGGGCACTTCCTCGGCGGTCAGCGCGAAGGTTCGGTGGTCGGCCCATTCCCCGTTGATGTGTAGGAAACGCGGCCGGTAGCCCTCGTCCCGGAAGCCAAGCTTCTCCACCACTCGGAGGCTGGCCGCATTCTCGGGCCTGATGTTGATCTCCATCCGGTGCAGCCCGAGAGTGCCGAAGCAGTGGTCCGTGGCCATGGCCACAGCGGTGGGGGCGATGCCGTGGCCCGCCCGTTGCTGGTCCACCCAGTAGCCGAGAGTGGCCATCATCGCCGAACCCCAGACTATGGATGACACCGTCAACTGTCCGACGATCACCGGCTCCCGGAAGCCCGGCGTCCATTCCGTAATAACGAACGGCAGCGCCGAGGCTTGCGCCGCCTGTGCCTTGAGGGAGCGCACCATCTGACGGTAGTCGGGAAGTCCGCCGCCCGGAAGGGGGTTGGATGCCTCCCAGGGGGCGAGCCACTCGCTGTTGCGGGAACGGACTTCCGTCCACTCCTTGCGGTCACGGTACCGGATCGGCCGCAGCAGGATGTCACCGCATTCCAGCGTCACCGGCCAGTTGAAGCTGCCCCCCACGGGAGTTACTTTGTCAGGCTGGCGGTGAGGCTGGAGGCGAAGTCGGGCAGCCACTCACGCAGGCCGGGACCGAGGTCATCGCTGTCGCAGGCGAGCTGTACGCAGGCCTTGAGGTAGCTGAGCTTGTCACCGGTGTCGTAGCGGCGGCCGCGGAAGACGACGCCGTACACGCCGTAACCTTCGCCGTCGCCGGCGGCGAGCGTCTGGAGCGCGTCGGTGAGCTGGATCTCGCCGCCACGGCCGGGCGCGGTGCGTTCCAGGACTTCGAAGACGGCCGGGTGGAGGACGTAGCGGCCGATCACGGCGAGGTTGGAGGGGGCATCCTCAACGTTGGGCTTTTCCACCAGCTGGTTGATGCGGACATACTCTTCGCCCTGGATCGCCTGGACGTCGGCGCAGCCGTAGGCGCTGATCTGGGAAGGGTCCACCTCGATCAGTGCTACAACCGACCCGCCGGTCTTGGCCTGGACTTCGATCATGGTGCTGAGGAGCTCATCGCGGGCATCGATCAGGTCGTCGCCCAGCAGAACAGCGAACGGTTCGTAGCCGACGTGCTGCTTCGCGCGCAGGACGGCGTGGCCCAGACCCAGGGGATCGCCCTGACGCACATAGTGGATGTCACCGAGGTTGCTCGCGGCCTGGATGGATTCCAGCTTGGCCGTGTCGCCCTTGGCTTCAAGCGTGGCTTCCAAGGTGGGGACACGGTCGAAGTGGTCCTCCAGCGCGCGCTTGTTGCGGCCCGTGATCATCAGGATGTCGCTCAGACCGACATTTACGGCCTCTTCGACGACGTACTGGATGGCAGGCTTGTCCACGACGGGAAGCATTTCCTTGGGCATGGCCTTGGTGGCCGGAAGGAACCTGGTGCCGAGGCCCGCAGCGGGGATGACGGCCTTGCGGACGGAAGCGATAGGTGTAGTCACCCGACTAATCTAACGGAGGTATTAAACATTCGGTAATTAGCTACAGCCGGTTAAGGGCACGGATCGGCCGCGCATGCGGTGCGGGATGCCCACAGGTGGAAGGCCGCGAGATGAACGCAACGAAAGAAGAGATCCGCGCGAGGCACCGGACGCGCCGGGCACTACTGCGGCCTCCAGCGCTCGACGCGGCCGGCGCAGCGATCGCGGAGCACGGGCTGATGTGGGCGAACGGACTGGCGGGCGGCCAGGCCGGAACGTTCGCCGCCTACCTGGGAGTCGGGAGCGAACCTCCTACCCTCCCCCTGCTGTCGGCGCTGCACGACGCCGGACACCGGGTGCTGCTGCCGGTGTGCGAACCCGGCATCACCCTCAGCTGGGTGTACTGGACGCCGGCGTCCGCCTTTGTCCGCAGCCGCTTCGCCCCAATCCAAGAACCGGTCGGCGAACCCTTTGGTCCGGAGATCATGCGGTCCGCCGTCGGCCTCTTCCTGCCGGCCACCGCCGTCGACCTCTCCGGCAACCGGATCGGCCAAGGCGGCGGGTACTACGACAAGTTCCTGACGACGCTGGAGATGCTTTTCCCGGGCCGGTTCGCGCCGGCCGACGGCGGCGGACGGCTTCCGCCGCTCCCCGCAATCGCCGTCGTCTATGACGGTGAGGTCCTGCCCGCCGGAAGCATTCCCGTGGAGTCCTATGACCGCCGGGTCCCGTCCGCCCTGACCCCCGGCGGCTTCGTCCGCCTGCTCTGAAGCCACGATCCCGGGATGATAGAATTAGCACTCAGGCCCTGCGACTGCTAAGTGCCGGAAGCCGTCGGTAGACATATTGGCGATCCGGACCGGGCAGCACCGGACCTGCTCGTTTGTCCCAAAGGAGGATTTCCAGTGCCCACGTATGCATATGCCTGCAAGGATTGCAGCCACGCCTTCGAGATCGTGCAGTCATTCACGGACAACTCCCTGACCTCCTGCCCCGAGTGCGAGGGCACTCTGCGCAAGAAGTTCAACAGCGTCGGCGTCGTCTTCAAGGGCTCCGGCTTCTACCGGACTGATTCCAGGGACGCCAAGGGCAGCACCGTTTCCCCTGCACCCGCTGCGACGCCGGCCGCTCCGGCCGCTCCCGCTCCGGCTGCCGCGAACTGAACATCCGCTGCCGGCGGCGGTCCGCCGCTTTTCCGGCACCGACGAATCCGCCTTGCGGGTTGTCCACATAGGCACCGCGGCGCCTGCCGCCGCCGTCCCGGTCGGGCTAGCGTGGCGTCATGGCTACAGTCGCTACCCCTGTTCGTACGCGCGGCATTTTCCTTGCGCGGATTCTTCTTGGCGCAGTCTTCCGCACGGGTTCCTTCCTTAGCCGCGGCCGTGCAGCACCACCCAGCCGCTCTGGCCCGCACGGCTACGGCCCGCACCGAGGAAGTCCACCGCGTGCCCGCGGCGGTCCGGGCGGGAGTCGGGGAAGCAGCCGCCTGAGGGGATGGCTGAACCGGAACCGCCGGCTGGCAGTGGCTCTGCTGCTGTGTATCGCGGCCGGGATCACCGTCCAACAACTCACGCCGGCGCCGGACGATACGGTTGCCGCCGTCGCCGCTGCCCGAGATCTGCCGGCCGGCAAAACCCTCGACGCCGCCGACATGATGGTGTTGAACATCCCTCCCGGGCTGCTCCCCGCCGGCAGCTTCGGCGACGGCGCGACGCTCCACGGGAAGCAACTGGCCATACCCCTGCGGCAGGGCCAGCTGATCGCAGACACACAGCTCCTGGGTCCAGGCCTGCTGGCAGGAAGTCCGCCGGGGTCGGCTGCCGTGCCGCTACGGATGGCGGACCCGGCCTCCGTCCGGCTGGTCTCCGCCGGCCAGCTGGTCAACGTGGTGATGTCCGGCGACAACGGCTTTGACCGGCCCGGCACGTCCGAGGTGCTGGCCGCCGGCGTGCCGGTGCTGTGGACCTCCGCACAGGGCGGCAAGGCGGCGCAGTGGCTTGGGGACGCCGAGACGGACGGTCTCATCGTCGTGGCCGCCGATGCCGATCAGTCCCGGCGGCTCGCCGGCGCCTCCACCCAAGGGAAGCTGTTCTTCGTCCTGGTCCCGCCGGTACCTGGCTAGGCGGCGCTCCCGGGGCCCCACCCCGCCGGGTCGGCCACCCCTCGGCGAGTCCTAGCCCCAGTGCGGGGGTTTTTGTTCCTGCAGCCAGGAATCGTGGTCGTAGCCGTCGGGGCGGTCTCCCCAGCGGCGCGGGTCGTCCTCGGCCGCCTTGTTCGGCAGCACGCCTTCGGCCACCGCGCTGCTGGCAGCCGAAGCGGGCACGCCCGCGCCCGCCGGCGCCTCCTCAGATGCGCCCGTCTCGGCGGCCCACTGTTCGTCGTGCGCCTCGTTGGCGCTTGTGTCTTGAACGTCGCCGTCTGCGCTCATGCGGTCGGCCTCCTTAGTGCCCGGTGCTGCTGCTTGCTGCTGCTCTCCGCCATGAGAGCCGGTGGTTGCTGGTTCGGCGGCAAAAGAAGCGGGGGCGCCCGGCGCGGCGGTCCCCTGCGTTGACGCGGAACGCCCCGCCGCCGCTTGGGCATCGTTGACGGCCAGATGTTCCACGTCGTCATCGAAGAAGCCCGAGGACCGGTGCCGGCTGGTCACCGCCGGCTTTTCCAGTCCCAGGTACCCGCCGATCCGGTCGGCACAGGCCGACGGGTCGGTGAACACCTCGATGGTCCAGAGGGGCATGTAGCGCCAGCCCAGCCGTTCCAGCTGCTGCGGCCGGAGCCTGCTGCGTTCCCGCACGGTCATCCTCCGGTACTGTTCGGTTCCGTCGGATTCGATCGCCACGGGCTGCGGGATCTCGGCGTCGTCCTGGCCTATGGTGTGCAGCGGGTCGGCGGCGGCCACCATGTTGAGGACGCCGTCGTACTGGTGCCAGACCCGGGCACCGCGGGCCCGGAGCCGGTCGCCAAGATCGGCCACGAGCGGGTCGGCGCCCAGGGCCTGCTCGCTGGCGGCGGCCCGCGATGCGGGGCTGCCGAGATCGGAGTTTCCGGTGATTTCCCGGTCCAGCAGTTCGTAGAAGTCCACGGCTCCATGGCTCAGCCGGGTCACGTCAAGATCCTCGGGCCGGAAGCAGCTGAGGACGTGCAGGGAGCGGCGGGCGCGGGTCATCGCCAGGGCAAACTTGGCCCGTCCGCCCTCGGCCGAGAGCGGGCCGAGACTGTGCAGGGCGCGCCCGTGCGGGGTGCGTCCATAGCCCGGGGAGAAGATGATGTGGTCACGGACCAGACCCTGGGCGCGGTCCAGGTCCACCACGCGGAAGGATTCCTCGCCGGCGGTGAAGAAGCTTGCGAGCATAGGATAGTTGGGCAGCTGGAGCCGGATGGACTCCCCGATCCTGGCGGCATGGCGGAGGCTGCCGGTGACGACGGCCAGGGAAGTGCGCGGACGGAGGCGCGCATGTTCGAAGACCAGTTCCACGGCGCGGTTGACTTCGGCGACGACGGATTCGACGCCGTCCTGGTCCGCGCTCGGCAGTCCGGTGCCGTCCGGCAGGTATTCCAGGCTGAGCGCGCGGTCCAGCCCGGTAGCGGACTGGCCTTCGGGGAGCCGGCGGAGCCCGCCGTCGTAGAACGCCTTGCTCAGCTGCCGCACGAGGTCCTCGTCGACCGCCCGGTAAACGTTCCGCAACTTCCGGACCGGCAGCACGGCGGTGAGGGCTTTGTAGGCGCTTTCAACGCCCTGGTGCGAGCTTTCGCCGGCGGCGAGACGCTCCACGCTGACGGTGAAGGTCCTGGGGCTGGCGATCTGGTCGTCGCCGAAGGCGATGACCTGCTGGGCGCGCGCGATGGCGGGCAGGACGGCCTGCAATGAGGTTGCCTCGGCGTCGAGGATGACCACGGCGTCGAATTTCTGCTCAATCGGCAGCAACCCGGACATCAGATATGGGCTGACGGACCAGACGGGCACCAGCTTGGGCAGCAGTTCCGGGGCCTGCCCGGAAAGCGCGGCGAGGGTCACGCGGCCGTCCTTGAGGAGGCTGCGCAGCAGGTCCGCCTGCCGCGGGTTCTCCGCGATGGCCGCGCGCCAGCGCTCGGCGAGCTTCCAGCGCAGCCGGGCAGCGCCGCTGGCGATGTGGGCGTTGTCAGCGAGGCGGTATTCGGCCTCAAGCTGGCGCAGCGCGTCGCCGTCGGACATGGCGAGGTAGTCGTCGCCACTGATCATGGCTTCCAGGGCGGACTGCCACCAGGCCAGCTCGAGTTCGGCCGCGACCGATTCCGCCGGCACCTCGCGCTCGGCCAGGTCGGCGAGCAGTTCGCCAAGACCATGCTCGCGCATGTTCTCCACGAGCAGGGTCCGCTCCGGAAGGGTCTCCAGCGTGCCGGTGTCAGAGACCAGAAGTTCCAGCCGCTCCATCAGCTCTTCGTAGGGGGTGGAGAGCAGCTCGCCGCCGGCTGCGGTGTGCTTGACGGCCAGTCCCAGTTCGAAGAGCTCGGCTCCGAGTTCACGGTAGAGGCCCGAAATGTCGGCGAGCCCGGACGGGACGGCCGGATGGCGCTGCGTCGTCGCGTAGCCGGACCACGCGGCCCGCTGGTCCTGGACGAGGACGAGTGAGCTGTGGAGATCGGCGATGTGGACGCCGGGGCGGACGTATTCCTTTGCGACTCGGCGCAGCCGGGAGCGCTGCATGGACGGCATCTCGATGTTCCGCTCGCGCCGCCAGGAGGAGGAGGCAGTCGCGGAAATGAGGTCGTGGACCGGACGGTCAAAGATGTCCGGAGTGAATTTGTCGAGGCTCTCGCGGACGGCGACGAGGAGTTCGATCTGCTCGCCCCACTCGGCGAAGGTGTGGCCGAGGCGGATTTCGGCGTGGTCCGCGACGCCGTTCATGCGCTCGCGCAGCAACGGCAGCTTCTGTGCCACGGACACGGCGACCTGCTGCGCCTCCTGGGTTTCCTTCCGGGTCAGCAGCCGCGCCCCATGCCAGGGGCTGGTGGTCGATGCGCGGCTGAAACTGCCCAGCTCGGCGGCCCGGCGGAGCCGTCCGGCCAGTTCCTCACGGTCCCGGATGTTGTCCAGGACGCTGCGCTTGAGCCGCACCGTGGTGGCCGGTGCGGGATGGATCGAGGTCAGCTCGGCCAGCGACTGCATCGCCTCGTACGGCGAGCAGCCCCAGCGCTGGCGGACGTTGTGCAGCGAGGAGACGTGGTCCATGAGGGCGTGGCGGTGCTCGGTCAGCGTGGTGTGAAGGTTGCTGAGCTGCGGTTCGAGGGACTTCTCGTTACGGACGATGGCGCGGACCAGTTGCCCCTTGAGCTGCAGCGGCGCCGCGTTGCCGGAAAGCTGGAAGAGCATGGAATCGAGGCCGAGCGTCTCCAGCTGGCCGGAGATCTCGGCCAGGCTGGCGCGCCTGTCCCCCACCACCAGGACGGTCTTGCCTTCGTCGACGAGCGCGCCGATGGTGTTGATGACGGTCTGGGTCTGTCCGGTCCCGGGCGGGCTGCTCACCGCGAGCGAGTCCCCCGCCCGGACGGCGTCCACAACGTACTGCTGGTCCGCATCGGCGTCGAGCAGCAGGAGTTCCTCCGCCGGGTTGCGGGAATCCGTGCTCGGGAAGCGGTTCGGCTTGAGTTCGGGCACGTCCGCAGGCGACCCGGCGGCGGCGCGGGCCAGGGCAGCGACGAGCGCGTTGTTTTCGTTGATCCAGGGATCCTCGAGGTTCCCGGAAAGGTCCGAGAACGTGGAGACCAGGAGGTTGTGTTCCACCTCGGCACCGTGGATGGGCTGGATGAGGGTGCCGAGGCGGTCCAGGACCGGCTGCGGATCAAACCGGGCGGTGCTGTACGCCATGCGGGTGACGGCGTTGACGTCGAAAACGATCCCGTGGATGGTTTTCAGGTGCCGGATCAGCGCAGGGTTGATGCGGGCCTGTTCCGTCAGCTGGAGTTCGTAGTCGTCCTCGCCCGGCCGGACGGTGAGCGACACGGCGATCAGCAGGACGGGGGCCGAGACGCGCTGCGGCTTGCCCCCCACGGCGGACGTCCAGACGACGGTGCCGGCGGAGAAATATCCGGCGTCGATGCCGCGGTCGTTCGACAGTTCGAAAATCTTAGAGCGCAGGTTCCGCGAGGCGCGGGCGGCGACGACGAACTGCTGGCGGTCCCTGATCAGGGTGGAAAGCCGGGTACGCCGGCCCGCCATGAGCTGTGCCAGGCCGGACGGGTGCGCGTGGGTCAGGTCGATGGAACCCTCGGGCGTCTTCGTGAAGCGCAGCATCGTATCTGCCCCGGTGACGGGCTTGAGCCCCGACAGCCATTTCCTGAGCTCCTCGGAGCCCTCGTGGTGGCCTTGACCAACTGACACTGCTGCCTTCTTTTCTGTGCTCGCTTTTACTGGGCTCGCGCTAACCGTGCTCGCGTTTTCCGTGTTCGAGCGTGACGCCCTGGACCATACCGGCATGCCTTCGAGAGTAGCCCGAATCAGCGGTGAGCAAGAGTCCGCAACACTGGCGCCGGCTAAATTGACCAGAAATGCTCCGCTGCTGGCAGGCGGCAGAACACCGGCCAGAACACAACGGCCGGCCCCGTCTGGAGGCCGGCCGCTTCACCCGTTTAGCAGGTTATTCCCACTCGATGGTTCCCGGCGGCTTGCTGGTTACGTCCAGCACCACCCGGTTGACCCCGTCCACTTCGTTGGTGATCCGGTTGGAGATCCGGGCCAGCAGATCGTAAGGCAGCCGTGACCAGTCGGCGGTCATGGCGTCCTCGGAGGACACCGGACGCAGCACGATCGGGTGGCCGTAGGTGCGGCCGTCGCCCTGGACCCCGACGCTGCGGACATCCGCCAGCAGCACGACCGGCATCTGCCAGACCTCATTGTCGAGGCCGGCGGCGGTCAGCTCCGCGCGGGCTATGGCGTCCGCCTTGCGCAGCAGCTCCAGGCGTTCCTTCGTGACATCGCCGACGATCCGGATGCCGAGGCCGGGACCCGGGAACGGCTGGCGGCCCACGATCTCCTGCGGCAGGCCCAGCTGCGCGCCAACGGCGCGGACCTCATCCTTGAACAGGGCCCGCAGCGGCTCCACGAGTTCGAACTGCAGGTCCTCCGGCAGCCCGCCCACGTTGTGGTGGCTCTTGATGTTGGCCGCACCTTCGCCGCCGCCGGATTCGACGACGTCCGGGTACAGCGTGCCCTGGACCAGGAACTTGATTTTCTCGCCGTGCGCGGCGGCCTCGGAGATGATGGCCAGCTCCGCTTCCTCGAAGGCACGGATGAACTCGCGTCCGATGATCTTGCGTTTGGTCTCGGGGTCGCTGACGCCGGCCAGAGCGCTCAGGAAGCGCTCCTGCTCGTTGGCGACGTAGAGCTTGACGCCCGTGGCAGCCACGAAGTCGCGTTCGACCTGTTCGGCCTCGCCTTCGCGCAGCAGTCCGTGGTCCACGAAAACGCAGGTCAGCTGGTCGCCCACGGCGCGCTGGACCAGGGCCGCGGCCACGGCGGAATCAACGCCGCCGGACAGGCCGCAGATAACCCGGGCGTCGCCAATCTGTGCGCGGATCCGTTCGACCTGTTCCTCAAGGATGTTGCCGGTGGTCCAGTTCGGTTCCAGCTTGGCGCCCTTGAACAGGAAGTTCTCCAGGACCTGCTGGCCGTAGGCCGAGTGCTTCACCTCGGGGTGCCACTGCACGCCGTAGAGGCCCTTGGCCTCATTGGCGAAAGCTGCCACATCGGCGCCGGCCGTGGTCGCGAGGACCTCAAAGCCATCGGGCGCCTCGTGGACGGAATCGCCGTGGCTCATCCACGTGCTCTGGTGCTGGGGCATGCCTTCGAGGATGGAACGGCCGTCGCCGATCGTGGTGGTCTCGGTGGCGCCGTACTCGCGGAGCCCGGTCTGGGCCACCTTGCCGCCCAGCGCGTTCGCCATGGCCTGGAAGCCGTAGCAGATGCCGAACACCGGGACGCCGGCCTCGAACAGGTCCGCGCCGACGCTCGGGGCGCCCTCCGCGTAGACGCTGGAGGGGCCGCCGGAGAGGATGATGGCGGCCGGGTTCTTGGCCAGCAGCTGCTCGGTGCTGTAGGTATGCGGAACCACTTCCGAATACACATTCGCTTCCCGGACGCGGCGGGCAATCAGCTGCGCGTACTGGGCGCCGTAGTCAACAACCAGGACGGGCTTGTGGGACGTCTGGGATGCAGTGGGAGTAGTCACCCCACTAGCCTACTTTGCGCTGTGGTCCGCCCGCACATTGAGAAGCCCGTCCGGGCCCGGAATCGGCCGCCGGGTAAGGGATCTCACACGCGTGCCGGCGGCCTCCTGGCGCCGCTGCGCGGCGGCGGACCGCCTTGCGCTGTGGCGCGCTCAGTAGCGCTGCGGGGCCTGCGGGTTGGCGGCGAGTTCGGCTTCGACCTCGGCGTGGAACTTCTTCTCGACGAAGAAGGACAGGAACGGCACGACGCCGCCCAGCGCCATGACGATGAGCTTGACGAACGGCCAGCGCATCAGGGACCAGAGCCGGAAGTTGGACATGAGATAAACGACGTACATCCAGCCGTGCACAATCAGGATCGCGATCGAAAGATTGAAGCCGCCGATAACTCCCGGAGGTTCGGCGTCGGCGAATCCCAGCCCGAACGGCTCGCCGGTGAGGCCGTGGGTGCCGCCCGCGAAGAGGTACTGGCCGAAGGCGTAGCGGGCAATCATCTCGGCGCAGAGGAGCAGCAACATGCCGCCGGTCAGGTACGCGAGGACTTTGTAGAACTTCAGGGCGGAGCGGACCTGGGCCTCGGTCCCGCCGAACCGGCGCTTTTTGCCGGTGGCGTTTCCCGTTCCGTTGGTCTGCTGCGGCTGGACTGCCGGCTGGGGCTCGATCATGATTGCACTCTCGGGTCGGTGGGGATCTGCTGCGGGGAGTTCTGTTCGGGGGCGTGCTGCTCGGGGACGTGCTGTCCGTCTCGTGCACCGGCTCCAATGCTGTCGTGCTCGGCGTCGAGCGCGTCCTCGAGTTCGCGGCGGTAGTCGTCCTTCACCAGGCGCCACCAGATAAACAGTGCGAAGCCGGCGAAAACCACCCACTCGGCGGCGTAGAAGATGTTCAGCCAGTTGACTTTCTGGGCAGCGGGCTGAGGCCCGATGTTCAGCGGCTGGAGATTGCCGCCGGCGGCGGCGGACACGTCGGCGGTGCCCGCCATTTCGGTGTCCGCGGCCACGAAGCCGGGGTAGCTGCTGATCTCCCAGATGTTGATGAGTTCCGCCACGGAAACGGCGCTGGCCCGTCCCGGACCGGCGTCGGTCTTGGGGAGCGGGGCTTCGGACGGGATCAGCCGGCCGGTGAGTTCAATGGTGCCCGACGGCGGCGCCACGGCGTCCGCTGGATCCGCCACCCAGCCGCGGGCCACCGGGATCCAGGTCTGCGGCGAGGCGCCCTCCCCCGCCAGGACAGGGGCATCCGCGACGGCGAACGCGGACACGATCCAGTAGCCCTTTTCGCCGTCGTGCAGCCTGCCCGGGACCAGGACCTGCTTTTGCGGGGCGTAGCTGCCGGTCGCGGACACTTTCTGGTCGGCTACCGAGCCCGGGAAGAAGTCACCCGGCTTTAGCACCGTAGTCAGCGGCTTGAGTTCCTCGGTGGTGCTGGCCACCGGCGTGTCTGATTTCGTCGATTGGCCGAACTGCCATTGGCTGAGCAGCACAAACACCCCGGATATGGCGATCGCAAACACGAGGCCTGCAATCCAACGGGGCTTAAGGGCAGTTTTCAGCACCCCTTAACCGTACTTCGTCCTCGTGTAGAACAACGAAACGGCTGGTACTACAGCGGCCTGCGCTACAAGAGTGGGGCAGCCTGCCCCCATCTCAGTGGTCGAAGAAGACCAGGCTTGAGTTGATGAGCTCCGCGATCACTTCGGGATCGTAGGCACGCCGGAGCGATTCACGGAACGACTCCTTGGACAGCGAGCGGGCCAGCGTGGCGAGTACTTCGAGGTGGTCGGAGAAAGAGCTCGCCGGGGTCGCGATCAGAAGGATCACTGTGGCCGGGCCGTCGGCGGCGCCGAAGTCGAGGGCCCTGCCGTACTTGGTGATGCCGACGGCGATCGAGGTCCGGGAGACAAACTCACTCCTGGCGTGGGGCAGGCCGATGCCGCCCGGTAGGCCCGTGGCCAGCTGATGTTCCCGCGCGTTGACGTGCTTGAGGAATCCTTCCAGATCGGAAATCCGCCCGGCGGCATGCATCCGTTCGGCGAGCTGGGACGCGGCGTCGAGCTTGTCCGTGGCGTCCATCTCGAGGATCACCATCTCGGGGGTGGTGAGGTCGGCGTCATACCTGTCCAGTGGTTCCGCCAAGAGGTGTCCCTTCGAAGTGGCGTGTGCAGGCCGTCCTGCACCCCCAGCAATGGGGCTGCAGTCCGGCGTTGCCGGTCAGCGCAGCGGAACGATATCCTCGACGCCCAGTCGCGCGGCGTCGGCGGATTCATCATCCGGCTGCTCCTGGCTCAACCGCTCGGCGTCGACCCGGGCCAGGTAATGCTTGATTTCACTCTCGCGCTGCGCATCGCTCCAGCCGAGAACATCCCCCATAAGTTTAGCGACTACCGGAGCGGCGGATGCGCCCCGGTCCCACGCCTCGATGGAGATGCGGGTGCGCCGGGTCAAAACGTCCTGAACGTGGCGGGCCCCTTCATGGGTGGCGGCGTATACGGCCTCGGCGCCGAGGTAGTCGTCCGCTCCCGGCAGTGGTTCCGCCAGTTCCGGGCGTTCGGCGATGAGCGCCAGCACCTCGGGGGTCATGGCGCCGTAGCGGTTAAGCAGGTGCTCGATCCGGGCCACGTGGATGCCCGACTCTTCCGCCATCCGGTTCCGCCTGTTCCAAGCGGCCTTGAAGCCGCTCGCGCCGAGCAGCGGAATGGTTTCCGTGCAGCTGTCCGGGACGCGTTCATCCATGCTGCGGGTCGCCTCGTCAACGGCGTCCCTGGCCATGACGCGGTAGGTGGTCCATTTGCCGCCGGCCACGACGACGAGGCCGGGCACCGGATGGGCCACGACGTGTTCGCGGGAAAGTTTGGCGGTGGAATCGTTTTCGCCGGCCAGCAGCGGGCGCAGCCCGGCATAGACGCCCTCGACGTCCTCGCGGGTGAGCGGGCGTTTCAGGACCTTGTTGACGTGCTCGAGGATGTAGTCGATGTCCTTGCTGGAGGCCGCCGGGTGGGCCTTGTCCAGGTGCCAGTCGGTGTCGGTGGTCCCGATGATCCAGTGCCGGCCCCAGGGAATGACGAAGAGCACGGATTTCTCGGTCCGCAGGATGAGCCCCACCGTGGACTGGAAGCGGTCCCGCGGGACCACCAGGTGGATGCCCTTGGAGGCGCGGACCTTGAGCTGGCCGCGGTCTGTGACCATGGCCTGGGTCTCGTCGGTCCAGACGCCGGTGGCGTTGATGACCTGCTTGGCGTGGACGTTGAACGTGGAGCCGTCCTCATGGTTGATCACCTTGGCGCCGACCACGCGTTCGCCCTCGCGCAGGAAGGCCACCACGGCTGTCTGGTTCACCGCGTGGGCTCCGTAGTACGCGGCGGTGCGGATGAGGTTGGCAACATATTTGGCGTCGTCGACCTGGCCGTCGTAGTACCGGATGGAGCCCACGAAGGCGTCGTCCTTGAGGCTGGGCGCGGCGCGCAGGGTGCCGCGGCGGGTCAGGTGTTTGTGGAACGGCACGCCGCGGCTGTGGCCGCCGGTGATGGACATCGCGTCGTACAGGGCGATGCCTGCGCCGATGTAGGGCCGCTCGAGGAACGGCTTGGTGAGCGGGTACAGGAACGGGACCGGCCGGGCCAGGTGCGGGGCGAGCACCGAGAGAATCAGGCCGCGCTCGTGCAACGCCTCCTTGACCAGCCCGAAGTCGAGCATCTCAAGGTAACGGAGGCCGCCATGGATGAGCTTCGAGGACCGCGAGGAAGTTCCGGCGGCCCAGTCGTTCGCCTCCACGATGCCCACGCTCAGGCCGCGCGTGACGGCGTCAAGGGCGGCGCCGGTGCCGACGATGCCGCCGCCCACGATCAGGATGTCGAGTTCCCTGCCCGGCTCCGTGGAGCCCTTGAGCACCGCCATTGAAGCCTCGCGCTCGGCAGGGCCCAGCGCACCTCCGGCCACGGGAGAACCGCCGGGAAAACTGTTCATGTCACGCCTCCATCCGGATCGAACCTCGTAGGGCACCAGACTACTTCCAAGTTCTCCGGATGGGCAGGGGCGGTCAGTTGCCTGCGTAGGGCGAAACGACGACGTCGACGCGCTGGAATTCCTTCAGGTCCGAGTAGCCTGTGGTCGCCATCGAACGGCGCAGGGCACCGATCAGGTTAGACGTTCCGTTGGTGTGGTGGCCCGGCCCGAAGAGCACTTCCTCGAGCGGACCGACCGTGCCGACGTTGACCCTGTCGCCGCGGGGATGTTCGAGGTGGTGCGCCTCCTGGCCCCAGTGCCAGCCCTTTCCGGGAGCTTCGTCGGCGCGGGCCAGGGCGCTGCCCAGCATCACGGCGTCGGCACCCATGGCGATGGCCTTGACGATGTCACCGGAGGAACCCATGCCGCCGTCGGCGATCACGTGGACGTAGCGTCCGCCGGATTCGTCCATGTAGTCACGCCGGGCCGCCGCGACGTCGGAGATGGCGGAGGCCATCGGCGAGTGGATGCCGAGGGCGCGGCGCGTCGTCGTCGTGGCGCCGCCGCCGAAGCCGACAAGTACGCCGGCCGCGCCGGTGCGCATCAGGTGCAGAGCTGGGGTGTAGCCGGCCGCGCCGCCGACAATCACGGGGACGTCCAGTTCGTAGATGAACTGCTTGAGGTTCAGCGGTTCGTGGTCCTTCGAGACGTGCTCGGCCGAGACGGTGGTCCCGCGGATCACGAAGATGTCGACGCCGGCGGCCACGACGGTCTTGTAGTGCTCCTGGGTCCGCTGCGGAGTCAGGGAGCCGGCGACGGTAACGCCGGCGGCGCGGATCTCAGCGAGCCGTGAGGTGATCAGCTCGGGCTGGATGGGAGCCTGGTAGAGCTCCTGCATGCGGCGGGTGACAGCCGGGCTGTTGGTCTCGTCCTGGAGCGCCGCGATCTGGTCCAGCACGGATTGCGGGTCCTCATACCGGGTCCAGAGGCCCTCGAGGTCCAGCACGCCGAGTCCGCCGAGCCGGCCGAGCGCGATCACCGTCTCCGGTGACATCGCCGAATCCATCGGTGCCGCGATGACCGGCATATCGAACTTGTAGGCATCGATCTGCCAGGAAACTGATACGTCCTTGGGGTCACGCGTACGTCGGTTGGGGACAATCGCAATGTCGTCCAGGGAGTAGGCACGACGCCCACGCTTGCCACGGCCAATCTCAATCTCGTAAGTCACTGCTCTAGGTTATCCCAGCGGACGGGAGCCTCGGCGTCGACGTACAGTGGCGTCATGAACCAGCGCTGGATCTTCGATGGACACATTGCCGGGATCGGGACCGCGTCCGGCCTGCGGGCGGTAGTCGGACTATGGGCGCAGTCCCCGTTCGGGCCCTTGACCGACGCAATGGTCCAGCTCCCGTCCGGCCACCGCATCCTGCTCGCGCCAACGGAAGAAGCCGGCAGTTTCATCGGCGCCGTGTACAACTTCGACGAGACCCGCGTCGTCCCGCTGGCGGCCTCCCTCGCCGCTGGCCAGTTGAACGTCGACGCCGGGCCGTTGCGGATCCGTGCCGGTCTCGGGGGGCGGACGCGTCTGGGCGGCGCCGCGCGGCTGGTCCCGCGGGCCCTGGCGGTGCACCCGCGCTGGCTTCGCGCGGTCAGCCCGCTCGCGGCCCGGATCCTGCCGGGCGTCCACACGGCCGGCACAGCGAAGGGCGGCCGGCAGGAGTACTACGGCGTCACCGACCTGCACCGCATCGACTCCGCCAGCGTCAGCTGGGACGGCACCGACGCCGGCCCGCTCGCCGCCATCCGGCCCGCCGTCGGGTTCGGCTTCAGCAGTGTTCCCCCGGAACCCAGCCTGGCCCGGGTCCGGACCACCATCGAGGGCGCTCCCGTCACTCCCCGCTGACGTTCTCCGGGTCCGGAACGGTGAGCTGGGACTCGAACATCCGGTAATAACGGCCCCGCAACGCCACGAGTTCCTTGTGGGTGCCCTGTTCCACGACCCGGCCCTCCTCCAGCATGTACACGACGTCCGCCTTCTCGATCGTCGCGAGCCGGTGGCTGATGGCAATGATCGTGCTGCTGCGGTCCGCGAAAAGGCGCGTGAAGATCCGGTGCTCGGCCAGCGCGTCGATAGCCGAGGTGGGCTCGTCCATCACCATGAAGGAGGCACTGCGGTAGAAGTTGCGGGCCATCGCGAGACGCTGCCACTGACCGCCGGACAGCCCGCTCCCCTTCCGCCCGCGCGGATCCTCCATCCAGTTGCTGACGTGGTTGTCCAGCCCGTTGGGCAGCTTTCTCAGGAAGTCCAACGCCTCGGCATCGGCCGCGGCCCGGCGGATCCGCCCGTCGTTCCGGGGCGAGTCGACGTCGCCGAAGAAAATGTTCTCGGCAGCGGTGGCGAACTCGTACTTGAGGAATTCCTGGCTCAGCACCGCCAGATGGCGGTGCCAGGACTTCACGTCCACGGCGGCGAGGTCGACGCCGTCGAGCAGCACCTGTCCGGAGTCCGGGCGGTACAACCCTGCGAGGATCCGGATCAGGGTGGACTTGCCTGCACCGTTCTCCCCGACGATGGCGATGTGCTGGCCCTCCTTGATGGTCAGCGAGATGCCCCTGATGACCTCCAGGTCGCTGCCGGTGTAAGTGAAACGGATGTCCCGCAGTTCCACCGTCGCCGGTGCCTGCAGCAGGGGCGGGGCGTGGCTGGAGTGCACCGGCAGTGCCATGAACAGCTCGTAATCCTTGAGGTTCGCCAGGTCCTCGTCGATCGAGCTGAGCGAGGAAACCAGGTTGTTGGCGGTAGACAGGGCGCGGCTGACGATCTGCTGGACATAGAGGAACTGCCCCACCGGCTGGGCCCGCGCGATGATCTGGCCCACCACCCAGATCAACGAAACCACCTCCGCCCCGTACTGCAGGGCGTCGGCCGCGAGCTGCTTGGGGATGTAGCGTTTCTGGAAATCCAGCCGGCGCTTCTCGTCCGCGTCCCGCAGCCGGGAGCGCAGCCCCATCAGATAGCCGACGATCCCGTAAAGGCGCATCTCGGCGATGTGCTGCGGGCGCAGGAGATTGGTCTCGATCATCCGGCGCTGCCGGCGGGAATCCACCTGGGTGTTCCAGTGC
Organism: Pseudarthrobacter sp. MM222; assembly: GCF_947090775.1. Taxonomy (NCBI): domain Bacteria; kingdom Bacillati; phylum Actinomycetota; class Actinomycetes; order Micrococcales; family Micrococcaceae; genus Pseudarthrobacter; species Pseudarthrobacter sp. MM222. Next base: position 3,219,043 of record NZ_OX352321.1, read on the forward strand.
GCGATCTGTTCACGCGAAAGTTTGAACTGCAGGTACACGCTGGGCACGATCGCCACCAGGACGATCACCGCGATCCACCAGCTGACCAGCAGCAGGGCGCCGATGGCCAGGATCACCGAGACCAGCTGCGTGAAGATGGCCGCGATCCGGTCCAGCACCCGGGCGTAGGAATCGGAGAAGCGTTTGGCCCGGTCGTAGAGGTCGACCGTTTCCTTGTCGTCATAGCGCCAGAATTCAAGCGCCAGGAACCGCTCGTACATCAGGTCCCCGACGATCGCCCCCACCCGGAAACTCATCAGCTGCTGGATGTAGCGGTCGACGCTGCTGAACGCACCCCAAAACAGGCCCAGGGCCGCGGTGATGACAACGTACACGACGGCCTGCTGGCCCGCCGCGGCGTCCCCGGCGTAGGCCGCGGCCAGCGCCGTCGTGGTCAGGGCCGCGAAGTAGGTGGTGACCAGCGGCAGCAGGGCCGAGATGAGCGAGCCCACAATCTTCATCACCACGGCGGCCGGCGAGGCCCGGAAACTGACGCGGAGCACCTGCGCGACGGCGCGGGCGTACGGTCTCAGCGCAAGCTTGCGCTTCGGCTCGTGCGCGGGACGAAGTTCGGACATGGCTTCAGCCTAGTTGTGGGGTCCGACAGGCACTTGCCCCCGGACATGAACGGGCCATGGGGAGCGCTCCCCATGGCCCGTTCACGCGATCCGTCGAGGGCCTAGCGTGAACCGTAGTTCGGTGCTTCCACCGTCATCTGGATGTCATGCGGGTGCGATTCCTTCAGCCCGGCCGGGGTGATGCGGACGAATTTTCCGCGGGCCTTGAGCTCGGGGACGGTCGGTGCGCCGGTGTAGAACATGGTCTGGCGGAGGCCGCCGACCAGCTGGTAAGCCACGGACGCGAGCGGGCCGCGGTAGGCCACCCGGCCCTCGATACCTTCCGGGATGAGCTTGTCGTCGCCGGAGACGTCGGCCTGGAAGTAACGGTCCTTGGAGTAGGAGGTGTTCTTCCCTCGGGTCTGCATGGCGCCGAGCGAACCCATGCCGCGGTAGCTCTTGAACTGCTTGCCGTTGACGAAGATCAGGTCTCCAGGGGACTCGTCACAGCCGGCCAGCAGGGAGCCGAGCATGACGGTGTCGGCGCCGGCAACCAGCGCCTTGCCGATGTCGCCCGAGTACTGCAGGCCGCCGTCGGCGATCAGCGGCACTCCCGCGGGAATGGCCGCCTTGGCGGACTCGTAGATGGCGGTGATCTGCGGGACGCCGACGCCGGCCACGACGCGGGTGGTGCAGATCGAGCCGGGGCCCACGCCGACCTTGATGCCGTCGGCGCCGGCGTCGATCAGTGCCTGCGCACCTTCGCGGGTGGCAGCCTGGCCGCCGATGATGTCCACGTGCGCCGCGACGGGATCGGACTTCAGCCGTCGGATCATGTCGAGCACACCCTGCGAGTGGCCGTTGGCGGTGTCGACGAACAGGGCGTCGACGCCGGCGTCGATCAGGGTCATGGCCCGCTCCCAGCCGTCGCCGAAGAACCCGATGGCGGCACCGACACGCAGCCGGCCTTCCTCGTCCTTCGTGGCCAGCGGGTACTGCTCGGCCTTGGTGAAGTCCTTGGTGGTGATGAGGCCCCTGAGGCGGCCCTGTTCGTCAACGAGCGGGAGCTTTTCGATCTTGTTGGTCGCCAGCTTGTGCGAGGCTTCCTCCCGGCTGATCCCGACGTGCCCGGTCACGAGCGGCATCTTCGTCATGACGTCGCTGACAAGGCGGAGCGGGAAATCGGATTCCGGCACGAAGCGGGTGTCGCGGTTGGTGACGATGCCCAGCAGCCTGTTGCCCTCGTCCACCACCGGAAGGCCGGAAACCCGGTAGCGGGCGCAGATCTCGTCCAGCTCGGCCAGCGTGGCCTCGGGACCGATGGTCAGCGGGTTGGTGATCATGCCGGACTCGCTGCGCTTCACGCGGTCCACCTGGTCGGCCTGGTCCTCGATGGAGAGGTTGCGGTGCACCACGCCCAGGCCGCCCTGGCGCGCCATGGCGATGGCCATCCGCGACTCCGTGACGGTGTCCATGGCCGCGGACAGCAGCGGAGTCTGGACCGAGATCCGCTTGGAAATCCGGGACGACGTGTCCGCCTCGGAGGGGATGACGTTCGTGTGGCCGGGCAGCAGCAGGACGTCGTCGTAGGTCAGGCCGATGAAGCCGAAGGGGTTGTGTTCGGGCTGGGTCATGAGTGCGCCTCTTACCTTGGTTACGGGATTCACGGGCAGGGGTTGCAGCAGATGACCAGCCCGTCATTACGGGCATGGCCTGTGCAGAAGTGTTGAATAAATAGTAGAACCTTGGCGGCGATCCCCATATTCCGGGGCGCAAATGTGAGCAACGGCATCCCCGCTGCTGCCTCCGGCGGGCTACTTCCAGCCGGTGGCCGCCAGCAGCCGCTGTTCGAACATCGGGATCATGCTCTGGACGTAGGTCTTGGTCAGGTGGTTGTCGTCCTTGTAGACGTACACGTTGCCGACGACGGCGGGGCAGGTGCCGCCGGCGCAGATGAAGTCGCTGAGGTCCATCAGGTGCAGCCCGGGGACTTTCCCACGGTAGGCGTCCAGCGGCGAGGAGCCGGCCAGGGATTCCTGCAGCGGTACGTTGCACTGCGGGGCGCCCGGGCCGTGCTTCTGTACGCATTCGGGCATGTTCTGGCCGAAGCGCGGATTGTCGCGGACACCCACCACGTCGATGCCGGCGTCCGTGAACGGCTTAATGCCTTCAAGGTAGCCGGGCACCTCGGTCTCGAACGGCGCCCCGATGTGCGTCAGCGAAGCCACCGTGAAGACAGCGTCCGGGCGGTGTTCCTGGACGTAGGCGGCGCTGGCCTTGTTGAAGGCGTTGCACCCGGCGTCGCGGTCCGGGGACTCGCCGCCGAAGCGGCAGTTGCCCTTGAGCAGGGCAACGACCTCCCAGCCGCGGGAACGGGCGATGGGGCCGAGGGCGGCCATGTACTGCTGGGCATGCGAGTCGCCGAGCACCACGATCCGCTTCGTGACCGTCTCCGGCGGGCTGTTCTGCAGGCACCCGGCCAGCAGCGGGTCGCTTGGGACGTTTCCGTCCGTGCAGAGGCCATCGATGTCCGCCCACTCGTTTTTCATCGCGACCGGGGCCGGGATGATCTTGGCGTCCGGCGTCGGTTTGCCGGCATTTTCGGGGGCCAGGGCCGCGGCTCCCGGGGTCAGTTCCCTGGGCTGAGACGCCGCCGCGGCCTCGTCGGCCAGCAGTTTGCTCTGCCACACCGAAACCGGGCCCGCGAGGAGGACACCGCACGCCACGATCACGACGGCGGTCCGCCAGGTCCGCAGCTTCGGCCAGTGCCAGTCGCGCAGCGGCTTCTCCACGAACCGCGTGGTGAGCACCGCCAGTACGACGGACGCGGCCACAATGGCCAGGCCTTGCACCAGGTTCGGTGAGCTGATCCCCGTCGCGGCCAGGCCCAGCACCAGCAGCGGCCAGTGCCACAGGTACAGCGCGTAGGAGTTGTCACCAAGGGCAACGAGCGGCTTCCAGGTCAGGAAGCGGTCGACGCCGAAGCGGCTGCCACTCTGCCCGGCCACAATGATGGCGGCCGCGGCGAGGGTGGGCCACAGCGCGATGAAACCCGGGAAGGAACGGTCCACGGTGAGCAACAGCCCGCAGGACAGCATGGCGGCAAGGCCCGTCCAGCCGAGCACCACCCGCAGCGCCCGGCCGGGCTTGAGGTGGGGCAGGGCGAGGGCCAGCAGGGAGCCGAGGGCGAATTCCCAGAGCCGGGTGCGGGTGTCGAAATAGGCGTAGGCCTGGTTAGTGGCGGTCTGCTGGATGGAATACAGCAGTGAGGCGACGAAGATGGCGCCGAAGGCCGCGGCCAGCAGCGCCGGGTAACCCAGCCTGTCCTGCACCGTCGGCCAGCGTCGAAGGAGCCGGTGCAGCAGGGCCGCGCCGGCGAACACGAGCGGCCAGAGCAGGAAGACCTGGCCCTGGATGGACAATGACCAGAAGTGCTGCAGGGGGCTGGCCCCGGAATGGTCCTGGGCGTAGTAGTCGACGGCGGTATCCGCCAGCAGCCAGTTCTGCCGGTACAGCAGGGAAGCCCAGGCCTGATCCAGCACATCCGGCCAGCGGCTCTCCGGGAGGATGACCCGGGTGCCGGCCAGGACGCCAAGAATGACGACAACGACGGCCGGCAGCAGCCGCTTGAGCAGGTGGAGCCAATGGCTCACGAGCTTCAGGGGCTTCCCGCTTTCCACTTTCCGGGCGAAGCTGAGCGTCATCAGGAAGGCGGAAATGAGCAGGAAGATGTCCACCCCGCCGGAGACCCGGCCGAGCCACACGTGGTACGTGACCACCATGAGGACGGCGAGAGCCCGGAGGCCCTGGACTTCCGGGCGGTAACTGGATTTTTGGCGCGCCAAGGAACCCGCTTCCGCGGCACGCGGGCTGGCGATGGTTCGCTCGTTCGACACAAATAGACCCTTCAGGCCGGATTACAAAGCATCAATGTTACCGAACCGTAATCTTCCTGGCCAATCACGGGGCTGCCGCGGGAGCCGTCCCCAAGCCTGATATGGCAGGAGGGCCGGACCAGCTGCTGCTGGTCCGGCCCTCCTGTTGTGGAACTGGTGTTCAGAATGCTACGACGCCAGGTGGCGCCTGCGGCGTTCCTTAGTGCTGGTGGCCCGCGTGCTGGTCTTCATCGGCCGGCTTCTCCACCACGAGGGTTTCCGTGGTGAGCACCAGTGCCGCGATCGAGGCGGCGTTGCGCAGTGCGGCGCGCGTCACCTTGACCGGGTCGATGACGCCGGCGGCAATCAGGTCTTCGTACTCGCCGGTCTTGGCGTTGAAGCCCTGGTTGTTTGCGGATTCGGCAACCTTGGCAACGACGACGTAGCCGTCGAAGCCGGCGTTCTGGGCGATCCAACGCAGCGGCTGGGTCAGGGCGCGGCGGACGATGCCCACGGCAGCTGCCGCGTCACCTTCGAGAGCCTGAACGGCCGGATCCTCGTCGAGCGCCTTGAGGGCGTGGATGAGGGCGGCGCCGCCGCCGGCCACGATGCCTTCTTCGAGGGCAGCGCGGGTGGAGGACACGGCGTCCTCGATGCGGTGCTTCTTTTCCTTCAGCTCCACCTCGGTGGCTGCGCCGACCTTGATCACGCCGATGCCGCCGGCCAGCTTGGCCAGGCGTTCCTGGAGCTTTTCCTTGTCCCAGTCGGAATCGGTGCGGGTCAGCTCGGCGCGCAGCTGGGAGACCCGGGCTGCGACGTCCTCGGCCGAACCGGCGCCGTCGACAATGGTGGTGTTGTCCTTCGTGACGGTGATGCGCCGGGCGGTGCCCAGCACCTCAAGGCCGACGCTGTCCAGGCTGAGGCCCAGTTCCGGGGAGACAACCTGGGCGCCGGTGAGGGTGGCGATGTCCTGCAGCATGGCCTTGCGGCGGTCGCCGAAGCCCGGAGCCTTGACGGCAACGACGTTCAGGGTGCCGCGGATGCGGTTGACGATCAGCGTGGAGAGTGCCTCGCCCTCGACGTCTTCGGCAATGATGAAGAGCGGCTTGGAGCTCTGCAGCGCCTTTTCCAGCAACGGCAGGAAGTCCTGCACGGAGGAGATCTTGCCCTGGTTGATCAGGATCAGCGCGTCCTCGAGGACTGCTTCCTGGCGTTCCGCGTCGGTGACGAAGTACGGCGACAGGTAGCCCTTGTCGAACTGCATGCCCTCGGTGAGGACCAGCTCGGTCTGCGTGGTGGAGGATTCCTCGATGGTGATCACACCATCCTTGCCGACCTTGCCGAATGCCTCTGCCAGGAGCTCGCCGACCTCGTCGCTCTGCGCGGAGATGGAGGCCACGTTGGCGACCTGGGTTCCTTCAACCGGCCGGGCGTTCTCGAGCAGGCGGGCGGCGACGGCCTCGACCGAGACCTCGATGCCGCGCTTGATCTGGCCCGGAGCGGCGCCGGCCGCTACGTTGCGGAGGCCTTCCTTGACCAGGGCCTGTGCCAGCACCGTGGCGGTGGTGGTGCCGTCACCGGCAACATCGTTGGTCTTGGTGGCGACCTCCTTGGCAAGCTGCGCACCAAGGTTCTCGTAGGGGTCGTCCAGTTCGACTTCACGGGCGATGGTGACACCATCGTTGGTGATCGTGGGAGCGCCCCACTTCTTGTCCAGCACGACGTTGCGGCCGCGCGGGCCAAGCGTCACCTTGACCGTGTTGGCGAGCTTATCGATGCCGGCTTCAAGCGACCGGCGGGCAGCGTCGTTAAACGCAAGCTGCTTTGCCATGGTTTTGTCCTTTCAAGACAGAACCCCGCGCAACTGACCCGTCAAAGAAGGATCGGCGGCGCGGGGTCCAAGAGAGTTACTTTACGACGATCGCCAGGACGTCGCGGGCGGACAGCACGAGGTACTCGGTGCCGCCGGTCTTGACTTCGGTTCCGCCGTACTTGGAGTAGATGACGACGTCGCCGACGGTGACATCGATCGGGACGCGGTTGCCGTTGTCGTCGAAGCGGCCGGGGCCTACTGCGACAACTTCGCCTTCCTGCGGCTTTTCCTGCGCGGAGTCCGGGATAACCAGGCCGGAAGCCGTGGTCTGCTCGGCTTCGAGCGGGCGGACAACAATACGATCCTCAAGAGGCTTAATAGAGACCGACAAGGACCTCTCCTATTCGTCAGCAAATTCGTGGACTTTAAGCTGTGGTGCCATGGCGTACAGACCGTCGTCGCGGTGCCGGCAGCAGCCAGGCTGTGAAGCTTCAGGTGTTAGCACCCTCCTAGGGAGAGTGCTAAGGACGACTCTATGTAAATGGTTAGCACTCGGTCAAGGCGAGTGCCAGAAATACGTCGGGAGTGAACGCCCCGGGGCGCGCTATGGCAGGTTTCGGGGCCGAGGCCTAGCGTCCTCCGAGGTCCTCGAAGTCCACGTCCTCGCCCTCGTCCCCCGTGCCGTTCCGGCCCGGCGCGTTCCGGTCGCGGTACAACAGGAACCCGCCGGCGGCGGCGAGCGCGAGGCCGATGAGCAGGAAGATGATGCCGCCGATCCGGGCGGCGGCGTAGCTCTCGCGGATGGAACGGGCCTCGTCGGTGGCGTCCTGCACGTCCTTGCCACCCACCGAGTAGACCGTGGCGTTAAAGGAGTCGAGGAAGAAGATAATGACCAGCAACGCGGCGCAGACGACGGCAATCACGAGGCCCGCGACCAGCGCCGGCCGGGCGAACCTGCCAAGGCCGGAACGGCCCGGGCGGTCAACAGCAGCATCGGTGCCGTCAACAGCAGCATTGGTGCCGTCAGCTGCAGCGTCCGGGCCGGCGGTGCCGGCTTCCGGGTAGGCGCCCTGGGTTCCGCTGGTTTCCCTGCCGCTGTCATCCATGCCGTCCAGCCTAGCGGTCAGTCAGGGCAGCGGCGCCTGAACTACGCTTGATGCCATGGCTGACGCACCGCAGGACCAGATCGCCCCGCTCCTCAATCCCGAAGGCTGGGAACTGCTGGCGTCGCTGGGACCGTACCGGGAGGATGAGGCGTTCCGGCTCAACGCCTCGCTCCGCAAGGCGGGTCACTCCCCCGAACTGGTGTCGGCGGCGCTCACGCAGTCCCGGCTCCGGACCAAGGCCGAGGCCAAGTTCGGTGAATTCGCCCGGCAGATGATCTTCACCCAGGCGGGGCTGGAACAGGCCACCCGGCTTCCGGTGGCGGCCCGGCACGCGCAGCGCTTCGCGGAGGCCGGAACCCAGCACGTCGCGGACCTTGGTTGCGGCCTGGGTGCCGACGCGATGGCGCTGGCCTCCCTGGACATCCAGGTCACAGCGGTGGAGATGGATGAGACCACGGCAGCCTGCGCCACCATGAACCTGATCCCGTTCCGGAACGCCACGGTGGTCCATGCTGACGCCACCGCGTTGCCCCTGGCGGGAATCGACGGCGTCTGGCTGGATCCCGCCCGCCGAACCACCTCAACCTCGGGGACCAAACGGCTCTGGGATCCGGAGGACTTCTCCCCGCCGCTGTCCTTTGCCGAATCCCTGGCCGGTTCCGGTGTCGCCGTCGGCGTGAAGATGGGCCCCGGTATGCCGCATGAGGCGGTGCCCGCGGGCTGCGAGGCGCAGTGGGTCTCGGTCGGCGGGGACGTCACCGAGGTGGCCCTGTGGTTCAACGCCGTGCGGCGTCCGGGTGTCCGGCGTGCCGCCTTGCTGCTGGGGCCGCAGGGAGCCGCCGAGCTGACCAGCGCCGAGGAGTTCGACGGCGGCCCGGCCGCCCCGGTGGGCGCTGTCGAGGGGTATCTCTATGAGCCCGACGGCGCCGTCATCCGCGCCGGGCTGGTGGCCGACGTCGCCCTCCAGCTGGGCGGGCATCTGGTGGACGAGCACATCGCCTACATCTGCGCACCGGAGCTGGTGGACACGCCGTTCGCCCGGGCGTACCGGGTCCTGGAAGTGATGCCCTACAACGTCAAGGCGCTGAAGGCCTGGGTCAAGGACCGCGGCGTTGGCGTGCTGGACATCAAGAAACGCGGCACGTCGGTGACGCCCGAGGAGCTGCGCAAGCAGCTCCTCCCCGGCGGGAAGAACACGGCCGGCAAACAAAAAAGCAAAAAGGCGGCCACCCTGGTCCTCACCAGGATCGGCGAGGACCGGGTGGCCATCTCGGTGGAACCCGTCTAGCTGCGCCGGAGCCCGGTCCGGGCGAAGCGGCAGGAATATCGGGCTACTGTGCCCGCATGAAGTCCTCGGCGGACCGGATCTGCTCATCCGTGGGCCGGATCCCGGTGTAGAGCACAAACTGCTCCAGCGCCTGGATCGTGGCTACCTCGGCTCCCGTGATCACGGTCTTGCCGGCCGCGCGGGCGGCCTTGATGAGCGGCGTCTCGGCCGGGAGGGCGACCACGTCGAACACCACCTTGGCGGCGTCGATGGCCTCCAGCGGGAAGGACAGCGCCTCTGCGTCCGGTCCGCCGGCCATACTCCCTGCCATACCGATAGGTGTGACGTTGATGAGCATGTCGGCCGTGCCGGTGCCGGACTGCGCCGAGCCCAGTTCCGCGCTCCAGGCGAAGCCGTACTGTTCGGCCAGGGCGCGGCCGGAGTTCTCGTTACGGGCCACGACGGTCACGCCCGTGAAGCCGGCATCGCGCAGCGCGGCCACGGTGGCCTTGGCCATGCCGCCGGAACCCAGAACCAGCACCGAGGAGTCTGTTGGGACGGCGTTGCTTTGCAGGAGCTGCTCAATTGCCGTGTAGTCGGTGTTGTACGCGGTGAGGCGTCCGCCGTCGTTGACGATGGTGTTGACCGAGTCGATGGCCTTGGCTGATGGGTCCATCACGTCCACGAGGGCAATGACATCCTCCTTGTACGGCATGGACACGGCGCAGCCGCGGATTCCCAGGCCCCGCACTCCGGCGATCGCCTGGGCCAAGTCGGTGGGTGCGAAGGCCTTGTAGATCCAGTTCAGGCCCAGCTGTTCGTACAGATGGTTGTGGAAGCGCGTCCCGTTGTTGCTCGGCCGGGCCGAGAGGGAGATGCAGAGGGTCATGTCTTTGTTCAGAATGGGCACGCCTCCATTAAACGCCAGCCGCGCCCGGATTGAGTCGGGAAGTCAGCCGCAACCGCTGCCGGGGTTCTGCGCGCCCACGGCGACGGGAAGTTTCCCGGGCGCGGCGGCCTTCCCGGCGAGCACGGCCGCGAGCGCCTCGAAGGCGCCCGGGCTGCGGCCGTACAGGGCAATCTTTGCCGGCGCGGCCGAATCGGCCAGCGCCCACGGCGCGTCGAGGGTGACGACGACGTCCGCCACGGGTGCCGCCGGATCGAGTGCCGGCCTGCGGTGGCCGATCAGGGAGACCAGGGGACCCTCGCCGATGCTGATCCCGACGTCGCGGGCGGCGGCCGCGAACCTGGCACGGTCCTGGTCCGTGCCGCCGGTGACGCGCACGCTCGGGGGCACCATCGGCCCGCTGCAGGGGCCCGCCAGCACGGTGATCGCCGCCGCGGAGATCTTCCGCGAGATGTCCGCGCCGCTTCCCGGTTGGCTTCCCTCCGGAGCGCCGGTCCGGCCCCGCCAGATCATCATGGTGACCACCCGCTGCGCAGCCTCGGCGAGCCTTTCGGGTGCCAGTGCGCCGCTCCGTACGGAGCTGACGATCGCGGCATGGGCGGCTCCGACGTCGGCCGGCATCAGCAGCAGGTCCGCGCCCGCGGCCAGGGCCGCCGGTGCCGCCGAACCGTGCGGAAAGCGGTCCTTGAGCGCTTCCATGTTGAGCGCGTCCGTCACCGCCACGCCGCGGAATCCCATCCCGCGCAGCTCCGCGTACGCTGCTTTCGAGACGGACGCGGGCACCTCCGGTTCCAGGGCAGGCACCACGATGTGACCGGTCATGACCATGGGCAGCCCGGCGTTGACTGCCGCCTGGAAGGGCAGCAGGTCCTTGGCCCGGAGCTGGTCCAGGGACGCCGGCTGGACGGGCAGGCCCAGGTGCGAATCGACGCTCACGGACCCGTGGCCCGGGAAATGCTTGGCCGCGGGCAGCATGCCCGCAGCCTGCATCCCCCGCGAGAACGCAACACCGAGGTCCGCGGCCGCGCCGGCGCTACCGGACATCGACCGTGCCCCGATGGTCGGGTCGGAGGGTCCCATCGTGACGTCGGCGGTGGGGGCGAAATCGGCGTTGAAGCCCAGCGCGGAGAGTTCGGAGGCCAGAGCCTGTCCGGCCTCGGTGGCCAGAGGTCCGCTCCCTGCGGCGCCGTAGCTCATCGGCGCGGGCCACTCGGTCAACGGGGCACGCAGCCGGGCCACTGCCCCGCCTTCCTGATCCACCGCGATCATTCCGGGCCAGCTGCGGCCGTCCGCCGTGGCGGCGGACTGGAGCCTGAGGGTGACAGCGCTCATCGCGCCGGTGTCCACCTGCCCGCCGGGTGTTCTTGGGACGTTGTCGCCCATGATGATGGAGCCGGCCAGGTGGAGCCGTTCGATGTCCGCGGCGCGCGTCTCGTGGTCCAGGCCGGTGTAGAAGGGAAGCAGGACCTGCCCTGCCTGTTGTTCGAGGCCCATACCGGCAAGAGCCTGGCTCGCTGCGTCCGCGTCCTGCTGTTGCGGTCCCCAGCCCAGCGGCCGCGATCCCGGGTCCTGCAGGCCGGCCATTCCGGTCCGGTCCGCAGGCGCGGCGGGAGTGGTCGAGGGAGGTCGCGGGGAGGGCGCGGCGGACGTTTGTTCCGGGGATGGCTGGCCTACCGAGGACTCTGACGTCGGGGGCCCGGAGCAGGCGGCTGTTCCGAGCGCCAGCCCCAGCAGCGCCGCCAATACTGCTGCGTGCGTAGTCATTTTGTGAAATCTTTCACTTCTTCGCGACAACTTGGGCACCGACTCCATGCTACCCCTGCACTAGACTTGGACCACCGTTGCCCCCGCCAACCGCCCTGCCAGTACCGCTGCCAGATGGGGTCACGGCAACGGACAGCAGAACAGCGAAGGGACCACATGAAGATTGATTTTGCTTCATCCAGGCAATCAACTCTTGGTGTGGAATGGGAGCTCGCGCTCGTCGACGCAGAGACCGGCGAACTCGCCTCGGTAGCCAACGAGGTGCTCCGCGGGGTTGCCGCCGCGCATCCCGAGCTTAACGAGGATGACGAGCACCCCCACATCAAGCAGGAGCTGCTGCTGAACACCGTGGAGCTGGTCACCGGGATCTGCAACACGGTGGCGGAAGCGAAGGCGGACCTGAGCAGTTCCCTGGCCGCGGTCCGGGACGTCACCGACCCCATGGGCGTTGAGGTCTTCTGCGCCGGCAGCCACCCTTTCAGCCCGCCCCAGCTCCAGCCCGTGACGGACAAGGAGCGCTACGCGAAGCTCATCGACCGCACCCAGTGGTGGGGCCGCCAGATGGTCATTTACGGCGTCCACGTGCACGTCGGACTCGACCGCCGCGACAAGGTCCTTCCTGTTCTCGACGGCCTGGTCAACTACTTCCCGCACTTCCAGGCGCTCTCTGCCTCCAGTCCGTTCTGGGGCGGCGAAGATACCGGCTACGCCTCGCACCGTGCCCTGATGTTCCAGCAACTGCCCACCGCCGGCCTGCCCTTCCAGTTCTCCAGCTGGGAGGACTACGAGTCCTATGTCCAGGACATGTTCACCACAGGTGTGATCGATACTCTGTCAGAGATCCGCTGGGACATCCGCCCCGTCCCAGCCCTTGGCACCATCGAGATGCGCATCTGCGACGGCCTGGCCACCCTGGAGGAAGTCGGCGCCATCGCCGCCCTGACGCAGTGCCTGGTGGACGAGTTCTCCACCACCCTGGACAACGGCGGCACCATCCCGACCATGCCGCCATGGCACGTGCAGGAGAACAAGTGGCGGGCGGCCCGCTACGGCCTTGAGGCCATCATCATCCTGGACGCCGAAGGCAATGAACAGCTCGTCACCGACCACCTCCGCGAGACGGTCCAGCGGCTGGAGCCGGTCGCGGCAAAGCTCGGCTGCAGCGCCGAGCTGGCGGACGTCCTGAAGATCGTCGAACGCGGCGGCGGCTGCCAGCGGCAGCGCCGGGTTGCCGCGGAGCACGGCGGCGACCTGCGCGCCGTCGTCCTGGACCTCGTCAACCAGATGCGCAAGGGCCCCGAGGCCTAGTTCCGGGCGCCGGGCCCAGGCTCAGGCGGGCCCAGGCTCGGGCGGGGCCAGGCTTAGGGCCAGGCTCGGGCGGGGCCAGGCTTATGGCCGGGCTCAGGCGGAAACGCTGGTGACCGGCATCGACGAATCCGGCGCGAAGCTGATGCCGCTGGGCGCGATCCCGGCCATGACCAGCTGGGCGCCGAGGGCTGCGACCATGGCGCCGTTGTCGGTGCACAGCGAAAGCGGCGGTACCGTCAGCCGGATCCCTGCCGCGCTGCAGCGCTGCTCGGTGAGCTGGCGCAGCCGGGAGTTCGCGGCCACGCCGCCGCCCAGCAGCAGCTCGGTGATGCCGTTCTCGCGGCAGGCCAGCACCGCCTTGGCCGTGATCACGTCGACCACGGCTTCCTGGAAGGCAGCGGCGATGTCCGCCACCGGCACGTCCTCGCCGCGCGCCTCGAACTGCTCCACACACCGGGCGACGGCGGTCTTGAGCCCGCTGAAGGACCAGTCGTAGCGGTGCGGGCCCGGTTCGTCCGCGGTTCCCATGTACTTGGGCTGGCTGAGCCCGCGCGGGAACCGGATCGCCTTGGGGTTGCCGGTGCGCGCCAGCCGGTCGATGGCCGGCCCGCCGGGATACCCCAGACCCAGCAGCCGCGCGACCTTGTCGTACGCTTCGCCGGCGGCATCGTCAATCGTGGAACCGAGCAGTTCGACGTCGTCGGTAATGCTGCGGATCCGCAGGATTTCGGTGTGGCCTCCGGAGACGAGCAGCGCGCCGAGGTTGTTCGGCAGCGCGCTTTGCCGGGAGGAACCGGCGAAGGGCTGCGGGCCGCCGTCGTCCGTTTCGAGCAGTCCGACGCCGACGTGCGCCACAAGGTGGTTGATCGCGTACAGCGGCTTGCCGGTGGCCACGGCGAGCGCCTTCGCGGCGCACACGCCGACCATCAGTGCTCCCGCGAGCCCGGGGCCCGAGGTGACGGCGATGGCGTCGATCTCCTCCAGTGTGACGCCGGCGTCGGCGAGCGATTCCCGCAGCGTCGGCACGAAGGCGTCCAGGTGGGCGCGGGAGGCGATCTCGGGGATGACACCGCCGAAACGGACATGCTCCTCCATCGAGGAGGCGACAGTGTTGGTCAGCAGCCGGGTCCCGCGGACGATTCCGACGCCGGTCTCGTCGCAGGAGGACTCGATGCCGAGCACAAGGGGCTGGGTGCGGTTCATGGGCGGTCTGCTTCCCGTGGCTGGGTGGTGTGCGGGCCGTGGTCGGAGCCGGGCTCCAGCCGGAGGCGCATGATCAGGGCGTCGACGCCGTCACGGTAGTACCGGGGGCGGACGTGGATCTGTTCAAAACCGAAGCGGAGGTACAGCTGCTGGGCCCGGGGGTTGTCCGCCCTGACTTCCAGCAGCACGTCTTCGGCGTGACGCAGCCGGCTTTCCCGGATGAGTTCGCTCAGCAGTGCCGAGCCGATGCCCTTGCCTTCCTGCTCCGGCACGACGGCGATGGTCTGGACATCCGCTATCGGCTCGATGCACATGAGCCCCGCATAGCCCACGATGCGTCCGGCATGCTCGGCGACCAGGTAGCGGCGCGTTTCCGCCTGCGCCAGCTCATCAAGGAACATCTGCAAGGGCCAGGCGTCCACCGGGAACAGCCGGCGCTCAAGGTCGTGCACGATCGGGATGTCCGCGGTGGTCATGTCCCGCAGCTCCATCCCGCCCGGCAGCGCCGTTGCGTTCCGGCCGCTCACAGCGCGCGCTTCCGGGGACCGGGAACCTGGGCGTCGGACTCGCGCAGGTAGAGCGGGGTCGAGTCCAGCAGCTGCTCCCCCGCGGCCAACCGCGCGAGCGCAAACTGGCCCAGCGAGAGCGCCTCCGGCTGGCGCGAACTGAAGCTGTCAACGGCCTTGACGACGTCGGCGTAGATCCCGGCACCGGCGCCGTAGACGGGGAGGTCCGGCAGGTCGGCCGCGAAGCCGACGTGCGGCCCGTCCAGCAGCTCTGGGAGCTGCCCGCCGACAAGCGTGTAGCGGGCCCAGTAGACCTCTTTGCGCCGGGCGTCCGTGGCGACAATGAATTCCGGCGCCGCGTCTACGGACTCGGCCACTTCCAGGGCGATGGCGTCGAGGCTCATCAACCCGTACAGCGGCTTGCCCCAAGCGAAGGCCAGGGTGCGCGCGGTGACGATGCCGGAGCGCAACCCGGTGAAGGGACCGGGGCCCACCCCGGTGACGATGAGGTCGACGTCGTCCCCGCTCAGTCCCGCCTCGGCGAGCAGGTTATCGATTCCCGGGGCCAGGACTTCCGCGTGGCTGCGGGTGTCCTCGGTGGCAAAACTTCCGACCACCGATTCCGGGGCGTCGTCCGAGACAAGCGCCGCGCTGGCTACGGCCGAGGTGTCGATTGCGAGGATCAGCATCAGGAGGTCCGTTCCGTGGGCTCAGTCAGTGGCTCGGGGCTGGTTCCGGGCAGGGCCGGCGGGGCAACCCAGCGCGGACCGTAGCCCCGAATCACGATGGTGCGGGGCTCGTCGTCGTCGTCGGTATCAAAGTCCAGGGTCACTTCGTCGGCGTCGGCTGCCCCAGGGGTAGGCGCGGCCGGGGCAGGTGCTACCGGGCCGGCGCCGCCGAGGGTGCGGACGAGGTCCACCTCAAGCCGGCTGTCGCTCAGGTGCTCCACCCGGCCCCGGCCCCACTCCACCACGGTCACAGCGCTGTCCATGGTGTTTTCGAGGTCAATATCGTCAATCTCGGAGGCGGACCCAAGCCGGTAGGCGTCGACGTGTACGAGGTCAGGACCGCCCGGCCGGGGGCCGTCGGGAAGGCTCGGATGGATGCGGACCAGCACGAAGGTGGGCGAGATGATCCCGGCGCGGACCCCCAGGCCTTCACCGAGCCCCTGCGTGAACGTGGTCTTCCCCGCCCCAAGCTCGCCCGTGAGGACCAGCAGGTCTCCGGGTTCCAACTGCGCACCGAGGCCCGCGGCGAGGGCATGGGTCTGCTCGGCCGTCCGCACTTCCAGCGTCAGCTCCCACGCGGGGGCGCTCACTGTGCCGGCTCTCCGGCGCGGCGGGACTCCTCGTTGCCTGACTTCTCGTTGCCGGACTCCTCGTTGATGTAGCGGCGCGGCACCCGGGGGCTGATCCGGGTGACGATCTCGTAGTTGTTGGTGCCCGCAGCCCGCGCCCAGTCCTCGGCGGTGGGTCCGCCGTCGGCACCGTTGCCGAAGAGCACCGCTTCGGAGCCGAGCACGCTGTGCCCGCCGGCGGAAACCTCCAGCGGGCCCAGATCGATCACCATCTGGTCCATCGCGATCCGGCCCACCACCGGGTAGTTCACGCCCTCCACTCGGACCGGTCCGCCGGTGGCGATGCGGGGGACGCCATCGGCGTAGCCGAGCGGAATGAGCCCGAGCGTGCTGCTGCCCGGGGTGCGGTAGTTCAGTCCGTAGGAGACGCCCTGGCCCGCAGGCACGTCCTTGCAGTGCGAGACGACCGTGCGGACCGTCATGGCGGGGCGCAGGCCCAATTCCGCGGAGCTCTGGCCTTCGAAGGGGGACAGCCCGTAGACGCCCAGGCCCACACGGACCAGGTCGAAATGCGTGTCGGGGCGGGACAGCGTTGCCGGAGTGTTGGCCAGGTGCCGCACCTCGGGGTCAACGCCGGCGTCCTGGGCGATCGCGAGGGCCACGCGGAATGCGGCGAGCTGGTCGTCGGTTTCGGGTCGCTCGGGTTCGTCGGCAACGGCCAGGTGGGAGAAGATGCCCACGACCCGCAGCAGTCCCTGGTCCTGGTACTCCATGGCTTCGCCGACGAGGCCGTCCCAGGTGTTCAGGGTCGCGCCGTTGCGGCCGAGCCCGGTGTCCACTTTCAGGTGGACGCGGGCCGGCCGTTCCTGTTCGCGAGCCGCCGCAACTATCCGCTGCAGCTCCCAGCCGGAGCAGCCGATGTCGATCCCGGCGGCGACGGCGGCGGCAAAGTTGCTGTCAGAAGTGTGCAGCCAGGCCAGCAGCGGGGCCTCGATGCCGGCCGCCCGCAGTGCAAGGGCCTCGGAGATGTGGGCCACGCCGAGCCAACTGGCGCCCGCGCTGAGCACCGCACGGGCTACGGGCACTGCACCATGGCCGTAGGCGTCGGCCTTGACCACCGCCATCACCTGCGCGGGCGAGGCGACGGCCGCGAGGCGCCGTACATTGTGCCGGATGGCCTCGAGATCGATCACTGCCGAGCGCTCTTCAGCGAAGGCAGGCTCGGCCTTCGAAGCGGAACGGAAGTCGCCGGTTGCTGCTGGAGAAGTCACTTAACGATTCTAGGGGCGGGAGCGCATCCGGCTTAATTCTGCTGAGGTTGGGCATGCTCTCCGCTCCCGGGGGGACATGCCCATTGCTCGCGCCAACGAATGGGCACAACGGCATTATGCCCATCCCACAGCCCGGCCGGAGAGCATGTCCCGCGGCACCAGACCCGGGCTCCCGCGCCACGCCGGAGGGACATGCCCATTGCTCGCGCCAACGAGTGGGGCACAACGGCATTATGCCCATCCCACAGCCCGACCGGAGAGCATGTCCCGCGGCACCAGACCCGGGCTCCCGCACCGCACCTCTCCCCGCGGCAGCAGGGGCGTAACCGGAACAAGCGCCGAATTCAGCGAACGGCGGCTAGGCGTCGGAGAGGTGCGCGATGGTCGCCGTCGCCCGCCGCTGCGCCTCGGCCGGCACGTCGCGGACGATGTCGTCCAGGAAGCTGTAGCGGCGCAACCATTGGCTGCTCTGCCGTTCCTTCCGCGCGTTGGCGCGCTGCCACCAGTCGGCAATGTCGCCCCAGCCGGGCGCGGCCAGCGAACCGCCGACTTCCTGGACGGCCAGCGCGGCGCACAGGTTGGCGAAGCGCAGCCGGTCGCCGAGCGGCCAGCCCGCCAGGCAGCCGACGATGAAGGCTGCGCCGAAGCAGTCCCCGGCGCCGGTCGGATCATAGGCCGCGACCGGCAGGGACGGCACCCATTCCTCCTCGCCCGTTTCCGAGTCGACCGCCATCGCCCCCTGGGAACCCAGCGTCACGACGGCCACCGGCACCTGGTCCGCCAGCGAATACAGCGCCGACCACGGATTGTCCCGTCCCGTGAACGCCATCGCCTCCTGCTGGTTTGGCATGAACGCGTGGAAGTACTTCAAATTGTCCAGCCGGGTCGAGGACCATGCCCCGGTGGGATCCCAGCCGACGTCGCCGAACAAGCGCACGCCGGCTTTGTGGGCATCGAGGGCCCAGGGCTCCACGTCCTCGTCGAGTCCGGCAACTGCGGCGAGCGCCGGTGGCGGCGTGCCGATCAGCTGGGAGGAGGTAACCGGCGCAGGATGACCATGAGTGACCATGGACCGGTCCTGCTCCACGCTGAGCGAGATCGTCACGGGAGAGTGCCAGCCCGATACCCGCCGGGAGAGGGAGAGGTCCACGTGCTCCTGCCCGGCCAAAATCTTCCAGTTGTAATCGCCGTAGCCGTCGTCGCCGAAGGCAGCCGCCAGGCCCGTCCGCAGACCCAGCCGCGCCGCGGCAATCGCCTGGTTGGCGACGCCGCCCGGGCAGCTTCCCATCCCCTCGCTCCAGATTTCGGTCCCGGCCACGGGCGCGTGCGGAAGCCCGGTGAAAATGATGTCCTGAAACACCGTGCCCGTCAGAAGCAGGTCGAAACCCTCCGAAGCCGGGGATCGGACGGAGGAAAGCGGGTCGAAGCGCCGCGGCGGGGTCTCGTCCATGTACGGCAGACTACGCCGTCCAGGTGTGGCAGGAAAGACGCTCCCCCGCCCGACGGGGCGAGCCGCCAGCCCAGCCCGGCCAGCGCCGGTATGCATAGACTGTCCGCATGCGGCTTCTGATTGCCGGCGGCGGCGGATTCCGGGTTCCGCTGGTCTACCGGGCGCTCTGCTCCGGCCCCTTCGCGGGGCTGGTCCGGGAGCTGGTGCTGTACGACGTCGACGCCGGCCGGCTGGCCGCCGTCGACGCGGTCCTGTCGTCCCCGGAGGCATCCGGCGGCCTGTCCCCCGGGAACAGGCCCACGGTCCGTACCACCACGTCGCTGCCGGAGGCCCTCGACGGCACGGACATCGTGTTTGCCGCCATCCGCCCAGGCGGGACCGCGGGCCGGATGGCCGATGAGCGGATCGCCCTGGATCTGGGGCTCCTCGGCCAGGAGACCACGGGCGCCGGCGGCATTTCCTATGCGCTGCGGTCCATCCCCAGGATGCTGGAGCTCGCCGCGGAAATGCGCGAGCGCTGCCCGGAGGCATGGCTGCTGAACTTCACCAATCCTGCCGGGATGGTCACCGAGGCCCTGGTGCCGGTGCTCGGCCGCAGAGTCGTCGGCATCTGCGATTCAGCCGGCGGACTTGTGCACCGGGCCGCCCGGGCCGCCGGCGTTGCCTTGCCCGAGGGCAGTCTCGACGGCGTCGGCTACTACGGCCTCAACCACCTCGGCTGGCTGTACCGGCTGGAGTCCGGCGGCCGGGATGCCCTGCCCGGGCTGCTGGCGGACGCCGGGGCCCTCGCCGGCTTCGAGGAAGGCAGGCTGTTCCCGCGGGCGTTCCTCGCCGAACTCGGGTGCCTGCCGAACGAGTACCTCTATTACTACTACGAGACCGGACGTGCCCTGTCCGGCATCCGCTCCGCCGCCGAGACCCGCGGCGAGTCCATCGACCGGCAGCAAGCCGAGCTCTACCCGAGGCTCGCCGCGGCCGGGGCGGCGGCGTACCCGCTTTGGGAGGCCGCCCGCAGGTCCCGCGAGGAAGGGTACCTGGCCGAGGCCCGCCCGGCCGGCGAGCGCCGGGACGAGACGGACCTCGCGGGCGGCGGCTACGAACGCGTGGCCCTGGCGGTCATGCGGGCGCTCTCCGGCGGCGGCCCTGCGGAGCTGGTCCTGAACACCCCGAATGCCGTGCCGGGGGCGGACGCCGCGGTCGCGGCGATTCCGGGTCTGCCCGCGGACGCCGTCGTCGAGGTCCCCTGCCGGGTGACGCCCGACGGCGTGGTGCCGCTCCCGCAGGAACGCCCGGCCCCCGCGCAACTCGCCCTGATACGGCGGGTTAAGGAGGTTGAACGGCTCGTCGTGCAGGCCGCCGGACCGGCAGGCCAGGACACCGGGCCGGCTTGGCCGGCAGCCGGAAACCCGCGGCGCGAAGCGGCCCTCGCCGCCTTCGCCCGTCATCCCCTCGTCGATTCAGAGGTGCTCGCGGCGAAGCTGCTCGCCGGTTATGAGGCCGCCTTCCCGGAACTGCGGCAGCTCTGGCACAGTGGCAACCTCAGCAAGGGTGGCGGCTCCTAGAGCGTGCGGTACATCAGGTGCAGTCCCACGTAACCCAGCCGCGGGTGGAGGAAGGCCTCCGGGATGGTGGCGAGCACTTCGAAGCCCATCGACTTCCAGGCCGCCACCGCCCGGACGTTGCTCTCCACCACGGCGTTGAACTGCATGGCCCGGAAGCCGGCGGCCCGGGCCGCGTCCAGCGAGTAGGCGCAGAGTGCCCGTGCCAGGCCCTTGCCCCCGTGGGCGGGGTGCACCATGTAGCCGGCGTTAGCCACGTGGCTTCCACCGCCGCCCTGGTTGGCGTGCAGCTCGCCGGTCCCGAGCACCACGCCGTCGAGCGCGCCTCGGCCGACGGCCACGAACGTCTGTCCGGGGGCCTGCTTAAACCACCGTTCACGGGCCTGTTCCTCCGGGGTGTCCGCGTCCCACGTGAAGGTCTCCCCCGCCCTGATGACCGGCTCCAGGATCTCCCAGATGGCCGGCCAGTCCCGTGCGTTGGCCGGACGGATTTCCCATGCGCCGGCCTGGACCTCAGCGTCTTTAGTTGCACTCACAGCGGCCACATTAGCAGCGGCCGGGGCGCTGTGACCGGCGCCTCGAAACAGCCTGTGAACCTCGCGGAACTTCAGGAGTAGTGTTTTATCGACATGCAGTTCCGGCCACAGAGGGAGGAGAAGGATGTCACTGGTCCGCCGTGTCGCCTTCCTGTCCCTGCACACCTCGCCGATGGAGCAGCCCGGTTCCGGCGACGCCGGGGGCATGAATGTGTACATCCGGGCGCTGGCAGCGGCCCTTGCGGAAACCGGCGTCGAGGTGGAGATCTTTACCAGGTCCACGTCCGCCGGGCAGTCCGCCGTCGAACATCCTTCCCCGGGCGTGTGCGTCCACAACGTGCTGGCCGGCCCGCCGCGGAAGCTGCCCAAGGAGGAGCTGCCCGGACTGCTGCACAGCATGGTGGCTGAGATCGACAGGATTCGTCAGCTCCAGCCGCACGGCCGCTACGACGTGATTCACTCGCACTACTGGGTTTCCGGCGTGGCGGGGCTGGAGCTCGCCCGGCTGTGGGGCGTGCCGCTGGTGCACACCATGCACACCATGGCCAAGGTCAAGAACCTGCTGCTGGAGTCCGGCGAGCAGCCCGAACCGCGGCGGCGCGAGGACGGCGAACATCGGATCGTCGACGGCGCCACGCGGCTGATCGCCAACACCGGCACGGAAGCCGCGGAACTCGTCTCCCATTACAACGCGGACATCGACCACGTCGACGTGGCCCCGCCGGGGGTGGACCTGACTGTATTCACGCCGGCCTTCCGGAGCCGGGCCCGGGCGGACCATGGGGTGCCGCCGGGCCGTTTCCACCTGCTGTTTGCCGGCAGGATCCAGCGGCTCAAGGGACCCCAGATCCTGATCAAGGCCGCGGCACTGCTCCGTGAGCGACGCCCGGACATCGACCTGCAGCTGACCATTGTGGGCGCGGTCAGCGGGGCCAAGGACTTTGACTTGAAGACCCTGATCAGCTCTGCCGGGATGGACGACGTCGTCACCCACCACCCGCCGGTCAACGCGCCGAGGCTCGCCGCCTGGTACCGCTCGGCCGACGTCGTGGTGATGCCCTCGTACAGCGAATCCTTCGGGCTTGTGGCGCTCGAGGCCCAGGCCTGCGGGACCCCGGTGGTTGCGACCAAGGTCGGCGGGCTCTCCCGCGCGGTTTTCGACGGACGCACGGGACTGCTGGTGGAGGGCCACAAGCCCGGTGACTGGGCGGACGTCCTCGAGGCGCTGCACGATGACCCCGCCACGCGCCAGGATATGGGCCGGGCCGCGTCCCTGCATGCCCAGGGCTTCGGGTGGCAGCGGACCGCTGCTATCACCCTGGAGAGCTATCACACCGCGCTGAGCCAGTATTTTCGAAACCTGACCATCCCGGTGGGCCACACTCCCGCAGCCGGGGCAACAGGCCGGTAACCCCGGGCCTGACACCACTGGCCGGAACACCCACCGACGCCACGAGCCGAAGGACACCGATGTCTGACAACACCATCCCCGGAGGCCCCGAAGCCGCCGCAGCCCCTGCCACGCCCAGTGATCTGGAGATCGCCCAGCGGGCCGTGATGCGGCCGATCGAGGAGATCGCCGCCGCGGCGGGCATCAACCCTGACGCGCTGGAGTTCTACGGCCGCTACAAGGCCAAGATCGATCCGGCGAAGCTCGGGACCGGCGGGGCTGGCGGGGCCGGAGATGTCCGGGCGGACGGGGCGCCCCGTCCGGCCGGGAAGGTGGTGCTGGTCTCGGCCATGTCCCCCACACCTGCCGGCGAGGGCAAGTCCACCACCACCGTGGGGCTGGCTGACTCGCTGGCCCGGGCGGGACACAAGGTGATGATCGCGCTGCGTGAGCCGTCGCTGGGGCCCATTCTCGGCATGAAGGGCGGAGCCACCGGCGGCGGTTACTCCCAGGTGCTGCCGATGGATGAGATCAACCTGCATTTTACCGGCGACTTCCACGCCATCACTTCGGCGAACAACGCCCTGATGGCCCTCGTGGACAACCACATCTTCCAGGGCAACGAACTGGACATCGACCCGCGCCGGATGACTTTCAAGCGGGTGCTGGACATGAACGACCGCTCGCTCCGGGAGGTCGTGATCGGCCTCGGCGGCCCGGCGCAGGGCATTCCGCGGCAGGACGGTTTCGACATCACCGTGGCCTCCGAGATCATGGCCGTGTTCTGTCTGGCCACGGATGTGGCGGACCTCCGGGAACGGCTCGGGCGGATCACCTTCGGCTACACCTACGACCGCCGGCCCGTCACGGTCGCCGACCTCGGCGTCCAGGGCGCGCTGACCCTGCTCCTCAAGGATGCGATCAAGCCCAACCTCGTCCAGACCATCGCCGGGACACCAGCGCTGGTGCACGGTGGCCCGTTCGCGAACATCGCCCACGGCTGCAATTCCCTGATCGCCACCCAGACCGCCCGCAGCCTCGCGGATATCGTGGTCACCGAGGCGGGCTTCGGCGCGGACCTGGGTGCGGAGAAGTTCATGGACATCAAGGCCAGGGTGGCCGACGTCGCCCCCTGCGCCGTCGTCGTCGTGGCAACCGTCCGGGCGCTCAAGATGCACGGCGGCATCGCCAAGGACCAGCTCAGGGAGCCCAACGTCGGGGCCCTGGCCGCCGGCGTCGCGAACCTCCAGCGGCACGTGCGGAACGTGGAGAAGTTCGGCATCACCCCGGTGGTGGCCATCAACAAGTTCGCCACCGATAGCCAAGAGGAGCTTGACTGGCTGCTGGACTGGTGCGCGACGGCAGGTGTCCAGGCCGCCGTCGCCGACGTCTGGGGCCGTGGCGGGGGTGGCGACGGCGGGGATGAGCTTGCCGCGAAGGTTGCCGCGGCCATCGACGCGCCGCACACCTTCCGGCACCTGTACCCGCTGGAGATGTCGGTGGAGGACAAGATCCGCACCATCGTGCAGGAGGTGTACGGGGCCGACGGCGTGGATTTCTCGGTGCCGGCGCTCAAACGGCTCGCGGAAATCGAGAAGAACGGCTGGTCGGGGTTCCCGGTGTGCATGGCGAAAACCCAGTACTCCTTCAGCGACGACGCCAGCCGGCTGGGCGCCCCGAAGGGCTTCACCGTGCACGTGCGGGACCTGATCCCCAAGACCGGGGCCGGCTTCATCGTGGCACTCACCGGCGCGGTCATGACCATGCCGGGCCTGCCCAAGGTCCCGGCCGCGATGCGGATGGACGTCGACGCCGAAGGCAACCCCGTCGGCCTCTTCTGACCCCTCCCGCACATCCGGCCCCACCCCCACCGACCCTCCCGCACATCCGGCCCCACCCCCACCGACCCTCCCGCACATCCGGCCCCACCCCCACCGACCCTCCCGCACATCCGGCCCCACCGCCATCGACGGATCCGCTGGACCATTAGGTAAGACTTTGGACCGATCCGGAAAGTCTGTGGATAACTCCTGCATGGTCATCAAAATGGGTCCACAATTCCAGCATGAAAACGCGGATGGAGCTCCCCGCTCTACTCAGTGCGGGACCTTTCACCATCGACGCCGCCCGGTCCTTGGGGGTGCCGAGAACCAGGCTCAGACGCTCCGATGTCAGCCACATCAGCAGGGGTCTCTACCGACCCGCGGGATGGAGCTTCGAGTTGGAGGCCGCCGCTCGCGCCTTGTCCGCTGCGACGCCAGGAGCATGGATTTCGCACGTCACGGCCGCAAGGCTTAGATGTCAGATCTTGCCTCCGTGGCTCTCGGACTCTGAGGAGCTGCACCTGAGCAAGCCGCGGGGGCTGCCCGAGGTCCGACGCAAGGGCATCGTCGGGCACACGCTTCTGGCTTTGGACGACGAGGTCGAAACTGCGGATGGAATCCGGATCAGCACGCGTCCGAGGACGTGGCTCGACCTTGCCCGGCACTTGAGCCTGTCCGAATTGGTCTGCACGGGCGACGAGCTGGTCCGGATCCCCCGGTTCGGTCTGGAGGGACGGAGCGAGCCCTTTGCAACGATCGGCGCGCTGCGTGCAATGGTGGGCCGCCACCCGAATCTGCAGGGAATCGTCCGGGCCCGGGCGGCCCTGGACTTGATGCGCGTGGGATCCGATTCAGGTCCGGAAACGCTGCTGCGCCTGGCGATGTGCGACGCCGGCCTCCCGGAGCCGGAGCTGCAGCTCCCGCTCCGGCCGGAGACGCCGGGTTCCCCGACGGCGGACCTTGGCTATCGCCGCCGACGGATGGCTGTCCAGTACGACGGCGGCCACCACCTGCTCCCCGCCCAGATCCTCAGCGACCGGCGCCGTGACAGAGCGTTCGAGTCAGCAGGATGGACGGTGCTGGTCCTGACGCGAGACGACCTTGCCGACGGATTCGCCGGCGCCACCGCCAGGATCAAGCGAACCCTCCGCACCGCGTACCTCAGCCCATCGTCTGCTGCCGGCTTCAGTAACGCGGATTGAGTGAGCGCTCGCCCGATACCTGCACAACGTGATGGAGGGTAGGGTTTCCGCGAAGCAGACGTGAACCCTCCCCGGACGCACGACGCTCCCGCACCAAAGGTGCGGGAGCGTCGGGTCAGAACCCACCAAACCTGCGGGAGCGTCGGGAAGGGAGTGCGGGTTAGCGCTCCAGGTCGCCGCGGATGAAGGCCTCGACCTTTTCGCGGGCGAGGTCGTCGTTGAACTGCTCCGGCGGGGACTTCATGAAGTAGCTCGACGCCGAGAGCAGCGGGCCGCCGATGCCGCGGTCCAGGCCGATCTTGGCGGCGCGGATGGCGTCGATGATTACGCCGGCGGAATTGGGCGAGTCCCAGACTTCCAGCTTGTACTCCAGTGACACCGGGGCGTCGCCGAAGTTGCGTCCCTCGAGGCGCACGAAGGCCCACTTGCGGTCGTCAAGCCACTGGACGTAGTCCGACGGGCCGATGTGGACGTCCTTGGCGGCGAGCTCGGCTTCCACGTTGGACGTGACGGCCTGGGTCTTGGAGATCTTCTTGGACTCGAGGCGGTCGCGCTCCAGCATGTTCTTGAAGTCCATGTTGCCGCCGACGTTCAGCTGGTACGTGCGGTCCAGGGTGACGCCGCGGTCTTCGAAGAGCTTGGCCATGACACGGTGCGTGATGGTGGCACCGATCTGGCTCTTGATGTCGTCGCCCACGATCGGGACGCCGGCTGCGGTGAACTTGTCCGCCCAGGCCTTGGTGCCGGCGATGAAGACCGGCAGGGCGTTGACGAACGCCA
This sequence comes from Pseudarthrobacter sp. MM222, assembly GCF_947090775.1. Classification (NCBI taxonomy): domain Bacteria; kingdom Bacillati; phylum Actinomycetota; class Actinomycetes; order Micrococcales; family Micrococcaceae; genus Pseudarthrobacter; species Pseudarthrobacter sp. MM222. The sequence continues at coordinate 3,244,696 of NZ_OX352321.1, forward strand.
CGCCGGCGTCAATCGCGCTCTGGGCGTAGAACTCCGCGGCTTCCTGCGAACCGACCGGCAGGTAGCAGACCATCACGTCCACCTTGGCGTCCTTGAGGGCCTGGACGACGTCGACCGGCTCTTCGGCGGACTGCTCGATGGTCTCGAGGTAGTACTTGCCGAGCCCGTCGAGGGTCGGGCCGCGCTGCACGGTGACGCCGGTCGGCGGAACGTCGGCGATCTTGATGGTGTTGTTTTCACTGGCACCGATCGCGTCGGCGAGGTCGATGCCGACCTTCTTGCCGTCGACGTCGAAAGCGGCCACGAACTCCACGTCGTTGACGTGGTACTTGCCGAACTCCACGTGCATCAGACCGGGGATCGTGGCCTGCGGATCAGCGTCCTGGTAGTACTGGACGCCCTGGACCAGCGATGCGGCACAGTTACCTACGCCGACGATTGCAACACGAATCGGATTTGAAGACACGGAACTCCTTTGAGAACAAACGTACTGTGCCCGGCGCGGAAGTACTCTGATGCACGACGGCGGCTGGCGGGCACGGCGCCATACGGCGCCCCTTAGCATTCTAGTCAACGGTACCGGGGCCGTGGTTGTTCCCCGCGGCCCCGGTATTTCTGTTACACGGCAGGGCCGTTACTTCTGGGCCCAGAGATTGATGTCCGACTCGACGGCGAACTTGTCGATCGCCGCGAGTTCGTCGGCCGAGAAGTCGAGGTTGTTGATGGCGGACAGGGTGTCCTCCAACTGGGCGACACTGGAGGCGCCCACCAGTGCGGAGGTGACCGGCGAGCCCTTCGGCTGGTCCCGCAGGATCCAGGCAACGGCCATCTGCGCCAACGACTGCCCGCGGCCGGCAGCAATCCCGTGCAGGCCGCGGATCCGGTCCAATTTCTCGTCAGTGATGGCATCCTCGGACAGGAAGCGTGCCTTCGCGGCTCGGGAATCCGCGGGAATTCCGTTGAGGTAGCGGTCGGTGAGCATTCCCTGTGCCAGCGGCGAGAAGGCGATGGAGCCCGCCCCTACCTCGTCAAGTGCCTCGTACAGGTTGGGGCTGCCGTTTTCGGTCCAGCGGTTGAGCATGGAGTAGCTGGGCTGGTGGATCAGCAGCGGGGTGCCCAGTTCCTTCAGGATCCGGGCCGCCTCCAGGGTCTGCTCCGGCGTGTAGGAGGAGATGCCAGCGTACAGGGCCTTGCCGGAACGGACGGCATAGTCCAGCGCCCCCATGGTCTCTTCCAAAGGGGTTTCGGGGTCGGGACGGTGGCTGTAAAAGATGTCCACGTAGTCGAGGCCCATCCGCTGCAGGGACTGGTCCAGGCTCGAGATCAGGTACTTGCGTGATCCCCACTCTCCGTAGGGGCCCGGCCACATGTAGTAGCCGGCCTTGGTGGAGATCACCAGTTCGTCGCGGTAGGGCCTGAAGTCGTCCTGCAGGTGCCGTCCGAAGTTGGTCTCGGCGGAACCGTCCGGCGGACCGTAATTGTTGGCCAGGTCGAAGTGGTTTACGCCGAGGTCGAAGGCTCGGCGAAGAATGGCACGCTGTTCGTCGAAGCGCTTGTCGTCGCCGAAGTTGTGCCACAGGCCCAGCGAAATGGCCGGCAGTTTCAGGCCGCTGCGTCCCACCCTGCGGTAGGGCATGGAGTCATATCGGTTCTCAGCCGCAACATAAGTCATGCGTAGGGTCCTGTCCTATTCCGAAATGATGGCGGCACTGTGGCCGGGAAGATCGAGGTGGCCGCCGCCGCCAGTGCCGTTTAGCACGGCGGCGTCGTCCGTTGCCAGCAGCAGGGAGGCGCCGCTGACGGAAATTCGCCGCGGCTCCGTCGAGAAGTTCATCGCCACCCGGACCCGGCCGCGCCGCAGCACAAGCCAGCCCTCCGCCTCACTGAAGTCCACGGCGGTGTCCTCGAAGCCGAGGCCGGTGAGCTCCGGCGTCGAACGGCGCAGCGCGATCAGCGAGCGGTAGAGCTCCAGCAGCCGGGCGTGGTCCCCGTCCGCGGCCTCAGACCAGTCCAGCTTGGAACGCTTGAATGTTTCCGGGTCCTGGGGATCCGGCACCACGGCAGGGTCCCAGCCCATCCGCTCGAATTCCTTGATCCGGCCTTCCGCGGTGGCCTTGCCGAGTTCCGGCTCCGGGTGGGAGGTAAAGAACTGCCACGGCGTGGTGGCCCCGTATTCCTCCCCCATGAACAGCATCGGGGTGAAGGGTGAGGTCAGGGTCGCGACGGCGGCGAGCGCCAGCCGGCCGTACGGCAGCGACTGGGACAGCCGGTCACCGGTGGCCCGGTTGCCGATCTGGTCGTGGTTCTGGCTGCAGACCACGAGCGCGGCCGGGTGGACGAGGGCCGGGTTGATCGGCCGGCCGTGGTGCCGCTCCCGGAAGGTGGAGTAGCTGCCGTCGTGGAAGAACCCGGAGCGCAGGACCTTGGCCAGTGCCTCCAGGGACTCGAAGTCCTCGTAATAGCCCGTCGCCTCGCCGCTGACGTTGACGTGGACTGCGTGATGGAAGTCGTCGCTCCACTGCCCGGCCAGCCCGTACCCGTTGACGTCCCGCGGGTAGAGCAGGCGCGGATTGTTGAGGTCAGACTCGGCGATCAAGGTGGCGGGACGCCCGGTTTCGGCGGCGACCTCGTCGGCGAGCGCGCCGAAGTCCTCCAGCAGGTGCACTGCCCGCTCGTCCTTGAAGGCGTGGACGGCGTCGAGGCGCAGCCCATCCACATGGTAGTCCCGCAGCCACATCGCGGCGTTGTCCAGGATGTAGCGGCGCACCTCGTCGGAGCCTGGGCCGTCGAGGTTAACCGAGTCGCCCCAGGTGTTGCCCTCCCCGGACTTGAGGTACGGCCCGAACTTCGGCAGGTAGTTTCCGCTCGGACCGAGGTGGTTGTACACCACGTCCTGGATGACGCCGAGGCCGGCCGCGTGGGCTGCGTCGACAAACCGCTGGTACGCGGCGGGGCCACCGTAGCCCTCGTGCACGGCGTACCAGAGCACGCCGTCGTAGCCCCAGTTGTGCGTGCCGTTGAAGCCGTTGACCGGCAGGAGCTCGACGAAGTCAATCCCGAGCCCGGCCAAATAGTCCAGCTTTTCTGCGGCGGCGTCCAGGGTTCCGTCAGGAGTGAAGGTGCCCACGTGAAGCTCGTAGATCACGGCACCCTGCAGCGCACGGCCCTCCCACTGGCCGTCCGCCCACGCGTGGCTGGCGGCGTCGAAGGTCCGCGAGAGGGAATGGACCCCCTCCGGCTGCCGCCGGGACCGCGGGTCCGGCAGCGGCGTGGTCTCCCCGTCGACGAGGTAGCCGTAGTCCACCTCCCCCTCGGCCGGAGCGCCGGCGGCTGTCCACCAGCCGTCCCGCTCCGCACCGGCGCGGTTCATCGGGTACTGCTGCCCGGCAGCAAGCAGGGTGACCGCCTGCGCTTCCGGGGCCCAGAGATCGAAGCGTTCGCTTCCGTGTGCAGGCAAGGTCATTGCATTCTTCCGTTCCCCATGTCGGTGTTTCAGGTGTGCTTAGGCGGTGGGCACCAGCAGGGCGACCGGGTAGGTCGCCAGGATCTGCCCCACCTGGACCTCGCCGGGGCCAAAGGACCGGCCCGTCAGCTCGTCGGTCATGGCGGTGTCCAGGCGGATCGCAGTGTCCTGCCAGCCGCCCTTCTGCTCCAGTCCGCGCGGCAGCCGGGTCGCGAGCGTAAGGGCTCCCGCCGAACCGCCGCCGCGGTTGAACGCCAGCAGATGCCCTGCCGCCGGACCGGAGGCTGTTACCGGCGTGTAGCCGGTGAAGAGTTCCGGCCGGTCGCGGCGCAGGCGAAGAGCCCGCGAGGTCACCAGCAGCTTCGCCGTTTCGTCCAGGAACGACGCCGGCCGCTCGCCGGCGTCGAGCGCGGCCAGGGCCCGCTTCCGGGCGTCGAAGCTGAAGGGGCGGCGGTTGTCCGGGTCCGTCAACGACCGGTCCCAGAATTCCGTGCCCTGGTAAACGTCCGGGACACCGGGCATGGTCAGCTGAACCAGCTTGGCGCCCAGGGCATTGGCGGCACCGTACGGGTCCAGCTGTGCCACCAGCTTCTCCAGTTCGGCGCGCACCTCGGCGTTGTCGAAGGCGGCGTCGACGACGGCCGTGAGCTTTTCCTCAAAGCCCGCGTCCGGATCCGTCCAGTTGGTCGAATTGCCCGCCTCGCGGGCAGCCTTCTGCGCATAGGACTGCAGCCTGTCGCGGTCAGCCGGCCACGCGCCGGCGATTGCCTGCCACAACAGGTTGGCCAGCGGACCGTCCGGCAGCGGCGCGAGTTGCTGCAACCGGGTGAGGGATGCTTTCCATTCGGAAGCCAGCTCCGCGAGCACCGAAATCCGGGCGCGGGTGTCCTCGCTGCGTTTTGTGTCGTGGGTGCTGAGCGTGGTCATGGACAGCGGAAGCTCCGCCTGGCGGCGTGCCATCCGGACATGGAACTCCTCCGGCGCGACGGCGAACTCCGTAGGATCCGCCCCGACCTCGGTGAGGGTACCCAGCCTGGTGTAGCGGAAGAACGCTGTGTCTTCCACACCCTTAGCCATGACCATGCCGGAGGTCTGCTGGAAACGGCGTCCCAGTTCCTCCTCCGCGTCCAGCAACAGCGGCAGCAGCACGCCGACGGCGGTGTCCAGTTCAGGACGCCGCCGGACGGCAAGCTCGCAGGCTTCCTTCAGGACTTCGGCGCCGGTCGGCAGGTAGCTGCGGTAGACCGGGAAGGCCGCGATGATTTCGGACAGCGCATCAGCGGCGGCCTCAACCGAAAGGCCGGCTCCGGCTGGCACCAGGCGGGCAAGCCGGAGCATCTCCGAGTGCAGGATACCGTCCGTGATCCTGCGCTTGGTGCCGCGGATCATCTCCTCGTAGTCGGCGGCCTGGCCGCCGCGCAGCTCGGTGTCCAGCGCATCCAGCGGTCCCTGGCCGGCGGCGTCGATGAAGACCCTGTCCACGTCCGCCAGGGCGTCGTAGCCGGTGGTGCCTTCGCACTCAAAGCTGGGCGGAAGCGTTTCCCCGGGCTCGAGGATCTTCTCGATCAACAGGTAGCTGCCGCCGGTGACCTTACGCAGCCGGCGCAGGTAGCCTTCCGGGTCGGCGAGACCGTCCGGGTGGTCGATCCGCAGCCCGTCCACCAGTCCCTCGCGGAACCAGCGCACAATCTCCTCGTGGGCCTCGTCGAAGACCTCCGGGATCTCGACCCGGATGCCGGCGAGGCTGTTGACCGCGAAGAACCGGCGGTAGTTCAGTTCGTTGTCCGCCCGGCGCCAGCCGATCAGCTCATAGTGCTGCCGGTCGTGGACCTCGCGGGGGTCATCGGCAGTGGAGTCACCTGCGGTGTAGCTGCCTTCGGCGAGCGGGAAGCGGTGGTCGTAGTACCGCAGCTCCCCGTCACGGATCTCGAGGGCGTCGAGGTCGGAGTCGTCCCCGAGCACGGGGATCCGGATGCGGCCGCCGCCGAAGTCCCAGTCGACGTCGAACGCCTGGGCGTAGCGGGACTGCTGTCCCTCCTTGAGGAGCGACCACCACCACGGGTTCTGGGCGGGCGTTGCCACGCCCACGTGGTTGGGCACGATGTCGACGAGGACGCCCATGCCGGCTTCCCGGGCGGCGCGGGAGGCCGCGATAAGCCCCTCGGCGCCGCCGCGGTCAGGGTCGACGACGGCGGGATCGGTGACGTCGTAGCCGTGGTCCGAGCCCTGTTCCGCTGTCAGGATCGGCGACAGGTAGATCCAGTCCACGCCGAGCGACTTCAGGTACGGCACCATGTCGGCGGCGTCCTGGAGCGTGAAGCCGGACCGGATCTGCAGCCGGTAGGTGGATGCGGGCGTCCTCACTTGGCCGGTCCCTTCCGGGTCCTGGGCTTCTTGGTCTCCGACTTTTTCGAGGCGGATCCCTTCGTTGTGCCCTTTGCGGCGCTCTTGGTATCGCCCTTGCCGGAATCGTCGGCGGAACCCTTGGCGGGCTCCTCCGCAGCCGGGGTTTCCGGGGCCGCTTCGGCCTCCGGAGCGGGTGCCTCGGCGGTCGCTGCACTCTCGGGGGCCGGCGTTTCGGGCGTCTCCGGAGGAGCTACTGCCGCAGCAGCAGCGCCTTCCTGATGCTCGTCCTCATGCTCAGCCATGGCGGCCAGGGAAGCGGCCGCGGAGAAGTCCACTTCCACCTCAGGGCCCGAGTAGGCGCGCAGCACCACGAGGGACTTGGCCGCCAGCTGCAGCACGGATCCTGCCTTGACGGGATGTTCCGTGTCGGCCTGGTCGGCGGTGTCCACCAGGACATCCCAGAACGGCGAGTACTCCTCGGCCGGCAGCTGGAAGTCCACATTGTCATCGTGGGCATTGAAGGCCAGCAGGAAGCTGTCGTCGGTAATCCGTCGTCCGCGGGAATCCTGTTCCTGGATTCCGTGGCCGTTGTAGAACACGCCGATGCTCCGGCCGAAACCGCTGTCCCAGTCCTCGGGGAGCATTTCCCTGCCGTCGGTGTTCAGCCAGACGATGTCCGGGAGCTTCTCGCCCTCGCCGCGTCGCACGGGGCGGCCGTCAAAGAAGCGGCTGCGCCGGAAGGTGGGGTGGTCGTGGCGAATCTTGTTGACCACCGCGGTGAACTCCACGAGGGGCTGGTCCATCGCATCCCAGTGAATCCAGCTCAGTTCGGAGTCTTGGGCGTAAGTGTTGTTGTTGCCTTGCTGCGTGCGGCCCAGCTCGTCGCCGTGCAGCAGCATCGGGACACCCTGGGAGAGCAGCAGCGTGGCGATGAAGTTTCGCTGCTGGCGGGCGCGCAGGGTGAGCACCTTTTCGTCGTCGGTGTCCCCTTCGGCGCCGCAGTTCCAGGACCGGTTGTGCGATTCGCCGTCGTTGTTGTCTTCGCCGTTGGCGTCGTTGTGCTTCTCGTTGTAGGAGACGAGGTCGCGCATCGTAAAGCCGTCGTGTGCGGTGACGAAGTTGATCGAAGCGACGGGGCGGCGGGCGGAGCTCTCGTAGAGGTCCGCGGAACCGGTAAGCCGGGAGGCAAACTCGCCGAGGGTCGAGGGTTCGCCGCGCCAGAAGTCACGGACAGTGTCGCGGTATTTGCCGTTCCACTCGGTCCACTGCGGCGGGAAGTTGCCCACCTGGTAGCCGCCGGGACCGACGTCCCACGGCTCGGCGATCAGCTTGACCTGGGAGACGATGGGGTCCTGCTGGATGAGTTCGAAGAAGGTGGAGAGCTTGTCCACATCATAGAATTCGCGGGCCAGCGTGGACGCGAGGTCAAAGCGGAAGCCGTCGACGTGCATTTCCGTCACCCAGTAGCGCAGGGAGTCCATGAGCAGCTGCAGGGAGTGCGGGTGCCGGACGTTCAGCGAGTTGCCGGTGCCGGTGTAGTCCATGTAGTGCTTCTGGTCGTCGTCGACCAGGCGGTAGTACGCGGCGTTGTCGATGCCCTTGAAGGACAACGTGGGGCCGAGGTGGTTGCCCTCCGCGGTGTGGTTGTAGACCACGTCCAGGATCACTTCGATGCCGGCCCTGTGCAGCTCGCGGACCATGGCCTTGAATTCCTGGACCTGGTGCCCGACGTCGCCGGAGGAACTGTAGGTGTTCTGCGGGGCAAAGAAGCCGATGGTGTTGTAGCCCCAGTAGTTATTAAGGCCCTTCTCCACCAGCGTGCCGTCGTTAACGAATTGGTGGACCGGCATGAGCTCGATCGCCGTGACCCCAAGCTTCTGGAGGTGCTCGATCACGGCCGGGTGCGCCACACCGGCGTAGGTGCCGCGCTGCTCTTCGGGGACCTCGGGGTGCAGCTCCGTCAGGCCCTTGACGTGTGCCTCGTAAATCACCGATTCGTGGTACGGAATGCGCAGCTGGCGGTCGCCGTCCCACTCGAAAAACGGGTTGATGACGACGCCGTGCATCGTGTGCGGCGCGGAGTCGCTGTCGTTGCGCGAGTCGGGGTCGCCGAACTCATAGGAGAAGAGCGCCGGGTCCCAATCGATCTGGCCCTGGACGGCCTTGGCGTAGGGGTCCATCAGCAGTTTGTTGGGGTTGAAGCGGTTGCCGCGATCCGGTTCGTACGGTCCGTGGACGCGGTAGCCGTACTTCTGTCCGGGCTGGATGTGCGGCAGGTAGCAGTGCCAGACGTAACCGTCGATCTCGGTGAGTTCGATCCTGGTCTCTGTCAGGTCGTCGGACAGGAGACAAAGCTCCACCCGTTCAGCGCGTTCGCTGAACAGGGCAAAGTTTGTGCCGGTGCCGTCAAAAGTGGCTCCCAACGGATAAGCCGATCCGGGCCAGACTTCCATGTGTTCTCCTCATGCGATGCGGACAATCTCTAGACAGACTACTGGTAAGTAGGGTTACTATCCCTGTCGGCGCGGTTTTGTGACCTTCGTTACAACTCCCGCAGCACGGCCGGGAGGGCCTGGGCGATGGCGCTGGCGGTCACGGGTCCTCCGGCAGAAGCGCGGCTTCCGGCCCGGCCGTGCAGGCTCGCAGCCATCGCGGCAATCCCGGCCCAGCGGTCCCGGGACGCAATGCCGTGGGCGGCGAACGCCTCCTCCGTGCCGGCGAGCTGGGCCAGCAGCGAACCGAGCACCCCGGCGAGGACGTCCCCGCTGCCGGCCGTAGCCATCCACGGCGTCGCCTCCGCCTGGCTGAAGACCTCTCCGGCCGGCGCCGCGACGAGGGTGGTGGCGCCTTTGAGCAGCACCGTGGCGCCGGTAAGCCCAGCCGCCCGGCGCACCGCGGCGAGTGGCGCGTCCTCCACGCTGTCCCGGCCGGATTCGGCGCCATACCTGCCCAGCAGGGCTGCCAGTTCCCCGGCGTGCGGCGTGAGGACCGTCTGTCCGCTGAGCTTGCGCGGCAGGGCGGGCAGGGCGCCGGCGTCGGCCACAATGGGCAGCCCGGTGGCGGCGGCCTCACGGACCCGCTCAAGCTGTTCGGAGGCGCCGTCGTCAAGCCCGGGACCCAGCAGCCAGGCTTGGACATGGGTATCAGCGGGGCCCTCCGGGGCGCAGACGACCTCCGGGCAGGCCCGCCGGACCAGATCGGCAACCCCGGGCGGGCCCAGGTAGCGCACCATGCCGACGCCGGAGGCCAGGGCGCCCTGGCAGGCCAGCACCGCGGCGCCGGGATAACGCTCCGAGCCGGCCACAATGCCGAGGACGCCGCGGGAGTATTTGTGGGAGCGCCGTTCGGGGCGGGGCAGCAGCCGCGCCAGGTCGTCGGCTACAAGCCTGCGCAGGTCCGGTTCCGGCAGATGGGTCTCGATCCCGATCGGGACCAGCTGCACGCGCCCGGAAAAATCCGCGCCCGGGTCGGTGAGCAGTCCGGTCTTCGTGGCTCCAAAGGTCACTGTCAAATCGGCCGGAAGGACGGGGGCCTGGGCCTTCCCGGTGTCGGCGTCGACGCCGCTGGGAATGTCGCACGCCACGACCAGGCGTGGCCGGGACCGCGCAAGTTCCCGGATCAGGGCCGCCGCAGGTCCCCTCAGCCCGCCCTGTGCGCCTGTTCCCAGGACGGCGTCAATGAGGACATCGGCGCGTCGGGCCGCGGCGGACAGTTCCGGCACGTTCTCCGCGGTCAGGCGCACTGCCCGGCCGCCGGCCTTTTCAAAGGCCGCAAGGCCCTCGGGGTGGGCGTCCGCCGACGTGAGCACCGCCGTCGCGCTCATGCCGCGGCCGGCCAGCAGCGCGGCGGCAAACAGTCCGTCGCCGCCGTTGTTGCCCTTGCCGGCAAGCACCGTCACGCTCGCGCCGTAGCGGCGCTGCCCCCGGCGGAGCAGCTCCCGGACGACGGCGTTGGCCAGTCCGTAGGCGGCCCGCTGCATGAGAGCAGCGCCCGTACCAGATCCCAGCAGCGGCTTTTCAGCCTCGCGTACTTGGGTTCCGGTATAGGCGCTGATCATGGTTTCAATCCGTTCGCGGTACAGGCGCTCTGGAAATCGCTGTGGAAATGCCTTTCCTGCTCAGGCTGGCTTGTTCAGCCTTCGGCCAGGACCGTGGCGGTGGCGATCCCGCCGTCGTGGCTCATCGAGAGGTGCCAGCGCTTGACGCCTTTCAACTCCGCCACGGCCAGTACAGTGCCCTTCACCTGGATTGTGGGGCCGTTCTGGTCCAGGCCGATCCAGCAGTCCTGCCAGTTCATTCCGGCAGGAGCCCCGAGGACCTTCGCCACGGCTTCCTTTGCGGCAAATCGCGCGGCCAGCGACCGGGTGTTCAGTTCGCGTTCCGCGGGGACGAACAACCTGTCGCGCAGCCCGGGGGTGCGCTCCAGTTGCCGGCCAAACCGTTCAATGTCTACGACGTCTACGCCGATCCCAACAATCATGCGGCTATTCTACGGTCACGCTCTTGGCCAGGTTGCGCGGCTGGTCCACGTCGTATCCCTTGGCGGAGGCAAGTGCGAGGGCGAAGATCTGCAGCGGGACCGTGCTGAGCAGCGGGGCCAGCAGCGGCGGCGTCTCCGGGATGTAGAAGACGTGCTCGGCGTAAGCCTGGACCGCTTCGTCGCCTTCTTCTGCGATCACGATGGTCTTGGCACCCCGTGCCCGGACCTCCTGGATGTTGGAAACCACCTTGGCATGCAGCGAGTCCCGGCCGCGGGGCGAGGGGACAACAACGAAGACCGGCTGGCCCTCCTCGATCAGCGCGATCGGCCCGTGCTTCAGTTCACCGGCGGCGAAGCCTTCAGCGTGAATGTAGGCGAGCTCCTTGAGCTTGAGGGCACCCTCCATGGCCACCGGGAATCCGACATGGCGGCCCAGGAACAGCACGGACTTGGCATCGTGCATGGAGGCGCCGAGTTCCTTGATCTGGGCTTCGTTATTCAGGATTTTCTGGATCTTGGCCGGGATCTTGGCCAAGTCCGCCAGGATGTCCTTGATCTCGCCCTGGAACTTGTTGCCACGCAGCTGTGCCAAATAGAGGCCCAGCAGGTAGGCGGCTGTGATCTGCGCCAGGAACGCCTTCGTGGAGGCCACCGCAATCTCCGGGCCGGCGTGCGTGTAGAGCACGGCGTCGGACTCGCGGGGGATCGTGGATCCGTTGGTGTTGCAGATGGAGACCGTCTTGGCGCCCTGCTCCTTGGCGTAACGGACGGCCATCAGGGTGTCCATGGTTTCGCCGGACTGGGAGATCGAGACGATCAGGGTGTTCTGGTTGACGATCGGATCACGGTAGCGGAACTCGTGGGAGAGCTCCACCTCCGTGGGGATCCGGCACCAGTGCTCGATGGCGTATTTCGCGACCTGGCCGGCATAGGCGGAGGTGCCGCAGGCAAGGACGATGATCTTGTCGACGCTCTTGAGCAGCTGCGGGTCGATCCGGAGCTCGTCCAGCGTCAGTTTGCCGTGGATGTCGGAGCGGCCCAGCAGAGTCTGCAGGACGGCGTCCGGCTGGTCGTGGATTTCCTTTTCCATGAAGGACGGGAAGCCGCCCTTTTCCGCCGACGCCGGGTCCCAGTCGACCTTGTACTCCTTGCCCTCCGCGGGGGCGCCGTAGAAGTCGGTGATGTCCACGGTGTCGGCGGTGATGGTGACAATCTGGTCCTGGCCGAGTTCGACGGCGCGGCGCGTGTAGTCGATGAAGCCCGAGACGTCGGAGCCGAGGAAGTTCTCCCCCTCGCCGAGGCCCACCACGAGCGGTGAGTTCCGGCGTGCGGCCACGACGACGTCGGGCTGGTCGGCGTGCACGGCAAGAAGGGTAAAGGCGCCTTCAAGACGCTGGCAGGCAAGCTGCATGGCCTTGGTGAGACCGCCGGCGGCGGGGTCGCCGGAGAGCTGGTTCCGGTAGATGTCGCCCAGCAGCGCGGCCGCGACCTCGGTGTCCGTCTCGGAGCGGAACTCCACGCCCTTGCCCAGGAGCTCCTGCTTGAGTTCGGCGAAGTTTTCGATGATGCCGTTGTGGATCAGCGCCAGCTTCCCGCCGTCGGCCAGGTGCGGGTGCGCGTTCTGGTCCGTCGGGCCGCCGTGGGTCGCCCAGCGGGTGTGACCGATGCCGGTCACGGATTCCGGGAGCGGGTTCGCGTCCAGTTCGGTGATCAGGTTGCTGAGTTTTCCGGACTTCTTGCGCGAGGAAATGGTTCCGTCCGACACGACGGCGATGCCGGCCGAGTCGTAGCCGCGGTACTCGAGGCGGCGCAATCCTTCAAGGACAACGTCCAGGGCATTGTGTCCAGTATTTGTCCGGCCAGCGGAGTGGCCTACATATCCAACGATTCCACACATGGTCTCAAGCCTAGCTGGTTTCGCGAAGAGGAGACGTAGGAGGAGCCGGTGTGACGGGCGTTCCGCGTCCTTCCGGCCGGGCATGGCGGGCCCTTCCATTTCGCTCTCAGCCCCGCGAAGGGCAGAATCTCTAGGGTGACTTTGCAACGCAATGAAGCGAACGGCGACGGCGTCTCCCCGTTCGTGGAGCTGGACCGGCAGACCTGGTCCCGGCTCGCTGCCCAGATGGAACAGCCTCTTAATGAAGAGGACGTGCTCCGGCTTCGCGGTCTCGGCGATCCCCTCGATATGAAGGAAGTCCGCGAGGTCTACCTCCCCCTGTCCCGGCTCCTGCACCTGTATGTGGAGGCGGCCGGCCAGCTGCATTCCGCAACCACCACGTTCCTGGGCGAGAAGACCCAGCGCACGCCGTTCGTAATCGGCGTCGCCGGTTCGGTCGCGGTTGGGAAGTCAACGATTGCCCGTGTGCTCCGCGAGATGCTCCGCCGCTGGCCCGGGACCCCAAACGTGGAACTCATCACCACGGACGGCTTCCTCTATCCGCTGGCCGAGCTCAAACGCCGGCAGCTTCTGGAGCGCAAGGGCTTTCCGGAGTCCTATGACCGCCGCGCCCTGCTCCGCTTCGTGAGCGAAATCAAGGGCGGTGCCGAGGAAGTCCGGGCCCCCTGGTACTCGCACGTGACCTACGACATCGTGCCGGGCAAGGAAGTTGTGGTGCGGCGTCCTGATGTGCTGATCGTGGAGGGACTCAACGTGCTGGCCCCGGCCCGGCCCCGGCATGATGGCCGGCAGGGCTTGGCCCTGAGTGACTTCTTCGACTTCTCGATCTATGTTGATGCCAAAACGAGCTACATCGAGGAGTGGTACGTGGACCGTTTCCGGAAGCTGCGAACCACCGCCTTTGCCCAGCCCGAGTCCTACTTTCACCGCTACGCCACACTCTCCGACGGCGAGGCCGAGCAGACGGCCCGCGAAATCTGGAAGCGCATCAACGAGCCGAACCTGGAAGAGAACGTGCTGCCAACCCGGGGGCGGGCGCAGCTGGTCCTCACGAAGGACGCCGACCACTCCATCCGTCGGATGCTTCTGAGGAAGGTTTAGCACAGGTGTGCCACGACCGTGCCGCCGGGCAGGAACCACGCCCGGACTCCGGACCGGCCGGCCCCAGCCGGCGGGCTTTCAGCCGCATGCTGATGGCCGGTTCCGGGCTTGCCGCCCTTGCCGCCTGCGCCCCGGAAACGGCTCCCCCGCCGTCGTCAGCTGCCAGTTCGGCCACGTCCACGGCGGCCCCGGCGCCGAGCGCCAGCCTGTCGCCCGCCTCCCCGGTAAGCCCGGCTGCGAGTTCGACAGCGGCGTCCGCGGCCGCCGCACCCGAGCCGGCACCGCCCGCCACAAGCACGCCTGCGGCGCCGCGGCACTCCCTCGATGACCCGGCGAGTCCGTGGGTTGTCGTCAACAAGCACCGGCCGCTGGCGCCCTCCACGTTCAAGCCGGCGGACCTCGTCACCCCGGCCGTACGCCTCGCCGTCGCCGGTGAGGCATCCCTGCTCAACAGCACGACGGCGGCGGCCGCGGAGAAGATGTTCGCCGCCGCGGCCACGGCCGGCGTGATCCTCACCCTGGCCAGCGGGTACCGTTCCTACGTCACGCAGGCGGCCACGTACAACGGCTACGTCAAATCGCGGGGACAAGCCGCAGCGGACACCGCCTCCGCCCGCCCCGGCTATTCCGAGCACCAGACCGGCTGGGCCTTTGATATCGGCGACGGCAGTGGGGCCGACAGCTTCCAGCCCCAGTTTGCCCAGCGGCCGGCAGCGGTCTGGGCACAGGCCAACGCCCACCTGTTCGGCTTTGTGGTGCGCTACCCCTGGATGCTGCACGAGATCACCGGATATTACTACGAGCCCTGGCATCTGCGTTATATCGGGCCCGAGGCCGCCACCGAGATGAAGACAAGGGGCATTGCGACGCTCGAGGAGTACTTCGGCCTGGAAGCCGCCCCGGCCTACCTGTAACTTTCAGAGGAGGCAGGTTCCGCCTTCCGTGTGGCCATCCCGGAAAGTCTGGGCACCGCGGCCAAGATCGTCCAAGGGATATAGCCGACAAGTACTGGGGACGCCAGGACCATGGCGGGAGCTATGAATAGCGGCCATTGCTTTCGTGCCCCGATCACCACCAACGCTATCGCGAGCAGGCACCGCAGCAGGAAGCTTGCGCGGCTGTCCGGTGTCCCCTCCCGATGCTCGAAGAGAAATTGCAGCCACGCCTGCCATCCGGTGGGATCCAATGCATACGAAACAAGCACGATCAGCGCCAGTGCGCCCGCGCCCTGAAGGAGTCGGCGCCACTCGCCGCGCGCTGCAAACCAGAGAAGTCCAACTCCGGCCGTCACCTTTGTCAGGATGGGAACGGTCCACATCGCAGGTTTTTGCAGGCCGACAACAGCGGCAGCGGCGAGCAATATATAGATGTTGCCCACGACGAGCTCGGGCAAACAGAGCATAAAAGTCGGGATCGACCATCGAAGCTGCAGCGGCTTTAGCAGCCAAATAAGAACTGCTGCTTCCAGGCAGACCCACAGCACCAAAAAGGCCGGCCAGGGGAGCATGGCCAGAGGCCGAATTACCGCGATGAAGGCCGGGGAGTAAAGGTAGGCGTCTTTTTGGCCCGGCGCCCGGCCGTAAACAAGGTCGCCCTGGGCCGCAAGCCAATAGGCATGCGTGTCTATCCCGACTGGGCCATCGAAGGCTGCCGCTTTGAGGGACAGAAAGGCAATAAACAAACCAAGCGGCCATATCAAAATAACCGCCAGCCTCATGAACAGCGGATATTTCAACGCGAAATCAGACCAGCGGCTCGTGGGCGCGCGCGTGTCAACTACTTGCGTGCCGGAAAATTTCCCCATGCTCCGATGATCCCATGCCGCGCCTCGCCGGAACTTTCAAAAACACGCAAGATTTACCGTGGATCAGCGCAGCAGGCAAGGCTGCCGCTCACTCCGGAACGAGCGCCAGCGCCAGTTCGGTCCGGACCACCTGGGCAAGGCGTTCAGCCACGGCTTGGGCGGTCTCCTCGTCTCCGGCTTCGACCATCACGCGCACCACGGGCTCGGTGCCGGAGGGACGCAGCAGGACGCGTCCGGTGTCACCCAGCTCGGCCTCGGCACGGGCGACAGCCGCGGCCACGGCCTCGTCGCCGTTCACGCGGGTGCGGTCGACACCCGTGACGTTGATGAGGACCTGCGGCAGCTTGGTCATGACCGTGGCCAGTTCCTTGAGGGGAAGACCCGTGAGGGCCACCTGGGCGGCGATCTGGAGACCGGTCAGGACGCCGTCGCCTGTGGTTGCGTGGTCGGCGAAGATGACGTGGCCAGACTGCTCGCCGCCAAGGTTGAAACCGCCCTCGCGCATGCCCTCGAGGACGTAGCGGTCCCCCACGCCGGTCTCGCGCAGGCTGATACCGGCCTCGCGCAAGGCGATCTTGAGTCCGAGATTGCTCATGACGGTCGCCACCAGGACATTGTCCTTGAGCTTCCCCGCGGCTTTCAGTGCCACTGCAAGGATGGCCATGATCTCGTCGCCGTCAACCTCGTTGCCCTCGTGGTCCACCGCGAGGCAGCGGTCCGCGTCTCCGTCGTGGGCAATGCCCAGGTCGGCGCCATGCTCCAGCACGGCGCGCTTCAGCGGCCCCAGGTGGGTGGAGCCAACGCCCTCGTTGATGTTGTGCCCGTCGGGTTCGGCGCCGATCACCACGAGATCCGCGCCTGCGTCCTTGAACACCTGCGGGGAACAGCCGCTGGCCGCTCCATGGGCACAGTCCAGGACAACTTTGATCCCGTCCAGGCGGTGCGGCAGCGTGCCCAGGAGGTGCACGATGTAGCGGTCCTCAGCGTCGGAGAAGCGCTGGATCCGGCCCACTTCGCCGCCCACGGGACGGAAGGGCTCCTTGCCGAGCTGCTCCTCGATGGCGTTCTCGACGTCGTCGGGCAGCTTCTGGCCGCCGCGGGCGAAGAACTTGATCCCGTTGTCGGGGGCGGGGTTATGGGAGGCGGAGATCATTACGCCGAAGTCCGCATCCAGGTCGGCCACCAGGTAGGCGGCCGCCGGCGTCGGGAGGACACCCGCGTCATATACGTCGATGCCGGAACTGGAGAGCCCTGCTTCCACGGCGGCAGCGAGGAACTCGCCGCTGGCACGCGGGTCGCGGGCGACCACGGCGCGGGGGCGCGCTCCGTTGGCAGCGCGGTCGTGTCCCAGCACGACGGCGGCGGCCTGGGCCAGCTGCAACGCCAGCTCCGCAGTCAGGAGGCCGTTCGCCAAACCTCGGACACCATCTGTTCCAAATAATCTCGACATCGGATCAAGTTTAGTCGATGAGGGCGGACATTCGGCCCTTGCGGAGCCATCCGGCGATCTGGTTCTGCGTTGATTCGCGCCGTTGAACCGGTTTAACGGCGAAAGCCCGCCCCGCCACAAGGACGGAACGGGCTTTCGTGCAAGCGGATTTAGCGCTTGGAGTACTGCTGAGCCTTACGGGCCTTCTTGAGACCAGCCTTCTTGCGCTCGATGACGCGTGCGTCGCGACGCAGGTAACCGGCCTTCTTGAGGGTGGCGCGGTTGTTCTCGGTGTCGATCTCGTTCAGTGAACGGGCGATGCCGAGGCGCAGGGCGCCGGCCTGGCCGGAGATGCCGCCACCGTGGATGCGGGCAATGACGTCGTAGGCGCCGTCAAGATCAAGGATCTTGAAGGGCTCGTTGACGTCCTGCTGGTGCAGCTTGTTCGGGAAGTAGTTGTCCAGCGCGCGGCCGTTGATGGTCCACTTGCCGGTGCCGGGGACGATGCGCACGCGGGCAACAGCTTCCTTGCGGCGGCCAACTGCTGCGCCGGCGACCGTGAGGGCCGGGCGTTCCTTCTTCGGCGCTTCTGCTTCCACAGGACCGCTTTCCGAGGTGTAGCTGGTCAGGTTTTCCTCAGCCACAACGGCCTCGGTGGTCTCTTCGTTCTGAGCCACGATTCTCCTTGTATAGATAAGTTGTTTGGTGGCCAGGACTACTGGGCGACCTGGGTGATTTCGAAAGTCTTGGGCTGCTGAGCGGCGTGCGGGTGCTCTGCACCGCGGTAGACCTTCAGCTTGCCCAGCTGCTGGGCAGCCAGGGAGTTCTTGGGGAGCATGCCCTTGATGGCCTTCTCCACAGCGCGGACCGGGTTGGATTCCAGCAGCTCTGCGTAGTTGACGGAGGTCAGGCCGCCCGGGTAACCGGAGTGGCGGTATGCGCGCTTCTGCTCCAGCTTGGCGCCGGTCAAGGCAACCTTTTCAGCGTTGATGATGATGACGAAGTCGCCCATGTCCATGTGGGACGCAAAGGTGGCCTTGTGCTTGCCGCGCAGCAGGATTGCGGTCTGGCTCGCGAGACGACCAAGGACAACGTCTGTGGCGTCAATGACATGCCACTGGCGGTTGATATCGCCGGGCTTCGGGGTGTACGTACGCACGGTGTTTGCCTCGTTCTTGTTCTGGCGTTCTTGTTTTAGGCGTCACACGGGGGTGCACCTACTATCTATGCGCTACCGGAACAGAGGTGAGGGCTCCATGTAACCAGTCGTCCTATGGTCCCGAATGTGCACGATGAGTAGCTATCCTGCAACCGGATTCTCATACGGGCACGCATCATCGGAAAGGACACGCACAACGACTACCAAGAATAGCGGAAGAGCGGCCATTGGGTCAAAATGGGGTGTCCTCGTGCATCGTGCACGGTCAGCCCGGCCTGCCGCCCGCTGTTCCAGCCAGGGAGTCTTCGTGTCTTTAACAGGTATAGCAGCCAGCGCCGGGCCGCTGCTTGCCCTCGCCGCGGGCCTGTTCGGCCTGCTCGCCGGGATGCTGAGCGAGCTGGTGATCGCCAGCTCCCTCCCCCGGCTTGGCGCCCTGCCGGCCAGAAGGTCAAGAATCACGACGGCGGCCCTGACCGGTATTCTCTGCGCCGCACTGGCGCTGCGATTCGGAATGGACTGGTCGCTGCCGGCCTTCCTGGTGCTGGGAGTGTTGGCCGTCCAGCTGGCCCGCATTGACCTGGTGCATCATCTCCTGCCAAACCCGCTGGTCGGCGCCCTGCTCCTCGCCGGCCTGGCGCTCTTGGCGGTAAGCAGCGCCGTCACGGCCGGCTGGTCCGATCTGCTCCGGGCAGCAGCCGGCGCCGCCGTCCTGTTCGCCGTCTTCCTGATCTTTGCCGTTGTGTCCCCAAAAGGCTTAGGAATGGGCGACGTCAAGCTCGCCGCACCCGTGGGCCTGTATCTGGGTTACCTGGGCTGGGGCCAGCTGTTCTACGGCGGTGCCCTCGGCTTCGTCCTCGGCGGTGTGTTCTCGTTGATTGCGATGAGGCGAAAAAGTCCGGAGAAACCCGCCGAGGTAGCCTTCGGTCCGTCAATGCTGGCGGCCGCCCTGGCGCTCGTTTTGTTCACGTCCTAGCAGTCCGAGGATTCCGTCGCCCACCGCCAGCACAAGGCAAACGCAGGAACGGGTCGGAAGGCAAGCCTTTGCGCAGGTTCGGCGAAGCTCCGGCCGGAAGCGCCTCTTCGCGTCCTAACGTGGAATATGTGCTGGCGCTGGGCCAGCCGCTTCTACCTCCAGGGGTCACAATGTTCGCTCGTCTGGCAGCAAGCCTGCACACGCTCGGTTTCACTCTCCAGTCCCGCCTCCGCAATGAGGAAAAGGGCGCCACGGCCGTCGAATACGGCCTCATGGTCGCCCTGATCGCCGTGGTCCTCGTTGTCGGTGTTGGTGCCTTCGGCTCTTCGCTGAACTCCTTCTTCACAACCCTCTTCTCGGATCTCAAGCTTTAGTCAGATTGAGCTAAGCAACTGACCCTCAGGGGAAGCTCCGCGGGTGCAGGCGGCCGCTGCGCACCCACGCCTCAAGAAAGTAGCAATGGAACGATCAAGGTCTGACCGCGGCGCCGCCGCGGTCGAGTTCGCACTGATCGTTCCATTGCTACTTTTGCTTTTGCTTGGGGTTGTCGAATTCGGCCGGGTTCTCAACGCCCAGCTCCAGCTCAGCGCCGCCGCCCGTGAATCGGTACGAGTCATGGCCATCCAGAAGCAGCCCGCTACCGCCGTTGGCGCGGCGATTGCCGCGGCTCCGAACCTCCGTCCCCTTCTAACAGCAGGGAACATCCAGGTCACGCCGGCTTCCTGCGGGGCCACTTCGGATGTGACGGTGACCATCACCTACTCCATGGATCTCCTGTCTGGCCTCTTCGCTGACGCCATTCCGCTCACTGGACGGGCGGTCATGCGATGCGGCGGCTGACCGGCGGAGAAGACGGCGCCGTGGCCGTGATCACGGCGCTCCTCATGGTTTTCCTGCTGGGCATAACCGCAATTGTGGTTGACGTCGGCTTGATCTACGCCGAGCGGTTCCAACTGCAGAACGGCGCCGACGCCGCCGCGCTTGCCATTGCGCAGGACTGCGCCGTGGGCAACTGCGCCAACCCGGGTGCCGCGGCCACCTCACTGGCCGGGAAGAACTCCCATGACGGCGTCTCGGCGGCCACAGCCGTCATTTCCGGGAAGTCCGTTACAGTTCGGACCAGTACCGCCACCCCGGACGGCGGCAGTGCCGTTCGGCACTGGTTCGCCCCGGTTCTGGGCATAGATTCCACGAAGGTTGAGGCCGTGGCGAAGGCGTCCTGGGGCAGCCCGTCCAAGGCGTCGGTCTTTCCTTTCACAGCCCCCCGCTGCATGTTCAATTCGGCTCCCACGGACGTTGAGCTCTGGATTACCAGTACCTCCACTTGTACCGGTGCCGGTGGCAAGACCCTACCTGGCGCTTTTGGGTGGCTCGACGAAGACGAAAAGAAGAGCTGCAGGGCCTCTGTCGACGTCGACCAAATCATTGAGGGTGAGCCGGGTAAGAGCGGACCGCAAAACTGCGATGTGGACGGTAAAGTCATTCTTTTGCCGGTATACGAAAGCGCGTCCGGACAGGGAAACAACGTCTCCTATGTCATCGACGGTTTTGCCGCCTTCAAAGTCACGGCTCACAGCTGGCCCAATCAGTCCATATCCGAGACGGGCTGCAATAAATGCACGGGCATCAAAGGAAAATTCATCACGCTGGTCTCCCTCGAAGATCTCCAGTCGTTCGGCGTTGAAGAGCTGGGCGGGGAGTCACTCAACGCCTTCTTCGTCTCACTAAGCCTGTAGGAGCCACCACCTTGAATAGCAGAGTCCTGGCAGCCGTAGCCGCCACTGTGCTGGCAATCGCCGGGAGCTTCCTGCTGATCGCCTACACCAACGGCGCGGAGAAGCGCGCCTTAGCAGGCGTCCAGACCGCCGAGGTATTCATCGTCAGCGCGGAGGTACCGGCCGGCACGCCGGCCGACGTCGTACTGCAGAGCGCCAGCAAGCAAGCGGTGCCGGCCAAAGCCGTGCCGGCTGACGCCGTCACCGATCCCGCAGCCATCGGCGGTCTTGTCACAACGGTGGACCTGGTTCCCGGCGAGCAGCTCCTTAGCAGCAGGTTCCAGGACCCGGCAACCATGCAGACGCCGGGAACCGTCGCGGTGCCGGCCGGGATGCAGGAAGTATCGATCCTCTTGGCGCCGCAGCGCTCCGTAGGCGGACAGCTGCAGGCCGGGGACACAGTGGGGGTCTTTGTTTCCATGAAGACGCCGCCGGAAGTCACACATCTGACCCTGCACAAAGTCCTCGTCACCGCCGTGCAGGGAACCCCCGCCGCGGCTGATCCGGCCTCGGACGCCAGCTCCGGCGCCGCGTCCGAGGACGTAATGATCACCCTCGCGCTGACCGCAGCCGATGCCGAGAAGGTGGTCTATGGCCAGGAATTCGGGACGATTTGGCTCTCCGACGAGCCCTCTACCGCAGTGCAAGAGGGCACCCGCGAGCTGACCAGGGAAGGAATCTACAAGTGAGCCGCTACGTAGTCGTATCGGATGACCCCGGCCTGCCCGGCCGTCTGCAGACCGCCGCCGCGGGCCACTTGGCAGGCGACGTCCACCAGTGGCAGGGCAGCAGGCTTCCGGTGCGCCCGGCCGACGTTCGCAGCCAGCTGGAACGGCCGGCAGACCTCGACGTCCTGATATTGGGCCCGGGGATGCCTCTTGACCTGGCTCTGGCGCTTGCGGCGGCCTTCGACACGGAATTTCCGGACGTAGCGGTGCTCCTGGCAGCAAGGCCGGACCCCGACGTCGTGCTCTCCGCGCTGCGTGCCGGAGTTCGCGACCTGCTGGAGCCGGACGCCGGCGCAGCCGAGATCGCGGCCCTGCTGCACCGCGCGGTGACGAGCGCCGCCCGGCACAGAACTTCGCCGCTAAATCAAGCCCAGACCAAAGTGACTGCAGGGCGGATCATCGCCGTGGTTTCACCCAAGGGCGGCGTCGGGAAAACGACCGTCGCAAGCAACCTAGCCATAGGCCTCGCCAAATCGGCGCCCCACGGCACTGTCCTGGTGGATCTGGACCTGCAGTTCGGCGACATTGGCAGCGCCCTGGCCATCACCCCGGAACACTCGGTTTCCGACGCCGTGCACGGACCCGCACGGCGGGACACGATGGTGCTCAAGACGTTCCTGAGCGCCCATCCGAGTGGCCTCTACGCCCTTTGCGCTCCGGAGTCGCCGGACACGGCTGAGGAACTGACCGGCGAGGACGTCACCCACCTGCTGGAACAACTGGCCAGCCAGTACCGCTACGTCGTGGTGGACACGGCCCCGGGCCTGTCCGACACCACGCTGGCTGCCCTGGACAAGGCCTCAGACTTCGTTTTCGTCAGCGGTCCGGATGTGCCGGGCGTCCGGGGCATGCGCAAGGAACTGGACGTGTTGGCCGAGCTGGGGATGCATCCGCTCAAGCGGCACATGGTCCTCAACGGCGCGGATTTCAAGGCCGGCGTCTCGCTGCGCGACGTGGAAACGGCGCTCGGAACCAGTGTGGATGTGGTGATTCCGCACTCCCGCGCCGTCGCCCTGTCCACCAACCAGGGCTCGCCGCTGCTCAACGGAACCGTCCGCGGACCGGCCACCAAGGCCCTGCAAAAACTACTCGCCCGCTTTGTCGCCCCCATCGCCCCGCCGCGCCGGTTCGGGCCACGCCACCGGGTAGGAGCCTGATGAATCTCGCCCAACGACTGCAGGCTGCCCGCGGCACTGCCGTGCAGCCTGTTCCCGACGCGCCCGCAAGCCAGGCTCCCCCGCTGCCGGCACCGGCACTGGCACCCGCCAAGACTGTGGTGGACGCCCGCCCCGTGCGAGCGCCGGTCACCACCCAGCCGTCTCCCCCGCGCGCCACCGGCAGTCCCCGGAAACCCGCAGCGGCGGATGCCCCGGCACGGGACGCCCTGGCCAAGCTGAAGGACCGGGCCGGTGCCATCCTGTTCGAGAGGTTGGGTACCCGGCTGATCGACACCTCCCTGACCGAAGACCAGCTGCACGCCCTGGTCCAGCAGGAGCTGATCGAAGTGGTCGAGGCCGAGGAAGTGCCGCTGACGAAGGATGAGAGGCAACGGCTGATCAAGGGCGTCAGCGACGACGTCCTCGGTTACGGGCCGCTCCAGCGGCTGCTCGACGACGAAAGCGTCACGGAGATCATGGTCAACGGCCCGGACATGATTTATGTGGAGCAGGACGGCAAACTTACCCGCAGCAGGGTCCGCTTCGCCTCCGAGGCACATCTCCGCAAGGTCATCGAACGCATTGTGGCGCGCGTGGGACGTCGAATCGACGAGTCCTCCCCGCTGGTCGACGCGCGCCTGGCCGACGGATCCCGGGTCAACGCCGTCGTACCGCCTCTGGCCGTCAACGGATCGTCGTTGACCATCCGCAAGTTCGCCACCGACCCCTTCCAGGTCCACGACCTCATTGGCTTCGGCACCCTGTCCCCGGAAATGGCCGAGCTCCTCAACGCCTGCGTCAAAGCCCGGCTGAACATCATCGTCTCAGGCGGCACCGGGACGGGTAAGACCACCCTGCTCAACGTGCTGTCCTCCTTTATCCCCGAGGGCGAACGCATCGTCACCATCGAAGACGCGGTAGAACTCCAGCTGCAGCAGGACCACGTAGTGCGCTTGGAGAGCAGGCCCAGCAATATCGAAGGAAAGGGTGAAATCACCATCCGCGACCTTGTCCGGAATTCCCTCCGCATGCGGCCGGACCGGATTGTGGTGGGTGAGGTCCGCGGCGGCGAGACCCTCGACATGCTGCAGGCCATGAACACCGGCCACGACGGTTCCCTGTCCACCGTGCACTCAAACTCCCCCCGTGACGCCATCGCACGCCTCGAAACCCTCGTCCTGATGGCCGGGATGGACCTGCCCCTCCGCGCCGTCCGGGAACAGATTGCGTCCGCCGTGGACGTCATCGTTCAACTCACCCGGTTGCGTGACGGCACCCGCCGCGTCACCCACGTCACTGAGGTGCAGGGCATGGAAGGAGAGGTTGTCACCCTCCAGGACGCGTTCGTGTTCGACTACAGCGCGGGACTCGATCTCAACGGCCGGTTCCTCGGCAAGCCGATGCCCACCGGAGTCCGTCCGCGCTTTACGGACCGGTTCAAGGAGCTCGGCATAGAGCTCTCGCCCGAGGTCTTCAACCCTGCTCCCGCAACGGAGCGGGTCCGGTGACGGCGGTGAACTCATGGCACTGATCCTGGGATTCCTGTTGTGCTACGCCGCCTTGGGGGTAGCGGTTTTGTTCGTCATCGCGCCGCGCAGGCCAGCTTCCCTGCTGAACCGGCGCGCCTCCGCCGTTCCCGGCCAAGGAACTCTGGCCGGAGGAGTGGGCGCGCGGGCTACTGCCGCCGTCGAATCACTTCTGAAGCGGCGCAACTACACCGCTGCCATGGCGGGAGCGCTGGAGCAGGCGGGCCTCGGCATCAAAGCTCCCGAATTCCTGGTGCTGTCCCTGGCCGGCGCAGCCGTGGTTGGTGTCGGCCTCCTGGTCGTGATGGGACCGTTTCCGGCGCTGGTTCTCCTGCTGCTCTCGCCGTTCGGGGCCCGCTTTGTCTTGAAGTTCCTGGCTTCGCGACGGCGGGCGAAGTTCGCCGAGCAGCTCGATGAGACCCTGCAGCTTCTCGCCGGTGGTCTTCGCGCCGGCCACAGCCTGCTGCGCGCCATTGATGCGGTGGCCGGCGAAGCCGAGGCGCCGACCACCGAAGAGTTTTCCCGAATCATCAACGAGACCAGACTCGGGCGGGATCTGGGAGAGGCACTGGACGACGCTGCCTTGCGTATGCGCTCGGAGGATTTTTCCTGGGTGGCCCAGGCCATCGCCATCCATCGGGAGGTGGGCGGAAACCTGGCGGATGTTCTGGATCAGGTGGGCCAGACCATCCGGGAGCGGAGCCAGATCCGCGGCCAGGTGAAGGCACTCAGTGCGGAAGGGAAGATCTCGGCGCTGGTGCTGATGTTTCTGCCGCTGGTGATTGCCGGTGCTTTGATGCTGATGAGCCCGGGCTACATGGACCCGATGGTCCAAACGCCGATGGGTCTGGCCATGATCGCTGTGGCGGCACTCCTTCTCACCGCGGGCGGACTCTGGCTGCGAAAAGTCGTTCAATTCAAGTTCTAAGCATTGCCTGAGAGGAGGAACGCTGTATGTCAGCCACCGTCATCACCGCTATCGGACTGATCCTGTCCGCGTTTGCCCTGGCGTCGTGGTCCGTCATCCGGACGCGCATCCCCGGCAAGGACGCCATCAAGGACAACCTTTCCCGGGGGTTCCCCGTGGCCAAGAAGCCGGCCAAAGCCGGGGGCTCCCTGCTGGAGTCTTTTGCCGGACGCTTTACTCCGAGGCGTCTGGTGGCCAACCTGGACCGGCAGCTTGCCCTGGCGGGCCGTCCTCCCGCCTGGCCGCTGAAGCGCCTCATGGCGGCCAAGTTTGCAGCGGCCGCCATCGCGATCGTTCTTGGGTTGCTGCTGATCAGGAACGATCCAAGCGTCAAGATGATGTGGCTCTCAGGCGCAGTGTCCGTCCTCGGCTATTTCATTCCCGATCTCCTGATCTACAGCAGGGGCCTCGAGCGCCAGACGGCCATCGGTCTGGAGCTGCCTGACACACTGGATCAGATGACCATCGCCGTTGAAGCCGGCCTGGGCTTCGACGCTGCAATGTCGCGGACCGGCCAAAACGGAAAAGGGCCGCTCGCTGCCGAACTCGTCCGGACACTTCAGGACATGCAAATCGGGATGTCTCGCCGCGAAGCGTACCTGGCACTGGCGGACCGGACCGGGGCGCCGGACCTTCGCCGTTTCGTCAACGCCATCCTGCAGGCTGACCGATACGGAATTTCCATCTCTGCCGTGCTCCGGACGCAGGCCAGCGAAATGCGGAGGAAACGCAGGCAGCGGGCGGAGGAGCAGGCCATGAAGATCCCCGTCAAAGTCCTTTTCCCGCTGATGGTCTGCATCCTGCCGGTGCTCTTCATCGCACTGCTCGGCCCCGCCGCCATCAATGTCGTAGACACCCTGGGCGGGCTGTGACGGACCGTCTCGACAAGGCAGGGAACGCGCCGGGGCCGGGACGGCTTGGAGTGTGCCCGCATCCTTCCCGCAGGATTACCCTCAGGGTTTCCGCAAGTTACACCGATACTCCGGGTTTTCCCAAGGTCCGAAAGTAGCCTTGAACCATGTCCATTTCAGGGTCCAGCGCGGGCGACAGTAGCGCCAACAGCGTCTGCTTCCCCGAATCCCGCGACGCGGAGCCCGGAACGCCGGCGATTCCGGGGGTCGGCGTGCCGCTGGTGGACTTGAGCGTGCTCCGGCAGCTCGAAGAGGAATTAGGTGATTCCGAGGTAGCCCGGTCCTTCGCAGAGGACTACATCAGCATCTGGGACAAGCGGATAACGTATCTGATGCGGTCCCTGGCGGACAATGACCCTGATGCCGCGATGGACGCCGTACTCAGCCTGAAGAACTCGGCGTTCATGGTGGGCGGTTCCCGGCTGGCCAGCCTGGCTGTCGATCTTGAACGGATCCTCCGGAACGGGGACCTGCCCTCGGCGCAGGCGCGTGTGTCCGCCATCGCCGAAGTGGGCCAGGCCACGATCCAGGCCCTCCAGCAGTGCTACCTGTCGCCGGACGAATAGCCCGCCACTTGATGCGGAGTCACTCCGCTCGCTTGGGGGCCCGCCGGTAGCCCACTCCGCGAACCGTGATCAGCCAGCGGGGGTCCTGCGGATCTTCGCCGAGCTTGCGCCGGAGATTTCCGATGTGGACCTCCACCGCCCGCTCGTCGGCTCCGCTGATGTAGGTGTCGTCCCGGTAGTGCTCGCCACGCACCACACGCACCAGGTCTGACCGCGTGCGCACCGCCCCGGTCCCCCGCAGCAGCTCGTGGAGGAGGTCGAATTCGCTTCGGGTCAGCACCAACTCCGTTCCCCGCGAAACCACCGTCCGGGTGGAGACGTTCAGCAGAAGGCCATTGTGGCGCAGGATCTCGCCGCCGGCGGACTCCCCGGAATCAGGAGCGGACCCGGACTGGTGCTCAGCGTCCGGCACCGCTACCCCTGCAGCAGCCGGTGCCGAGGCCTCCGCACCGAGCGCGGCGCCGGCGGCTTCACCGGTCCCCGACGGCAGTGCGGCTTGCCGGGGACGGCGCATCATCGCCGAGATACGCGCCCGGAGCTCGCGGGGACGGAAGGGTTTGATCAGGTAATCGTCAGCCCCACCCTGCAGCGCCGTGATCGTATCCAGTTCCTCGTCCCGGCCTGACAGCATGACCACGTAGGCGTCGCTGAACTGCCGGATCCTGCGCAGAACCTCGAAACCATCGATGTCCGGGAGTCCGACGTCCAGCGTGATCACATTGGCCTGGCGATGCTTGGCCAGGTCCACGCCATCACCACCGGTGGCCGCGGAGTGCACCTCAAAACCGGCCTGTCGAAGTACGGCATCGAGGAGACCACGTACATCGTCATCATCTTCAATTACTACGGCAACACCAAGATCACTCACAGCTGTCCCTCTATCCGACAATGCCTCCACATAGCCCAGCGCTAGTGCGGAAGCACTTCCAGATGTCCCACGCTACAACGTGCGCAGGGCTGGATGCCTTAAATTCGCCAGATCATTTTATTCGCCGCCCCCGTAACGGCCCCTTGTCTCATTGCAGAAGCAAACGCCATGCATAATGGTCTTCATGCCTCGGTTAATGCACTTGCGGTCACGGAAACCAAAAGCGCTGGCCAGATATGGATGCGGCAACATTGGGTGAGCACTTACTGGTCCGCGACACGGACCGTTTTTTTCGACGACTAAAACCCCGGGTTCAGGTGGCTCTTTGCCAGCTTCCAGTAACAGTCCTGCTCGCCGGATTGGCCGTGGCAGCGCCCGCGGTCTGGCCTACCCTGATAGCAAACGGCGTATTCATTGCGTCCATTCTCCTCATGGCCGGCCTATTTGTGGCGTGCTTCCTGGTCCCGTGGGAACGGCTGCCTGCCAATGCCTACCTCGTCATTCCGATCCTGGATTTCGTGGTCATTGGGCTCGCACGCAATGGTGCCGTTCCGGCCGTTGCCGGACTTGGCGTGCTGGCCATATTTCCGGTCATCTGGCTGTCGACGTCCGCTGCTTTCGCCCGCACCACCGTTTTCCTAAGCGTTGTTTGCACGTTATTGATCACGCTGCCGTCGGCGCTGCAAAAGTTTCCCAACATTTCACCTGCAGACATTACGACCGCGATTCTCCTGCCACTAATGATGCTCGCGGTCTCCCTGGCGATCCGCTTCGCCAGTGCCAACGTCCGGGTTCAACGCCAGCGGCTGGAAAAGAAGGACGAAGAACTCCGCGAACTGCTGGTTCAAAGCCGGAAACGCGAACGCCTGCTCAAGACCGTGCTGGATACCATCGACGTCGGAATTGTCGCCGTCGACGCCGAAGGCCGGACCATCCTGGTCAACGGCCAGCAGGCAATATTCCAGCAAGCCGCCTCCCCTGCCGCCTCGGGTACGGAGGCCGAAGAGTCGCGTCAGCTCATGTTCGGCCAGGACCGGGTGACGCCCCTTCCCGCGGACAAACGGCCGATTCATCGGGCGGTGGCGGGCGAGACGTTCGCGGACTACCTTGTGTGGATTGGCGAGGCGACGGACCAGCGCGCCATCTCAACGGCAGCACGGATCATCAAGAACGACGACGGCGGCTTCAGCGGCGCCGTCATCGTTCACAGCGACGTCACAGGCCTCGTCGAGGCCCTGGCGGCCAAGGAAGACCTGATTTCCAACGTCAGCCACGAATTCCGGAGTCCCCTGATGTCAGTCCTCGGCAACGTGGACCTGGTGCTCGGCGAAGTGGAAGGCTACTCGGCTGTGGCCGTCCGGAGGCTCGAGGTGGTCCAGCGCAACGCCGAAAGGCTGCTGTCGCTCGTCTCCGACTTGCTCGTTTCCGCTTCGACAGTCCTGGCTGTCCATCCACGGCGGACCGACCTCGCCGGGCTGGTCGAAACCAGCATAGGGTCCGCCCAGGCCCAGGCCGATGCCACCAACGTCTCCCTGAGCACCGACGTTCCGGTGCCTCTCTGGGCACACGCAGACCCGCTCCGCATCGGCCAGGCCCTGGACAACCTCGTGTCCAACGCGATCAAGTATTCGCCCGAGGGTGGCTCCGTGACCGTCAGCGCCCGCAGTGACGACTCATGGGTCCAGCTCAAGGTGCAGGACACCGGAATGGGCATCAGCGAGGAGGAAGCCACCCGGATCTTCACCCGCTTCTTCCGCACCCGCGCCGCCAGGCAGGCAGCCATCCCCGGCGTGGGCCTGGGCCTTTCCATCACGCAGGCCATCGTCGAGAGGCACGGCGGGGACATCTCCTGCATCAGCACGCCCGGTTCCGGCACTACCTTCACCATGACGTTGCCGGCGGAAGGCGCGCCGGCCCAGCTGGAGCAGTAAGGCTTGCCGGAGCAGTAGATCGTGCTGGAGCAATAAAGCGTGCAGTAACGGTTACTGCCGCCGCGCGCGCGTCAACTCTGCCCGGGCCAGGAGCCCGGTGTTGGACGGGTAGGCCACTTCCTCCAGCACGAGTGGGTGCGGGGCGGCCAGGATGGATTTGGCGTCACGCGAACGCGCCAGGAGCCGCTCGTGCAGCCAACCCGGCGCCTCGACTGCCTCGCCGACATACAAGGCCGACCCCACGAGGGAGCGCACCATGTTGTGGCAGAACGCGTCCGCTTGCACGGTAGCCACGATGACGCCATCGGCAGTCCGCTCGAACTCGAAGCGCTGGAGTTCGCGGATTGTGGTGGCGCCCTCGCGCGGCTTGCAGTAGGACCGGAAGTCCTGCAGCCCCAGCAACTGGGAGGCGCCCTCGTTAAGCAGGCCGACGTCGAGCCGTTCCTTGTGCCAGAGCGTCGACGTGCGCCCCAGCGGATCCCACAGGGCCGGACCGTCCGCGATCCGGTAGCTGTAGCGCCGCCACAGTGCCGAGAACCGGGCGTCAAAGCCCTCCGGAGCCACGCTGACCCGGTGCACTTCGATCGCCCCGGTGAGGTCCCCCAGGCCGCGGCTTAGGGCGCCCCGGAGCCGGCGCAGCAGGGCGACGGCGGGGTCGAGTTCAACGCCCCGGTTCAGGCCCAGCCATTCCGTCGCGCTGAGATCGAGATGGACCACCTGACCCCGCGCGTGCACGCCCGCATCGGTACGCCCGGCGACGGTGACCCGGATCGGACGCCGGATCAGCAGCTCGAGGGCCTGCTCGAGGGTACCCTGCACGGTACGCCGCCCCGGCTGGACGGCCCACCCGTTGAACGGTCCGCCGTCGTACGCGAGATCAAGCCGGATACGCAAAAACCCGCCGCCCCCTCTAACGGGGGCAGCGGGTTTCTGGTCGTTCATAGACTTAAGTCTATGCGAAGAAATCAGCGAATTACTTCGCGTCCTTCTCGGACTCGGGGGTTGCTTCCTCGGCGGCCGGGGCCTCTTCGGTAGCGGCAGCTTCAGTCTCGACGACGTCAGCTTCAGGAGCCTCTTCGGTAGCGGCAACTTCGGTTTCAGCAACCGGAGCGGCTTCTGCCTTGTCAGCGTCCTTCTTGTCGGCGTCGCGCTTGGCAGCCGAGGTAGCCTCGGCTACCACGGCCTGCTTGGCGGAAACCGGCTCGAGGACCAGTTCGATGACAGCCATGGGAGCGTTGTCGCCCTTGCGGTTGCCGATCTTGGTGATGCGGGTGTAGCCACCGTCGCGGTTCTCCACTGCCTGTGCAATGTCGGTGAACAGCTCGTGGACAATGCCCTTGTTGCTGATCAGGCCGAGCACGCGACGGCGGGAAGCCAGGTCGCCACGCTTGGCGAAAGTCACCAGGCGCTCGGCGTAGGGCTTCAGTCGCTTGGCCTTGGTCACCGTGGTGGTGATCCGCTTGTGCTCGAACAGTGCGGCGGACAGGTTCGCGAGCATAAGACGCTCGTGAGCCGCTCCGCCTCCGAGGCGCGGACCCTTAGCGGGGGTAGGCATAATAGTTTCTCCTCATATGGAAGCCAGTGGGCTGCGCACACCGTGGTGCATCCAGCCAGCCGGCCAAGATCTGTTTGTTAGAGTTCGTCGTCGCTGAACGCGGCGTCGTCCTCTTCAATTGCGGCGGCGCGTGCTGCGAGGTCAAAACCGGGAGGCGAGTCCTTGAGGGACAGGCCCAGTTCAACCAGCTTTGCCTTGACCTCATCGATGGACTTCGCACCGAAGTTACGGATGTCCATGAGGTCAGCCTCGGAGCGAGCCACGAGTTCACCCACGGTGTGGATGCCCTCACGCTTGAGGCAGTTGTAGGAACGGACCGTGAGGTCCAGGTCCTCGATCGGCAGGGCCATGTCAGCTGCCAGGGCAGCATCCGTCGGCGACGGGCCAATCTCGATACCCTCAGCTGCGGTGTTCAGCTCGCGGGCCAGACCGAACAGTTCCACCAGGGTGGTACCTGCCGAAGCAACAGCATCGCGCGGGGCGATGGCCTGCTTGGTCTCGACGTCGACAATGAGCTTGTCGAAGTCAGTGCGCTGCTCAACGCGGGTAGCTTCCACGCGGAAAGTAACCTTCAGAACCGGCGAGTAGATCGAGTCGACCGGGATGCGGCCGATCTCGGAATCGCCGGACTTGTTCTGAGCTGCCGAAACGTAGCCGCGGCCGCGCTCGATGGTCAGTTCGAGTTCGAACTTGCCCTTCGAGTTCAGCGTGGCAATGTGCAGATCCGGGTTGTGGAATTCGACGCCGGCCGGCGGAGCGATGTCCGCGGCGGTGACGACTCCCGGTCCCTGCTTGCGCAGGTAAGCAACAACCGGCTCATCGTGCTCGGAGGAGACCGACAGGTTCTTGATGTTCAGGATGATCTCAGTGACATCTTCCTTGACACCGGGAACCGTGGTGAACTCGTGCAGCACGCCATCGATCCGGATGCTCGTTACAGAGGCACCGGGGATGGAGGAGAGCAGGGTACGGCGGAGGGAGTTTCCGAGGGTGTAACCGAAGCCCGGCTCCAGCGGTTCAATAATGAAACGGGAGCGGTTATCGGAGACGACCTCTTCGGAGAGGGTGGGGCGCTGTGCAATGAGCACTTAGGTTTCCTTTCGGCGAGCATCCGCTATATGACGCAACACAGGTGGTGGAAAAATCGGTCTGAAGACTTAACGCGGCTGTGCCTGCCCGGACCGGTGAGGGTCCGGGCAAGCTCCAGAGCGCTTGAAAGCCTTAGACGCGGCGGCGCTTCGGCGGACGGCAGCCGTTGTGGGCGCTGGGGGTTACATCCTGGATGGATCCAACCTCAAGGCCAGCAGCCTGCAGTGAACGGATGGCCGTTTCGCGTCCGGAACCCGGTCCCTTGACGAACACGTCAACCTTGCGCATGCCGTGCTCCTGCGCACGCTTTGCGGCGGCTTCGGCGGCCATCTGGGCAGCGAACGGGGTGGACTTACGTGAGCCCTTGAAGCCAACCTCACCGGACGAAGCCCAGGAGATGACAGCACCGTTCGGGTCCGTGATGGACACGATGGTGTTGTTAAAGGTGCTCTTGATGTGCGCCTGGCCCAGCGCGATATTCTTCTTGTCCTTCTTACGCGGCTTGCGAACCGCGCCACGAGTCTTCGGGGGCATTTTTTCTCCTACAGAAAGTTATCGGGGGAAAGATCCGCTGTTCCCTCATTTGCCGGGTTCCCTGAAATCGCGCTAGCGATTTTAGGGGGCAAATGGGACTTAGCGAGTCTTCTTCTTGCCGGCGACGGTACGCTTCGGGCCCTTGCGGGTACGTGCGTTGGTCTTCGTACGCTGTCCGCGTACGGGCAGGCCCTTGCGGTGGCGCAGGCCTTCGTAGCTGCCGATCTCAACCTTGCGGCGGATGTCAGCGGCTACCTCGCGGCGAAGGTCACCCTCAACCTTGTAGTTGCCTTCAATGTAGTCACGAAGCTGGACCAGCTCGGCGTCGGACAGGTCCTTGACCCGAACGTCAGCGCTGATGCCGGTGGCAGCCAGGGTTTCGTGTGCACGGGTCTTGCCCACGCCGTAGATGTAAGTAAGCGCAATTTCCAACCGCTTTTCGCGGGGAATGTCTACGCCAGCGAGACGAGCCATAGTGGCAGTGCTCCTTGAATAAACCGGAGGTCGTAGGCAGTACACCCGCACGTTCCGTGCGGCCCCAGCCTCCGACCGGGGGTTAGCTGTCCGGACTCGTTCTTGCTCAGTGTCCCAGATCAGCTTGTGCTGCCTTTATTTACTTGCGTGGGTTAGCAACCCAGGGTTTCCCGAAAGGGAAATTAGCCCTGGCGCTGCTTGTGGCGCGGGTTCTCGCAGATCACCATGACCCGGCCATTACGGCGGATCACTTTGCACTTTTCGCAGATCTGCTTGACGCTCGGCTTGACCTTCATGGCATTCCTTTGCGTGTTGCAGTTGGTCAGCTGGACCGGCCTTCGGCTGTTGCTCTGGCCGCCCAGTGTTTACTTGTAGCGGTAGACGATACGACCACGTGTCAGGTCGTACGGGCTCAGCTCCACCACTACCCGGTCCTCAGGGAGAATCCTGATGTAGTGCTGGCGCATCTTTCCAGAGATGTGTGCCAGAACGATGTGCTTGTTGGTGAGCTCAACACGAAACATCGCGTTAGGCAGCGCCTCAGTCACAACGCCCTCGATCTCAATGACCCCGTCCTTCTTGGCCATACCCTCCGCTAACTGTTGTTTGCCACAGCCTCCCGGATTGCACCGGAAAGAACCGCGGACGTTTTTGATTGTTTGGCTGATGCCTCCCGGCACCCAAAAGGGCACAACAGGGCAGACAACCAACAGACAACACTACGCCATTACCGGCCGAATGTTAAATCCAGCAATGCTAGCGCACATCGTCCCCGTATGCACGAAATTCCCCGGCAGGGGTGTCGACGGCGTCCGCGCTGGCGACCCCGTCCAGGATGGCCAGCCGGACGACGTCGGCCGCCGCACTCTGCAGGGTGATGAGGCTGTACTGCCGGGCGGCGTCGCTGCTGCGGTCCAGCGCGAGGGCGCCGGTGGCCAGGCAAAACACCGTATCCCCGTCTGCCAGGGTGTGGCTCGGATTCAGTGCCCGGGCCAGGCCGGCATGGGCGGCCGACGCGGTCCGTTTGCACTCTGCTTTGTCCAGGGTTGCATTCGTGGCAACGACTACCAGGGTGGTGTTCAAGGGCGGCGGAGCCGAAACCCTCTGCCGCTGGTCATCGAGCTTTTCGAAACCCCTGTAAGGCAAGCCCAGCGCGTTGACCACCGCCAGGGCCCCTACAACTACCCCGTTCTCCAGGGTTATGGAGGCTGTACCTACTCCGCCCTTGTATGTGCCCCGGCCGATGACTGCTCCGGTGCCGGCGCCCACGTTGCCGCGGTCGACGTCGTGCCCGTCCTCCCGGGCGGCGGCAGCGGCCGTTGCCGCGTATCCCATGGCGAGGTCCGGCCGGGCCGTAAAGTCCCCGCCGCGGCCGAGGTCAAAGATCGCCGCGGCCGGCACGATGGGGACCACGCCGCCGGTCACCGGGAAGCCGCGCCCGTCCTCCTCGCACCAGCGCTGGGCACCGGAGGCGGACACGAGGCCGTAGGCGCTGCCGCCGGTGAGCACCACGGCATCGATCCGGGACGTCAGGGTGGTGGGGTCCAGCGCGTCGGTCTCATGGGTTCCGGGGCCGCCGCCGCGCACATCCACGGACCCGATCGTGCCCGGCGGAGGGAGGATCACGGTCACTCCGCTCAGCCACCCGTCAGTGGTCCTGGTCGCGTGGCCCACCCTGATTCCCGGCACGTCGGTGATCGAAGTCATGGCTCCATTGTGCGCCCCTGACGAACGGCCCAGGAGCTGACGCGGCGAAGGCTCCCTGGCGACACGGAAAATCCCTGGCGACACCGGAACACCGGTTGCGCCAGGGATTTTGAGTGTCGCGGGCCGCAGTGGGCGTCGCGGGCAGACTTGAGGTCAGGGAATCGGAACCGGCACGACGCCGAGCGGTGCCAGCTTCGCCGCTCCCCCGTCCGGAGCCGACAGGACCCAGATGCCGTTCTCGTGGACCGCCACGGAGTGCTCCCACTGGCAGGAGCGCTTGCCGTCCGTGGTCACCACGGTCCAGTCGTCCGCCAGCACGGCGGTGTCGATGCTGCCACGCACCAGCATGGGTTCGATGGCAAGGCACAGTCCCGGCCGGATCTTGGGCCCGCGGTGGCTGGTCCGGTAATTCAGCACGTCCGGGGCCATGTGCATTTCGGAGCCGATGCCGTGGCCCACGTAGTCCTCCAGGATCCCGAGCGGCTTACCCGGTACGGACGAGACGTAATCGTCGACGGCGGAACCGATGTCACCGACGAACTTGCCGGTGGCGAGGGCGGCAATGCCGTGCCACATCGCCGATTCCGTGACGTCGGAAAGCCGCTGGTCCTCCGGGTCGGCCGTCCCGACGATCACGGTCCGGGCCGAGTCGGAGTGCCAGCCGTCCAGGATCGCGCCGCCGTCGATCGAGAGGATATCCCCGTCCCGCAGCACCCGGTCGCCGGGGATGCCGTGGACGACTTCCTCGTTGACCGAGGTGCAGATGGTGGCCGGGAAGCCGTGGTAGCCGAGGAAGTTCGAGGTTGCGCCGGCTTCCTTGAGGACGGCCGCGAAGATGGCGTCGAGGTCGCGGGTGGTCTTGCCGGGCACCGCTGCGGCGACTGCAGCATCGAGGGCGCGGCTGAGCACCAGTCCGGCCTGGTGCATGATGCGCATCTGGGCGTTGGTCTTGTATTCGATGCGGGGCTGGCCGAAGGCCATCAGCGTCCTTTCAATGGAGCCGCGCCCGTTTCGGGACTGCGCGGCTAAATGGCGGAGGCCCCTCCCGGTGGTCCGGGAGGGGCCTCAAGATCAAGGGTCAGGCTCAGGCCTTCTGGGCCTCTTTGATGGCCTGCATGACGCGGTCGGTGACCTCGTCAATGCCGCCGATACCGTCGACGCGCGTCAGGATGCCGCGGTCGGCGTACTTCGCCACCACGGCCTCCGTCTGGTCGTGGTAGAGGTCAAGGCGGTGTCGGATGACGGCCTCGTTGTCGTCGCTGCGACCGGTTTCCTTCGCACGGCCCAGGAGGCGGGAGACGAGCTCCTCGTCATCGGCCGTGAGCTGCAGGACAACGTCGAGCTTCTGTTCGCCATCGGCCAGGATCGCGTCGAGGTAATCCACCTGCGCAGTGGTGCGCGGGTAACCGTCCAGCAGGAAGCCGTTTTCGACGTCGCCTTCGCTTAGACGGTCGCGGACCATCTTGTTCGTCACGCTGTCCGGAACGAAGTCCCCCGCGTCCATGTACTTCTTGGCCTCGATGCCCAGCGGGGTTTCGCCCTTGACGTTGGCTCGGAAGATGTCGCCTGTGGAGATCGCCACGACGCCGAGGCGCTCCGAAATGCGTTCCGCCTGCGTTCCCTTGCCGGAACCGGGAGGTCCGATAATCAACATTCTCGTCATCGCAAAAGCCCTTCGTAGTGACGCTGCTGTAGCTGCGCGTCAATCTGCTTGACGGTCTCCAAACCGACGCCGACCATGATCAGGATCGAGGTGCCACCGAACGGGAAGTTCTGGTTGGCGTTGATCAGGACCAGTGCGATCAGCGGGATGAGCGCCACAAAGCCCAGGTAAATGGCACCGGGCAGGGTGATCCGGGAAAGCACGTACTGCAGGTAGTCTGCGGTCGGCTTGCCGGCACGGATCCCCGGAATGAAGCCGCCGTACTTCTTCATGTTGTCAGAAACTTCTTCAGGGTTGAAAGTGATCGCAACATAGAAGTACGTGAAGAACACAATCATGGCGAAGTAGAGAGCCATGTATATGGGGTGGTCGCCACGGGTCAGGTTGTTGTTGATCCACTCAACCCAGGGCGCCAACGGCTCGCCGGGCGCCGGCTGGTTGAACTGGGAAATCAGGCCCGGCAGGTACAGCATCGAGGATGCGAAGATGACGGGCACGACGCCGGCCATGTTCACCTTGATGGGGATGTACGTGCTGGTACCGCCTACAGTCCGGCGGCCGATCATGCGCTTGGCATACTGCACAGGGATCCTGCGCTGGGACTGCTCGACGAAGACCACGAGCGCCACGGTCAGCAGGCCGATGGCCAGGACCATGAAGAAGGTACCCGGGCCCTGCGCCGTCCAGATCGCGCCGAGCGATCCGGGGAATCCGGCAGCGATGGACGTGAAAATGAGCAGCGACATGCCGTTGCCCACACCCTTTTCGGTGACGAGTTCGCCCATCCACATGATCAGGCCGGTGCCGGCCGTCAGCGTAATGATAATGAGGATCGTGGTGACGATGCTCGTGTCCGGGATGATCGGCAGCTGGCAGTTGGGCAGCAACTGGCCGGAGCGCGCCAACGACACCAGGGTCGTGGCATTCAGGAGGCCCAGGGCGATGGTGAGGTAACGCGTGTACTGCGTCAGCTTTGACTGGCCGGACGCGCCTTCCTCATAGAGCATCTGGAAGCGGGGAATGACCACCCGGAGCAACTGCACGATGATACTCGCCGTGATGTACGGCATGATCCCGAGCGCGAAGATCGAGACCTGCAGCAATGCACCGCCGCTAAACAGGTTGACGAGCTGGTAGATGCCGCCCGTGGTCTGACCGTTCTGCAAGCATTGCTGGACATTCTGGTAGTTCACACCAGGCGAGGGGATGAAAGCGCCCAAGCGGAAGATTGTGATGATTCCCAGCGTGAACAACAACTTGCGTCGCAGATCAGGCGTGCGAAAGGCCCGGCCGAATGCGCTAAGCAAGCGTCCTCCTGAGTGGTAAGTAAAGTCGTGTGAGGCAGGTCAAATAAACCCAACAACAGAGTCTAACGGGTGGATGCGCCCTGCGGACAATCGGCGGGGCGCGGAAGTGCAAAAAACTCCCGGCACCGGGAGGCCTGAGCCCCTCGGTACCGGGAGTTTCAACAACGGGCTTCTGCCCACCGCTCCTTAGAGAGCGGTGGTGCTTCCGCCTGCTGCTGCAATCTTTTCTGCGGCACTGGCCGAGAATGCGTGGACGGTGACGTCAACCTTGACGGTGATGTCGCCGGTGCCCAGCACCTTGACGGGCTGGTTCTTGCGAACGGCACCCTTTTCGACCAGGTTCTCCACGGTGACAGCGCCACCTTCCGGGAACAGCTCGTTGAGCTTGTCCAGGTTAACTACCTGGAACTCAACCCGGAACGGGTTCTTGAAGCCGCGCAGCTTCGGCAGGCGCATGTGCAGCGGCAGCTGGCCGCCGGCAAAGCCAGCCTTGATCTGGTAGCGGGCCTTCGTACCCTTGGTACCGCGACCGGCGGTCTTACCCTTGGAACCTTCACCACGACCAACACGGGTCTTGGCGGTCTTGGCACCCGGGGCGGGACGCAGGTGGTGAACCTTCAGAGCGTTCTGCTTCTCAGCAGCGGCGCCCTGTGCCTTTTCGGCGTTCTTCTCTGCCATTTACTTCGCCTCCTCTACCTTTACCAGGTGCGGAACCGTGTTGAGCATTCCGACGGTCACGGCGTCGGCGGTGCGGACAACGGTGTGTCCGATCCGCTTCAGGCCGAGGGACCGCAGGGTGTCGCGCTGGTTCTGCTTGCCGCCAATGGCGGACTTGATCTGAGTGATCTCCAACTGTGCGTCGGAGACAAGCACGTTCTTAGCCATAACTCAGACACCTGCCTTCTGGTTCAGGAGTGCCTTCACCATTGCCGGCGGAGCAATCTCGTCGAGCGGGAGGCCGCGGCGTGCTGCCACTGCTGCCGGCTCTTCGAGACGCTTCAGGGCATCAACGGTCGCGTGAACGATGTTGATGGCGTTGGAGGAACCGAGCGACTTGGAGAGGATGTCGTGGATGCCCACGCACTCCAGTACTGCACGGACCGGACCACCGGCGATAACACCGGTACCGGCGGAAGCCGGACGCAGCATTACAACGCCTGCAGCGGCTTCGCCCTGTACGCGGTGAGGAATGGTGTTGCCGATGCGGGGAACGCGGAAGAAGGACTTCTTGGCCTCTTCAACGCCCTTCGCGATTGCGGCAGGAACTTCCTTAGCCTTGCCGTAGCCGACGCCGACCATACCGTTGCCGTCACCGACGACGACGAGGGCGGTGAAGCTGAAGCGACGACCACCCTTGACGACCTTGGAAACACGGTTGATGGTTACGACGCGCTCTACGAACTGGCTCTTTTCGGCTTCGCGGCCACCGTCGCGGCCACCACGGCCACCACGGTCTCCGCGGCCCTGGCCCTGGCCGCGGTCGCCACGCTCGCCACGACGAGCGCCACCACGGCGGTCGTCAGTGGTAGCAGGCGCAGCGGTCTCAGTTGCCGGAGCAGCTACAGCTTCAGTCACCTGAATGTCCTTTTCGTTATTTTCGGTCACAGTGCCAGTCCGCCTTCACGTGCGCCGTCAGCGACGGCGGCGATCCGGCCGTGGTACTTGTTACCACCGCGGTCGAAGACAACAGCTTCGATACCGGCAGCCTTGGCACGCTCGGCGACCAGTTCGCCAACGCGCTTGGCTTTGGCGGTCTTGTCACCGTCGAATGCACGAAGGTCGGCTTCCAATGTGGAGGCGCTCGCTACGGTCAGGCCCTTGGTGTCATCGACAACCTGGACGAATACGTGGCGTGCGGAGCGGTTGACGACCAGACGAGGACGTACAGCCGTTCCGGAGATGCGCTTGCGGATACGAAGCTGGCGGCGGCTGCGCTGGGCAGACTTGCTCTTGTTCGTACGCTTCTTGTTAATTGCGATCGCCATGGTTACTTACCAGCCTTTCCGACCTTGCGGCGGATGACTTCGCCTGCGTAACGGATGCCCTTGCCCTTGTAGGGGTCCGGCTTCCGCAGCTTGCGAATGTTGGCAGCAACCTCGCCGACCTGCTGCTTGGAGATACCTGAAACAGAGAGCTTGGTCGGGGTCTCAACTGCAAAGGTGATGCCGTTCGGTGCCGAGACGTTAACCGGGTGGCTGTAGCCCAGAGCGAACTCCAGATCAGTTCCCTTGGCCTGGACGCGGTAACCAGTACCGACAATCTCAAGCTTCTTCTCGTAGCCTGCGGTGACACCCTGGATCATGTTGGCGATCAGGGTGCGGGTCAGGCCGTGCAGCGAACGTGAGGCGCGCTCGTCGTTCGGGCGGGCGACAGTCAGGGTGCCTTCTTCCAGGGATACCTCGATCGGGCTGGCCACAGTGTGGCTCAGCTCGCCTTTGGAACCCTTGACGCTGACGACAGAGCCGTCAACCTTGACCTCAACGCCGGCAGGAACGGTTATGGGGAGACGTCCAATACGTGACATTATTCTCTTCCTTTCCCGTTACCAGACGTAAGCGAGGACTTCGCCGCCCACGCCCTTCTTGCCGGCCTGCTTGTCAGTCAAGAGGCCGGAAGAGGTGGACAGGATTGCGACACCCAGGCCACCGAGCACGTGCGGCAGGTTGGTGGACTTTGCGTAAACGCGCAGTCCCGGCTTGGAAATACGACGAACGCCAGCGATTGAACGCTCGCGGTTCGGTCCGAACTTGAGCTCGAGGGTCAGCTTCTTGCCAACCTCAGCGTCTTCTTCTTTCCAGGAGGCGATGTAACCTTCGGCCTTCAGGATGTCGGCAACGCGTGCCTTGAGCTTGCTGTACGGCATAGACACGGAATCGTGGTATGCCGAGTTTGCGTTGCGCAGACGCGTAAGCATGTCTGCGACGGGATCTGTCATTGTCATGGTGGGCTCTTGCCCTTCCTCATAACGGTTTCCGTCGTGCTGTCTTCCGAACAGAATTCG
Source organism: Pseudarthrobacter sp. MM222 (assembly GCF_947090775.1). Classification (NCBI taxonomy): domain Bacteria; kingdom Bacillati; phylum Actinomycetota; class Actinomycetes; order Micrococcales; family Micrococcaceae; genus Pseudarthrobacter; species Pseudarthrobacter sp. MM222. Next base: position 3,285,106 of record NZ_OX352321.1, read on the forward strand.
GACCAGCGCAACGGACCTTTTACGTAGCTAGATTAATCTTCGGTCTTGAACGGGAAGCCAAGCGCCTTGAGCAGCGCGCGGCCTTCGTCGTCGGTCTTGGCAGTGGTCACGACGGTGATGTCCATGCCGCGTACGCGGTCGATGGAATCCTGGTCGATCTCGTGGAACATAACCTGCTCGGTCAGACCGAAGGTGTAGTTGCCGTTGCCATCGAACTGCTTGCCGCTGAGGCCACGGAAGTCACGGATACGCGGCAGAGCCAGCGTGACCAGACGGTCCAGGAATTCCCACATGCGGTCGCCACGCAGAGTTGCGTGCGCACCGATCGGCATGCCTTCGCGCAGCTTGAACTGTGCGATGGACTTGCGGGCCTTCGTTACCATCGGCTTCTGGCCGGTGATCAGGGTCAGATCGCGGACAGCGCCGTCGATCAGTTTGGAGTCCTTTGCGGCATCTCCAACACCCATGTTCACAACGACCTTCACCAGGCGGGGAACCTGGTTGACGTTCTGGTACTTGAATTCCTCGGTCAGCGAGCCCTTGATGGAGTCGGCGTACTTGGTCTTCAGACGAGGAACGATCTTGCTTGCCGGAGTCTCGAGAGTCTCAGTCATTAGATGTCCTTCCCGGAGCTCTTGGCCACGCGGACGCGCACTTCACGCTTCACGCCATCGCGCTCAACGGTCTCGGTGCGGAACCCGACGCGGGTGGGCTTCTTGGTGGACGGGTCAACCAGAGCCACGTTGGAGATGTGGATGGTAGCCTCGACAACCTCGATGCCACCGGTCTTGGTGCCGCGCTGCGACTGACCGACCTTGGTGTGCTTGGTTACGCGGTTAATGCCTTCAACCAACACGCGGTTGGTCTCCGGGAATACGCGCAGAACCTTGCCCTGCTTGCCACGGTCGCCGCCGCGCTCAGCCTTGGCGCCAGTGATGACCTGAACCAGGTCACCCTTTTTGATCTTAGCCATGGACTAAAGCACCTCCGGAGCCAGAGAAACGATCTTCATGAACTTCTTGTCGCGAAGTTCACGACCAACCGGTCCGAAGATACGGGTACCGCGGGGGTCACCGTCAGCCTTCAGGATCACAGCTGCGTTCTCGTCAAACTTGATGTAGGAACCATCCGCACGGCGGCGTTCCTTCTTGGTACGGACGATGACAGCCTTGACGACGTCGCCCTTCTTTACGTTGCCGCCCGGAATTGCATCCTTGACGGTAGCGACGATTACGTCGCCAATGCCTGCGTAGCGACGGCCAGATCCACCGAGAACGCGAATGGTAAGGATTTCCTTAGCACCCGTGTTGTCGGCGACCTTGAGTCGCGACTCCTGCTGAATCACTATTTACTCCTTGCGTCGCGCTGGTTCTCAGACCGAAAATCTTCCTACGGAATGAGCCTTGCGGAACGGTTGATCGGGGTGTCTCTTGACCTGCCTGGATTTTGCCAGACCAGGCCTAAACGCCCGTGCCAAAAACATTTGCTTCCCAGACGCGTCCCGACGGGTCGGGACGCAAGGGGGCACTATGCCGTGGCACGATTGTTTACGAGGTTGACGATGGCGCACAGGGGCGCCATACAAACTCAATATCCTAGCACGATTGGGCCCGCAGACAGAATCAGCCCATACCACAGGCGACGGCGCTCCGGCAGCCCGCCGGCAACGCGGAAACCCCCGCTCCCACAAGGGGAACGAGGGTTTCCGTACAGCATCCGCTAAGCGAGCCGCAGGTGTTACTTGGCCTTCTCGAGGATCTCCACCAGGCGCCACCGCTTGGTAGCGGAGAGCGGGCGGGTCTCGGCGAGGAGAACGAGGTCGCCGATGCCGGCGCTGTTCTCTTCGTCGTGAGCCTTGATCTTCGTGTTGCGGCGAAGGACCTTGCCGTAGAGGGCGTGCTTCACACGGTCCTCGACCTGGACAACGATGGTCTTTTCCATCTTGTCCGAGACCACATAGCCGCGCTTCGTCTTACGGTAACCGCGCTCGTCAGCCGTAGCTGCGCCGGAAACAGTTTCCGTCACGTTCTCGTCCTTTTCACTCACTTGGCGTCCTCCTCAGCCTCAGCCTCGGCCGGCTTTTCAGCCTTCTCAGCCTTGGCTGCGGACTTCTTGGACTTCTTTTCTTCCTTGGCTTCCACAACCGGTGCGGCAACCTCGGCACGAATGCCCAGCTCGCGCTCACGGAGAACGGTGTAGATACGTGCGATGTCCTTCTTTACCGCGCGCAGACGACCGTGGTTCTCCAGCTGACCGGTGGCGGACTGGAAACGCAGGTTGAACAGCTCTTCCTTGGCCTTACGGAGTTCTTCAACGAGGCGCTCGTTGTCGAAACCGTCCAGCTGTGCGGATGCAAGTTCCTTGGATCCTACTGACATTTCTATTCACCACCTTCGCGACGCAGAATGCGTGCTTTCAACGGGAGCTTGTGGATTGCCAGGCGCAGTGCCTCGCGAGCAACCGATTCCTCGACACCGGAGATCTCAAAGAGAACCCGGCCCGGCTTGACGTTTGAGACCCACCATTCCGGAGAACCCTTACCGGAACCCATGCGGGTTTCGGCAGGCTTCTTCGTCAGCGGACGGTCCGGGTAGATGTTGATCCAGACCTTGCCGCCACGCTTGATGTGGCGGGTCATCGCGATACGGGCAGACTCGATCTGACGGTTGGTGACGTATGCCGGGCTCAGAGCCTGGATACCCCACTCACCGAAGGAGACCTTGGTGCCGCCCGTAGCAGCGCCGGAACGACCCGGGTGGTGCTGCTTACGGTGCTTGACTCGACGTGGGATAAGCATTTAAGCCTGTCCTCCTTCTGCTGCCTGTGCCGGTGCGGCAGAAGCTGCCTCAGCCGCCGGAGCTTCGGCAGCAGCGGGTGCAGCCTCGGCCGGGCGGTCGGTACGACGACGGCGGTCACCACGGTCAGCGCCACCCGGGCGGCCCGGGCGGTCGCTGGCACCACGGCCGCGGGACGGAGCAGCAGCTGCCTGCTGAGCCAGTTCCTTGGCGGTGACGTCACCCTTGTAGATCCAGACCTTCACGCCGATGCGGCCGAAGGTGGTCTTGGCCTCGTAGAAGCCGTAGTCGATGTTCGCGCGGAGGGTGTGCAGGGGCACACGGCCTTCGCGGTAGAACTCCGAGCGGGACATTTCTGCGCCGCCCAGTCGACCCGAGCAAGCGATCCGGATGCCCTTGGCACCGGCGCGCTGTGCGGACTGCATGGCCTTCTTCATCGCACGGCGGAAAGCCACGCGGGAAGTGAGCTGCTCAGCAACGCCCTGGGCAACAAGCTGCGCTTCCATCTCGGGGTTCTTGACCTCGAGGATGTTCAGCTGGACCTGCTTGCCCGTGAGCTTTTCGAGCTCGCCGCGGATGCGGTCTGCTTCTGCACCGCGGCGGCCGATGACAATGCCCGGACGTGCCGTGTGGATATCCACACGGACGCGGTCACGGGTGCGCTCGATTTCGACCTTGGCGATACCGGCGCGCTCCATGCCCGTGGACATGAGCTGACGGATACGGATGTCTTCGCGGACGAAGTCCTTGTACCGCTGGCCGGCCTTGGTGCTGTCGGCGAACCAGTGCGATACGTGATCGGTGGTGATACCGAGTCGGAACCCGTGCGGGTTAACTTTCTGTCCCACTTAGCGAGCCTCCTCTTTCTCCGGGGTAGCGACTACCACGGTGATGTGGCTCGTGCGCTTCTTGATCTGAAATGCACGACCCTGGGCACGCGGCTGGAACCGCTTCATGGTCGGGCCTTCATCAACAAACGCTTCGCTGATGATGAGGTCACCTTCGTCAAACGCCACACCGTCGCGGTCCGCGAGGACCCGGGCGTTGGAGATTGCTGACTGTACTACCTTGAATACCGGCTCCGAAGCTGCCTGGGGGGCAAACTTCAGAATTGCCAGAGCCTCATTCGCTTGCTTACCACGAACAAGGTTGACGACGCGCCGGGCCTTCATAGGCGTTACGCGGATATGACGCGCAATTGCCTTGGCTTCCATTGCTTTCCTTCTCTCGTCTATGACGTAAGTGCAGGCGCCTAGCGGCGCTTGCCCTTACGGTCGTCCTTGACATGGCCGCGGAATGTCCGCGTTTGAGCGAATTCGCCGAGCTTGTGCCCGACCATCGACTCGGTGACAAACACCGGAATGTGCTTGCGTCCGTCGTGCACGGCGATCGTGTGGCCGAGCATGTCGGGGACGATCATCGAACGGCGGGACCAGGTCTTGATGACGTTCTTGGTGCCCTTTTCGTTTTCCCTTGCTACCTTCACAAAGAGGTGCTGGTCAACGAAAGGACCTTTTTTCAGGCTGCGTGGCATGTGTCCAGGCTCCTATCGCTTGTTCTTGCCAGTACGACGGCGACGAACAATAAGCTTGTCGCTCTCTTTGTTGGGACGGCGGGTGCGGCCTTCGCGCTTACCGTTCGGGTTGACGGGGTGACGTCCACCGGACGTCTTACCCTCGCCACCACCGTGGGGGTGGTCGACCGGGTTCATGGCGACACCACGGACGGTCGGGCGGACGCCCTTCCAGCGCATGCGGCCGGCCTTGCCCCAGTTGATGTTCGACTGCTCGGCGTTGCCGACCTCGCCGACGGTTGCGCGGCAGCGCACGTCAACGTTGCGGATTTCGCCGGAAGGCAGACGCAGCTGGGCGAAACGGCCTTCCTTTGCCACAAGCTGGATCGATGCGCCGGCGGAGCGGCCCATCTTGGCGCCGCCACCCGGACGCAGTTCGACTGCGTGGATTACGGTACCGACCGGGATGTTGCGCAGCGGGAGGTTGTTGCCGGGCTTGATGTCAGCGTCGGCACCTGCCTCTACGGTGTCACCCTGGGCCAGCTTGTTCGGGGCGATGATGTAACGCTTGGTGCCATCAACGTAGTGCAGGAGGGCGATGCGAGCCGTACGGTTCGGATCGTACTCAATTTCAGCAACGCGGGCGTTGACGCCGTCTTTGTCGTGGCGACGGAAGTCGATCAGACGGTACTGGCGCTTGTGGCCACCACCCTTGTGACGGGTCGTGATCTTGCCGGTGTTGTTACGGCCACCCTTTTTCGGGAGGGGACGTACCAACGACTTTTCCGGCGTCGACCGCGTGATTTCGGTGAAGTCCGCTACGCTCGAGCCGCGACGGCCCGGGGTAGTCGGCTTATATTTACGGATTCCCATAATTTATTTCCTCGTTAAAGTGGTCTCCGCTACGAGAGCGGACCGCCGAAGATGTCGATAGTGCCTTCTTTGAGGCTCACAATTGCACGCTTGGTGTTCTTGCGGGTACCCCATCCGAATTTGGTCCGCTTGCGCTTACCGGCACGGTTGATGGTGTTGATCGATTCGACCTTGACGGAGAAAATCTTCTCCACGGCCAGCTTGATCTCGGTCTTGTTCGAGCGGGGGTCCACCAGGAAGGTGTACTTGCCCTCATCGATCAGGCCGTAGCTCTTTTCCGAGACGACGGGTGCAAGCACGACGTCGCGCGGGTCTTTGATGGTGGCTGCACTCACTTGGCATCCTCCTCGTTCTTTGCCACTGCCTTGTCAGCAACGAATGCTTCGTAGGCAGCCTTGGTGAAGACAACGTCATCGGAAACGAGAACGTCGTAGGTGTTCAGCTGGTCTGCGTACAGAACGTGAACATCCGTGAGGTTGCGCACGGAGAGTGCGGCAACGTCGTTGGCGCGCTCGATGACGACGAGCAGGTTCTTACGCTCGGAGACACCTCGCAGCGTTGCCAGGGCGGCGCTGGAGGACGGCTTGGTGCCGGCTACCAGTTCAGCGACAACGTGGATGCGGCCATTACGGGCGCGGTCAGAGAGAGCGCCGCGCAGTGCAGCAGCAATCATCTTCTTGGGGGTGCGCTGGCTGTAGTCACGCGGCGTGGGGCCGTGGACAACGCCACCACCGGTCATGTGAGGAGCACGGATTGAACCCTGACGGGCGCGGCCGGTGCCCTTCTGCTTGAACGGCTTGCGACCTGCACCGGAAACCTCGGCGCGGGTCTTGGTCTTGTGGGTACCCTGGCGAGCAGCAGCGAGCTGGGCAACGACGACCTGGTGCAGCAGCGGCACGTTGGTCTGTACGTCGAAGATCTCTGCAGGCAGGTCAACCTTGACAGTGCTAGTCATTGAACTAGGCTCCCTTCACGGCGGTGCGTACGAGTACGACCTGGCCGCGGGCACCGGGAACGGCGCCCTTGATCAGGAGCAGCGACTTCTCGACGTCAACCGCGTGGACCGTGAGGTTCAGCGTGGTGTGACGAACGGCGCCCATGCGGCCGGCCATTTTCATGCCCTTGAAGACGCGGCTCGGGGTGGATGCGCCACCGATAGAACCGGGCTTACGGTGGTTCTTGTGGGCACCGTGGGAAGCTCCAACGCCGTGGAAGCCGTGACGCTTCATAACACCGGCGAAGCCCTTACCCTTGGTGGTGCCAACGACGTCGATCTTCTGGCCGGCTTCGAAGAGCTCTACGGAGAGCTCCTGGCCCAGCTCGTAAGAGTCAGCATCTGCAGTGCGCAGTTCTACGACGTGGCGGCGGGGCGTGACGCCCGCCTTTTCAAAGTGACCAGCCAGCGGCTTGGTGACCTTGCGGGAATCGATCTGGCCGTAGCCGATCTGAACGGCGACATAGCCATCAGTCTCTGCATTGCGCAGCTGCGTGATGACGTTCGAGTCAGCCTGGACCACAGTGACGGGGATGAGCTTGTTGTTCTCGTCCCAGACCTGGGTCATGCCGAGCTTCGTGCCCAGCAGGCCCTTTACGTTACGGGTTGCGGTCATAGTCTCTCAGCACCTCCCTACAGCTTGATTTCGATGTTCACGTCGGCCGGCAGGTCGAGACGCATAAGCGAGTCAACAGCCTTCGGCGTGGGGTCGATGATGTCGATCAGACGCTTGTGAGTACGCATTTCGAAGTGCTCACGGCTGTCCTTGTACTTGTGCGGAGAGCGGATTACGCAGTAGATGTTCTTCTCCGTCGGAAGCGGCACGGGGCCTACAACCGTGGCGCCTGCGCGCGTGACCGTCTCAACGATCTTCCGAGCTGAAACGTCAATGACCTCGTGGTCGTATGACTTCAGCCGGATGCGGATTTTTTGTCCCGCCATGTCGCCTGACTCTCTTTCAGTCTGTGCTTCCCCTGATTAGGGCTGCCCTGTTTACTTACTCGTTGCATGGCTGCCGAAGCATTTGAAGTCGTAACTACCATCCGCCGCACAAGCTGAATCCGGAAGAATCCGGGTTCCTCAACCTGCCGGCGTAACCGACCCCCGCGGTCGGGCGTGTCGCGCTTTGCAGCGCGCATTCGCCCGCAGTTCCATGGGGAGTGGGTTATGTTTGGTCTCCTACCTGGACCCTGACACCCGGCATTATCCGGATCGGGACGCGAAGGAGCGCTTGAACAACTCATCTAGTATGCCGGAATTAATGGTCAGAAGCGAATCAGGGACCACAGGCCGCCCCTGCTCCGCGCCTGACAGTGGCGGAACTCACACGGCCTGCGTCCCGATCATTGCCTTCAGCAACCGGTGAATGGATGATAGGGACATGACTGTGCAGGACTCTGTTGCAGTTCAGGCCCTTGCCGCGCGCCTGAGCCCCGATTTCAAGCTCGGAGTTGCCTCCGCGGCCTTCCAAATCGAAGGCGCCCTCTCGGAGGGCGGACGCGGCCCCTCCGGCTGGGACGCGTTCGCGGAGAAGCCCGGCAGCATCCTGGACGGGCACTCCCCCGCGGTGGCGTGCGACCACTACAACCGGGCGCCGGAAGATGTCGAGCTGATGCGTGACCTCGGCATCGACTCCTACCGCTTCTCCATCTCCTGGCCACGCATCCAGCCGGATGGGACCGGCCCCTTCAACAAGGAGGGCCTCGACTTTTACGACCGGCTGATTGACCAGCTGCTCGCGGCGGGAATCTCGCCGATGGCCACGCTCTACCATTGGGACACGCCGCTCCCCCTGGAGCACCGGGGCGGCTGGCTGAACCGCTCGACGGCGGAACGCTTCGCAGAGTACAGCGCGGCCGCGGGCCAGCGCTACGGCGACCGCGTAGCGCAGTGGGTGACTCTCAACGAACCCGTCTCGGTGACCCTCAACGGATACGCACTGGGCGTCCATGCACCGGGGAAGGCCCTGATGTTCGACGCAGTCCCTTCCATCCACTATCAGCTTTTGGCTCATGGCCTGGCCGTCCAGGCACTGCGTGCTGCCGGGGTTAAAGGCGCCGTGGGGGTCACAAATCTGCACTCCCCCGTCAGTCCGGCCAGCCGAAAGCACGGGGACAGGATCGTCGCAAAGCTTTACGACCTGCTCATGAACAGGATCTATGCGGATCCGGTGCTGCTGGGGCGCTATCCCTCTTTGCCCCTGGTGGCCCGTCCGTGGCTCCGTTCACTCGGCAAGATTTCCGACGCCGACCTGAAGACGATCCACCAGCCCCTGGACTTCTACGGACTCAACTACTACTTCCCGGTCAAAGTCGCCCTAGGGCGCGGAACGGTTGCCATCCCGGCCAATACCCATAAGGCCGTCGCACGGTTGCCCTTCCACGAGGTGGGCTACCCTGAAAATGGAACCACCGGGTTTGGTTGGCCGGTGGCCCCCGACCACTTGGGGATCCTGCTGCGGGAACTCAAAGACCGGTACGGCGCGGCCCTGCCTCCGGTGTACATCACGGAAAGCGGCGCCAGTTTCCCGGAACCGGACCATGTCAGCGGGCCCATCCGGGACCACCAGCGGATCAGCTACCTGGCGTCCCACCTCAGCCACGCCCTCGAAGCGACAGGTCCCGGCGGCATCGCCGAGGACGTCAAACTCCTGGGCTATTACGTCTGGACCCTGATGGACAACTTCGAGTGGGCGGCCGGCTATTCGCAGCGCTTCGGGCTGGTGCACGTGGACTTTGAGACGCTCCGGCGCACGCCCAAGGATTCCTACTACTGGTACCAGGCGCTCAGCCGGGCCCGGCCGGCCTGACTGGCGGACCTACTGGTTCTTGTTGGCGCGGTTGATCCGTTTCGCCCGCTCAATCTCCTGGCGGAAGTGCTTGCGCACCCAAATGACACCTGAAACGACGGCAACCACCAGCACAAGGAAAATTAGCCATTCCATGCCGGACCCCCTTCATTCTCTTGCACGGCTGATCCTGCAACCTTAACAGGAAAGCACCAACAGGACACCGGATCGAGGGGCGCAACCGGAACCGGCACAAAAAAGAACAGCCCCGCTGCGATGCAGCGGGGCTGTTCCTCACCTTCCGGCGGCCGTCAGACGGCCGGGCCGGTCAGAGATCCAACTCAGATCAGCAAGTAGTTACTTGATGATCTTGGTGACGCGTCCCGAACCAACGGTGCGGCCGCCTTCGCGGATAGCGAAGCCGAGGCCCTCTTCCATTGCGATGGGCTGGATGAGCGCAACGGTCATCTCAGTGTTGTCGCCAGGCATAACCATTTCCGTGCCTTCCGGCAGGGTGATAACGCCGGTTACGTCCGTGGTGCGGAAGTAGAACTGCGGGCGGTAGTTGGAGTAGAACGGGTTGTGACGTCCGCCTTCGTCCTTGGAGAGGATGTAGACGTTAGCCTCGAAGTCGGTGTGCGGGGTGATGGAACCCGGCTTGACGACAACCTGGCCACGCTCGACATCGTCGCGCTTCAGACCGCGGAGCAGGAGGCCACAGTTCTCGCCGGCCCATGCTTCGTCGAGCTGCTTGTGGAACATCTCGATACCGGTAACCGTGGTCTTCTGGACCGGGCGGATGCCGACGATCTCGACCTCGGAGTTGATGGCGAGGGTTCCACGCTCGGCGCGGCCCGTTACAACGGTGCCACGGCCGGTGATCGTGAAGACATCTTCGATCGGCATCAGGAACGGCTTGTCACGGTCACGTACGGGGTCCGGAACGGACTCGTCGACTGCTTCCATGAGGTCCTCGACGGACTTGACCCAAACGGGGTCGCCTTCGAGAGCCTTGAGGCCGGAAACGCGGACAACCGGAGCTTCATCGCCATCGAAGCCCTGAGCCGAAAGCAGCTCGCGAACTTCCATTTCGACGAGGTCGAGGAGCTCTTCGTCGTCAACCATGTCCGACTTGTTCAGCGCGACCAGCAGGTAGGGAACGCCAACCTGGCGGGCAAGCAGAACGTGCTCACGGGTCTGAGCCATCGGGCCGTCAGTGGCGGCAACCACGAGGATTGCACCGTCCATCTGTGCAGCACCGGTGATCATGTTCTTGATGTAGTCAGCGTGACCCGGAGCGTCTACGTGTGCGTAGTGGCGCTTCTCGGTCTGGTACTCAACGTGGGAGATGTTGATGGTAATGCCGCGCTGACGCTCTTCGGGAGCAGAGTCAATCGACGCGAAGTCGCGCTGCTCGTTGAGTGTCGGGTACTTGTCGTACAGCACCTTGGAAATCGCGGCCGTCAACGTCGTCTTACCGTGGTCAACGTGACCAATGGTGCCGATGTTAACGTGCGGCTTAGTCCGCTCGAACTTTGCCTTTGCCACAGGTTCCTCCTAGAACGTTTTCAAATGACTTACCCTTCGACCGCGCTTGTCGCGGCAGAAACTTCAGTAAGTCTACTTGGGGGGCTTTGGATTGATGAAATTGCAGATTCAGGAACTAATACTAGTCCCACGAGCCTGTCGGTGCAGATGGCCGCCGGCCGGGCCGGAGCCGGCCATCTGCACCAGGGGAATTTCCGGAACCGGAAACGCACCCGAGTTTTTTGCTGCGAGAGCCGTAGAGGCTATTCGCCGCGGTTCTTCTGGATGATCTCGTCGGCAAATGCCTTCGGGACCTCGGCGTAGCTGTGGAACGTCATGGAGTACACAGCGCGGCCCTGGGTCTTCGAGCGCAGGTCACCGATGTAGCCGAACATGCCGGACAGCGGGACGTGCGCGCGGATGACCTTGACGCCCTGGGCATCTTCCATGGACTGCATCTGGCCACGGCGGGAGTTGAGGTCACCGATTACTTCACCCATGTATTCCTCAGGGGTGCGGACCTCGACATCCATCAGCGGTTCGAGCAGGATGGGGTTCGCCTTGCGTGCGGCTTCCTTGAAAGCCATCCGCCCGGCGATCTTGAACGCCATTTCCGAGGAGTCAACATCGTGGTACGCGCCGTCAATCAGCGTGGCCTTGATGCCGACAACCGGGTAACCGGCCAGGACGCCGTCGTTCAGCGCATCCTGGATACCGGCGTCCACCGACGGGATGTATTCGCGCGGAACACGGCCACCGGTGACCTTGTTCTCGAACTCGTACAGCTCGCCTTCGGACGTGTCCAGCGGCTCGATCGCAATCTGGATCTTGGCGAACTGGCCGGAACCACCGGTCTGCTTCTTGTGCGTGTAGTCGTGACGCTCTACAGCACGCTTGATGGTTTCGCGGTAAGCAACCTGCGGCTTGCCAACGTTTGCCTCGACCTTGAATTCGCGGCGCATGCGGTCCACGAGGATATCCAGGTGGAGCTCGCCCATGCCGGCGATGATGGTCTGGCCGGTGTCCTCGTTGAGGGAGACCTGGAAGGTCGGGTCCTCGGCGGAGAGCTTCTGGATGGCCGTGGAGAGCTTCTCCTGGTCACCCTTGGTGTTCGGCTCGATCGCAACAGAGATCACGGGCTCCGGGAAGCTCATGGACTCGAGAACGATCTGGTTGGACGGATCGCACAGGGTGTCGCCCGTGGTCGTGTCCTTCAGGCCGATCGCTGCGTAGATGTGGCCGGCGGTAGCGCCGTCAACCGGCATTTCCTTGTTGGCGTGCATCTGGAACAGCTTGCCGATGCGCTCCTTCTTGCCCTTGGTGGAGTTGACCACCTGGGCGCCTGCTTCCACGTGACCGGAGTACACGCGGACGAAGGTGAGCTGACCGAAGAACGGGTGAGCTGCAATCTTGAACGCCAGAGCCGAGAACGGCTCTTCGGAAGACGGCTTGCGCGTCAGTTCCTTCTCTTCGTCGCGGGGATCGTGACCGATCATCGGCGGGACGTCGAGCGGGTTCGGCAGGTAATCGACAACAGCGTCAAGCATCGGCTGGACACCGCGGTTCTTGAAGGCGGAGCCACAGAACACGGGGTACAGCTCGGAGTTGATGGTCATCTTGCGGATGCCGGCCTTGAGCTCGTCGGTGGAGATCTCTTCACCTTCGAGGTACTTCTCCATGAGCTCTTCAGAAGCCTCGGCAACGGTTTCGACGAGCGTTGCGCGGTACTCCTCGGCCTTTTCCTTGAGGTCAGCCGGGATCTCCTGGATCTCGTACTTCGCACCCATGGTGACGTCACCCTTGGAGTCGCCGGGCCAGACCAGTGCACGCATGTACAGGAGGTCGACGACGCCGATGAAGTCGTTCTCGGCGCCGATCGGCAGCTGCATGACGAGCGGCTTGGCACCGAGGCGGCCGACGATGGTGTCGACGGTGAAGTAGAAGTCAGCGCCGAGCTTGTCCATCTTGTTGACGAAGCAGATGCGCGGGACGTTGTACTTGTCAGCCTGGCGCCAGACAGTCTCCGACTGCGGCTCCACGCCTTCCTTGCCGTCGAACACGGCAACTGCACCGTCGAGGACGCGCAGGGAGCGCTCAACCTCAACCGTGAAGTCCACGTGGCCGGGGGTGTCAATGATGTTGATCTGGTTGTTTTCCCAGAAGCAAGTCACGGCGGCAGACGTGATGGTGATGCCGCGTTCCTTTTCCTGTTCCATCCAGTCAGTCGTCGAAGCGCCGTCGTGCGTCTCGCCGATCTTGTGGTTCACACCCGTGTAGAACAGGATGCGCTCGGTAGTAGTGGTCTTGCCGGCATCGATGTGGGCCATGATGCCGATGTTGCGGACCTTGCTAAGGTCGGTAAGCACGTCCTGTGCCACGGTGTCTCCCTTTCGGATGGACTGCACGTTCGCCGCCGACTCGGTTGAGCCGGCGGCGTCCGGGAAGTATTACCAGCGGTAGTGTGCGAAGGCCTTGTTGGACTCGGCCATCTTGTGGGTGTCTTCGCGACGCTTCACAGCGGCACCGAGACCGTTGGAGGCATCCAGGATCTCGTTCTGGAGGCGCTCGGTCATCGTCTTCTCGCGGCGGGCCTTGGAGTAGCCGACCAGCCAGCGCAGTGCGAGGGCGGTGGAGCGGCCCGGCTTGACCTCAACGGGAACCTGGTAGGTGGCGCCACCGACGCGGCGGGAGCGGACCTCGAGGGAAGGCTTGACATTCTCCATGGCCTTCTTGAGGGCTGCAACGGGGTCGCCGCCGGACTTGGCACGAGCACCTTCGAGGGCACCGTAAACGATGCGCTCTGCGGTGGACTTCTTGCCGTCAACCAGCACCTTGTTGATCAGCTGGGTGACCAGCGGGGAGCCGTAAACGGGATCTAGAACTAGCGGCCGCTTGGGGGCCGGACCCTTGCGAGGCATATTACTTCTTCTCCATCTTTGCGCCGTAGCGGCTACGAGCCTGCTTACGGTTCTTGACACCCTGTGTATCGAGGGCGCCACGGACGATCTTGTAACGGACACCCGGAAGGTCCTTAACGCGGCCGCCACGTACGAGCACAATGGAGTGCTCCTGGAGGTTGTGGCCTACACCGGGGATGTAAGCGGTGACTTCAACGCCACCGTTGAGGCGCACACGGGCAACCTTACGCAGAGCCGAGTTCGGCTTCTTCGGGGTCGTGGTGTACACGCGGGTGCAAACACCGCGGCGCATCGGGCTGCCGTTAAGCGCGGGGGCCTTGGTCTTCTTGACCTTCGGCGTGCGGCCCTTACGGACCAGCTGGTTAATCGTAGGCACTCTCGTGTTCTCCGTTTTATCCGGAGCGGCCGTTGGCAGCCGCTCTCTTGTCGCTGCGCCCCGCCGCTCGAGCTCTGAAGATCTCTCCATAGCGGCTGAGGCGAAGCCTTAATAGTCGGACCGCATGCCGGGATCCGCGGACTTCCATCCTGAACTGCCCCTAGGCATGCGAAAATGTGGCATACGTTGCACAAGAACCCTGCAAACCGGAAACGTCGTCCTGGTGGAGCCTTTCAGCTCAACCGGCGCACTCATCCACTGCCACAATAACAATTAGTCTCAAGTCTAACACGGACGGCTCCGAGCCCTTAATCGGCGGGGATTCCGGGCCCCTCACCGCCCTCTCGCCCCGCAAGCTCGGCCACCGAATCCCCATCCATTGCTGAGCAAACGCCCTTTAGACCCTCCATAAGGGCCTTTGCTCAGCAATCGATCGTTAAACGGGGATGGTCCCCCACCTTGCGGTGCGGGACCATCCCTTGGTTGGCTCTCGCCGGCCTAACGGCTAGCGGAAGTCGTTGCCCAGGTCGTAGTCATCCAGCGGGATGGCGTGGAACTCAGGAGCTCCGTCGCCGCCCAGGGAATCGTAGGAGAAGTCGCTGAAGGCGCTGGGGCCGGTGAACAGATTGGCCTTTGCTTCTTCAGTCGGCTCCACCGCGATCTCGGTGTAGCGCGGGAGACCCGTGCCGGCCGGGATCAGCTTACCGATGATGACGTTCTCCTTGAGGCCGAGCAGCGGATCGCTCTTGCCTTCCATGGCCGCCTGCGTCAGGACGCGGGTGGTCTCCTGGAAGGAAGCGGCGGACAGCCAGGACTCGGTCGCCAGGGACGCCTTCGTGATGCCCATGAGCTCAGGACGGCCGGAAGCCGGCGTCTTGCCCTCAGAGACAACGCGGCGGTTGGCATCCTCGAAGCGGCTGCGCTCGGCGAGCTCGCCGGGCAGCAGATCCGAATCGCCGGACTCGATGACCGTGACGCGGCGCAGCATCTGGCGGACGATAACCTCGACGTGCTTGTCGTGGATACCGATGCCCTGGCTGCGGTACACGCCCTGGACTTCGTCCACCAGGAACTTCTGCGCGGCACGGGGACCCATGATGCGCAGAACCTGCTTGGGGTCGACCGGACCGTTGATGAGCTTCTGTCCGACGCTGACGTGCTCGCCGTCTTCGATCAGAAGACGTGAACGGCGCAGCACCGGGTAGGCGATCTCTTCGGACCCGTCATCCGGGGTGATGACCAGGCGCATCTGGCGCTCGGACTCTTCGATGGTGATGCGGCCGGCTGCTTCTGCAATCGGTGCGACACCCTTCGGAGTACGGGCTTCGAAGAGCTCCTGGATACGGGGCAGACCCTGGGTGATGTCGTCTCCACCGCTGGAGGAAACAGCGCCACCGGTGTGGAAGGTACGCATGGTCAGCTGGGTGCCCGGCTCACCGATGGACTGTGCGGCGATGATACCGACTGCCTCACCGATGTCGACGGTCTTGCCCGTGGCCAGCGAACGGCCGTAGCACAGGGCGCAGGTACCGACGCTGGACTCACAGGTGAGTACGGAGCGGACCTTGACCTCGGTGATGCCCGCTGCGAACAGCTCGGCAATGACGACGTCGCCGCAGTCAGTGCCGCCGGCGGCCAGGACGTTGCCCTTGGAGTCAACGACATCCACGGCCAAGGTACGGGCGTAAGCGCTGTTCTCGACGTTCTCGTCCAGGACCAGCTCGCCGTTGGCGTCGGCCACGGCGATCGCCGTGACCAGGCCGCGCTCGGTGCCGCAGTCCTCTTCACGGACAATGACGTCCTGCGAGACGTCCACCAGACGACGGGTCAGGTAACCCGAGTTGGCGGTACGCAGCGCGGTGTCGGCCAGACCCTTACGGGCACCGTGCGTGGCGATGAAGTATTCCAGCACCGACAGGCCCTCGCGGTAGGAGGACTTGATCGGACGCGGGATGATCTCACCCTTAGGGTTGGCCACCAGGCCACGGATACCCGCGATCTGACGTACCTGCATCCAGTTACCACGTGCACCGGAGGACACCATGCGGTTGATGGTGTTCATCGGAGACAGGCTGTCGCGCATCGCCTGGGCGATCTCGTTCGTTGCCTTGTTCCAGATCTCGATCAGTTCCTGGCGACGCTCGTCGTCGTCGATCAGGCCCTTGTCGTACTGGCCCTGGATCTTGGCAGCCATGGTCTCGTAACCGGCGAGGATCCGCGGCTTGTCCTGGGGCACCTCGATGTCGGAGATGGCCACGGTGACGCCGGAGCGGGTGGCCCAGTAGAAACCGGCATCCTTCAGGTTGTCCAGCGTCGCCGCCGTGATCACCTTCGGGTAGCGCTCGGCGAGGTCGTTGACGATCCGGGACAGCTCGCCCTTGTCGGCAACATCCTCGACCCAGGGGTAGTCCGCGGGCAGGGTCTCGTTGAAGAGAACCTGGCCCAGGGAGGTCTGGACGAGAGCGGTCTGACCCGGCTCCCAGCCTTCCGGAGCTTCCCAGCCGGCGTAAGGAACGAAGCCCTCAAGACGGATCTTGACCTGGGAGTTCAGGTGCAGCTCGTGCAGGTCGTAGGCCATGATGGCTTCCGAAACGGAGGAGAAGATCCGGCCTTCGCCAGCTGAACCGACACGCTTGGTGGTCAGGTGGTAGAGGCCGATGATCATATCCTGCGAAGGCAGCGTCACCGGGCGGCCGTCGGACGGCTTCAGGATGTTGTTCGAGGACAGCATCAGGATGCGCGCCTCGGCCTGGGCTTCGGGGCTCAGCGGCAGGTGGACTGCCATCTGGTCGCCGTCGAAGTCAGCGTTGAAGGCGCCACAGACCAGCGGGTGGAGCTGGATTGCCTTACCTTCAACAAGCTGCGGTTCGAACGCCTGGATGCCGAGACGGTGCAGGGTGGGTGCACGGTTCAGCAACACGGGGTGCTCTGTGATGATCTCTTCGAGGACATCCCAGACCTGCGGGCGGTAACGTTCGACCATCCGCTTGGCCGACTTGATGTTCTGCGCGTGGTTGAGGTCAACCAGGCGCTTCATCACGAACGGCTTGAAGAGCTCCAGCGCCATCTGCTTCGGCAGGCCACACTGGTGCAGCTTCAGCTGCGGGCCGACGACGATGACCGAACGGCCGGAGTAGTCGACGCGCTTGCCGAGGAGGTTCTGGCGGAAACGGCCCTGCTTGCCCTTGAGCATGTCGCTCAGGGACTTCAGCGGACGGTTGCCCGGTCCGGTGACCGGACGGCCGCGGCGGCCGTTGTCGAAGAGGCTGTCAACAGCTTCCTGAAGCATGCGCTTCTCGTTGTTGACGATGATCTCCGGGGCACCGAGATCAAGCAGTCGCTTGAGACGGTTGTTGCGGTTGATCACGCGGCGGTAGAGGTCGTTGAGGTCGGAGGTCGCGAAGCGGCCACCGTCCAGCTGGACCATCGGGCGCAGTTCCGGCGGGATCACCGGGACGGCGTCCAGCACCATGCCGAGCGGGCTGTTGTTGGTCGTCAGGAACGCGTTGACCACCTTGAGCCGCTTCAGGGCGCGGGTCTTGCGCTGGCCCTTGCCGTTGGCGATGATGTCGCGCAGCATGTCGGACTCGGCCTGCATGTCGAAGTTCTCAAGACGCTTCTTGATGGCCTCGGCACCCATGGAGCCTTCGAAGTACATGCCGTAGCGGTCGCGCAGTTCGCGGTACAGGCCTTCGTCACCTTCGAGGTCGGCGACCTTGAGGTTCTTGAAGCGGTCCCAGACCTGCTCGAGGCGCTCGATTTCAGCATCCGCGCGCTTGCGGACGTTAGCCATCTGGCGGTCGGCCGAGTCGCGGGCCTTCTTCTTGTCGGCAGCCTTGGCGCCTTCGCCTTCGAGACGGGCAAGCTCGTTCTCGAGGTCGCGGGCGATCGTGGCGATGTCCGAGTCGCGGTTGTCGATCAGCTGCTTCTTCTCGATGTCGTGCTCAACCTGGAGGTTGGGCAGTTCTTCGTGGCGGCTGTCGGCGTCGACGCTCGTGATCATGTAGGCGGCGAAGTAGATGACCTTTTCGAGGTCCTTCGGTGCCAGGTCAAGGAGGTAGCCCAGGCGGGACGGGACACCCTTGAAGTACCAGATATGCGTGACCGGGGCGGCCAGTTCGATGTGGCCCATGCGCTCACGGCGCACCTTCGCACGGGTGACCTCAACGCCACACCGCTCGCAGATGATGCCCTTGAAGCGCACGCGCTTGTACTTACCGCAGTAGCACTCCCAGTCGCGGGACGGGCCGAAGATCTTCTCGCAGAAGAGGCCGTCCTTCTCAGGCTTGAGCGTGCGGTAGTTAATGGTTTCCGGCTTCTTAACCTCGCCGTAAGACCAGCCACGGATGTCTTCCGCGGTGGCGAGGCCGATCTGCATGAGGCCGAAGGAGGATTCGCTGGACATATGGTCCCTGTTCTCTCTTGTTCTCTAAATTCTGAAGTCTTGGGTGCGGAATGAGGAAGGAGGACGACGGCGGACGTACGGCCCGCCGTCGTCGGACTCCTTAGACCTCTTCTACGGAACTGGGCTCTGCACGAGACAGATCGATGCCCAGTTCTTCCGCAGCCGTGAAGACTGCGTCATCAGAGTCACGCATTTCAATTGTGGTTCCGTCCGTGGAAAGCACTTCCACGTTCAGGCACAGCGACTGCATTTCCTTGATCAAGACCTTGAAGGACTCAGGAACGCCCGGCTCCGGGATGTTCTCGCCCTTGACGATGGCTTCGTAGACCTTCACACGACCATGGATGTCATCCGACTTGATCGTGAGGAGTTCCTGGAGCGTGTAGGCGGCACCGTAAGCTTCGAGCGCCCAAACTTCCATTTCACCGAAGCGCTGGCCACCGAACTGTGCCTTACCACCCAGCGGCTGCTGCGTGATCATGGAGTACGGGCCGGTGGAGCGCGCGTGGATCTTGTCGTCCACCAGGTGGTGGAGCTTCAGGATGTACATGTAGCCGACCGAGATCGGATCCGGGAACGGCTCGCCGGAGCGGCCGTCGAACAGGCGGGTCTTGCCGGAGGAGTTGATCAGGCGGTCGCCGTCGCGGGTGACGTTGGTGGAGTCGAGCAGGCCGGTGATTTCTTCTTCACGGGCACCGTCGAACACCGGCGTTGCAACAGTGGTCGAGCCACTCTCGCGCGGCAGGTTCGGCAGCTGCTTGACCCACTCGGGCTCGCCTTCGATCTTCCAGCCGGTCTTGGCAACCCAGCCGAGGTGGGTTTCGAGCACCTGGCCGACGTTCATACGGCCCGGAACACCCAGCGGGTTCAGGACGATATCAACGGGGGTACCGTCGGCAAGGAAGGGCATGTCCTCGATCGGGAGGATCTTGGAAATGACACCCTTGTTGCCGTGACGGCCGGCGAGCTTGTCGCCGTCGGTGATCTTACGCTTGGCAGCGACGTAGACACGCACCAGCTGGTTAACACCCGGGGGCAGCTCGTCATCGTTGTCGCGGTCGAAGACGCGGACACCGATCACGGTGCCGGACTCGCCGTGCGGAACCTTCAGGGAGGTGTCGCGCACTTCGCGGGACTTCTCACCGAAGATGGCGCGCAGCAGGCGCTCTTCCGGGGTCAGCTCGGTCTCGCCCTTGGGCGTGACCTTTCCGACCAGGATGTCGCCGGCTTCAACTTCAGCACCGATGTGGATGATGCCGCGCTCGTCCAGGCCTGCCAGGACTTCCTCGGACACGTTCGGGATGTCACGGGTGATTTCCTCGGCACCAAGCTTGGTGTCGCGGGCATCGATCTCGTGCTCCTCGATGTGGATGGAGGAAAGGACGTCCTCAGCCACGATGCGCTGGGACAGGATGATGGCATCCTCGAAGTTGTGGCCTTCCCACGACATGAATGCCACGAGCAGGTTCTTTCCGAGGGCAAGTTCACCCTGGTCCGTTGCCGGGCCGTCGGCGATGATCCCGCCGACTTCGAGGCGCTGGCCTTCGCTCACCAGGACACGGTTGTTGTAGCAGTTGCCCTGGTTGGAACGTGCGAACTTATTGATCCGGTAGTTGGTTTCCGTACCGTCGTCGTTGAGCATGATGACGAGCTCGGCGGAGACCTCGGTAACCACACCTGCCTTCTTGGCGATGGTGACGTCACCGGCGTCCACAGCTGCGGCGCGCTCCATGCCGGTGCCGACGAACGGCGCCTCGGAGCGGACCAGCGGCACGGCCTGGCGCTGCATGTTGGCACCCATGAGTGCGCGGTTTGCATCGTCATGCTCGAGGAACGGGATCAGGGCGGTTGCCACGGACACCATCTGGCGCGGGGAAACGTCCATGAACTCGACGTCGGCGGCGGGAACCAGCACGGGCTCGCCTCCACCACCACGGGCGCGGACCAGAACGGTCTCTTCGGCGAACTTCTTGTTCTCGTCCAGCGGAGCGTTGGCCTGTGCGATCAGGACCTCGGCCTCGTCGTCGGCCGTCAGGTACTGGACCTCATCGGAGACAACACCTTCGGACACGAGACGGTAGGGGGTCTCGATGAAGCCGAACGGGTTGATCCGTCCGTAGGAAGCCAGCGATCCGATCAGGCCGATGTTCGGGCCTTCAGGAGTTTCGATGGGGCACATGCGTCCGTAGTGCGACGGGTGAACGTCTCGGACTTCCATGCCTGCGCGGTCACGGGACAGACCGCCCGGGCCCAGCGCGGACAGACGACGCTTGTGGGTCAGGCCGGAGAGCGGGTTGTTCTGGTCCATGAACTGTGACAGCTGGGAAGTTCCGAAGAACTCCTTGATGGCTGCAACGACGGGGCGGATGTTGATCAGGGTCTGCGGCGTGATGGCCTCGACGTCCTGGGTCGTCATACGCTCGCGGACAACGCGCTCCATGCGGGACAGGCCGGTGCGGACCTGGTTCTCGATGAGCTCGCCGACGGCGCGGATGCGGCGGTTGCCGAAGTGGTCGATGTCATCGATCTCAACGCGCAGCTCGTGGTCCTGGCCGTCGCGCTTGCCCGTGAGGGTCTTCTCACCGGCGTGCAGCGCAACGAGGAACTTGATCATGGCGACGATGTCTTCAACGTGCAGCACGGAGGCTTCCTTGTCACCAAGGGAGCGGTCGATGCCAAGCTTGCGGTTGATCTTGTAGCGGCCGACTTTGGCCAGATCGTAGCGCTTGGAGTTGAAGTACAGGTTGTCCAGCAGGGACTGGGCAGCCTCGACCGTGGGCGGCTCGCCCGGTCGCAGCTTCCGGTAGATGTCCAGCAAGGCATCTTCCCGGGTTTCGGTGGCGTCCTTCTCCAGCGTTGCGCGCATGGAGTCGTACTGGCCGAACTCTTCGAGGATCTGGCCTTCGGTCCAGCCGAGGGCCTTCAGCAGCACCGTGACGGACTGCTTGCGCTTGCGGTCGAGGCGAACGCCGACCTGGTCGCGCTTGTCGATTTCGAGTTCGAACCAGGCGCCGCGGGACGGGATGATCTTCGCAGTGAAGATGTCCTTGTCGCTGGTCTTGTCGGCGGTGCGCTCGAAGTACGCGCCCGGGGAGCGGACCAGCTGGGAGACGACAACACGCTCGGTGCCGTTGACGACGAAGGTGCCCTTTTCGGTCATCAGCGGGAAGTCACCCATGAACACGGTCTGCTGCTTGATTTCGCCCGTGTTGTTGTTCATGAATTCGGCTTTAACGTACAGCGGAGCCGAGTAGGTAGCGTCCCGGTCCTTGCACTCGGCCATGGTGTACTTCGGGTCAGCGAACTCCGGCTCGGAGAAGCTCAGGGACATGGTGCCCTGGAAATCCTCGATCGGGGAGATTTCTTCGAAGATGTCGGAAAGACCGGAGGAGGTGGCGACGCTCAGGTCGCTTTCTTCGACGGCCTTCGCGACGCGGGCCTGCCAGCGTTCGTTTCCGACCAGCCAGTCGAAGCTGTCCGTTTGCAGGGCAAGCAGATTCGGAACGTCAAGAGGTTCGTGAATCTTTGCGAATGAGAGCCGCCGGGTTGCACCGTCGGTGCTTTCGGCATTGATAGCGGTTGCAGCGTTGTTTACATTAGAGGTGCTCGAGGCGACCAAGAGGGATCCTTCCACAGACCTTCAGGCGTTTTCAGATCTCCCCCGTTATGCACCCTGCAGAGTGACTCCGCAGTGCTACCAGTCCGGTTCCGCTATATGACCCGGGACCCGCGCTGTCCATGTTGGTGCCGTTGTTGACGGCACATTGATGGCGCAGCTGCCAGGCTAAGCCCACCGCTATATGAAGGCTGAAGGTAAACAGGGAAGACGCAAATATCTACGATACGGCAAAGCAACCTACTTGTCTACCCCACTTCCGTTCCGATTGCAAGCACCGGCTGCCGTCCGCGGCCCACTGGCTGCCCGGCGGCGCCGCCGGCCCGATCGGAATCGTGTGGCTCGGTGATCTGGCTCACGATAACCTAGGTTTAACTCGAAAATGATCGGAAGAGAAACCATGAGCAACTCCGCGGACAACAACGATGTTGTCATCCTCGCCGCTTCCCGCACGCCCCTGGGCCGCCTCAATGGCCAGCTGGCCAGCTTCACGGCCGTGGAGCTCGGCGCCCACGCCATCCGGGCGGCGCTGGCTGCCTGCGGGGTGAAAGCCGATCAGGTGGACTCTGTCATTATGGGTCAGGTGCTGCAGGCCGGTGCGGGCCAGAACCCCGCCCGCCAGAGCGCCATCGCCGCCGGCATCGGCTGGAACGTCCCCACCGTGACCATCAACAAGGTCTGCCTCTCCGGCCTCACCGCCGTGATTGACGCGGCCCGGATGATCCGCGGCGGCGACGCCACGGTGGTCGTCGCCGGCGGCCAGGAATCCATGACCCGTGCCCCGCACATCCTTCCCGGATCCCGGCAGGGCTGGACGTACGGAACCGTGCAGGCGCTCGACGTCGCCGCCCACGACGGCCTGACCGACGCCTTCGACGGCCAGTCCATGGGCCTGTCGACCGAGAGCAAGAACCTCGTCCTGGGCATCGACCGCACTTCGCAGGATGAGGTTGCGGCCGCCTCGCACCAGCGCGCTGCCCGGGCGGCGAAGGACGGCGTGTTCGACGGCGAGATTGCCCCGATCAGCGTCAAGCAGCGCAAGGGCGATCCGGTCGTCGTGGAGGCCGACGAAGGCATCCGCCCCAACACGACGGTGCAGTCACTGGCCGGACTGCGGGCGGCCTTCGTCACCGACGGGACAATCACCGCAGGCAACTCCTCTCCCCTGTCCGACGGCGCCGCGGCCCTCGTGCTCTGCTCGCGGAAGTTCGCCGAGGACAACGGGCTGGATTACCTTGCCGTGGTCGGCAAGCCCGGGCAGGTGGCCGGGCCCGACAACTCGCTGCACTCCCAGCCCGCCAATGCCATCAAGAGCGCGCTGGGCAAGGCCGGCTGGTCCGCCGCGGACCTGGACTTCATCGAAATCAACGAGGCCTTCGGCTCCGTGGCCGTCCAGTCCCTCAAGGATCTCGAGTATCCGCTGGAGAAGTGCAACCTTCACGGCGGGGCCATTGCCCTGGGGCACCCGATCGGCGCCTCCGGCGCCCGGCTGGCGCTGCACGCGGCGCATGAACTGAAGCGTCGGGGCAGCGGCAAGGCTGCCGTCTCCCTCTGCGGCGGCGGGGGCCAGGGCGAGGCCCTGCTTCTGTACCGCGACTGAGCCGGTCGTGACGGACAAGGGACCAGCCGCCGTCGGCCCGGCCGGAGCCGACGGCGGAAACGGCCGGGAGCGTTTCCTCGCCGACGCCGCCGCCCGCGGGCTGGAGGTCAGCGTCGTCGAGCGCCTCGCCGCGAACAGCCTCGAGGAGGCGGCACGCATCCTCGGCATCCGGCCGGGGGACATTGTGAAGTCCCTCGTCGTCAAGCGCAAGGACGGGAGCTTCCTGTTCGCCCTGATCCCCGGGGACCGGCAGATTTCCTGGCCCAAGCTCCGGGCGCTGGTGGGCGTCAACAAGCTGTCGCTGCCGACGGCGGACGTCGCCCTGGCGGCCACCGGCTACGAGCGCGGCACCATCACCCCGCTCGGCAGCACGGTGGCTTGGCCGGTGTATGCGGACCGGAGCATCAGCGGCCGGCGGATTTCGATGGGCGCCGGTGAACACGGTTACAGCGCCTTCGTCGACGCCGATGCGCTGACGGCCGCCCTGGGCGCTGTTCTCGCGGACATCTCGGAACCGAACTAGCCCGGGCGGGTTAACTCCCCCGGCCCGGAATTGGTGCAGCGGGCCGACGAGGCTGGCAACCCTGTGCCACAACGCAGGAAACCCCGCCCACCGAAGTGGACGGGGTTTCCCGAAACCAAGCTGGGAACAGGCCGATACCGACCCTTCCCGGAGCGGCGAGTTACTTGAGGGTAACGCGAGCGCCAGCTTCTTCGAGCTGTGCAACAGCCTTCTCGGCAGCTTCCTTGGTGACACCTTCGAGAACAGCCTTGGGAGCGCTGTCAACCAGGTCCTTGGCTTCCTTGAGGCCCAGGGAAGTGATGGCGCGTACTTCCTTGATCACTGCGATCTTCTTGTCGCCCGGGTGCTCCAGGACGACGTCGAATTCGGTCTGCTCTTCTGCTTCTTCAGCAGCGCCGCCGCCGGCGGGGCCAGCAACTGCAACCGCGGCTGCGGTAACTTCGAAGGTCTCTTCGAAGAGCTTGACGAACTCGGAGAGCTCGATGATGGTCAGTTCCTTGAAAGCTTCAATGAGCTCTTCGTTGGTGAGCTTCGCCATGGTGTGGCGTCCTTCCTATAGTGGTGCTCGGCGGCCGGAGCCATTGCCTTCACACCGGAGTCTGGTTTGAAAGAGAGTTACTTCTCTTCGGGGGCTGCGGCGTCGGCCGGAGCTTCGGCTGCTACTGCTGCATCTGCTGCGGGAGCGTCGGCCGGGGCCTCAGCTTCGGCCGGAGCTTCTTCAGCGGCGGGTGCTTCGGCTGCTGCCGGTGCACCGTTCTCTTCTTCAAGCTTGAGGCGCAGTGCGTCGATGATGCGTGCAGCGGCGGCAGCAGGAGCCTTGAGGATGCCTGCAACCTTGGCGAGCTGCAGCTCGCGGGACTCGAGTGCTGCCAGGGCAGCGACTTCGCTCGCGTTCAGTGCCTTGCCCTCGAAGTAACCGGTCTTGATAACCAGCTGCTTGTTGGCCTTGGCAAAATCCGTCAGGCTCTTGGCAGCGGCAACTGCGTCACCCTTGATGAACGCGATTGCAGTGGGGCCGGAGAGCTGGTCGTTGAATGCTTCAACTCCAGCTTCCTTGGCTGCAATGGCGGTCAGGGTGTTCTTTACGACCGAGAACTTGGTGTCCTGGCCGAGAGAGACACGCAGCTGCTTGAGCTGTGCAACGGTGAGCCCACGGTATTCGGTCAGGACAGCGGCGTTCGATTCCTTGAAATCGTTAGTGATCTCAGCTACTGCTGAAACCTTGCTAGGCGTTGCCATAACCCTCCTTCCGGGGATAGTGCCGGTGTTTCCCGGTCCCCGCTCAACAGAGCTAAAACTAAAAACGCCCCGCGCAGATGCACGGGGCTTGTCTCGACGCGGTCAGAACCGCGGAGCTTTGCTTCGTTCACCTGCGCCGGCCGCCCTATGTTCAGGGTCCTTCGTCCAGAGATCCACTGGCCCTCCCGGCGCGACTGCAGAATTGAGTCTTGCTTGGGAGAGTGGATTTCCAACAACCGACGGTCTTTGGTCCTCCCAGCTTACGGGGTCCCGGACGGAAGCGCCAAATCGG
This sequence comes from Pseudarthrobacter sp. MM222, assembly GCF_947090775.1. Taxonomy (NCBI): domain Bacteria; kingdom Bacillati; phylum Actinomycetota; class Actinomycetes; order Micrococcales; family Micrococcaceae; genus Pseudarthrobacter; species Pseudarthrobacter sp. MM222. Next base: position 3,310,565 of record NZ_OX352321.1, read on the forward strand.
GGCCCGGGGTCAGCTGACGCTGGGCCCGAAGTCCGGCAGTTCCTTCTGCCAGATCCCGGTCACGCCCGCAGTGGTGAAACCGAGCTGCTGGTTGACCTTGAGGAGGTAGCGGTTTTCCGGGGCGTTCCAGGTGTAGAGGACCCTGGCGTCGGGGAACTGTTCTGAGAGCCGCACCATGTTGGCGACCTTGATCAGCAGGCCGAGCTTGTTGCCGCGGTGCTCCTGCAGAACCACGGTGTCGTCCTGGAACACGACGTCGGGGCGCAGCGCGAGCACGCTGATGGTGGTCAGGCCGACGAGTTCGCCGGTGGCGATATCTTCGACAGCGGTGACTACCGTCCGGCGGCCCTGCGCGATAGCGACTTCTTCGGCCTCCCGGAGGATGCCGCCGTCGAATACCATGTCCTCCGTTTCGGCTCCAGGCACACCGTCTTCACCGGCACGGTTTTCCAGCGACGCGACAAACTCAAGCCACTGGTCAGGGCATCGGTCGGTCCAGTGGTGCAGGCGGTAGCGGCCACCGTTGGCTTCCTCGGCCTCGGCCTCAAGCTCGGCGACGAGCTTCGTGTCGAGCGGCAGGGCGCAGGCGCTGAACTTTTCAATGTGCTGCAGGGTGTACCCGGTGTGCCGGGCGAACTCCACCTCGCGGCTGCCCAGCGGAACGAAGCCGAGGCCGCTGCCGGGGACGAGCTGCCCGGCCTCGCTGTCGCCCAGGGACGCTCCCGGATGGTTCGTGTCGATCAGGATCCTGTGCCTGCCCTCGTCCCGGGCGAAATGTTCGGCTGCTTCGAGCAGTTGCCGGCCCACGCCCCGGCCCTGGAACTCCGGCAGGATGTCGAGCGTGAATTCGGCGAGATCGAGGTTGTCAGAGAGCGGCAGCGCAATGTCCACGGTCCCGACGATCTCGCTGCCGATCTTGGCCACGAGGATCACCTGGCGTTCGTACGGGTCCGCCATCTCGAGCAGCTTCTCCTGCGGCGCGTACGCGAGATCGTCACTCCCCCAGGTCTGCATCCGCACCTTGCGGCCCACTTCTATCGCGGCAAGGAAATCCACGGCGTCCGGTCCGTCGACGGTGTCGGGGATCCAAAGCTGCTCAATCCGTACGTCATTTTCCATCGAGGGCACCGTCCCAGCCGTTCTGCATCCACTAAGGGTGCCGGAAGCCCGGCTTAGGCCGGGCTTTGACCGCCAGCATATGCCGGTTTGGGCCGCTGTTCCATGGGTTACGTCGCGACGGTCCGCTGCCACTCGCCGTCCCAGCCCGCCGGACGGAACCCAAGCGCGATGTTAATGGCCAGCATGTGATCGTTTTCGACCGCGTTGAACGTGATCACGCGTTCCACGTCCGGGTATTCGGAGCGCAGGCGGCGGAGGTTGAGCAGCTTCACGAGCATGCCGAGCCGGTGCCCGCGATGGGGCCTGGCGACGAGGGTGTCGTCCTGGTCCGCCAGCCAGGGTTTCGAGGGAGTGAGCTGTAGCACCGAGTAGGCGGCCAGCTTCCCGCTGGGCCGGTGCCGGGCAGCGGCCACGAGGGACACGATCCCTGCCTTCTTCCACTTGTCCTCGACGTGCCGAACCCGGGCGACGTCCCAGGTTTCCTCGTCATAGCTCAGCTCTCCGGTCGGCGCGTCGGTGCTCATCCGGGACATCAGGACGGCAAACTCGTCGACGTACCCGTCCGGGCAGGTCCCCGTCCAGCCGAGGAGCTCGTAATCCTCCCCGGCCTTGGCCACCGCCTCGCGTTCCAGGCCATCCCAAGTCCCGGCGTGCGCCGGGACATCAAGGACGCTGAAGCGTTCGACCTGCTCGAGGCGATAGCCTGCCGCCAGCGCGAAGCGGACACCCCGCGCGTCGGCGGGCAGGAATCCGGCTCCGGTGGCCGGCCGGAGCCGGCCGGGACCGTCGACGTCGAAATTGGCGGGATGTTCCGTAAAGCTCTGCAGGATGGTGCGGCCCTCGGCCGCGGCCAGCTCCTGAGCGTGCTGCAGCAGCGTCCGGCCGATCCCCCGGCCGGTGAATGCATTCAGCACTTGGACGTGCAAGAGGGCGCTGCGCAGGTTCTCCCGGACTTCGCACCTGATCCACGAACTGCCGACCACCCGCCCTTCCTGGCGCACGAAGAAGACTCGGACCGTGCGGTAGGCATTGTCCCGCCAGTCCTGAAGCCGGACCGCGGGCGGGGCCGACCGGTCCAGGTTGCCCCAGGTTTCGAGCGTGATGGCATCGCACAGGTCCCCGACAGCCCGGAAGTCGCCGTCGTCCGGGGAATCAAGCGATGCCGGCAGGGCGAGCTGTTCGATGCGGTACGGCGCTGTGGTCACCGGCACAGCCTAACCGGCGGGCGGAACGCGGAAAAGACCGCCCCGCGGTTGCGGGACGGTCTTTTCAGCTTGGGCTGTCGAGGACTAGACCTCGGTCAGGACCTTGGTGACGTTGGGGTCAACCGTGATGCCCGGGCCAAACGTGGTGGCGACGGTGGCCTTCTGGATGTAGCGTCCCTTGGAAGCGGACGGCTTGAGGCGAAGGACCTCTTCCAGCGCTGCTGCGTAGTTCTCCGCCAGCTTGATGGCGTCGAACGAAACCTTGCCAATGATGAAGTGCAGGTTCGAGTGCTTGTCGACGCGGAAATCGATCTTGCCACCCTTGATGTCGTTGACGGCCTTGGCGACGTCAGCGGTCACGGTGCCGGTCTTCGGGTTCGGCATCAGGTTACGCGGACCCAGGACCTTACCGAGGCGGCCAACCTTGCCCATGAGGTCAGGGGTAGCAACGGCGGAATCGAAGTCGGTCCAGCCGGCTGCGATCTTTTCGATCAGGTCATCGGAACCAACGAAGTCGGCGCCGGCAGCGATTGCTGCTTCGGCCTTGTCGCCCGTTGCGAAGACGAGGACGCGGGCAACCTTACCGGTGCCGTGCGGCAGGTTAACGGTGCCGCGGACCATCTGGTCAGCCTTACGCGGGTCTACACCCAGGCGGAAAGCAACCTCAACGGTGGCGTCGAACTTGGACGGGTTGGTGTCCTTAGCCAGCGTCACTGCCTCGAACGGCGCGTAGAACTTCTCCGCGTCGATCTTGGCTGCGGCTGCCTCATATGCTTTGCTGCGCTTTGCCATGCTGCTTATTCTCCTTGTGCAGTTGTGGTCTGCGGACCGCGCTGGGCCCTGCCACAGTCGGGACTCCGGCGGTTTTATCCGAACCGGATTTCCAACATCTCAAATGATTAGGTGGTGCCGGTTGCCCGGCGGTGAAGGCTATTAGCCTTCGACAGTGATACCCATGGAACGGGCGGTACCGGCGATGATCTTCGCGGCGCCTTCGAGGCTCGTGGCGTTGAGGTCTTCCATCTTGGTGGTGGCGATCTCGTTGACCTGGGCCTGCGTCAGCTTGGCAACCTTGACGGTGTGCGGGGTGGGCGAACCCTTGGCGACGCCTGCAGCCTTCTTGATGAGCTCTGCAGCCGGCGGGGTCTTGGTGATGAACGTGAACGAGCGGTCCTCGTAAACCGTGATCTCAACCGGGATGACGTTGCCGCGCTGGGATTCCGTCGCAGCGTTGTACGCCTTGCAGAATTCCATGATGTTGACACCGTGCTGGCCAAGCGCAGGACCGATCGGCGGGGCCGGGTTAGCGGCACCTGCCTGGATCTGCAGCTTGATGAGGCCGGTGACCTTCTTCTTGGGAGCCAATGTAGGGTCCTTCTCTCAATTGCGTCCTGGGACACAGGAGCGTGCCTCAGGTTGGTGGCCGCCATGGCAAGGCGGCCGGCCGCCCCGGGGCCGCTAAGCGGGCAGCCTGGGGCGAATTCTGTGGGGAAAGCTAGATCTTGCTGACCTGGTTGAACGCCAGCGTGACCGGAGTTTCGCGCTCGAAGATGGAAACCAGCACCACGAGGGTCTGGGAATCCACCTTGATCTCGGAGATCGTGGCCGGAAGGGTCTCGAAGGGACCCTCCTTGACGATGACCGATTCGCCCACCTCGAAGTCGACGTCAACCTGGGCGGCGGCGTGCTTGACGGGCTTGCCCTTCTCGGCCTGCTCTTCTTCGAAGACCGGGGCGAGCATGGAGAAGACCTCGTCGAGGCGCAGCGGAACCGGGTTGTGGGCGTTGCCTACGAAGCCGGTGACGCCGGGGGTGTGACGGACGGCGCCCCAGGAGGCGTCGGTCAGGTCCATGCGGACAAGCACGTACCCGGGGATGCGGACGCGGTTGATGACCTTGCGCTGAGCGTTCTTGATCTCAACGACTTCTTCCATTGGCACCTGGATCTCGAAGATGTAATCTTCCATGTCCAGGGTCTGGATGCGGGTTTCAAGGTTGGCCTTGACGCGGTTTTCATAGCCGGCGTAGGAGTGGATGACGTACCAGTCACCCTCCTGGCGGCGCAGCTTGGCCTTGAACTCATCGGCCGGGTCCACTTCAGCGGCAGCAGCGGCGGCCGCGAGAACGTCGCCTGATTCGCCTGCTTCTGCTTCGTCGGCAGCTTCAACGTCGTCAGCGTCGGTGGTTTCGTCGTCGGCTACTGCATCTGCCTCAGCGGCGGCGTCGGATTCGGGCGCAGCAGACACAGCCTCGGACTCTTCCCCGGCTTCCACCGCGGCGTCCTGGCTCTTATCCAGCTCAGTCTCAGTTACCTCGAGCTCCTGCTCAGACACTTGGTCTCCTGCTTCCTCATTGCCTTACATGCCTATTTAAATGACTCAATTCCGCACACCCCGCGGAAGCACCGGTCTCCCGGGGATATCCACGCGGTCTGCGGACCGGTCGGGTTAGCGGTCCGTGGGGGCCGTGCCGCCGAAGACCCAGCTAACTCCGGTCCCGAAGGCCAGGTCCAGCAGGGTGACGATGAGCATCATGATGACCACGAACACCAGCACCACAAGTGTGTAGTTGATCAATTCCTTGCGGGTCGGTGCAACGACCTTCTTCAGCTCGCCGATTACCTGGCGGACGAAGAGCGCAATTCGAGCGAAGAAGCCGGCCTTTTCGGCGTTCTTGGCGGGGCGGCCTTTGGAGCTGCTGGCAGCTGTTTCGGTCACCTGATCCTCACTCATCCTCGCAATGTCGGATACCCGGCTCTGAACTGAACCATGGTTGCTGCGCTTGCTCCGGTTGACCCGGAACAGCTTGCGCAGGGCAGACAGGACTCGAACCTGCAACCTGCGGTTTTGGAGACCGCTGCGCTACCAATTGCGCCACTACCCTAGGTGGATCGAAAACCCCAGACTCGCACTTCCCCAGACTTTCCTGAGGCGCAGACCATCATCGTGTTTTCAACACCGGAGAACCAGTCTACGCAACAACTGCGCCTACGTCGAACCGGGTTCTCCCGGACCGCCGCCTCGCAGAGAAAAGGCGCCGCGGAAACCAGCTGACTTACCCGCAGTCACATTTCCGCGCCGGCACTCCGGGCGATCCGCTGAACAGCATAGAGTAGGTTCCGTCGAATCCCCCAAACAGCCCTCCAGCTGCAAGCGAAGAATGGACCCGCCATGCCTGCCGCCCGCATTTCACAGCGCATCTCCGCGATTGCCGAATCCGCCACACTGGCCGTCGACGCGAAGGCGAAGGCGCTGAAGGCGGCCGGCCGGCCGGTCATCGGCTTCGGCGCCGGCGAACCGGATTTCCCGACTCCCGGCTACATCGTGCAGGCCGCCATCGATGCCGCCAGCCAGCCGAAGTACCACCGCTACTCCCCCGCGGGCGGCCTGCCCGAACTGAAGCAGGCCATCGCGGACAAAACGTTCCGGGATTCCGGCTACAAGGCCGAGGCCGCCCAGGTGCTGGTGACCAACGGTGGCAAGCAAGCCGTGTACAACACCTTCGCAACGCTGCTGGATCCGGGCGACGAAGTCATCGTCCCCACCCCGTTTTGGACCACCTACCCGGAGGCCATCCGTCTCGCCGGCGGCGTGCCGGTCGAGGTGTTTGCCGGACCGGAACAGGAATACTTGGTCACCGTGGAGCAGTTGGACGCCGCCGTCACTGACCGCACCAAGATCCTCCTGTTCGTCTCGCCGTCCAACCCCACCGGTGCCGTGTATTCACCGGAGCAGGTCAAGGAGATCGGCCAGTGGGCGGCCGCGAAGGGCCTGTGGGTGGTCACCGACGAGATCTATGAGCACCTGACGTACGACGGCGTGCCGTTCACCTCGATCGCCACGGCAGTCCCGGAACTGGGCGATAAGGTCGTCATCCTCAACGGCGTCGCCAAGACGTACGCCATGACCGGCTGGCGGGTGGGCTGGATGATCGGCCCGGCCGACGTCATCAAGGCCGCTACGAACCTGCAGTCCCACGCCACGTCCAACGTCTCGAACATCCCCCAGGTCGCCGCCATCGCGGCGGTCTCCGGGCCGCTGACCGCGGTGGACGAAATGAAGCTCGCCTTCGACCGCCGGCGCAAGGCAATTGTGGCGGGCCTGAATGCCATTGAGGGTGTCGAGTGCCCGACGCCGAAGGGTGCGTTCTACGTCTACGCCGACGTCCGCGCGCTGCTGGGCAAGGAGCTCCCTTCCGCGAACGGACCGGTCCGGCCGGCGACGTCGGCCGAGCTGGCCGCCCTGATTCTGGACGAGGTCGAGGTGGCGGTGGTTCCGGGCGAGGCGTTCGGCCCGTCCGGCTACCTCCGCCTGTCCTACGCCCTCGGCGACGAGGACCTGGCCACCGGCGTCGCCCGCCTCCAGGACTTCCTCGGCAAGGCCAAGTAGTCCCGCTCCAACCCCGTTGCGCTGTCACTTTTGGTCCTTATCCAGCCCCGGATAAGGACCAAAAGTGATAGCGCATCTCGGTTTTAGAGCAGGCGCCGCTCGGCGGCCCAGCGGGTCAGTTCGTGCCGGCTGGAGAGCTGGAGTTTGCGCAGCACCGCCGAAACGTGGGTTTCAACCGTCTTGATTGAGATGAACAACTCCTTGGCGACTTCCTTGTAGCTGTAGCCGCGGGCGATCAGCCGCATCACCTCGAGCTCCCGGGCGGAGAGCCGGTCCAGTTCGTCGTCGGCGATGTCCGCCGGCGCCGTGCCGAAGGCATCCAGCACAAACCCCGCCAGCCGGGGCGAAAACACCGCGTCGCCCCCGGCCACGCGCCGCACGGCGTCGGAAATTTCCGCTCCTGAGATCGTCTTGGTGACGTAGCCGCGCGCGCCGGCCCGGATGACCGAGACGACGTCCTCCGCCGCGTCCGAGACGCTCAGGGCGAGGAACCGCGTGGTCGCCAACAGCGGGATGGAACCGGCAATCACCTCGCGCCCGCCGCCGCCGAGTCCGCCTGGCAGATGGACGTCCAGCAGCACGACGTCGGGGCGGACCGCCGCGATGACCGCAACGGCTTCTTCGACCGTTCCGGCTTCGCCCGCAACGAGAATGGCCGGATCCAGGTCCGCCTTGAGGCCGGACCGGAAAATCGCGTGGTCATCGACAATCACGACGCGGATCGCCCGCGCCGTGTTTCCTGTATCTGCGTTGCTCACAGTCTTACCTCTCCGTTGTCGGCGGCACCCGTAGCGGCCGCGGGGCTGGCGGCCAGCGGCAGCCTGAGCCGCACTTCGGTGCCGTCCGGGCTGCTGATGATGGCGGCCGTGCCGCCGTGCCTGTTCATCCGTCCGATAATCGATTCGCGGACACCGAGCCGGTCCGCGGAGACTGAGTCCGGATCGAACCCGGGTCCGCGGTCCTTCACGAACACCTCCGCGGCGCCGTCAGTGACTTCCAGGTAGACGGACACGGCGCTGCCGCCGTGGCGGGCGGCATTCAACATCGCCTCACGGGCAGCCTGGACCAGGGCCTCGTGCCGTTCCGCCATGCCGCAGTCCCCCACGCTGACGACCTCGACGGCCTGGCCCAGCGCATCTTCCACTTCCGCCGCGGCCGCCTTGATGCCTTCCGAGAGCTGCCCGGCCTCCTTGCCCGGGTCCCGGTACAGCCAGCCCCGCAGCTCGCGTTCCTGCGCGCGGGCCAGCCGGACGACGTCGTGCTCGTTGCCCGCGCGCCGCTGGATCAGGGCCAGCGTCTGGAGGACGGAGTCGTGCAGATGGGCGGCGATCTCGGCGCGCTCGGTGGCGCGGACGCGGCCGGACCGCTCCGCCTCCAGGTCTCGCCAGAACTTAAGCCCCCACGGCAGCAGCACCAGGGCCACGCCGCCGAGCACCGCCACGGAGGCCAGCAGCGCGAGCCAGGTCTGCTCCCACGATCCGGAGCCGGACACCATCACCAGCACGCCGGCAACCACAAGCGCCAGGCCGGCCGCGAGCCGGGCCCAACCACCGGCCTGGTCGGCCTTGGTCTTGTCGAGGAGGCCCGCCCGCCGGGTTTCGTCCAACTGCATCCACGCGATCGCGGCGCCACCCAGGATGGCGGCCACCGGAATAAGGGTCCCCAGCGGCACGTCAAAGCCGAGCATCCTGGCGATCAGGATTCCCGCGGCCAGCAGCAGTCCGGACCCCAGCAGGATCTCCTTGCCGTACGGCATACTCTTGACCCTGCTCGGCCAGGACTCCGTGGCCGCGACGGCCGGCCCTTGGGGCGTTGCGTCGGGCGCGGGAACGTTCGCCACGCTGGAGTCCGCAGCTGCGGGACCCTGGTAGCCGCCCGGGTACTGACCCGCGTCGGGGCCGGCAAACGGTGCGCTTACCGCCGGGGCAATGGGCGACGCCGGCCGGCGGGCATTGCGCCTGGCGCTCTCGTCGGCAGTGGGCACCATGATCCAGAGCCAGGCGTAGAAAGCGACGCCGGCGCCGCCGGCGAGCGCCGCCACTGCCATTCCAATCCGTACCATCCGCACCGGCCAGCCCAGGTGGCGGGCGAGACCGGCGCAGACGCCGGCAATCACGCGGTCGCCGCCACGGACCAGCGGCGGGCGGGAAACGGCGGTTGTCATGAATCAATCCAAGCATGGATCAGGGTCCCCCGGACCCGTTTTCGGCCCGAACCCGGGCTGACTCAGGGACAGTTCAGGGTGTTCCCCAGTAGAGCGCCGCGGCCGGGACCGGGAGGATCGAAGTATGAATCCGCACACCCCGCACCCCGATGAAAGCCAGGACCCGTCCCGCCCCGCAGCAGGCACTGGTCCGTCCGCAGCCTCTCCCGCCGACTCCGAGACGCCGGCCAGTGTTCCGGGCGGCACGTCGCCCACCGTTCCGCTGAAGGTTCCGGGCGGCACGTCGCCCACCGTCCCGCTGGACGTTCCGGCCGATTCCGACGAGCCGGGCTGGTCCGGAACGCTTCCCCCGCCTCCACCTCCGCCTCCGCCGTACTACGGCGCCACGCCTCCCTATGGCGAGACGCCGCCCCCGCACGGTGCCCAGTCGCAGTCATTTTTCGACTGGGTAAGGAGCCAGGGAATCTACCGAGGACGCGACCGGTGGGTCGGCGGCGTTGCCAGCGGCATCGCGCAGCGGCTGGGCGTTGACCCGCTGATCGTCCGCGGCATCTTCATTGTCCTGGCCATTTTCGCCGGAGTCGGCGTACTCCTGTACGGCCTCGCCTGGGCGCTGCTGCCTGAACCCGACGGACGGATCCACGTGCAGGAGGCTGCCGCAGGCCGGTGGAGCGGCGGGATGACCGGCGCACTGATCACCACCCTGATCGGCCTGCCCGGCCTGGGCAGCGGCGTTTGGGGCTGGGACCGGCACGGCTTCGGCGGTTTCATCTGGACCGTCTTCTGGCTGGGCGGCATCGGCTACCTCGTCTACTACCTGATCCGACGCAATCGAACCCCGAACGGAGCCCCACTCATGTCCGCGCACGCCCACCCCGGCGGCCCGACGAATTTTGCAGACCCGGCCGGGCCGGCAGGCCCGGGCCAGGCATCTGCAGCCAACACGGCCTCTTTCGCCACCCCCTCCTCCGGGAGCACCTCTTATGGGAGCAGCTCATACGGCAGCACCTCGTATGGCGGCACCGTGGCCGGTCCGGCCTGGGGCGGGCCTCCGCCAGCCGGCCCCACGCCCCCGCCCGGTAACGGCTACCGTCCCGGCGGCCCCGTTCCTCCCGCTAAGCCCCGCAACCTTGGCCCCGGCGCCCCCGCCGTGGCTGTTACCGCAGGGCTTGCGCTCCTCGTCGGCGGCGGGATCAAGGCCCTCGACGCCGCCAACGTGATCGACCTCGGCGACTCGAGCAACGCCGTCGTGTGGGCCAGCGGGGCAGCAGTCCTGGGCCTCGGGATCCTCTTCGCCGGCCTCCGGGGCCGCACCTCGGGCATCCTCGGGTTCTTCGCGGTGGTGGCCCTGATCATCGGGGCAGTCTTCAACGTGGTCCCGAACGGCGACAGATTCCGCTTCCAGGACGCCGACTGGTCCCCGGCCAGCATCGAGCAGGCCCGGAACGGGTTTGAGATCACCGGCGGCAGGGGGACCGTCGACCTCACCAAGCTGGCACTCAACCCGCCGCTCGGCACCGACGTCGTGGTCCCCATCGACGTCACGGCGAGCAACGTGACCGTGGTCATCCCGCAGACCGTGCCCGTGCAGATCCAGGCGGATATGACCATGGGAAACCTGAACGAGGGCGGCCGCAGCCACGGCGGCATGACAACCCAGCAAAACGACTACAACACGGGACAGCCCGGCGCTCGGCTGATCCTCAGGATCTCCGGCACCGTCAGCAACGTGACGATCCAGGAAGGAAACTGACATGAGCAGCTACAACGCACCGACGGACGGCTCCGCGGGCGACGGGCCGACCACTCCCCTCAACCCCGGCAACGCCGAACAGCCAGAGAGTTCCCCCGCACGCGTGGGGACGATCGTCTGGGGCCTGATCGTGCTGGCCCTCGCCGCGCTCATCATCGTCGCCCGGCTGGGCCTGGTGGCCCTGGACGGAACCTATGTCCTGATCGGGCTAATGCTCGGCGCCGGCGCAGCATTGGTGATCGGCGGGCTGCTCTCAGCCCGCGGACGTGACAAAGATTCATCAACAGGGAAGTCTTGAACCATGGATAAGTTCTTCAGTACCGTCCGGGGCCTCGGCCTGAAACGTGGTCCGCAGCGCTGGCTGGGCGGGGTGTGTGGCGGAATCGCCGCCAAGCTGAACGTCGATGTCGCATTCGTGCGGATCGCGTTCCTGCTCCTGGCCCTGCTCCCGGGGCCGGCCTTCGTCTTCTACCTCGCGGCGTGGCTGATCGTGCCGGACCAGCGCAACGCCATCGTCCTGCAGTCCTTCCTCGAGAACCGGTCGCGCCGCCTCTGAAGCGCCGCTAAGACGCCCGCCTACGCCCCCGGACGCCGGCCCGGACCCGCGGGGCCCCGGAGAGTGCCCCCACCAAATCGGTGGGGGCACTCCGCTGCGGTAACCGTTTGTGTCCTGCCCCACATCCGCCATTAGACTCTATGGTGAGCTCAGCGTGGCGCTCTGCCTGTACACCTTCGAACCAGGATTTGAGCCGAGAAATGAAAATTGGAATCCTCACCAGCGGCGGAGACTGCCCCGGATTGAACGCCGTCATCCGTGGCGCCGTCCTCAAGGGCATCGCCGTCCACGGCCACGAATTCGTGGGGTTCCTGGACGGCTGGCGCGGCGTCGTAGAAGCCGACGTCATCGACATCCCCCGGACCATGGTCCGGGGCATCGCGAAGCAGGGCGGGACCATCCTTGGCACCTCCCGGACCAACCCCTTCGAGAACGGCGGCGGGCCCGAGGTCATCAAGGCCAACATGGAACGCCTCGGCATCGACGCCATCATCGCCATCGGCGGCGAGGGCACCCTGGCCGCGGCCAAGCGGCTCACCGATGCCGGACTGAAGATCGTGGGGGTCCCGAAGACGGTCGACAACGACCTCGACGCCACCGACTACACCTTCGGTTTCGACACCGCCGTGGAAATCGCCACCGAGGCGATCGACCGCCTGCGCACCACCGGGGAATCCCACCACCGCTGCATGATCGCCGAGGTCATGGGCCGCCACGTCGGCTGGATCGCGCTGCATGCCGGCATGGCCTCCGGCGCGCATGCCATCCTGATCCCGGAGCAGAAAGCCTCGATGGAACAGATCGCGGACTGGGTCCGCTCGGCCCACGAACGCGGCCGCGCACCCCTTGTGGTCGTGGCGGAAGGCTTCGTCCCGGACGGCCAGGAGACGCCGCACTCCGAACGCGGCCTCGACACCTTCGGCCGGCCCCGCCTGGGCGGCATCGCCGAACGGCTCGCCCCTGAACTTGAGGCCATGACGGGCATTGAAACCCGCGCCACGGTCCTTGGCCACATCCAGCGCGGCGGCGTCCCGACGGCGTTCGACCGCGTCCTCGCCACCCGCCTGGGCATGGCAGCCATCGACTCGGTCGTGGAGCGTCGCTGGGGCACCATGGTTTCGCTCAACGGCACCGACATCGTCCACGTGGGTTTCGACGCTGCCCTGGGCAACCTGAAGGCCGTCCCGCAGCACCGCTACGACGAGGCCGCGGTCCTCTTCGGCTGAGTCGCGGGCGGCACCGCGGTGGGTAGGGTTGAGTCATGAGTCTTGAGCCCGGTTCCGCTGACATCATCCAGCTCGCGTGGGCCCGCCACCTGGGATTCAACGACGCCGACTTCGCCGCGTCCGCCGGCGAACGCCTCACCCGGGCGGATGAGTCCCGCCGCACGGTGGATTTCGTCCGCCTGTTCGGCAGCTCCGCCCTGGTGGGGCCGCAATGGGCGCTGGACGCCGCCGCGGGGCTACCCGACGAGGAGCTCGCCCAGCACATCACTCTCCTGACCATCACCCGGAGCCACGGCGGCCACGGACTCGGCGCGGCGGCACTCTTCTTCGCGGACGACCTGCCCCTGCAGCAGCCGTCCGAGGAGCTGACCGTCTCGCACGGCAACCCGGAAGCGATCGAGCTGGAAGCGGCGTGTCCGCCGGATGACGTCAACGAGGTGGGCCTCTCGGACCTGGAGCACCGGTTCACCATTTTGCATCTGGAGGACGGCCGGCGGACCCCCGTGGCGTGTGGCGCGTACACCGAGTGGGAGGGCATCCTGGCGCACATGGGGGTGCTGGTCGCTCCGGAGTGGCGCCGCCGGGGCCTGGGTTCGCTGGTGGCCTCGATCGCCGCGCACGAGGCGCTCACCTCCGGCCTGACGCTCCAGTGGCGCTCCGACGTCAGTAACAAGGGGTCCCTCGCCATCGCCCGGAGCCTCGGCTTTGCCGCCGGCGGCATCCAGACCAGCGTGCTGCTGGGCTGATCCGGATGCCCGGTCATTAACGCGGCTTGGCCGCGGCCTGTTCACCCGTTGAGGCCGCCTGTGCCGGCGCCGCCGGGACGGCCCCCCAGTTCTGTGCCGGCTGCGGCTTGGCGAAGAACAGGGCCACCGCGGCGCCGAGCAGGATGACCGCCGCCGGGAGCAGGATGGACTGGCTCATCGCCGTCGAGAATCCTGCGTGCAGACTCTCAGGCAGGGCGCCGCCGAACGACATGGTGCTGGCCTCCCCGGAGCCGCCCGGGGCTGCCGGGAGCTCCGCCGCGAGCCGGGCCTGGATCAGTACTGCGATGGCTGCACTGCCCAGCACGGCGCCGATCTGGCGGGTGGTGTTGTAGACGCCCGCTCCCGCCCCCGCCTGCCGGGGCGGGAGGTTGCGGGTGGCGGTGGTACTCAGCGGCGCCCAGATGCCGGCGTTGGCGAAGCCGAGCACGGCGCTGGGCAGCAGGAACAGCCAGATGGGCGTGTCCGGGTGCATCAGGGCGCCGTTCCAGAACAGCGCCACCGACATCAGGACCAGGCCGGACGCCGTGATGTACTTCGGGTTGACGCGGTCGATGATCCTGCCGACGACGGGGGCGAGGCCGCCGGAGATGACGGCCATCGGCACCATCATCAGCGCGGACTGGGTCGGGGTCAGGCCGCGGACGATCTGGTAGTAGAAAATCAGCGGCAGGCTGAAGGCGGTCACCGTGAACCCGACCGTGGTGATCCCGATGTTCGCGAGCGAGAAGTTGCGGTCCCGGAAGAGGGACAGCGGAAGCAGCGGCTCGCCCTTGTTGTACCGCTGCCACACCACGAACCCGGCCAGAACCACGAGGCCGGCAATAATGAGGCTCCAGACGGTGAGCGGTCCGCTTATGGTCCCCCAGTTGTAGGTCTCACCCTCCTGGATGCCGAAGACCAGCAGGAAGAGCCCGACGGCGCTCAGCAGCACGCCGGGGATGTCGAACTTGTGCGGGTGCGTGCTCAGGGCCGGCACGAAGCGCCAGGCGAGGATGAAGCCGGCGATGCCTACCGGAACGTTGATGAAGAAGATCCATTCCCAGCCGAGCCCGTCCACCAGGACGCCGCCGAGGATCGGGCCCACGAGGGTGGCGACGCCGGCCGTGGCGCCCCAGATGCCCATCGCGGCGCCGCGCCGGTCCGGCGGGAAAATCCGCGTGATGACGGCCATGGTCTGCGGCGTCATCATCGCCGCGCCGAAGCCCTGGAGCACCCGGGCCAGGATCAGGGTCTGGACGTCGCCCGAGAGCCCGCACCAGAGCGAGGCAACCGTGAATACCACGAGCCCGCTGAGGTAGAGCTTCTTCGGGCCGAAGCGGTCGCCCAGCCGGCCGGTGATCAGCAGCGGGACGGCGTACGCCAACAGATAGGCGCTGGTCACCCAAATCACCGAATTGATGTCGGTGTTGAGCCCTTCCATGATCCGGGGGTTGGCCACCGAGACGATGGTGGTGTCGATCAGGATCATAAAGAAGCCGATCACCAGGGACCAGAGTGCCGGCCACGGCCTGGCTACGTTTTCCATGGGGTTCCTTAGGGTGCTGAGAGGGTTGGTCGGTAAGGCTGGAGAAGCGGGGCGACCCGGTTCCGGAAGGCGGCTACCAGGGCAACTGGCCGGTGCCGAGCTGCTCCTGGAGGCTCCGGATCCAGCCGATCTCGGCGCCAAGCATGGTTTGTTGGTACTGCATGTCAATCCAGTATTTGCGGTCGACTCCTTTGGCCCGCACCCGCTCCTCCGCGTCGAAGAGGAACTTCAGCTGCCCCTCCAGTTCGTTAAGGCGCTGGTCGAGCAGTGCGACGACGACGCCGGCCGGCAGGTTGTATGCCTCGGAGACGGCCAGCGGAAAGGCGGGGTATTCGTTGACGGGCGCGGCGAGCATATCCCGGATCCGCTCGGTCAGGGCTTGCCGTCCTGCCGCGGAGATCTCATAGGTGGTGCGTTCGGGACGGTTGCCCTCCCGATCCGTCCCGGTGGCCGCGACCAGCCCCTGCTCCTCCAGCCGGCCGACGGCGTGGTACAGCGTTCCGGGGCGGACCTTCACCAGCCGGTCTTCATGCCGGGCCATCAGGAGCTGGTACATCTCGTAGGGATGCATCGGCTGTTCCACCAGCAGGGAGAGTGCGGCGACGCCGAGGGGGGTCAGGGGCGCGGCTCGAGCCATGGTGCCGTCCTCCTTTCCCCGCGGTATCCGGGAACGCGGAGCCCCGCCGCCGCGGGTTGACCGCAACCCAGGCGATTACTCCACAAGAACTATTCCACATGGAATAGTGGGGCGCAAGGCGCCGCGGAACCTCCACCGCCCAGAGTCAGCCCAGCAGGGCGAGGAGGTCCGCGCGGGCGAACATCTGGGCCGCGGCCCGGGCGGAGGGCGTGCCGGCGTCGGGGTCTGCACCGGCCGCCACGAGCGCCTGCACCACGTCGGCGTAGCCCTTGAAGACTGCCCCCGCGAGGGGCGTCTGGCCGCGGTCATTGGCGGCATTGGCGTCGGCGCCGTGCTGCAGGATCAACCGGACGGCGTCGGCGTGGCCGTGGTAGGCCGCGAGCATCAGCAGCGAATCCCCCGCGGCGTTGGTCAGGCCGGCCGGCGCTCCGGCGGCCAGGTAGCTGCCAAGCAGGGCCGCGTTTCCTTCCCGGGCCGCATCGAACAGCGCATGGGCCAGGGCGAGCGTCTCGTCGTCCGGTGCGGCGCTTCCGCTGGTCATCGTGTCCCCCTCAGGAATCCGGTCTGACGTCCCACGACCTGGCCGGCGTCGGGAGCCACAATAACTTCCTGCGCCGCGGTGTAAGGCTCATCCCCGTCGATGACGGTCAGTGCCGCGTCCGGGGCGACGGACCGTTTGATGACGGCCAGGGCCACCGGGCCCATCTCATAGTGCTGGGCCACGGACGTCACGGTGCCGACTTTGCGGTCACCGGCGCGGACCTCGCTGCCGACGGCGGGCATGGTGTGTTGCGAGCCGTCGAGCTGCAGGAACACGAGCCGGCGCGGCGGATGGCCCAGGTTATGGACGCGGGCCACCGTTTCCTGGCCCTTGTAGCAGCCCTTGTTTAGGTGGACGGCGGTACGCAGCAGGTCAAGCTCGTGCGGAATGGTCTTGTCGTCGGTCTCGGCGCCCCAGCGGGGCCGCCACGCCGCGATCCGCAGCGCCTCGGCGGCCCAGACGCCGGCCAGCGGACGCCCGGCCACCGTGGTTTCGAGTTCGGCGGCGGGGACCAGGTATTCGAACCACGGCCGCTCCAGGCCGGGGTGGGATTCCTCGCCCACGACGGCGTAGGAGTAGCCGCCGGCACCGACATGCGGCCAGGGGTCCTCCCAGGCCTGCAGCGCGGACCACTCCGGGACCCGGCGGGTGGAGCCCAGCACGGCCCACTCGGCCGACACATCGGTGATCTCGACGCGCAGCATGAACTTCATCCGGTTGAGCCATTCCGCGAGCGGTCCGGCCTCGGCGGCTTCGACCATCAGCCAGGTGGTGGCGCCGTCGTCCTCTACCCGGGCGTCGAATTCGATCCTGCCCTGCACGCTGAGCAGGAGCAGTTCGGTTGACTGGCCGGGCGCAAGGTTCGTGAGCTGTTGAGAGGAAAGCGTGTTGAGCCAGCTCAGCCGGTCCGGCCCGCTGACGGTGACGACGCCGCGGTGGGACAGGTCGACGACGGCGGTGCCGGCGGCCAGCGCCCGCTGCTCCCGCAGCGGCTCGCCATAGTGGGACGCGACGCCGGCGTCAGCGCCGCCGGCCTCGACCGCGCCCGGGCGCGACAACAGGGGGCTCTTGGTAGTCATATCTAGTAGAAGTCCTTAGGGCCTAGCGGTATTCCGGATTTTCGAAGTCGAAGCGGGTGCCGGCGTTCCACGCTTCGGGCAGGTTGCCGTAGGCGGGAATGCCGCCGGCGTCCTTGAGCGTCCGGGCCAGGTGCAGCAGGTTCCAGGTCATGAATGTGGTGTTGCGGTTGGTGAAGTCGCTCTCGGGGCCGCCCGAGCCTTCGTCGAGGTAGCTCGGGCCGGGCCCGACCGGACCGATCCAGCCGGCGTCGGCCTGCGGCGGGACCGTGAAGCCGATGTGCTGGAGGCTGTAAAGGACGTTCATGGAGCAGTGCTTGATGCCGTCCTCATTGCCGGTGATCAGGCAGCCACCGACTTTGGGGTAGAAAGCCCACTGACCCTTCTCGTTCAGCTGCCCGGAGTGCGCGTAGAGCCGCTCGATCAGCTTCTTGGTCTGCGAGGAGTTGTCACCCAGCCAGATGGGCCCGGCGACGACGACGATGTCCGCCGCCAGGACGGCCGGGTACAGCTCCGGCCATTCATCGGTGGCCCAGCCGTGTTCGCGCATGTCCGGGTAGACGCCACTGGCGATGTCGTGGTCCACCGTGCGGATCACCCGCGTGCTGACGCCCTGCTTCTCCATGATGCGGCGGCTGACGTCGACCAGTCCCTGGGTGTTGGACGTCTCGGGCGACTTCTTGAGCGTCCCGTTGAAGAATACGGCCTTGAGGTCGGCGTAGCTCTTCTTCTCCCCGGGTGTGGCTGCTGCTTCTGGCACTGTGCGGCTCCCTGTGTTCGCTGTGGACAACGGAAAATCAGTGAGCCCTCATGGCCAGGCCCGGTCAGCTTACTTTGGCGAGGATGGCCGAGGCGTGGGCCTCCAGCCCGCTCCCGGGCGCGGTGTTCTTGCCGGTTGCGACGTCCCAGCGCCACAGCAGCTGGCCGTCGACGAGTCCGAAGATCCGGGTCGCGGCGGTGTATTCCTTGGAGTGGCTTCCGCGCATCACCATGTCGGTGCTCAGCTGGATCTGTGGCCCCTTGATCTGGCCGTAGTACAGCTCGGAGATCCCGCCGGGGTGGGCAACAGAGACCGAGATGTCGAAGCCGCCGTCGCTGTTGCGCAGCGCCTCGACCTCGTCGGCGCTCTTGAGGACCGGGACGATGTCGCCCGGTATCAGGCCCGGCCCGCTGTCCTCTTCGCGCTGCTTGCGCTCAAGGGCCCAGAAACCGGTTTCGACCGTCAGCGGACGCAGCTTGGTGCCCTCGTCATCGGTCAGCCAGCTCTCAGCCCGGTACTGGAGGTAAGGCAGGCCGTTGTGGGTGAAGGAGACGTGTTGCAGGAAGTGCTCGGAATCCTCGTCCCCTGCGCCGAGGCGGCCGCTGCCCTCCCACTCACCAATGAGCCAGGACAGCGGAACGATTTCCGGTGTCAGATCTGTAGGAATTTCAATGGGCACGGCTGCGACCTCTGGAAACTACGGGTTCTGGGCGGGTGTCTGCTTTGGGCTGGTTACTTCTGGCCTTTGAAGAGGCGGTAGACCACAAAGCCGGCGAACCAGGCCATGGAAACACTGGCGATGCCAAGCAGAACAAGGAAGAAGATCTCAAATGCAAGTACGGACATGATGCCATCCTAACGCGTTAGTAGATGAGTAGTTTGTCTATGAAGTAAGCCAAAGAACCGATGGCGGAGACCGGGGCCAGGCCCATCCCCAGGGCCGCCGGAAAGTTCAGAGCTTCGCCGCGGAGGACCACGAGCCTGCGGAAACTCACCAGCACGGACCCCACGGCGACGCCCACAAGCGCCGCCGGCAATACGGCGATGTCGGAAAAAACCAGCCCGGCTAGCGGGCCGGCCAGTCCGGCACCGATAATACCCAACGGGGCGACCACACGGTCCGGCCAGCGGATCAGGCCCGCCAGAAGGGCAATCGCTGCGCTGACGCCCGCGACCAGCACCATCTCCCGGACCCCGTTGAAGCGGGAGCCGGCGATCCACCCGGCTCCGAGGCAGGACAGCATCACACCCGCACAGGAGCCGAGCGTCGACTCCAGTCGCTGGGCCTGGCCGGTGCCCCGGACCAGCTGCATGACGAAGATGGCCATTACGCCCGCGGCGATGAAGGACGGAGTCCAGTCCAGGAAACCCGGCGCGGGGAGGTAGGTGGCCGCAATGGCGGACCCCACACCGGGCAGCCCGATCAGGGCTGCCAGGGTCTTCTTGGCCGGGATCCCGAGAAAATGCGGCCAGCCGATCCCGATGCCGAGGGCAGTGAGGCATGCGACGGCAAGCAGGGCCTCGGGCGCCGAGTAGGCGCCTGCGATGACAGCGACGAGACCGGCCAGGCCGACGATTCCTATGCTCCACGCCTTCACTGCATACCCGCCATCAACCCGTACCTTCGTTCACTGCGGACCCCGTTTGGACCTGATCGCCTATTTCAGGACTGCGGGCCCTGACGGCTCAATCCTGCCTTATGTGAACGTTTTATGTCGCAAAAGGACCCGCCCCGGGCAACGGGAGCATGTCTGGAAAGGGTCGCTTGGGTATACTCAGTCTCAGCTACAGACGC
Organism: Pseudarthrobacter sp. MM222; assembly: GCF_947090775.1. Taxonomy (NCBI): domain Bacteria; kingdom Bacillati; phylum Actinomycetota; class Actinomycetes; order Micrococcales; family Micrococcaceae; genus Pseudarthrobacter; species Pseudarthrobacter sp. MM222. The sequence continues at coordinate 3,330,076 of NZ_OX352321.1, forward strand.
CCAATGATGCGCGGACACCCCTTGGAGGAATCATGTCGCACATCCTGCTCCTGACGAACAGCACCGGCTCATCGGTGGACGTCCTGCCTGCGTTGGAACTGCTGAACCACCGCGTGCACATTCTGCCCGCAGAACCCACCGCCCTGCTGGATACCGATCCCTGTGACATCGTCCTCCTGGACGCCCGCAAGGACCTGGTCGGCGCCCGCTCCCTTACCCAGCTACTCAAGGCCACCGGCCTGAGCGCGCCGCTGATGCTGATCCTGACGGAGGGCGGAATGGCCGCCGTGTCCTCGGCCTGGGCGGTGGACGACATCCTGCTCGAGTCCGCCGGACCCGCCGAGGTGGAAGCCCGCATCCGGCTCGGCGTCGCCCGCGCGGTGCCGGACCAGGACGATGCCCCGACCGAGATCCGGGCCGCCGGCGTCGTCATTGATGAGGCCAGCTACACCGCCCGCGTTAACGGCGCGGCACTGAACCTGACCTTCAAGGAATTTGAGCTCCTCAAGTACCTCGCCCAGCACCCCGGCCGCGTCTTCACGCGGCAGCAGCTGCTGACAGAAGTATGGGGATACGACTACTACGGCGGCACCCGCACGGTGGACGTCCACGTCCGCCGTTTGCGGGCCAAGCTCGGCGCCGACCACGAGAACCTCATCAGCACCGTGCGCAACGTCGGCTACCGCCTGACCCTGGTGCGCCACCCCGAAGAGGAACTGACCGAGGCCTAGCCACCGGCCGGACCCCACGGCAGTTACCCCGCGGCGGACACAGATATGAGACACAGATAAGCCCCGGACTCAGGAGTCCGGGGCTTATCTTTTTGGTGGAGGACATACGGGTCGAACGTATCGAGGCCACCCCAGTGGTGGATCCCCCTCATCATCCGGCGCAATTGGAAAGCCAACCACCGGATGAGTTAACGACTATACGTAACGGTTCCGGCAGCGCCAAATCGGCGCCTCGAGGGCGCCAGCGTATAGCCTTGCACCATGAGTCCTGCGCATCCGGAAAACTGGCCCGTACTCGTCGCCAAGGGGGCTGCGGATGAGCAACTCCTGAAGGACGTTCGAGCCCTCGTGGCCGCCGCGGAAGAATCCGACGGCAATCCGCCGCTGTCCGAACAGACCCTGGTGACGCTCCGAGCGGCCGGCGCCCGCGCGTCCTCAGGTACAAACACCGTGCTGACGCTCGCCCTCTACAGCCCCGATGAAAAATCCGATCCGGCAACCGGCCAGGACCTGGCCGGGGTCGCCGTCGTCGTCGAGGAGCCGGATGGCACGGGCGTGCTGGAGGTCGCCGTGCACCCGAGCTACCGCAACCAGGGCGTGGCGGACCGGCTCGTGGGAGAGCTCCGGGCGACCCGGGGCTTTGCCGGCCTCAAGGCCTGGTCCCACGGTAACCACGAAGCGGCAGCGGAGCTGGCGGCCCGCTACGGCTACCGTCCCGTGCGGGAGCTCTGGAAGATGCGGCTCACCACATCGGCTGCGCAGCTGCCGGACGACGGCGCACTGCCCGACGTCGACCTGCCGGGCGGCGCCACGCTCCGGGCCTTCGTGCCGGGCCAGGACGAAGAGGCCTGGCTGGCCGCGAACGGGGCAGCGTTCGCGCACCACCTGGAACAGGGGAACATGACGCGCGCTGACCTGGACGCCCGGATGGCCGAGCCATGGTTCGACCCCGCAGGCTTCTTCCTTGCCGTGGACTCCGGAGGCAGGCTGCTCGGCTTCCACTGGACCAAGGTGCATCCACGGCACGGCGTGCACCCCGCAATCGGTGAGGTCTACGTCGTCGGCGTCACGCCCGAGGCGCAGGGCACCGGGCTCGGCAAGGCACTCACGATCGCCGGCATCAAGCACCTGCAGCGGCAGGGACTGCACGCCGTCATGCTCTACGTCGACGCTGACAACATTCCGGCCGTCGCGCTCTACCGGCGGTTGGGCTTCACACGCTGGGACGTGGACGTCATGTATGCGCCGGTGGACGAAGGATAGTCCGGCCCGGGCCGGAGCCGCAGCCGTTAATCAAATCGGCGGACATGCGGCCGGCCGGCTCCGAAATCTAGGCTCGGCCGAATGCTATTGATTGTAAGGTTGAAGCTAAATCGCGCCAGCAATAGGAGAGACCATGCCACGGGAATCTGCCCGGACCGCCACGTCTGAAACCGGTAAGTCGGAAAAAATCGTGCGTCCCCTGCGTGCCCGCTTCGGCTCCTCCGAAGTGCCGGCGTCGCGCGCCACCCAGGACCGGATCGACATTCCCGAATTCGCTCCCAACCTGGAGCCGGAAGGGGACATCAGCCCTGACCGCTTCCTGGACCGCGAACTCAGCTGGCTGGCCTTCAACGCCCGCGTCCTGGAGCTGGCGGAGGACCCAAACCTGTACCTGCTGGAGCGGGTCAGCTTCCTGTCCATCTTCGCTTCGAACCTGGACGAGTTCTTCATGGTCCGGGTGGCCGGGCTGAAGCGACGCATCGCCACGGGCCTTGCCGTCCCCTCCCCCGCCGGGCTGAGCCCCATGCAGGTGTTGGAGCAGATCGGCGAGGAGGCCCACCGGCTTCAGCAGCGCCACGCCCGGGTCTACGCCGAACAGATCCGTCCCGCCCTTGCGTACGAGCACATCCACCTCATGCACTGGGAGGAACTCGACTCCCAGGCCCAGGACCAGCTCAGTGCCATGTTTGCGGAAAAGGTCTTCCCGATCCTGACGCCGCTGGCCGTGGACCCGGCCCACCCGTTCCCCTACATCTCCGGGCTGTCGCTCAACCTGGCCGTGGTGGTCCGCAACCCGGTCAGCGACAAGGAACTCTTCGCCCGCGTCAAGGTTCCTGACCAGCTACCCCGGCTGATCTCGATCGACGGCCCCCGCGCCGGCTCCGTTCCCGGGCGGGTGGCGCGTTTCATCGCCCTCGAGGAAGTCATCGCCGTCCACCTGGACCAGCTCTTCGCCGGCATGGAGGTGCTGGAGCACCACATCTTCCGCGTCACCCGCAACGAGGACGTTGAAGTGGAAGAGGACGACGCCGAGAACCTCCTGCAGGCGCTGGAAAAGGAACTCCTGCGGCGCCGTTTCGGTCCGCCCGTCCGGCTTGAGGTCACCAACGACATCAACCCGAACATCCGGGCCCTGCTGATCCGCGAACTCGGCGTCGAGGAATCCGAGGTGTACTCCGTTCCGGCCCCGCTGGACCTCCGCGGGCTCTCCGTCATCGCCGGAATCGACCGCGCGGACCTGCACTACCCGAAGCACGTCCCGCACACCTCCCGGTACCTCAACGAATCGGAAACCTCCAAGGCAGCCAATGTCTTCGCGGCCATGCGCCGGCGGGACATCCTCCTGCACCACCCCTACGATTCCTTCTCCACGTCGGTCCAGGCCTTCCTGGAGCAGGCCGCCTCGGACCCGAAGGTCCAGGCAATCAAGCAGACGCTCTACCGCACGTCCGGCGACTCCCCCATCGTCGATGCGCTGATCGACGCCGCCGAAGCCGGCAAGCAGGTCCTTGCCCTCGTGGAGATCAAGGCCCGGTTCGATGAACAGGCCAACATCTCCTGGGCCAGGAAACTGGAACAGGCCGGCGTCCACGTGGTCTACGGCATCGTGGGCCTCAAGACGCACTGCAAGCTGTCCCTGGTGGTGCGCCAGGAAGTGGACGGCCTCCGCCGCTACTGCCACATCGGCACCGGCAACTACCACCCGCGTACAGCCCGCTACTACGAGGACCTGGGCCTGCTGACGGCCAACGAGCAGGTAGGCGAAGACCTCTCCAAGCTCTTCAACCAGCTCTCCGGCTACGCGCCGAAGTCCACCTTCAAGCGGCTCCTGGTGGCGCCGCGTTCGGTGCGGTCCGGGCTCATTGACCGGATTGAAACCGAAATCCGCAATGCCAGGGCAGGCCTCCCGGCGCGGGTCCAGATCAAGGTCAACTCGATGGTGGATGAGGCCATCATTGATTCCCTGTACCGGGCCTCCCAGGCGGGCGTCCCGGTGGACGTTCTTGTCCGCGGCATCTGCTCGCTGCGCCCGGGGGTCCCCGGCCTCAGCGAGAACATCACGGTCCGCTCCATCCTGGGCCGCTTCCTGGAACACTCCCGTGTCTTCGCCTTCGCCAACGCCGGCGACCCCGTGGTCTACATCGGCTCGGCCGATATGATGCACCGCAACCTGGACCGCCGGGTGGAGGCGCTCGTCCAGCTCACCAGCGGGGACGACACCTCCTATGTCCTGGACATGCTTCGCCGTTACATGGATCCGGAGACGGCCAGCTGGCACCTGGACAGCTCGGGCGAGTGGAACCGCCACCATGTCACCGAGGACGGGCAGAGCCTGGAGGACGTGCAGTCCTGGCTGCTCGCGTCCCGGTCCCGGCAGCGCTCGGCGGGCCTTAGGTAGGGGCCTTGACGTTGAGTAGCGATGCACTGGTTGCAGACCAGACGGACCACCCGGGCGAAGCGATTGCGGTCACCGCGGCCGGCGCCATCCCCTGGCGGCTCAATTCGGCGAACAAGGACGAACTGGAGGTCCTGCTGATCCACCGCCCGCGGTATGACGACTGGTCCTGGCCCAAGGGCAAGATCGATCCCGGTGAGACGGTGCCGGAATGTGCCGCCCGCGAGGTGGAGGAAGAGATCGGGCTCAGCGCCCCGCTGGGCATCCCGCTTCCTCCCATCCACTACCACGTGCCTGCCGGTTTGAAGGTGGTCCATTACTGGGCCGTCGACGTCGACGGCGCCAAGCTTGTGCCCGACGGCAAGGAAGTGGACAGCGTGATGTGGTGTTCGCCGGAGAAGGCAGCCCGCCTGCTGAGCAATCCCAGCGACGTCGGTCCCCTCGAGCATCTGGTGACGGCCCACGGGCACGGCGAGCTGGACACCTGGCCATTGCTGATCGTTCGCCACGCGAAGGCCAAGCCGCGGTCCTCGTGGACCAAGGCCGAGGGCGAGCGCCCGCTGGCTGCTACGGGCATGCGGCAGGCCCAGGCGGTGGGCCGGCTCCTGCAGGCGTGGAAACCGGCACGGATCGTATCGAGCCCCTGGCTTCGCTGCGTGGCCACGATCGCACCGTATGCCAAGGCCTCGGACGCCAAGGTCAAGCTCAACGAGGCCCTCACCGAGCACCGGCATGGCCGCAGCCCGCAGAAAACAGCCGCCGTCGTCGCCGCCCTTTTCGACAAGAAGCGCGCAGTGGCCCTGTGCACGCACCGCCCGGCGCTGCCGACGGTCTTCAAGCAGCTCGAGAAGCACATGAGCTCGCGCCTGAAGGCCAAGCTGCCATCCGCGGACCCCTTCCTGGCCCCGGGCGAGATCATCGTGTGCCATGTGGCGCACGGCAGCAAGAACAAGGTGGTAGCCGTGGAGCGGTTCAGGCCCTTCGACGACTGAGGTCCCCGCACCACAGGTTCCAGAGCCCTTGATTCGCCGAGTCCGAGGCCGTACTTTGTATCAACTAGTTGATACATTGCCGGAAATCTTTGGGGGATCCATGCCGGTGCAGTTCACCCTGCCGCCGCTGCTGCTGCTCGGCCCGCTGCTGGCCGCCGTCGTCGTGTATGCGCTGCTGCGCTGGGTGATTTGGGCTCCCGGGACCGGGACCTCGCCGCAGAGTGTGTCCGAACACGGGCTGTGGGTTGGGGTGATCGGCTGGCTGGCGAGTTCACTCCAGGGCGCCATGAACCTGGGCATCATCCCGGCCACTCCCGTTCCAAGCGCACCCCTGCTGACGCCGGAGGCCATTGTCCCGGCCCTGGGCTGGCCGGTTCTGGGCTGTCTGGCGGTCCATGCCCTGGGCCAGATCAGTTACCCGGGCCCACGGCGGGCCCGGCGGCAGGCCATCCTGGCGGTCCGGAGGATCCGGGACTTCGTGCCGCGGCGGCTGGCCTGGGCCACAGCGGTGATCTTTCTTGGGGCTGCGGTCTGTGTCGCCTGGACCGCCACCCTGCCGGGCTTTGCCGCGGCGCCCCCGGTTTCCGTCGGGGAGGAGCCCTACACCTACCAGAGCGCAGGCGGCGACGGCCGTCTCCCCGGCCCCGACGTGGCCGGCTGGCTTGGCGGTGCCCTGCTGCTGCTCGCAGGCGGAACCTGGCTGGTGCTGCGGCTGATCGCGCGGCGCCGGCAGCTGGAGTCCCTCGATGCCGCCGACAATGCGCTGCTCCGCACAATTGCCATGAACCGGCTCCTGCGGACAGTCGCCACAGTGGCCGCCGGGCTGGCCGCCATCGCGGGGAATTACGCCACCAAGCCGGATCCCGCTCTGCCGCTGTCGACGTCGTGGATGAACCTGGCGGGTCTGGCCGCTACCGTAGTGCTGCTCGCCATGTGGTGTTGGCGTCCGCCGCGGCTTGCGGCCGCCGGGCTGGGCGCCCGGAACCGGCCGGAGTCCGGGCTCGCCGTGGGCAGGCAGCACCCAGCGGCACGGCTGGTCTCCTCGCTCGGCGCACTCCTGGGCCTTGCGGCCGCCGTGCCCCTGGTGGGGGCCGTGTTCCTGTCCCCCGTCCTGATAGCCGCGGCCGGCCCCGGACTGGCCTGCGTCGTGGCACTGATGGCCGGAGCCGTGTTGCTTGTGATCGCCGCCGGCGAACTGCTCCTGCAGCGAAACTACGGGACACCGGAGTCGCCACGCAGCTGGCCCCGGCAGCCGGTGAGCCCTGCCCTGCTGACCACGGCGGTCCTGGCGCTGCTCGTGTTCGTGGTGGTCCTCGTCTTCACCGCGCGAGGGCAGGCCCTGCTCGGCGGGGAACCGGACTGGATTCCCGCGGCGCTGCTCACTGCCGGCATTGGCGTCACCTCGCTGCCGGCATTCCTGGCCGCCCGGCTCCGTCAGTCCGTGCCCGGGCTTCCCGCCGGCATGGACGCCGCCCTGCGCGCCATCACCATCCACCGGACGGTCCGGACCCTCGCCGCCGCGCTGACCGCCCAGGCCGCGATCCTGTTGCTGACGCACACGCAGGCCTGGGCGGCCGTGCTCGGGCCGGCGGCCTTCGCGGGAACCGACCCCGCCGGCGGGCCCTGGTGGCAGGTGTCCCTGGCCGGCGCAGTGCTGGGCGCCGCGGCAACAGTCATCGCGGTGATACCGGTGCGGATGACGGCGCGGACGCCGGCCGCGCCGGCTCCGCATCCGGACAGGGAGCATTCCGCATGACAGCCGGAATCTCCGTAAACCTGCACTCCGCGACACCACCGTACGAGCAGATCCGGGCGCAGATCACGTCGCTGATCGCCGTCGGGGCCCTGGCACCGGGTACCCGCCTGCCGACGGTCCGCAGCCTCGCGGCGGATCTCGGCATCGCGGCCGGAACGGTCGCCCGGGCCTACAAGGAACTCGAACAGTCAGGGCAGATTGAAACCCGGCGCCGCAACGGCACGGTGGTCGCCGGGATGTCTGCCCCAACGGCCCCCGTCAGGATGCCGCCCGCTGTGAGCGCCGAGGTGATCGCCGCCGTCGACCGCTACATCGGGGCAGGCCGCGAAGCCGGACTCGACGACGCCGCCCTGCTGGCTATCCTGCAATCCAGGCTCAGCCAGCAAGACGGATAAGGAGAGAAAGCCACTTCTCAGTAGACTGGGACGGTGAGCATTCCAACGCCTTATGAAGACCTGCTGCGCGATGTCCTGGAACACGGCACCCACAAATCGGACCGCACCGGCACCGGCACGCTCAGCGTGTTCGGCCGTCAGCTGCGCTTCGACCTGAGCAAGAACTTCCCGCTGATCACCACCAAGCGCGTGCATTTCAAGTCCGTGGCCGTGGAGCTGCTCTGGTTCCTGCGCGGGGACACGAACGTGAAGTGGATGCAGGACCAGGGCGTGACGATCTGGAACGAATGGGCCGACGCCGACGGCGAACTCGGCCCGGTCTACGGCGTCCAGTGGCGCTCCTGGCCTACTCCCGACGGCGGGCACATCGACCAGATCGCCGAACTCATCGAGAACCTCAAGTCCAACCCGGACTCACGCCGCCACATCGTCTCGGCCTGGAATGTGGCCGAACTCGCGGACATGGCCCTGCCGCCGTGCCATGCGTTCTTCCAGTTCTATGTGGCCGACGGGAAACTCTCCTGCCAGCTGTACCAGCGCTCGGCGGACACCTTCCTGGGCGTGCCGTTCAACATTGCCTCCTACGCCCTGCTGACCTGCATGATCGCCCAGCAGGTCGGGCTGGAACCCGGCGAGTTCGTCTGGACCGGCGGCGATGTGCACATCTACGACAACCACATGGACCAGGTCCTCAAGCAGCTGGCCCGTGAGCCCTACGACTACCCGCAGCTCAAGATCACCCGCAAACCGGATTCCATTTTCGACTACACCCTCGATGACTTCGAAGTGGTTGGATACCAGCACCACCCGACGATTAAGGCCCCGATAGCCGTATGAGCAACGAAGCCAGCCACGACGCGCAGCCCGCCGACTTCACCAAGGAATTAGCCGCCTCCATCACCGGCCTCGGCGTCGTCTGGGCCCAGACCAGTACCGGCGTCATCGGCAAGGACGGCGGCATGCCCTGGAAGCTGCCGGAGGACCTGTTGCACTTCAGCCGCCTCACCAACGGCCACCCGGTGATCATGGGCCGCAAGACCTGGCAGTCCTTCCCGGACAAATTCCGCCCCCTGCCGGGCCGGACCAACCTCGTCATCACCCGCAAGGAAGGCTGGGGCGGAACGCCGGAAGCCGACGGCGCCCTCGCTGTGAAGTCCCTGGACGAAGCGCTCCTGGAGTCCCAGTTCGCGCCCGGACATGAGATGGTCTGGATCATTGGCGGAGGCGAGATCTTCGCGCAGTCGATGGACCTCGCCGACGTCGCCGTCATCACCACGATCGACACCACCGCGGAGGGTGACACCTATGCCCCGGACCTCGGTTACGACTGGACCGCCGGCGCGTCCCTGCCGGCCGACGGCTGGCTGACCGCGGAGAACGGCACCCGCTACCGGATCACCCTGTGGCGCCGGACGGAGGCCTAGAAATGCTGAAGAAACCCGAAACCCTCTTCGTCCTCGGCTACATGCTCCTGCCCCTGCTTGCTCTGCTCTCGGCCATCGTGGGGCTGACCATGATCCTGGGCGGCAACAAGATCGTCGGCGCGATCGTGCTCGTCGTGGTCACCCAGTTCTTCGCCTTCGGCGCGGTCTATGCCCTGCGGAAGCGCAAGCACGCCCTGCTTCCCGAGCACCACCGCGACTAGCGGTTCCGCCGCCGCGAAACGGCCGGGGTGACGTAACCGACTGCGCCGTGCCGGCCGTCAAGTCTAAACTGGCCCAATGACTACAGCAGCTACTCCGTCCGTCGGCCTGATCGGTTGGCGGGGCATGGTCGGTTCCGTCCTGATGCAGCGCATGCAGGACGAGGGCGACTTCGCCAACATCAACCCGGTATTTTTCTCCACCTCGAACGCAGGAGGTGCCGCCCCGACCTTCGCGGGTGCTGCCGGCGGCGATGCGGGCAAGCTTGAAGACGCTTTCGACGTCGAGACGCTGGCGAAGCTGCCGATCATCGTCACCGCCCAGGGCGGCGACTACACCAAGCAGGTCCACGGGGAGCTGCGGAGCCGCGGCTGGGACGGCCTCTGGATCGACGCCGCCTCCACCTTGCGGATGAACGACCACTCGATCATCGTGCTGGACCCGATCAACCGCGATGTGATCGATGCCGGCCTCTCCGGCGGCGTCAAGGACTACATCGGCGGAAACTGCACCGTCTCCTGCATGCTCATGGGCCTTGGCGGCCTGTTCAAGAACGGCCTCGTCGAGTGGGGCACTTCAATGACGTACCAGGCGGCCTCCGGGGGCGGCGCCCGGCACATGCGCGAACTGCTCAGCCAGTTCGGCACGCTCAACGCCGAGGTCAGCACCGAACTGGAAGATCCGGCGTCGGCCATCCTCGAGATCGACCGCAAGGTCCTGGCCCACCAGCGCACGTCCATCGACGCCAGCCAGTTCGGCGTCCCGCTGGCCGGGTCGCTGATCCCGTGGATCGACGCGGACCTCGGCAACGGCCAGTCCAAGGAAGAGTGGAAGGCCGGGGTCGAGACCAACAAGATCCTGGGTACCTCCGGCGAAGACCGCATCATCATGGACGGCCTGTGTATCCGGATCGGTGCCATGCGCTCGCACTCCCAGGCCCTGACGCTCAAGCTCCGCGAGGACCTCTCCGTCGCCGAGATCGAGAAGCTCCTGGCCGCCGACAACGAGTGGGCGAAGGTGGTTCCCAACACCAAGGAGGCGTCGATGGCGGACCTGACCCCCGTGGCGGCCTCCGGCACCCTCGACATCCCGGTTGGCAGGATCCGCAAGCTGGAGATGGGCCCGCAGTACATCAGTGCGTTTACGGTCGGTGACCAGCTGCTCTGGGGTGCCGCAGAACCGCTGCGCCGCATGCTCAACATCGCCACCGGAAACCTCTAGGCGTCACACCCCGAGGAACCTCCGGTACTTCGCGGCCTGCAGCTCAAAGGACTTTTGGGCGGCAGGCCGCAGTCCGTTAACGCTGTCGAACGGCTCGGGAACGACGGCGGCGTCCCGTCGGGTCCCCGGGCCCCTCCACGTCCCGATCACCCGCCCGCCGGCCACAATCGTCTTCCTGAACACGCCGTTGCCGCCCGGCACAATCTTGTTCGCATGCTCCGGCGGCAGCACCAGCGACCGGTCGGTGTAACCCAGCAGGAACTCATCGAAGCCAGGGAGCGCGAGCACGGACCGTGCACCGGGGACGCCGCCGCCGTCGAGCAGGGCCGCGGTCTCCGGAGCAAGCCAGTAGCGGGCGCCCTCGAACTCCAGCTCCACCAGCTGGCCCTTAACCTCGGCCAGTGCCGTCCGGACCTCGGTGAGCGGGATCCCGGCCCACCAGGAGAAGTCACGCTCCGTGGCGGGGCCGTGGCTGCGCAGGTACCGCAGCAGCCACTCGGCGATGCCCTCCGCGCGGTCCAGGCTCCGCGACACCTTGATCCAGTCCGCAAAGGCGACCACCAATTGCTGGTTGCCTGCCAGCGGGCCCTGCACCAGCAATCCGCGCTGGCACAGGATGCCCAGCAGGTGGATCCCCCGCTGGCCCGCCATGGACTGGCCAGCCATTTCAAAGGCCTCGAACAGCTCCGCCCTGCTGGCGGCTCCGCCGTTGGAAACCAGCTGCAGCCCGGCTTCGGCAGCCGCGTCAACGTCCGCCGCAGAAATTCCGAGCTCCCGGTGGCGCCCCGCCATGCCCCGGATCAGGCGGTCTGCGGTAATGTCCAGGATCCACTTCAAGTCCTCGGGGGCCAGCAGGTGCAGGGTGCCCCGCATCGGCCAGGAACGGACGATCTCGCCCCGGTCCAGCGCGTTCCGGACATCATCCAGGCGGGAGCCGGGGACCCGCTGCCCCACCGCCCAGAGGGCAGCTTGCAGGTCCTGGGCCTGCATTGCCGTCATCCCCCGCACGGCCCCGCCAACATTTGCCTTGCCCGGTTCTAAGAGTCCCTGGGAGGCCAGCCGGAGCCGGCCCATGATCCCGGGGCTGAGGCTGGCACGCAACACTGCTGTCATGGCATCATCGTAGGGCCGCCGCCGTCGCCACGGCAGTTCCCAGCCGCCTTCCAGCAGGACTGCCTACCCTTGGTGGATGACCATGAGTGAGATGTGGCCGCAGTTGCGGCCCCTGTGCCGGAGGCTCGCCCTGCTGGGCTGGGCGTCCAGCGCCGCCGGAATGGCTGCCGGACTGGCCGTTGCGATTGCCAGCGGAACGCGCCTCTCCGCGATGATGAGCACCATGCAGCTGACGGCCGCCGTGTGCATGGCCGTCGCCGTGACCGCATTCGTCACCGCGGCGGCGCTGCAGCCGCGCACCGCAGCCGGGCCTCCGGCGCGGCACGCGGACGACGGGCTGCGGCGTGAGTCCGGGACCGAGCTTCCCGCCACGGTCCAAAGCCTCCTGCTGGGTTCCTTCGCCCTGCTCGCCGGGGCCGTCGCCTTTGCCTGCGCCGGCCTGGTGCTCCGGAGCGGCCCCAGCGCCCAGTCTGTGGCGTTCTGCCAGGTCTTCCTGCTCGGCGCCGCGGCGTCCGGTTTCACGTTCCTGTTGTTCAGCAAGGTGTCCGCGGGCGGCGGCCGGAGCTGACCCGCCGCCGGCCCGGCGCCGCGGCGCCCGGAAAGGCCGCTTAGAGCTCGACGCCGATCAGCAGCGGTTCCGGGTGCAGTTCAATACCAAAGCGTTCGACGACGCCGCGCCTCACCTCGCGGGCGATCGCCAGCATGTCCTCGGTGCGCGCGCCCCCGCGGTTGGTGATGGCCAGGGTGTGCTTGGTGGACAGTGACGCGCGGCCGCCCGAGAGGCTGCCTTGCTCGAGGCCGAAACCCTTGGCGTAGCCGGCCCGATCGATCAGCCACGCCGCCGAGAGCTTGGTCAGCCCGTCCTGCCCGCCCGGGTAGCGCGGGGCGTCCTCGGGAAGGGCTGCGGCCGCGTCGGCGGGCACGATGGGGTTCGTGAAGAACGAACCGGTGGAGTAGGTGTCCCGGTCCGCGGCGTCCCAGACCATGCCTTTGGAGGCCCGGAGCCGGAGCACCTCGCGCCGGACGTCGTTGGAGTATGCCCTGCTGCCCGGCTCGATACCGAGGGCCCTGGCCAGCTCGGCGTAACGGATGGGGGCACTCATCCGGCCCAGCGGAAGCTGGAACTCGACCGTGAGGACCACATACCGCGGGGAGCCGTTGACGGTGGTCTGCTTCAGGATGGAATCCCGGTAGCCGAACTTCAGTTCGGAGTTGGTGAAGGTCCGGACGGCGTTGCGTTCCCGGTCCCAGGTGCGGACGGCGGCGAGGGTCTGGGAGACGTCGGAGCCGTAGGCCCCGACGTTCTGCACGGGGGTGGCGCCGGTGGCGCCCGGGATGCCGGACAACGCCTCGATCCCGGACCAGGCGTGCAATACGGCGTGCTGCACCACGGCGTCCCAGTTGTGCCCGGCCTGGACCACGACGGACACACCGCCGCAGGAATCCTCGGCGTTGACGGTGAACCCTTCAGAGGCGATCTTGAGGACGGTCCCGGGGAATCCGCCGTCGGACACCAGCAGGTTGGAGCCGCCGCCGATGATCAGCAGCGGTTCGCCGGCGGCGTCGGCCGCGCGGACCGCGTCGATGATTTCGGCCTCGGTGCGGGCCTCAAGGAAGGTGCCGGCGGGACCGCCGACGGCGGCCGTGGTCAGGGCGGAAAGCAGTGTCTGGGTCACCTAACCAGCCTAGCCGGGATCGCGGCACCCGCCGTAAGCGGAGCCGGTGATGCGCCTAGAGCTTCCGGGCCACGGGCGAGAGTAGGAAGCTCACCACCAGCATCACCATCACGGCCAGCAACGAGTGCAGGATGCCGACGTGTTCGGCCAGCAGGCCCAGCAGCGGGGGCCCGCAGAGGAAAGCCCCGTAGCCGATCGTGGAGACCACCGACACCCGGGCCGCGGCCTTAAGGGGGTCGTCCGCCGCGGCGGACATGCCTACCGGGAAGCCCAACGAGGCGCCGAGTCCCCAGATAGCAAGGGCCACATAGGCCAGCCACGGAACCGGGGCGAAAACGAACAGTCCCAGGCCCAGGACGGCCATGGCGGCGCACCAGCGCATCACCGGGACCCGGCCGAACCGGTCCAGGACGAGTGTGCCGGCGAAGCGGCCCACGGTCATGAACGTGACGAACAGACCATACCCGGCGGCGCCGGCGGCGTCGGACTGGTCGTGGCCGTCCGCGAGCGCCAGGGCCACCCAGTCCCCCGCCGCCCCCTCGGCCAGGGCCAGCCCCAGCACCAGCACGCCGAGCAGGAGGGTCCGGCGGTCCCGCCAGGCCTGCGCGATCTGGCGCTTGTTGTCCAGCGGTTCCTCCCGGTGTCCCGTGGCTGCCTGGCTGGTGATGGGCAGCGGACCGGTGGAAGGATCCTCGAAGGTGTCCGGCCTGTCCGGCTTGAAACTTTCCGCGGCCTCCACCGGGGTGGTGTCGGCACGGAACCACGACGCAGCCGTGGCCACCGAGACCGCCACCAGCACGCCCACCGCGGCCAGGTGCCAGAACACCGGGGTCCCGGCCCCGGCGGCCCAGGCGCCCATCCCGGCGCCCGCGACGGTGCCGAGGCTGAACGCTCCGTGCAGGCGGGGCATGATGTGCCGGCGTACCGCCCGCTCGACGGCGGCGCCCTCCACGTTGGAGGCCGTGTTCCAGCTTGCGGTGCCGAGGCCGATCACGGCCAGGCCCGCGGCAACGGCCAGGGGGTTGACCAGGACGGAGGTCCCGAAGCCGGCCAGGACGAGTCCGCAGCCCACCATGATGCTGCCGATCCGGATGGTCCGTTTGGAACCGAACCGCAACACGATCAGCCCCGACGCGGAGACCGAGAGAAAAGAACCCGCCGTCATGCATAACAGCAGCAGGCCGATGGTTCCGGGGGTGAGGTCGAGGCCGTCGCGGATGGCAGGGAGCCGGGAGACCCAACTGGCGAACGCCACCCCGCTCATGGCGTACGCGACGACGACGGCGTTCCGCCAGAGCGTCACCTCGGTCGCCACAGCCGTGCGGTTACTCAAGGCAGCACCATAGGCTCAGAGCAGCCTGACGACGGCCTGGGCCTTCATCAGGACTTTCAGCCCGGCCGAGACGACGGTGAGGTCCACGCGGGCAGTGCCGGCGTCGGCGTCGAGCGCTCCTATCGCGCCGCTGACCTCGATCACGGCGCCGGGCTCCGGCGCTCCTGTAGTGTCGGCCACCGGCACGGGCTTGGTGAACCGGGTCTGGAAGTCAACGACGGCGGCCGGATCGCCGGCCCAGTCGGTGACCAGCTGGACAGCCGCGCCCATGGTGAACATGCCGTGTGCAATCACACCGGGCAGTCCGACACCCGTGGCGAAGGCTTCGTTCCAGTGGATGGGGTTGAAGTCACCGGAAGCGCCGGCATACTTCACCAGGTCCGTCCGGGTGACGTCGACGCTGCGGCTGCCGATGTCCTGGCCGACGGCGAGGCTGGCGAGGGTGGGGGTGCTTGTCATGGTTACTGTCCCTCTCCGCGGACCAGGATGGACGAGGTGGCGGTGGCGACGGGCTCGCGCGAATCCTCGCCGGTCCCGTCGGGCGTGAGCCCGAAGATTTCCGAGCGGGTGGTGATCATGGCGCCGCCGCCCATGGCCCGGACGCCGTCGACGTGCAGCTCCGCGACGAGCCGGTCACCGGCGATGATCGGACGGTGGTGGATGAAGCGCTGGTCGGCGTGGACCACCCGGGAGAAGTCGATGCCGGAGTCCGGATCCTCGATCAGCTGGGCGTCGGCGCGCTGGGCGATGATGATCGCGAAAGTCGGCGGCGCCACCAGGTCACCGTGGCCGAGGGCGGCGGCCGCGTCGACGTCGAAGTGGGCGGGGTGGGTGGCCTTGACCGCGCGGGCGAACTCGCGGATCTTCTCGCGGCCGACGTCGTACACCTCTGCGGCAGGGTAGCTACGGCCCTGCAGATCCGGATTGATAGTCATGGATCCAGCCTAGCGCCAGCGCTCAGCGCTTGAGGTTTTTCCGGATGGTCTGGCCACGGACCACAATCCCGGCGATGTGCAGGATCAGTCCCAGTCCGATGACCGGCAGCGAGGCAACGGCAAGGGCCTGGTTCTGGGAGCTGTTGCCCACCAGGTTGAGAACGATGCCGAGGGCAATCAGGCCCATGGCGCTGAAAACGAGCACCTTGTAGGTGGTTGACGCGGAGGCCCAGAATTCGTTCAGCACCGCCCCAGTCTACCGGCCCCGGCTCCCGCGCCGCTCCGGGTCCCCTGCCCCTCAATGGGTCCGGCGGGCGCCGGCCAAGCCATGTTCGTAGGCGAAGATGACGGCGTGGACGCGGTCACGCAGGCCGAGTTTCATCAGGATCCGTCCCACATGGGTTTTCACCGTCGATTCCGTCACGAACATCCGTTTCGTCGTCCCGGACATGGCATCCACGCGGGCTGAGCTGCTTCAACGCGGAGCAGAGATCAGTGAGGTCCAGGACATGGGCGGAATCGCCTTCGCCTATTTCAGCGACCCTGACGGCAACCGCTGGGTCATGCAGGAAGCCACGCCTCCGCGCGTCAAGGAAGCCTTTCAACGCTAGGCAGGCGTACTGACCGGGCCGATAGCTCTCGATCCGCTTCGCTGGAAAAATCCGCGAAGGCCTGTCTGATGCGGGTCCTCCGTGTTGAACTGGGATGGGCGGCTTCCGCCGGTCCGGAGCCCACGCATCGTCGACCCGCCCGGCCAGTTCCGGCAAATGGAAGGATTAAGCGCATGGCAACGTACAAGATCGGCTATTTCGTCGGGAGCCTGGCCAGCGGCTCCATCAACCGGACCCTGTCAGAGGCCCTGATCAAGCTCGCTCCGGAGGATCTCGAATTCACCGAAATCCCAATCAAGGATCTGCCGCTGTACAGCTACGACTACGACGCCGACTACCCGCCGGAGGGCCGGGCACTGAAGGACGCCATTCAAGCCTCCGACGGGATCCTGTTCGTGTCGCCGGAGTACAACCGCTCAATCCCCGGGGCCTTGAAGAACGCCATCGACTGGGGCTCGCGCCCCTGGGGCACCAACTCGTTCGCCCGCAAACCCACCGGCATCATCGGCGCCTCGCCCGGAAGCATCGGCACAGCCGTGATGCAGTCCTCCATGCGGGCCGTGCTGAGTTTCCTGGACGCCCCGCAGCTCAACGCACCCGAGGCGTACGTGAAGTTCAACCCCGACGCTTTCGGCGACGACGGCGAGGTCAAGGACGAATCCACCGCAGCCTTCCTCCGCCATTACATGGAGGAGTACGCCGCGTTCGTCCAGCGCGTCCTGGCGGCCAACGCACCGGGCCACATCGGCGATCCGCAGCCGGACGCCCAGAAGCTGTCCCGTTAGGCAGGACGCATCGTCGTCCGCTATCCGTCCGCGGCCGACCCCGTTGCCGTCGCATAGGGAGCCGGAGCCACCGTTGATTTCGGTGGCAGGGCCCGCGGCAGTGCCACCGCGGTGAGGAGCGCGAGCAGGACCGGCGGCACCCACGGCGTGCCCGGCCACCAGTTGAGCCGGTCCGTGAGGTCCACCAGCTGCCCCATCACGGCGTTGCCTGCCAGCACCGAGATGCCTCCGCAGCTCGCCGCCAGTCCGTAGTAGGCACCCCGCCCGCCGGCTCCCCCGTCCGCCGGGAGGTATTCCGGGATCAGGGACAAGATGGTCGGGGTGAGCAGCATGTGGCCCAGGATCAGAAGCCCGGTGGCTCCCGCCAGCGGGGCGATCGAGCTTCCCGATGAGCCGGCATGGTCAGAGGTCAGCGCGACAGTTACGAACGCGGAGCCCAAGAGCACGAAGCCAACCGACAACGCGCGGCCGGGGCCCAGCCGTCGGCCAGCCGACGAGACCGGCAGTTGCAGGACCAGCGTCAGGACGGATGCCAGCAGGAAGAGCCCGGCCAGCCAGGAAGCGTCGAGGCCACGACGGCCGAGCTCGAGGGGAACAGCGAAATAGAGCTGGTTGTAGGCCAGCATGTTGGTGCTGGCGAGCACGCAGAACAGGACGAAGCGCCGGTTCCGCAGGCATCCGAGCGCGCCATGGTGCCCGGTATGTGGGGATTCCGGTTCCGCGGCCGCCGTTGTTGGTGGATTGGCAGGAATAGAGGAGGGGAGGCGGAACCACAGCAGGACAGTCACGACGCTGAAGACGCCTATCCCTAGGGCAAGGGCTGCGTCGAACCCCCAGCCCAGCAGGGAGGCTCCCAGCACCGGGCCGAACAGCGCCCCGATTTCCCCGGTGATCGAGAGCCAGACGAACACGGACCGCCGACCCTTCTTCCTCCCGGCCGGCCGGGAGTCCTCGGTTCCGTGGTCGGCGTGGGATAACTGGGACTCGAGCGCCGGCGAGAACAGGGCCCCTCCGGCGCCAGTGAGCACCGCTCCGAGGAGGAACGAACTGAAATCCGATGCTGCCGCCAGGACAGCGTAGCCGGAGATGCGGACCAGGCAGCCCAGCAGGATTGCCCGGCGCGCGCCCCACCGGTCCGAGACGAGGCCTCCCAGCAGGAACATCCCCTGCTGGCTGAACGTGCGGGCACCCAGGACAAGCCCGACGGCGACGGCGTCCAGACCATATTCCCCGCCCATGGCGCCGGCCAGAAAGGGAATGACCGCGTAAAAGCCGAGGTTGAAGACCAACTGGGCGCCGAGCAGGGTCCCGGCTTCACCCCGGGGGCGACTAAATGACATCGAGCAGTTCGATCCGGTGGCCGCCGCTGACCGGTTTGGGGACGGGTAGTGCCGCGGCCACGAGCTCCTTGCTGTGCCGGTGCCGGGGGGTGGCGAAGAATTCGGCGTTCGGCGCCACCTCGACCACGGCGCCCTGGAAGAGAACGGCCACCCGGTGACTCATGTACCGGAGCACGTTCATATCGTGGGAAATAATAATGAGCGACAGCTGGCGATCGCGGTGCAGGCGCAGCAGCAGGTCCAGGACCGTGCGCTGTGTTACAGCATCCAGCGCGGACGTGGCTTCGTCGCAGATCAAGACTGTCGGCTCCAGCAGCAGCGCCCTGGCGATTGTGAGCCGCTGGAGCTGTCCGCCGGAACACTGGCTGGGGTATCGGTCCAACAGCACGGGGTCCAGATCGACCTCGCGGACCACCCGATCGATGCGTGCACCGCGTTCCTCAGCCGTGCAATCCCGCCGCGGCAGCAATGGTGCTTCCAGGCTGGTTCGAAGCTTCATGCGCGGATCGAAAACATCGTGCGGTTCCTGGAACACGAGCTGGATCTCTTTGCCCGCAGTCCCGGCCCGATTGACCGCAGCGCCAAGGAACCGGGTGATGGTTCCGCTGTCAGGCGTCTCAAGTCCGAGGATCAGCCGCGCCAGGGTGCTCTTACCGGATCCTGACTGTCCCAGGACGCCGAGAATTTCGCCTTCGTGGAGCTCGAGCGAAATGTCTTCCACGGCGGGCCGGGCGCCGCGTCGGTTGGATGAAAACCGCTTGGTGACATTTCGCAGGCCAAGAATCGGACGGGAGCGCGCGGCGGCCGGAGCAGAGGCCGGCGGAAGGGCGGAGGCCCTCAGAAGTTCTTTGGTGGACGTGGTCCGAGGCGTGCACAACACCCGCCTGACCGGCCCTGACTCCTGGACGCTGCCAGCTTCCAAAACCACGACCCGGTCGGCGAAGGCGGACACTGTGGCGAGATCATGGGTGATGTACAGGACACCCAGTCCCCGGGCACGCCTTTGCCGGTCGATCAGCTCGAGGATCTGCCGCTCGAGCACCTTGTCCAGGGCGGACGTCGGCTCGTCCGCGAGCAACAGTTCGGGCTGCCCCGCCATGGCGAGGGCAAACATGGCCCGCTGGGCCATCCCTCCCGATAGCTGGTGCGGATAGGCCCCTGCGCACCAGTCCGGATCCTCGAACCCTGCTTCCGTCAACAGCTCCAGCGCCTCCGTCCTGGCACTGCGCCCGCGGAGCCCGCGGTGAAGTTTCAGCGGCTCAGCCAAATGGTTGGCAATGGTCTTCCGGGGGTTGAACATCCGTTTGGGCTGCTGATACAGCATGCCGATCCGGCCTCCGCGCACGCGGTTAAGCTCCGCTTCGCCGAGCGCCCGAAGGTCCGTCCCGCCGAACCGGACCGAGCCGCTCTCGATGTGGATCCCCTGCGGCAACAGGCCCATGACGCTGAGGGCGGTCATCGTCTTGCCGCTTCCCGACGTCCCCACCAGGGCCACAAACTCCCCGGGCGCCACGGAGAGGTCCAGCTGCGACAGGATCGCGTTGGGGGCGCCCAGCCGGGAACCCGACGGGCGTCCTGTTGCGCGTGCCCGGTGGCCGACGTGCAGCCCTTCAATGATCAGTCCTTCAGGCATCCGCGGCCACCCGTGCGGGAGCAGAGTCGGGCAACAGGCCTCTACCGGTCCGGCGCGACACGTACTGCCCAATCAAGGTCACGCAAAGCGCGACGATGAAGATCATCAGTCCGGGAACCAGGATCGGCATCGGCGCCCGGGCCGCAAACGGCTGGGCAGTTGCCAGCATCGATCCCCAGTCGGACTGCGGCGGCTGCACCCCCAGGCCCAGGTAGGAGAGGGCGCCAACGTTGATGAGGAACTGCCCGAACCGAAGAGTGGCCTGACCCAGCAGCGGCCCGGCCAGGTGGGGCAGGATGTGTCTGAAAATGATGAATGAGGGCGGGCAGCCCACCACGTGGGCTGCCTCGATGAAGCCCCTCGCCGAAATGTCATAGGCGAGTGAGCGGGCCAAGCGGGCAAACGGGGTCCACCCGGTCACAGTAAGGGCCAGCAGCAGCGAGTGGTAGCCGGTGCCCATGGCGGCCACCAGGAAGAGGGCCACCACCATTTCCGGCATGGCCAGCAGTACATCGTTGGTGCGGGTGAAGAATTCGTCCAACCAGCCCCGCCGTCGGGCGCTGAGCACACCCACCGCGGTACCTGTGACGGCTGTCAGCAGCGTGGCCAGCGCGGCGATGGTCAAAGAGAACTGGCCGCCGTCGAGCAACCTGCTCAGCGTGTCCCGGCCCAGGTTGTCCGTGCCAAGCCAGTGGGCGGCGCTGGGTGCGGCGAGCCTGGCGGCGAGGTCTTGGTCAGCGGGCGGGTACGGCGCCAGCCAGGCGGCGAGCGCCACAGACGTCACGATAAGAGCCAGAATCGATCCGGCGACCAGGACGTGAAGGGGAAGTTTACGCATGGCTCATCCGGATTTGGGGATTCAGCAGTCCGTGTACCAGGTCAGCCGCCGTGGTCAGGACGACGGCGAGCCCGACGACGACCACCACCGCTCCCTGCGCCAGCGGAATGTCGCTGTTCAGGACGCCGTCGAACAGCAACCGCCCCATGCCCGGGATCGCGAAGATGACCTCGACGATGACAGATCCGCCGAGCAGCCCGGCGAACCACACCGCCACCAGCGTGGTCAGCGGCAGCAGTCCATTGGGAATCACGTGCTTCGCCACAGTTCGGAAGCGGGAGACGCCCCTGCTCCGCGCGGCGACAACATGCTCCGCTGCCAGCGCCTCGAGGATTCCCTCCCGCACCGCCGAGGTGAAGTAGCTCGTGGGCCGCAGCGCGAGGACGGCCACAGGGAGAACCGCGGACTGCGGGCCTTCCCATCCCGCCGAGGGCAACAGGGCAAGTTGCAGTGCAAAGAGCAGAACAAGCAACGGTGCCAGCCAGTACTCCGGAATGGCGATCAACGCCTGCGTGACCGCCGTAATCACCCTGTCGGCGGGCCGCCCCTCCTGCAGGGCGGCTGTGACGCCGAGGACCACGGAGAGTGCCCCCGCTATGCTGAGGGCCAGGACTACCAGGCTCAGCGTAATCCAGAGCGCCGGCAGCACCTGGTCGGCCACAGGAGTGCGGCTGGTGTAGGACAACCCCATGTCGCCGGTGACCAGCCGGCCAAGCCAGCGAAGGTACTGCGCCCACAGAGGGTCGTCAAGGCCCAGCTGCTGGCCCAATGCGGTGACGGCGGAGTCGTCGACCACGTCACCGGCTACCCGGGAGCGGATGATCTTCCGCACAGGGTCCCCCGGGGTCACGTAGGGGATGAGGAAGACCGTAAAGGAGGCCAGGAGAACGGCTGCCGTCAGGGCAGCCGCCCGCCGGGCGAGGAACGGCATCACTCCGGGCCCCGTTCGGCTTGTCTTTCAGCAGGCACAAGCACAGTCAGGATCCGGTTTTGGCCGTCTCAGCCCTGACCACATAACGGGACAGGGGATCCTGGACATGCGACTGGACGTCGGCGCGGACGGCGTCGATGGCCTGCTCGTTGACGAGCCACACGTTCACGGCCCGCTCCTGCAGGATCTTCCCGGCTTCGGCGTACAGGCGGTAGCGCTGGTCCGCGTCGGCAGTCGTGGCGGCCTTGGAAATGGCCGCATCATAGTCCTGGTCGCAGAAATGGCTGAGGTTGTAGCTGCCGTCGCAGGTGTAGTCCGCCGTCAGGAACCCGATCGGGTCGGCGATGTCGATCAGCCGGTTGCGCTGGCTCAGCACCATGTCGTAATTGCCGGCGAGCACGTCCGGCTCCGCTGCCGCGTATTCCTTGGTTTGGATCTTGATGGGAATGCCCACTGCCTTCAGGTCCTCCTGGATGACCGTTGCAACATCCGCAAACTCCGCGCGCTCCACGATGGCGATGATCTCCAGCGGTCGGTCGGCGCTGTATCCGGCGTTGGCGAGCAGCTTCCGGGCGCCTTCAACGTCCTGCTTGGGCGCTTCGGCTCCCTCAATGGCCCAGGGTTCCGACGGGGCGAAGGGCCCGTTGGCGGCGATGGCCGCGCCTTCGTAGACGCTTGCAGCAAGTGCCTCAAGGTCAAGTGCCGAGCGGACCGCTTTCCGGAAGTCGACGTCGTCGAATGGCGCCCTGCCGTTGTTCATGTAAAGCGTTGCGGTCCTCGGAGAATCCGCCTTGAGGACCCTGACCTTGGCATCCGCTTCCAGCGCCGGCAGACCGGACACGGGAATGGAAAGGGAAATGTCGGCCTCGCCGGTCTGGACTTGCGCGGCCCGCGTCGCCCCGTCGGTGATAAAGCGGATCTCAGCACCGGCAAGCTTGACCTCGCCGCCCCAGTACGTGTCATTGCGGTCCAGGGTGAGCGACTGCTTCGGCTTTTCGGATACCGGCTCAAAGGGACCGGTGCAGTGGCCGAACGGATCCACTGTCTCGCCCTGGAACGCGGCGGGGGCCAGGACGCCGGTATTGACGCTCGCCAGGCGGTACGGAACCAGCGGGCTCTCGGTCGGGGTGGTAACCCGCACCGTGCGGGCGTCGACCGCGGTGACTCCGCTGACTACCTTGGGATTGAAGGCCCGCGCGGGTACGGCTGCCCCCAGGACTCGCTGCAGGGAGCCGGCCACGGCCTCGGCGCTCAGCGCGCTCCCGTCCTGGAACTTGACTCCTTCGCGGATGGTGAAGTCCCATTCCAGCGGCGAGACCTGCTTCCACTCCGTCGCCAGCAGCGGCACAACTTTCCCCTGCGATTCGTCGTAGCGGGTCAGGGTTTCGAGGCATCCGGACAGGGACAGAATGTAGGCGGCGTCGCTCTCCAGGGCCCAGTTCGCCACCGGAGCCCGGAAGTTGTCCACTATGATCCGCTGGTCGGTCTTGACCGCCTTGGTGTCTGCGGCCGGGCCGCTGAAGCCGCAGCCGGACAGTGAAAGGAGCGCCACGAGCCCAAGGGACAAAGTTGACGGGAGGGAAAAGCGCACGAAACCACCTAGATTCGACGCCTGCAGACCGGCAGGCGGGATTGACTGGACCGATGAAGGCCAAAGGTAGTTTAGGCTAACCTAACTCACTGTTCCAAAAGACTACTGAGGGGCCGTCACATAGCGCCCTGTCGGCGAGCGTGCTGTCGGCGAGCGTGCCGATGGCGTTTTGGAGGCGCAGGACCGCGCGTCCGGTGCCGCACGCCGCGGACCGATCCCAAAAGACCCCGTGGACCAGATATCGGGTATCGGGCCACGGGGTCTCGTTGCTAGGTACGGGCGGCTACAGCGCCGGCTGCACCCCGAAGGCTACTGCGAGCCGCATGATCTTCTCGGCGCGGCCCAGGCGGGGCAGGTCGGAGCCGTCACGGATGACGCGGCCGTTGGCCTCGAAGTCGGCCATGAAGTCGGTGGCCCAGGCGACGTCGGACGGCGTCGGGCTGATGACCTCGTTGATGACGGGCGTCTGATCGATGGCCAGGCACAGCTTACCGGTCATGCCCATCGTGACGGTGATGCCGGTCTGCTCGCGCAGGATCGGGTGGCTGGTGCCCACCGTCGGTCCGTCAATGGGACCGGGCAGGTTGCCGACCCGGCTGGCGACCACCAGCTTGGCGCGCGGGTAAGCCATGGCCTCGGGCGTGGCGGCCATACCGGTGTCGCGGCGGAAGTCGCCGGAGCCGAAAGCGAGCCGGAACGCGCCCTGGGCCTTGGCGATCTTGTTGGCTTCCTCGATGCCGACGGCGGACTCGACCAGCGGAATCACCGGAGTCTTGCCGTCCATCCGGTGGAAGCTTTCCGTGACCTGGTCCGCGGATTCGGTCTTGGCGAGCATCACGCCCAGGAGTCCCGGGGTGCCACGGAGGCCGGCGAGGTCGTCGGCCCAGAAGGAGCTGGTGGCGTCGTTGATCCGGACCCAGGCGGCGCCGCCGCCGGTAAGCCATTCCACCACGTTGGCGCGGGCGGCATCCTTCTGGGAGGGATCCACGGCATCCTCGATGTCGAGGATGATGGCGTCCGCGCGGGAAACGGCGGACTGGTCGAAGAGCTCGGGTTTCATCGCATTGACCAGGAGCCACGATCGGGCGATTTCTGCTGGGACATTGCGTTGGGGCCGGACGGTCCCGGCTGCGGTGGTAGAGGTCATGTCTCTACGCTATCCGCACCCGGGACATCCGGCTAAGTATTCCGGCCCTGAGGGGTGTCCATTACGACCAAAATCACAGGCTACGGGATGTTACTGCCCCGCGCGGTGACCCAAAGCCGGTACCACTCGGCCCTGGTCATGCCGGCGGCAACTTCCGCCGCGCCTGCGCAGGCCTGGATGCGTTCCGGGTTGGCCGTGCCGATCACCGGTGCAATCCCGGCCGGATGCTTCATCAGCCATCCCAGCAGGATTGACTCCCCCGTAGTATTCTTTTCCGCGGCAAGCTGCGCCACCAGCGCCGTGGTGGCTTCCTCCGCGGCCGTCGGCCGCGCCGACGGCGCCCCGGTGTAAAGGCCGCGGGCCAGGGCACCATAGGCCTGCAGCGTGATCCCGTGCCGGACGCAGTGCTCCACCGTGCCGTGTGGGAAGCTGTAGTCCGTTCCCTCGGCGTGGTTGACCAGCACCGTGCTTTCCAGCCAGGCCCGTTTCAGCAGGCTCATTTCGAGCTGGTTCGCGACCACTGGGGCCTCCAGCCGGTCCTGCAGCACCTCGATCTGCGGCCCGGACATGTTGGATACGCCCACGGCCCGGACCTTGCCCTCGGCCATCAGCTGCCCGACGGCGGAGGCCACCTCCGCCGGGTCCATCAGGGGATCCGGCCGGTGCAGCATCAGCACATCCACGTAGTCCGTGCGGAGCCGGGCGAGGCTCTCGTTGGTCCGCCCCAGGATGCCGTCCCGGCTCAGGTCGTAGTGCGTCTCCAGGCCCTGCTCGTCCAGCCGGATGCCGCACTTGGTCTGCAGCCGGATGCGCTCCCGCAGCCCCGGCGTCCGGTCCAGCACCTCGCCGAACACCGCCTCGGCCTTGCCGTTGCGGTAGATGTCGGCGTGGTCAAAGAGCGTGATGCCGGCGTTGAGGGCCGCGTCGACGGCGGCAGCCGCCTCGTCCACGTCCGCGGACGAGTACGGCTCCGCCGACCAGCTGCCGCCGAGCCCCATGCACCCATAGATCAGCTCCTGCACGGGGACCGGCCCCTGGGTCAGAAGTTCGCTGCTCTCGGCGCTCAGCGGCGTCCCTCTCATCGCAGCCAGACGGTGGTGCTGCCCGGAAGGAGGTCCCCCTCGAACGGTGCGCTGCTTAGCAGCACCTCGCCGGCCGGGATTTCCACCGGCTGCTCGCCGAAGTTGGTCACCGTCTGCCAGCCGCCCGGGCGGCTGAAGTGCAGGACATCGGGGCTGGCGGTGGCGTGCCATTCCAGCTCCTCCGAAGTCTGCAGTTCGCGGCGCAGCTTCAGGGCCTTGCGGTAGAACTCGAGGGTGGATCCTGCCACCCCGTCCTCGGCGGCGACCGCGTAGCGGCTGAACCAGGCAGGCTGCGGCAGGTGCGCGCCGCCGTCGCCGAAGCCGAAGGAGTTGCCTTCCACGGCCCAGGGCAGCGGCACGCGGCAGCCATCGCGGCCGACCTCGACGCCCTTGTTGCGGAAGAACGTGGGGTCCTGGCGTTCGGAGTCGGGGATTTCGCCGACTTCCTGCAGTCCGAGTTCCTCGCCCTGGTACAGGTACGCGGAGCCCGGCAGCGCCAGCATCAGCTGGGTGGCCGCGCGGGCACGGCGCAGGCCCAGTTCGACGTCGAGCTCTTCAGCCGGAGCTCCGGCCAGGAGCCAGCCCTTGCCGTCCTGGCCCTTGGCGTGCCTGCCGCCGCCCTTGGGCAGGCCGTAGCGGGTGGCGTGGCGGACGACGTCGTGGTTGGAGAACACCCAGGTGGATGACGCGCCGGACTCGGTGGCCTCGGCAAGGTTCCGGGTGATGATTTCGCGGAATTCCTCGGCGTCGAAGTCGGCCTGCAGAAGGTCGAAGTTGAATGCCTGGCCCAGGCCCTCTGGGCTTGCGTAGCGGCCACGGCGGCTGGCGTGCACCCATGCCTCCGCGACGGCGGTACGCGGCGGGTTGTATTCGTTGAAAACCTCGCGCCATTCGACGTAGATCTCGTGGACTTCGTCGCGGTCCCAGAACGGGTGCGAGCCGTCTTCGTGGCCGTCCGCGCCAGACCCCGCGGCGCTGAGCTCCACCTTGGAGAGCAGCGGCTCGGTGAGGTCCTTCGTCAGCGCGTGGGCGACGTCGACGCGGAAGCCGTCCACGCCGCGGTCGGACCAGAAGCGCAGGGTCTTGAGGAAGTCATCCCGGATTTCGCGGTTGGCCCAGTTCAGGTCCGGCTGCTCCTTGGCGAAGATGTGCATGTACCACTGCCCGGGGGTGCCGTCGGGTTCGGTGATGCGTTCCCAGGCGGGCCCGCCGAAGACCGATTCCCAGTCGGAGGGCGGAAGCTCGCCGTTCTCGCCCTTGCCGTCGCGGAAGATGTAGCGCTCACGGGCGGCGGACCCCTTCGGCGAGGCGAGGGCCTCCTTGAACCAGACGTGCCGGTCGGATGAGTGGTTCGGGACGATGTCCGCGATCAGCTTGATGCCGGCTGCGTGCAGCGCGGCGGACATCTCGTCGAAGTCCGCGAGGGTGCCGAGCTTGGGGTCCACGTCGCGGTAGTCGTCGACGTCGTAGCCGCCGTCCGCGAGCGCGGAAGGGTAGAACGGGCTCAGCCAGACGGCATCGATCCCGAGTTCCTTCAGGTACGGGACCTTGGCCGTGATGCCCTTGATGTCGCCCAGGCCGTCACCGTTGGAGTCGTAGAAGCTCCGCGGGTAGATCTGGTACACCGATGCCTGGCGCCACCAGTTGGGGTCGGCGGCGAGGTCGGAACCGGACAGGGTTGCCAGCGTGGCGGTGTTGGTCAAGGGATGATCCTTCGGGGCTCGGAACCGGTCTGGTATTTTAGATACAAGCTAAATATATTGCCTGAACAATTATGGGTCCCGGATCCGGGGAAGGTCAAGATTTGATGCCGCAACCCGCCGCCGCCACTCCGCAGCTCCTGCGCAGGGTGAATGCCCAGGCGGTCCTGGGCATTGTCCGCGGACTGGACGTGGCCACCGGGACCGAGCTGATGGCTCATACCGGACTGACCCGGGCGTCCGTGATCGCCGTCTGCGAGGACCTGACCCGGCGCGGCTGGATCCGGGAACTTGACACTCCCCCGCGCGGCCCCGAGTCGCCCGGCACCCCGCGGAAGGGCCGGCCGGCCCGGCGTTTCGAACTCAACTCCGAGGCAGGTTACGTCCTCGGCATCGACATCGGCGCGGCGACGACCACGGCCGCGGTCGCGGACCTGCGAGGAACGGTCGTCGCACGTTCCAGCGAGGCGTTCCGCGCCGTCGACATCCCCGCTCAGGAGCGGATCGCCGTCGTGGATCGGGCCTGCCGGCGGGCACTGACGGCAGCGGGAACACATCCTGCCAAAGTTCTTGCGGCCGGCGCCGGCATCGCCGCCCCCGTGGACCGCGACGGCAACGTCCTGGTGACCCAGCACTTCTGGAGCCTGTTCGACGTCGGACTCCGCGCCGCGTTCAAGGAGCTGCACGGCTGGACCGTGTTGCTGGAGAACGACGCCAATCTTGCCGCGCTCGGCGAACGATGGCGCGGCTCCGGCGCCGGCGTCGATGACCTCGTCGTGCTCCTGGCCGGCGAGCGGCTGGGCGCCGGGGTGATGGAGTCCGGCCGGCTGCTGCACGGCCGGGGCGGCGCCGCCGGTGAGATGGGCTACCTGGACCTGGTCGAGGGCGTGGGCTCCAGCGACGGCATCGCCAGCCTGGCAAGGCAGTGGTCCACGGCAGGTGGAGGACCGCAGGCCGGAGGGGCGGCGAGCGCCCGGCGGGTGTTCGAGGACGCGGCCGCGGGGGATCCTGCGGCGCAGCAGATTCTGGACCGGATCTCGGAACGGATGGCGCGCGTGATCGCCTCGATCGCCAGCCTGATCAACCCGGAGCAGGTGGTGATTGGCGGCGCCGTGGCCGAGTCCGCCGGCGCCCTGCTCCCCCGTATCAGCGCCCTGCTCCCCCGTTTCACCGCGACCCCGCCGCGCGTGACGGTCTCACCGCTGGGGGATTCGATCGTCACGATGGGCGCCATCCGGCATGCCCTGGACTACGTCGAGGAAAACGCGCTGGAACTGGAGCTTCCTACTCCGGCATGATCATGGTGCGCAGGTCCAGCTGGCGCAGCACGCGGTCCGCGACCTCGGGATCCATGCCCGGCTCGTTGCGGGCCGCCACGACTTCCTGCCGGGCGGCATCCAGGGCAATGGTTTGCACGGCGATGGCGAGCTCGCGCCCCCGCTTTCGCTTTTCGCCCACGCTTTCGTTGCGGAGGCTGCCGTCGAGCAGTTCGGCGTGCAGGCGGGTCATTTTTTCCTTGACCAGGGCCACCTTTTCCGGCGGCAGCTCCCTCATCAACTCGTTGTCCTTCAGCGCTGCTATCGCCGCCTGCTGCGCGCGCCGGGCCAGCACGCGTGCGGCGTCGCGTTCCTCCGCGCCGTCCTCGGAGGCTTTCAGGACCCGCATGAGCCACGGCAGCGTGAGTCCGGGCAGGACCAGGGTGGCCAGCAGCACGGCGCAGGCAATCACCAGCAGCTGGCTGCGGGCCGGGAACGGGCTGCCGTCGGCCAGCGTGAGCGGGAGTGCCAGAGCCAGAGCCAGGGTGGCCAGGCCCCGCATCCCGCACCAGGTGAGGATCAGGACCTCCTTGGCCGACGTGGGACGCAGCACGTCCTTACGGCTCCGGGCCAGCCCGGACATCATGGCGAGCCAGAGGAACCGGACCGCGAACACCAGCAAGCACACCACGGCGGCGGAACCGATCATGGCGTAGATGCCCGCGCCTTCATTCCGGATGACCTGCCGGATCTCCAGCCCCACCAGGCCGAAGGCAAGGCCGGTGACCAGTAGCTCCACCACATCCCAGAAGGCCGTCCGGGTGACCCGTTCGGCGGCGTCCTGCGGCCTGGAGTGGCGCTGCATTTCCAGGGCTGTGACGACGACGGCGATCACACCGGACGCGTGCACCTCTTCGGCCAGGATGTACGCGGCGAACGGCACCACGAGGGTGACGGCGCTGCGGGCCACCATGGACTGCACCAGACGAGTGATCGCATTAGTAAGCCAGCCCATGCCGATGCCCACCGCGACGGCGATCGCGGCACCGAGAGCGAACTGCAGCACGACGTCGGGGGCGATCTTCGTGCCGGACACCGTTGCGGCCACTGCGGCCTGGAAGATAACGATGGCGGCGGCGTCGTTGAAGAGGCCTTCGCTCTGCAGAACGGTGATGAGCCTGCGCGGCATGTGGACCCGGCCGGCGATGGATTCCACGGCCACAGGGTCAGGCGGGGCAACCATGGCGCCCAGGGCGATCGCCGCCGGAATTCCGATGCTTGGGATCATGAGCCAGGCGGCACCGGCAACAACAACGGTGGAGGCGACCACCAGGGCGACGGCGAGCATCAGCAGGGTGCGCCAGCGGACCCGGAATACCGCCCAGGACGTGCGCTGCGCGGTGGCGAACAACAGCGGCGGCAGGAAGATGGGCAGGATCAGCTCCGGCGAGATCTCCATCTCCGGAAAGCCGGGGATGAAGGTCAGCGACGCGGCCAGGATCAGCATCAGGACCGGGTAAGGCAGCCTCAGCCTGTCCCCCACACCCACGGCCACCACCGTGGCCAGCAGCAATCCGATGATGAGTGCCAACTGGTCCATGTGCTCGCTTCCCCCGGAGTAATCGCGGCCGCCATCCGTTCAGGATGCGCCGGCCGCCCCCACCACTTTATCGGGGTCCTGCCGGAAGCCGGTCGAGCTAGGTCATGGCCTCCAGGGCGGCCGCGATGGGCAGGCCGCCGTCGCGGAACCCGATGGTGCGGCTGACCGCGGCAGGCAGCTCCAGGACCGCGGCGGCGACGAGGGCCACGTTGGCGCGGGCTGTGTCGGTGCCCTGCCAGGTGCCGTCCGGGTTGACGTCGATCAGGCCGGTGCCCGGTCCGCCGGTCAGCATACCGGGGCAGAGGATGGTCCAGTCCAGACCGGTGCCGCGGAGATAGGAGTCCGCGGCGGCCTTGGCCTCCGCGTAATGGAAGAAGGGATTATCCTCGGGGACGCCGTGGTCCGGCCCGGCTCCGAGGTAGGACACCATGATGTAGCGCCCGACGCCGGACTGGACGGCGGCATCCATCGAACGGATCGCGGCGTCCCGGTCCACGGCGTAAGTGCGTTCAGGGTTTCCTCCGCCGGCTCCGGCGGACCAGACGACGGCGTCGTGGTCCCGCAGCGCCGCGGCGATTTCCGCCGTCGTCGAGTTCTCGACGTCCAGGACGACGGGCGTAGCGCCGGTGGCGGCGACGTCGGCCGCGTGGTCCGGGTTGCGGACGAGGGACGTCACAGCCTGCCCTTCCGCTGCGAGGATGCTTGACAGTTCCCTGGCCACTTTTCCATGGCCGCCGATGATTGCGATTCGCGTCATGGACCCATTCTGTCCCACAGCGCCACCGCCCGCACCCGTCAGCCGGCGGGGTGGGGGTGTTCCTGTGGGCTGACAAGCTGTTCCGGGTCCCAGGCCGGTTCCGTGGCCATGTCCACACCCTCCCCGGCGCTTGACCTCGGCCCGACGGCGGCGGACACCGCCGTGTGGGCCTGGCGGGCGATGCCGGCACGGACGCTCTCGACGGTTTCGTCCCCCAGCAGGGGGCCCGTGTAATCGATGCTGAGCCGTCCGTCCTCCACCGTAGTGGAGTAGTTCCCCAGCGCGTCGGAAACGATTCCCTCCAAATCCACTGCCGCTGAGAGCGCGGTGGGATCCTCAGTGTCGGCGGTGAAACGGAGATCGTGGACCAGGACCGGCAGGACGTAGAAGTTGTCCACGCCGGCCTTGGCCTCGCCCGCTTCTTCGGTTGCCTTGGTCACGATGGCCCGGCCTTGGTCGACAGTGGCCCCGGCCGGAAGGGCCACGATCAGCTCCGGCACCATCTTCTGCAGCAGGGCAGGTTCGAGCACATCGGGGGAAATGCTCTCCAGCGTGGAGCCCGCGGCGGCGGCAGCCGATTCGAGATCGGTCCGGACGCCGGCCAGATCGGCGTCGTTGGCGGATTCGACGGCGATCACCACTCGGCGCCTGACCATCAGTCCGTCGAAACTGACCGTGGGCCGGCTGTTGCCCAGGTCCTGCCCTTCCTCCGACAGCGTCCCGACTGTCGCGACGGTGGCGGACTCGCTGGCCGCTCCCGCGGAAGCCGGGGGGGCGGCCGGGCCGCCGGTGCAGCCGCCCAGGGCGAGGGATAGCAGCACCGCCGGCACGATCAGGAGCACCCGTTTCATGTCAGGTTCCTGCTGGGTAGGCCGGCTTGTAGTAGGAGGAGAATCTCGCCTCCGGCCACTCTTCCGCCACCGGCATGTCGGCATTAATGGGGTCGTTGTTCTTCAGGTCTCCGACGGCGAACTGGACCATCATGTCGTGGTCCTCATGCACGAGGTTGTGGCAGTGGACCATGTAGCGGCCGCCCTCGTGTTTTCCGGTGTCGAATTGCATCAGGACCGTGACCGATTCGTTCTCGCCTGCGTAAAACACATCCTTCGGGCCGCCTTCCCAGGCGAACGGCTGTCCGTTGTTGGTGTTGCGGCCGAGGATCTTTCCATCAATGAGGTGGATGTGCACCGGGTGGAACCATCCTCCCGACTCGTTGACGATGGTCCACTGCTCCACTTGGTTCTTCTGCGGGTTGGCGAAGCACCGGGTGAAGTTGGACTTTTCCACGTCGTCCCAGGTTTCGCCGTTGATAGTCCATTCCCCGTTCTTCCGCTGCACGCGCAGGATCCTTTTGGCCACCGCCATCTCGGGGGTGAGGGACATTGGGTCCAGGCCGCCGCTGGCTTTCGTGGGGTGTTCACCCGGATCCAGTGTCGTGGGGATTGAGCTAATCGAGCGCGACTTGGGGTCCAGGGACGGGGAATCGGCTACCACCTGGAACTTCATGACCTTGCCGGTGTTGGCGAAGTTCACATTGTTCTTGTTGCTCAGATTCCGCAGCTCCACGGACTGCCCCGGCTTGTACTTCCGGAAATCGATCAGGACCTCGTAGCGCTCCGCGGTGCCTTGGCGCCACGACGGCACGGCCTGGACCTTGGGCGTCATGCCGGCGTCCGTGCCCACCACGTAGAAGGGGTCCCCGTTGGACAACGAGAAGCGGTACGACCGCGTGATCGAGCCGACCAGGAACCGGAACCGGTAGATCCGGGGCTTAACCTTCATGGTGGGCCACGGCACGCCGTTCACCAGAACGATGTCGCCCCACAGCCCTGAATGGCCGTTGTCGTTGTAGCCAAGCGACCCGTCGGCGTTCAACATGAGATCCGAGACCAGGATCGGGACGTCGAATTCGCCCTGTGGGAGCTGCGCCTGCTCAGGTTCGTTTGTGATGGAGTAGTACGCCGCAAGCCCCGAATACACGCCTTGGGCGGTCAGCATGTGGTTGTGGTCGTGGTACCAGAGCGTCCGGGCTGCCTGCCAGTTGGGGTAGTGGTAGTTTTTCACTTTCGAGGGCGCCGTCCGGTCGTTGGCGTATCCGTCGTACTGCGGCAGTGACGCCGAGCCGTGCAGGTGCGTGACCGTGTTGGAGGGGTCTGCGTACAGCAGGCCGGTGGTCGGCAAACGATTACTGATCCTCACCTCGGTGCGGGTGCCCTGCGGAACCTGGATGGACGGGCCCGGGAAGATTCCGTTGTACCCGGCCAGGGTGGTGGACAGTCCCGGGGCGATCTGCGCCTGCCCGATCTTTTGGGACAGCGAATACTTCGCGAATGGCTGCCCGTCCGGATCGATGCCCGTCTCGTAGGGGATCAGTTCCGGCGGGCGGCGGAAGGACTCCGTGTACGGAACCGGCGTATTCTTTGGGGCCAGCTTGCTGGGGGTGAGCGTCCCGGCGTCCCCGGCCAGCGGCACCCCGGCCAGGGCGCTGCCCCCACCTGCGCCCATTAGGGCGACCGAACCGCCCATCATGCCCAGCTTCAGTACATTCCTTCGCGTAGTTGCCACGGGAACCTCCAGAGTTCTTACAGGAGCAGGTTGGATACCAAGATGATTTCCAGTGCCAACTATCAAGCCGGATTCTTGCAAAAACCCTGTAAATGCCACTGACCTGCAGCCCCGCTCATTACTCAATTGATCCTGATCGTCGAGGCGACGCTGGGCACCCCTTTGCTGTCTATCGCGAAGAGCATGTAGGTGCCCGGGACCAGCACGCCGCGGTCCGCCGGGAGCTTCAGTGACGCCGTGTTGCCGGACACCGGGGTTGCGGTCAGTGGGATCCGGCGCTGGTCAGTATTCACGGAGTGGGTCACGGTGCTCATCCGCATCAGGGAGAAGTTCGTGACCGGCGCTCCGGTGGTCACCTTGATGGTGGCGCCGGCCGCGGCGGTGGCCGGTGCGGTAACGATCGAGGGCCGGGTACGCGCGCTGCCGTCGGGGTTCAGCAGGTAGGGCGGGGTGAAGATCTCTCCGTCCAGATGGTTCGTGGTGCAGTTGCCGCACAGCCCGCCACCGCCGGCGAAGACCCTGCCGTCAGGGAGCAGCAGCGCGACGCTGTGGTACGTCCGTGGGATGGCCATCGAGGCCAGCGTGGTCCACTTTCCCGTTGCCGGGTTCCAGAGTTCCGGAGCCATCCTGGCGTTGGTGTCGTTAAACGATGAGGCGATGGCCTGCCCGCCGATGACGAGCACCTGGCCATCGGGCAGCGCGACCCCGTTCGCGAACGAGCGGGCGAAGCCCAGGTCTGCGGTGCGGGTCACCTTCACCCCATTGTTGATGTCAATCGTGTATGCGCGCGCCGTGCCGGGGGCTGCGGTGTAGGCGGTCGCCCCGCCCACGGTCAGAATCTTCCCGACGTCGTACATCACAGCGTCGCCGTTCATCGCGTCCGGGCTGTCTGACCGCAGGCCGGCCGAGGTGATGCTCCCGTTGCCGGTGGTGGAGATCCAGTTCATCTGCCGGCTCGGCCCGGCGTGGAACACCCGTCCACCGGGGGCGGCAAACAACCATGAGTGGTTGTCGGCAGTGAATTCACCCCGGGGATCGTTCGTGAGGATATTGTCGGACAGCACACTGGGCAGCGTCCGCCAGCCGCCGGCGGCGGACCACACCTCGCCGTTCTTGTTGCCGACACCGCCGGACCAGGACCCGCCGAGAGTGAATACCTCGCCGGTGGAGATGGTCACGTTGCTTTGGTAGCCGCGCGGGATCTTCATATCCGGCCCCGAGGTCCAGGCGTTCGTCGCAGGGTTGTACACCGTGGTTTTCGCGCTGTTGCTGCCGCCGCTGATCATGATCTTGCCGTCCGGCAGCACGGAGGTTCCGGAGCAGAACATGTCATGACCGGTGTTGACCACCTGGGCCGGGGATACCTTGCCGGTGGTGAGGTCCATTATCGACGTCTGGGTGTAGCCCCTGCTGCCACCGTAAGCGGTGGGGGAATAGGCGGACCAGGTCAGCATCCGGTTGCCGGGCAACATCGTCGCGGCAACCGGAACGATGGGAAAGCTGATGGTCGGACCCCAGGAGCCAAGTAGCGGGCCCAGGAGATTGATCTCCGCTGCGCTGCTCCACGGCCCGCTGTCGCCGGCCTCGGTAGTCGCGGTCAGCCGGACGTACCGGGCAGTAACAGTGGTGAAGTTCACGGTCTTTTCCGTGCCGGTGTCCGGCCAGGTCCCGCTGGCTACCGCGCTCCAGGTGATTCCGTTAGTGCTGACTCCGACCGAGTATTTACCGACCCGCCCGTTCGTTCCGTCAGAACGCGGGAGGTAGCGGAATCCCGCGATGCTGCGCGCCGCCTTTGTATCGATCGTGATGGTGTGCGGCAGCGGTGCCGCCAGGCCAGGAGACCACCGGCTGTGCCAGATCGTGGCCGCACTGCCGTCGAGCACATTGCTGGCCCGGCCGTTGACGCGCGCTACTTCTTCGTCGCTGGCCGACGCTGTCCACCCGCTCCGCGGCAGAACACGGGTGGCGGCCGCGGTCTGGCTGGCGAGCAGGTTGATCTCGGCGGCAGTGCTCCACGGACCGCGGTTGCCGGCCTCGGTGGCGGCGGTCAGCCGGACGTACCGGGCGCTGACCGCTAGGAAAGTGACCGTCTTTTCCGCTATGGTGTCCGGCCAGGTCCCCTGAGCCACCGGGGCACTCCAGGTGGTGCCGTTGGTGCTCACCCGGATATCAAAGCTGCCGATCCGCCCGTTCGCCAGGTCATTACGCGGGAGATAGCGCAGCCCCGAGATGCTTCGTGTCGCCTTGGTGTCGATCGTGATGCTGTGCGGCAGCGGTGCCGCCGGCGCCGGGGACCACCTGCTGTGCCACATCGTGGCCGCATTGCCGTCAAGCACATTGGCGGCGCGTCCATCCCCGCCGGCAACGTCTTCATCGCTGGCCGTAGCCGTCCACCCGGTACGTGGCAAGGGAGCCGGAGCGGCCTCGATCGCGGCGTCCGGCAACACCGCCGTGTGCACATGGGCCGCCGCCGCATTCAAGGCTTCATGCGGGGCCGCCGCCGTGTGCCGGTGCGATCCGGTCGCGCTCGAGGACTCGTGCGGAGCCACGACGCCGTACCCCAGGATCAACGCGAGTCCGACCAGAACCGCGGCGGCGCGGTGCACGCCGGCATGCAGGGCCAAGAGGAGAGCCCGCCGTGGCAGGCGTCTGCCGCCTGCCCGATGCCTGCCAGGTGCCCGGATCACGGGGCGGAGGATCGGTGCTGCAGAGCGATCCATCTGCGCCTCCTAGCGGCACGGGTCTCCGGTGACAACACACAGGCTAGGCAGGGCAGCATTGGGAAACCTTGAGCCGGCTGCTATTGCGCGGAGAACCGGGCAAGTGACTGTATTTCCGAGCCCTCAGCGGCAAAATAGGTGATTGCGCGGGGAGGAGTTGCTGGGCGGGAGACAAGCCGTTCAAGCCCGTCACTAGCTGCAACCATCCTGTTGGCTAAGTACGCTTGGGGGTGATCAACTGATCCTGATCGTCGAGGCGACGCTGGGCACGCCTTTGCTGTCTATCGCGAAGAGCATGTAGGTGCCCGGCACCAGCACGCCGCGGTCCGTCGGCAGCTTCAGCGACGCGGTGCTTCCGGAGACCGAAGTTGCGGTCAGCGGGATGCGCCGCTGGTCGGTGTTCACGGTGTGGGTCACCGTGCTCATCCGCATCAGGGAGAACTTGGTGGCTGGCGCTGCGGTGGTTACCGCGATCGTGCTGCCGGCCGCGGCGGTGGCCGGTGCGGTCACAATCGCCGGCCGGGTGCGCGCACTGCCGTCGGCGTTCAGCAGGTAGGGCGGGGTGAAGATCTCTCCGTCGAGATGGTTGGTCGTGCAGGTGCTGCACAACCCGCCACCGCCGACGAAGACCCGGCCATCAGGGAGCAGCAGAGCGACGCTGTGGTACGTCCTGGGGATGGCCATTGGCGCGAGCGTGGTCCACTTTCCGGTCGCCGGGTTCCAGATTTCCGGTGTCATCCTGGCGCCGGTGTCCGTGAACGGAACGGGGGTGGCCTGGCCGCCGACCACGACTACCTGGCCATCCGGCAGCGCGACGCCGTTCGCGAATGACCGGGTGGCAGTCATGTCTGCGGTCCGGGCCGTTTTGACCCCGTTATTGATGTCGATGGTGTACGCCCGCGCGGTTGCAGCCGTGTTCTCGTAGGCGGTTGACCCGCCCATGGTCAGAATTTTGCCGACGTCATACATCACCGCGTCGCCGTTCATCGCGTCCGGGCTGTCTGAGCGCAGCCCGGCGGAGATGATGCTCCCATTGCCGGTGGTGGAGATCCAGTTCATCTGGCTGCTCGGTCCCGCATGGAACACCCGGCCGCCGGGGGCCGCGAACAGCCAAGCGTGGTTATCCGAACGGTACCCACCCCGGGGATCGTCGGTCAGGATGTTGTCGACCGGCACGTTGGGCAGCGTCCGCCAGCCGCCGGCGGCGGACCAGACCTCACCGTCCTTGTTGCCCGCACCGCCGGACCAGGACCCGCCAAGGGTGAACACCTCACCGGTGGAGAGCGTCACGTTACTCTGGTAGCCGCGCGGGATCTTCATATCCGGCCCCGAGGTCCAGGCATTCGTCGCAGGGTTGTACAGCGTGGTCTGCGCGCTGTTGCTGCCGCCGCTGATCAGGATCCTCCCGTCCGGAAGCAGAGAGGTTCCGGGGCAGAACATGTCGTGACCTGTATTGGCCACCTGGGCCTGGGATACCTTGCCGGTGGTGAGGTCCAGGATGGACGTCTGGGTATAGCCCCTGCTGCCCCCGAAAGCGGTCGGGGAATAGGCGGACCAGGTCAGCAGCCGGTTGCC
The DNA here is from genome assembly GCF_947090775.1 of Pseudarthrobacter sp. MM222. NCBI lineage: Bacteria > Bacillati > Actinomycetota > Actinomycetes > Micrococcales > Micrococcaceae > Pseudarthrobacter > Pseudarthrobacter sp. MM222. The sequence goes on from NZ_OX352321.1 coordinate 3,367,660, forward strand.
GGGCAACAGCGCTGCCGCGGCCGGGACGATCGGGAAGCTGATCGTCGGACCCCAGGAGCCAAGTAGCGGGCCCAGGAGATTGATCTCCGCTGCGCTGCTCCACGGCCCTCTGTCGCCGGCCTCGGTAGTCGCGGTCAGCCGGACGTACCGGCCGCTGACCGCGGTGAAGTTCACGGTCTTCTCCGTGCCGGTGTCCGGCCAGGTTCCGCTGGCGACCGCGCTCCAGGCGGTGCCGTTGGTGCTCACCTGGATATCGAAGTTGCCGACCCGCCCGTTCGTTCCGTCAGAACGCGGGAGATAGCGGAAGCCCGCGATGCTGCGCGTGGCCTTGGTATCGATCGTGATGCTGTGCGGCAGCGGTGCCGCAGGCGCCGGGAACCACCGGCTGTGCCACATCGTGGCCGCGCTGCCGTCAAGCACATTGGCGGCCCGGCCGTTCGTGCGGGCAACCTCTTCATCGCTGGCCGTAGCCGTCCACCCAGCCCGGGACAACACACCGGTAGGCGGCGCGGTTTGGCCGGCGAGCAGGTTGATCTCGGCGGCACTGCTCCACGGGCCGCGATTGCCGGCCTCGGTGGTCGCGGTCAGCCGGACGAACCGGGCGCTCACCGCAAGGAAAGTCACCGTCTTCTCCGCAATGGTGTCCGGCCAGGTCCCGCGAGCCACCGGGGCAGTCCAGGTGGTGCCGTTGGTGCTCACCCGGATCTCGAAGCTGCCGATCCGCCCGTTCGCGAGGTCATTACGCGGGAGATAGCGCAGCCCCGAGATGCTTCGTGTCGCCTTGGTGTCGATCGTGATGCTGTGCGGCAGCGGTGCCGCCGGCGCCGGGGACCACCTGCTGTGCCACATCGTGGCCGCATTGCCGTCAAGCACATTGTCGGCGCGTCCATTCGTACGGGCAACCTCTTCATCGCTGGCCGTAGCCGTCCAACCGGTCCGTGGCAAGGGAAGCGCGGCCGCCTCCATCGCGGCGGCCGGGAGAGCCGCACTGTGAATGTGCGATCCGGCAGCACCGGCAGGGTCGTACATAGCTGCGCCCGTGTGCAGGTGCGATCCGGCAGCACCCGAGGAATCGCGCGGAGCCGCGACCGCCTCCCCCACGATAACCAGCAGTACTACCAGAAAAGTGGACGAGATTCGAAGTCCAAGGGACCGCCGCACCAGAAAGGCTTGGCTCGGCAGTACGCCGCGTCCAGCCCGGCGGCTGGCCGCCGGAACAAGATTGAGGAATCGAATCAGACTAGTGCAGCGCCGCAGGAAAAAAGCAACCGGGCCCCTATGACGCGAGTGCCTCCCCGGGGATGGGGTCACGGAGCGGAAGATCGGCGCTACCCAACGATCCATCTGCGCCTCCTTGCGGCACTGGTCCCCCATGACAAAAACAGACGCTAGGCATAGCAGCATGGGAAAACCTGAGGGCGCCGGCGTCGACGCTGAGATGGCGCGCACGCGGCTATTGGTCGTAGGGGCACTCGAGGAGGAACGCGCGGGCCGAATCCTGCCCAAACAAAAGACTCCCGGAACCACGAGGATTCCGGGGGTCTTATTTGGTAGCGGTGGGGAGGCTCGATCTACGACCTCATTAGCTGGCGGCCGCTTTCGTAATCATCCGTGCTTTGCTGACGGTCCCGGAGTCTCGGGACAAAGCAGTTCGCCCCGCGAAGGCTGTCTGGCCAGTCCAGGCAGGCGACGTATATGTCTCGCCGCCAGGTGCGTGATTTGCCGGCGTCGCTTGGTTCACCCGGTTTCCCGAATGCCGGATTTCAGACCTCCGGCGAGAAGATAACTGTAAAGTTGTCAATGATCCTGAGCATCTCGGATTGCTTTCGATCCCAAATGTCTCGGCGTCGGCGTCAGCTCCGTCATTCTGTTGCGCCTGATAGTTCATGACGAAGTTGACGTATTTGCCTTAGTACTTCTCCAACCCGACGAGGGTCGAGTCCACGTAGAGGTGATACTCCCGACCCCTGGCTTCAGAATCATCAGCTGCTCAAGGTCCGAACTCTCTGAAGCTCGGGTCACCACCCTGGAATTGACATTCACCTCCCCTAAGACGGCGGTCACCGTCTGACATGACGCCACGATCCAGGTGGACAAGTGCCGCGATACCGTACCTGTAACTCCCGGCGACCCGAGCCTCCCGTACGTCGGTGGCCGCGTCGCCGAATTGTCACTCGCGCAGACCAAGACCCTGGACTGCGACTCCACGCAGCTGAACAGGTACCCGGAGCAGGACCTCACCGAGGTCAACCGCATTACCGCGCCCACGGCGGGTCGCTCGCCACGGCCGCCGCTGCGGCGCACACTCGCTCGTAGACGCTGTCACGTCATCATCCGCCGATGTAGTAGCCGGAAACGTCAGCGATGAAGTTGGTGGTACCCGAGGAGCGGTTGAAGAGCGTAACCTTTCCGTCCGCACCTACGGGAACGGTCACCGAGTTCGGGACAGTCTGGCCCGTAGCGAAGTTCACGTTGGAAGCATTCGGGCGCAGAGTACCGGCGTAGGCGGCGGCGAAGCCGAAGGACCGGGGCCCGGTCACCGTGAGGTTGAACGTCACGGCAGAGACCCTAGCCGGAATCCCGCTCATGCCACCGACCTGGAAGGACACCGTCGAGTCAGCACCGACCGCGGCGCGACCGCGGGTATCCAACGCCCGGAACGGTGCTGTGGGCTTGAACGCACCAGCCACCGTCGGGGTGCCCGCAATGTAATAGCCGGAGATATCGGCGATGAAGTGGGTGGTACCCGAGGAGCGGTTGAAGAGCGTGACCTTCCCGTCCGCACCTACGGGAACGGTCACCGAGTTCGGGACAGTCTGGCCTGCGGTGAAGTTGACGTTGGAAGCATTCGGGCGCCCAGCGCCGGAGGCGTAAGCGGCAGCGAAGCCGAAGGACCGGGGCTCGGTCACAGTGAGGTTGAACGTCACGGCAGAGACCTTAGCCGGAATCCCGCTCACGCCGCCGACCTGGAAGGACACCGTCGAGTCAGCACCGACCGCGGCACGGACGCGGGTATCCAACGCCCGGAACGGCGCTGTGGGCTTGAACGCACCAGCCACCGTCGGGGTGCCCGCAAAGTAATAACCGGAGACATCGGCGATGAAGTGGGTGGTACCCGAGGAGCGGTTGAAGATCGTGACCTTCCCGTCCGCACCCACGGGAACGGTCACCGAGTTCGGGACAGTCTGGCCCCTGGCGAAGTTGATGTTGGAAGCATTGGGGCGCGCAGCGCCGGAGGCGTAAGCGGCAGCGAAGCCGAAGGACCGGGGCTCGGTCACAGTGAGGTTGAACGTCACGGCAGAGACATTCGCCGGAATCCCGCTCACGCCGCCGACTTGGAACGACACCGACGAGTCAGCACCGACCGCGGAACCGGTCCGGGTATCCAACGCCCGGAACGGCGCTATTGGAATTTGTGTCCCTGGTTCAGCCTCCGAACCTCCCGAAGAGTTAATCCTGATCGTAGAGGCGACGCTGGGCACCCCGTTGCTGTCCATCGCGAAGAGCATATAGGTGCCTGGCACCAGCACGCCGCGATCCGCCGGCAACCTCAGCGAAGCGGTGTTGCCCGACACCGAGATTGCGGTCAGCGGGATCCGCCGCTGGTCGGTGTTCACTGTGTGGGTCACCGTGCTCATCCGCACCAGGGAGAACTTCGTAGCCGGAGCCCCGGTGGTCACCTCAATCGTGCTGCCGGTCGCGGCGGTGGCCGGTGCGGCCACAATCTTCGGCCGGGTGCGTGCACTGCCGTCGGCGTTCAGCAGATAGGGAGGCGTGAAAATTTCTCCGTCCAGATGATTGGTCGAGCAGTTGTTGCACAACCCGCCACCGCCGACGAAGACCCGGGCGTCAGGGAGCAGCAGGGCGACGCTGTGGTACGTCCGGGGAATGGCCATCGGAGCAAGCGTGGTCCATTTTCCGGTCGCCGGATTCCAGACTTCCGGCGCCATCCTGGCGCCGGTGTCGGTGAACACAATTGGTGTGGCCTGTCCGCCGACGACGAGCACCTGGCCATCGGGCAGCGCGACCCCGCTCGCGTATGACCGCGTAACCGCCATGTCTGCGGTCCGCGCTGTTTTGACACCGTTGTTGATGTCGATGGTGTAAGCGCGAGCCGTAGCTGGGACTCTGTCATAGGCAGTCGAGCCGCCCACGGTGAGAATCTTCCCCACGTCGTACATCACGGCGTCGCCGTTCATTGCGTCCGGGCTGTCTGACCGCAGTCCGGCCGAGGTGATGCTGCCCTTGCCGGTGGTGGAGATCCAGTTCATCTGGCGGCTCGGCCCGGCATGGAACACCCGGCCGCCGGGGGCGGCAAACAACCACGCGTGATTATCGGAACGGTACCCGCCACGGGGATCGTCGGTCAGGATGTTGTCGACCAGGACATTGGGCAGCGTCCGCCAGCCGCCGGTGGCGGACCACACCTCGCCGCTCTTGTTGCCAATACCGCCCGACCACGATCCGCCGATGGTGAAGACCTCACCGGTGGAGGTGGTCACGTTGGACTGGTAGCCGCGGGCGATCTTCATGTCCGGCCCCGAGGTCCAGGCGTTCGTCGCAGGGTTGTACAGGGTGGTTTGGGCGCTGTCGCCGCCGCCGCTGATCAGGATCCTCCCGTCCGGCAGCAGCGAGACCCCGGGGCAGAACATGTCATGACCGGTGTTGACCCTTTGGGCCGGGCTCACTGCACCGGTGGTGAGGTCCATGATGGAAATCTGGGTATATCCCTTGTCAACGCCGTAGGCGACCGGCGAATATGCGGACCAGGCCAGCAGCCGGTTGCCAGGCAACAGGGCCGCCGCTACCGGGACGATCGGGAAGCCGATCGTGGGACCCCAGGACCCCCGCGACGGGCCGAGGAGCTCGCCGGTAGGGGGCTCGGTTTGCCCGGCGAGCACGTTGATCGCGGCGGCGGTGTTCCAGGGGCCGAGGAGTTCGCTGGTAGGGGGTGCGGTTTGCCCGGCGAGCAGGTTGATCTCTGCGGCAGTGCTCCACGGGCCGCGGTCGGCCGCCTCCGTGGTCGCGGTCAACCGGACGTACCGGGCGCTGACCGCAAGGAAAGTCACCGTCTTCTCCTCAATGGTGTCCGGCCAGGTCCCGTGGGCCACCGGTGCACTCCAGGTGGTGCCGTTGGTGCTCACCCGGATATCAAAGCTCCCGACCCGCCCGTTCGCGAGGTCAGTACGCGGGAGATAACGCAGCCCCGAGATGCTTCGTGTCGCCTTGGTGTCGATCGTGATGCTGTGCGGCAGCGGTGCCGCCGGCGCCGGGGACCACCTGCTGTGCCACATCGTGGCCGCATTGCCGTCAAGCACATTGGCGGCGCGTCCATCCCCGCCGGCAACTTCTTCATCGCTGGCCGAAGCCGTCCACCCGGTGCGTGGCAAGGGAGCCGGAGGGGCCTCCATCGCGGCAGGCGTCAGCGCTGCATTGTGCATGTGCGGGCCGGCGTTGATGGCCGTGTCGTCTGGGATTGCCCCCGAATGAAGGTGCGATCCGGCAGCACCGGAGGCATCGCGAGGAGCCGAGACTACCTCCCCTACGAAGACCAGAAGTATCACCAAAAATGTGAACGAGAGACTAAATCCGAGGGGCCGCCGAATCAGCAACGCTGGACGCCGCGGTACGCCGCGTCCAGCTCGGTGCCTCCCAGTGGTCCGCATCGAGGGGAGGAAGAGCGATGCTACAGAGCGATTCATCCGAGCCTCCTGCGGCACTGGTCTCCGGTGACAAGACACACGCTAGGCAGGGCAGCATTGGGAAACCTTGAATGCCAGGGAGAGCGACAGGGCCGAGAGCACCTCGCGCAGGAACGGCCGGGGAATTTCCCTGTACCGAGCCCCGCCCACAAACAGAAAGACCCCCGGAATCTCAAGGATTCCGGGGGTCTTATCTGGTAGCGGCGGGGAGGCTCGATCTCCCGACCTCACGATTATGAGTCGTGCGCTCTAACCAACTGAGCTACGCCGCCATAAATGAGGAAAACCTGCGCTAAGCCGGTCAAAAACCGCCTTGACACAGGCCCTCATTCAGAGCCCCCCACCGGAATCGATCCGGTGACCTCGTTCTTACCAAGAACGCGCTCTACCACTGAGCTAGGGGGGCAACGAGTAAATACTCTACCGGAAGATTGCCCGGTCAACAAATCGGCTGCCAGAAAGGCCCGTAGCCCCGAAAAGCCCCGGAAATCCGGGGCGGCGGCGGCCTCGGGACGGCTCTGCGCGCCGCCCGGGAAGACCGTCCGGGCGGGGTGTGACGAAGCGAACTTAAGACGAGAACGGGCCGGCTGGAAGCCGGCCCGTTCTCAGTTCACTGTGGAAGCGGAATTACCACTTGTTGCGGGGCTTGAAGCCGCCTTCGGTACGCGGCTTGCGGGAATCGGAGCCGACCCCACGCTCGGCGCGGTCGCTGAAGGAGCGTCCGCCCCGGTCCGCGGAGGACCGCTCGCCGTCGGTCTTGCGGAATTCGCGCTTGAAGCCGCCGTTGCCCTTGAAGTTGCCGCCACGGTCGCCGCCGCCGGAGAAGCCGCCGCGGTCGCCGCCGCGGTTGCCGCCCTGGTAGCCGCCACGGTCGCTTGCAGGCGAACGGCCGTTGTCCAGTTCGAGGTGGATCAGCTCGCCGCCGATCCGGGTGCGGGACAGGGCCTTCAGCTGATCGGGGCTCAGGTCCGCCGGGAGCTCCACGAGGGAGTGGTCCGCACGGATGTCGATGCCGCCGATCTGGGCCGAGGAAATGCCGCCTTCGTTGGCAATGGCGCCAACGATGGAACCCGGCATGACGCGCTGACGGCGTCCGACGGCGATCCGGTAGGTGGCATTGCCCTCGGTCAGGGTGCGGGTCGGGCCGCGTGAGCCGAAGCCGTCCTTGGACCGCTCGCGCTTCTGGAATTCAGGTGCGGCCGGCAGTTCCTTGACCAGGAGGGGCTGACCGCCCTGGGCCATGACGGCCAGCGCAGCAGCAATCTCCGACGCCGGTACGTTGTGCTCTTCTTCGTACGAGGAGATGAGGTCGCGGAATGCGGCGACATCCTCGGATGCAAGCGTTTCGGTGATCTTCTCGGCAAACTTGCCAAGACGCAGGGTGTTGACCGATTCCGCGGTGGGCAGGTGCATCTGCTCCACCGGCTGGCGGGTCGCCTTCTCGATGGAACGCAGCAGGTACTTCTCCCGCGGCGTCATGAAGAGGATGGCGTCACCGGAGCGTCCTGCACGGCCGGTGCGGCCGATGCGGTGCACGTAGGACTCGGTGTCGTGAGGGATGTCGTAGTTGACCACGTGGCTGACACGCTCAACGTCAAGGCCACGGGCCGCAACGTCGGTGGCGACCAGGATGTCGATCTTGCCGTCACGCAGGGCCTCGACCGTGCGCTCACGCTGCTGCTGCGGGATGTCGCCGTTGATGGCGGCAGCCTGGAAGCCCCGTGAACGCAGCTTGTCGGCCAGGTCTTCGGTGGCCATCTTGGTCCGGACGAAGGCGATAACGCCTTCGAACTCTTCGACCTCGAGGATGCGGGTCAGTGCGTCCAGCTTGTGCGGGCCCATGACCTGCAGGTAGCGCTGGCGGGTGTTGGCGCCCGTGGTGGTCTTGGACTTGACCTGCACCTCGGCCGGGTTGTTCAGGTACTGCTTGGACAGCCGGCGGATCTGGCTGGGCATCGTGGCGGAGAACAGCGCAACCTGGCGGCCCGCGGGGGTCTGCTGGAAGATCTGCTCAACGTCTTCGGCGAAGCCCATCCGGAGCATCTCGTCAGCCTCATCCAGCACCAGGTACTGGAGTTCGGACAGGTCGAGGGAACCCTTGGCGATGTGGTCGATGACGCGGCCGGGGGTACCGACAACAACCTGGGCACCGCGGCGCAGGCCGGCGAGCTGGGGGCCGTAGGCGGAGCCACCGTACACCGGGAGGACGGTGAAGTCGTCGATGTGCTTGGCGTAGGAGGTGAAGGCCTCGGCAACCTGAAGGGCAAGCTCACGGGTCGGAGCCAACACCAGGGCCTGGGTCTTGCGGGACGGGCCGTTGAGGTCGTGGAGCTCGGCCAGGCGGGACAGAGCCGGTACTGCGAATGCTGCAGTCTTACCGGTTCCGGTCTGGGCCAGGCCCACGACGTCGCGGCCTTCGAGCAGCAGCGGGATGGTTGCTGCCTGGATCGGGGACGGCTTCTCGTAGCCAACGTCCTGCAGGGCGGCAAGGACGCGGCCGTCGATGCCGAGGTCCACGAACTTGACGCCCTCTTCCTCGGCTTCCTCGTCCTTGGCCGGGGCAGCCTTGGTGTCAGCGGCCTTGGTGTCAGCAGCCTGCTCGGCGGCCGGAGCCTCGGCGGCAGCAGGAGCCTCGGTGGCTACCGGGGCGGACTCGGCTGCGGGGGCAACCGTTTCAGAAGTCTCGACGTCGACCTGATTGTTTTCGGTGTCGGCGGAGTTGTTCTGATTTTCGGGCATAGGTGAATTTTCCTCATCCATAGGGGCCAAGCGGCACAACCCGAGGTGAGCGGAGCCGCAGTACGCGTGCCGTAATTGCCGGGCATACTTTGACCGGCCGGTCACATAGAAGTCCGGCGCTTTCGCAATCCCGTGGCAGGACTTCCCGCTGCATCTCTTGGCTGCTATCCCAGCAGTCTGTACAGCGTTTTCTTTAGCCGGCTCTCCCTATGAAAATGCCCGCATCTCAATTGCGCGGGCCCCAACACTTACCAGTCTTGCCTCAAGAATTGGGCAGGAAATAAGGGATTTCCGGAGTGGGGGATAGTTCAAGTGTAGGGTATAGATCCGCACTTAGGTAACTGAGCGGCCGACGACGGCGGTGAGCTTGCGCACACGGGCAGCATCGGCAGCGGCCCGAAGGCCGCCCGCTACACTCCGAGACGGCGCTGCAGTTTCGCGAATTCCTCGTGGTACTCGGGCTGCAGGCGGATCTGGCCGTCGGCGTCCGCATCCCGCAGCGCCTCCATGTCCTCGAGCGTGGGGTCACTGAACCACTTGCCGATCGTCACCCCGTGCGTCGGGACGAAGATCCGGTGGATGTGGTCCCCCGCCCGGATGCTTCCGGTGCGGACCACGCGGAGATAGGTGCCCACCCTGCCCGCGTCGCCAAACCTCTTGACCCACTGCGGCTCATCCATCCGCCGCTGGAATGTGGCGCAGGGGGTGCGGGGCGAGGTCACCTCCACCTCGACGTCGAGCCCAATCTTCCAGCGTTCGCCGATGATGGCGTTTGTGGTGTTGATCCCTGTGATACGCAGGTTCTCGCCAAAAATTCCCGGCGGCAACTCGCGCTGCAGCTCGCCGATCCAATAGTCCGCGTCATCCTGGGAGTAGGCGTACAGCGCCTGGTCCTCGCCTCCGTGATGGATCCGGCTGGCCTGGATATCGCCGTGCAGTCCGAGCTTGTGCACCCGGACCGGTCCGTCCACGGCGCGCTTGTCGATTGCGGTCACGCCGACGCTGCCGGGATCCGCCAGCAGCTGGTGAACCCGGCACACGGCAAGCACAGCTGCGGTGTCCATGGGACCAGTGTAGGCCTGCCCCCGCCAACCGGGGGAAGCAGCGGCCACCGGCAGGTTTGCCGGTTGATTCCGCTGACCCGAGCCGGTAAGCCGGTTAGGCTGGCATCAGAATTCGGAAGCAGGGGGAGACGATGGATAAGGGCAAGCACGAGGGCGATGACCTGCCAAGGAAAAACGGCGGACCTAAGCCTCCGCCATGGCAGGTGCCCAAGCCTGAACTCCGGCCGGATCTGCAACACCCGGCCAGCCAGCCCCCGCACCCCCAGGACGCTTCACCGGGCCGTCCGGATGACACCACGGCACACACAACACCGCCAGACGCCGTGTTCGACCCGTTCGAACGCGAACGGGAACGCGAGGTGGCCGCTGCCGCGGCGCGGAAGAAACGCTCCCAGCGACGCACCGTCGTCGTGGGCCTGGGCGTCACGGCGCTCCTGGCCGGCACGATCACGGCCATGGTGGCCAGCAACGAGCAGGACCCCGATTACGCCCAGGTGTGCTTCAACGACGACACCGGCGAGCGCGTCGAGGACACGCAGTGCGACAACAGCAGCACGGACGGTCGGAGCTCCGGCATCTATGCCTGGTATTTCTACTCCCGTGGCGCCAGCGTGCCCGGCTTGGGCCAGAACCGCTCGGCATACCCGAGCTACACCAGGACGGTCCCGACCGGGGCCAAGACGTCGACGGGTTACAGCACCAAGGGCGGCACCGTCAGCAGGGGCGGCTTCGGCGGCAGCTCCAAGGGCGGAAGCACGGGGGGCTAGGAATGAAACGACTGCGATCCGAGCCGAGGCCGGACTGGAAAAAGCGGATCGAAGAGCAGGGCCTGGTCTTCTCCACCACCACGCTGCCCGACGGCACCAACGTGGAGTACTGGCACGAGGCCGCGTACTACGAATTCACCATGGACGAGGTGGAAACGCTCGAACAGACCGCGGAGGACATGCACCGCATGTGCGTGGAGGCCGCCAAGTTCCTCGCGACCGGCGCCATGGGCACCATCGGGATCGGGCCGCAGGCACTGGAGCTGGCGGCCGAATCGCTGCAGGCCGGTGACGTGGACGTCTACGGCCGCTTCGACTTCATCTACGACGGCCGGGGCGGCCCCGCCAAGATGCTCGAATACAACGCCGACACCCCCACCGGACTTATTGAGGCCGCCGTCGCCCAGTGGTTCTGGCTGCAGGACGTCTTTCCCGAAAAAGACCAGTGGAACGGCATCCATGAAGCCCTCATCCGGCAATGGAAGAAGCTGCAGTACCGCACCGGGATGAGCACGCTCCACGTCGCCCACTCCGAAGCGGAGCAATCCGGTGAGGACTGGATGACGGCGGCCTACATGCGGGACGTGGCCAGCCAGGCGGGCTGGACCACCATCGGCATCAACATGTCCGACATCGGCTGGGACCCCAACCTAAACCGCTTCGTGGACCTGGACAACTTCCTGATCAGCACCATGTTCAAGCTCTACCCCTGGGAACTGATGATGAAGGAGCCGTTCGGGCCCCGGCTGCTCCAGCGCGCCCACAATCCGCGCTGGGTGGAACCGGCGTGGAAGATGCTCCTGTCCAACAAAGCCCTGCTCGCCGCGCTGTGGCATCTCTACCCGGACCACCCCAATCTGCTGCCGGCGTACCTGGACGGGCCCGGGCCGCTGACCGAATGGGTCGCCAAACCGCTGCACGGCCGGGAAGGGGACAATATCAAGATCCACGCCGCCGGCATCAATCTTGAACAGCCCGGCGACTATGGCCGGGAAGGCTGGTGCTACCAGCAGTTCCACGCGCTGCCTGATTTCGACGGCAACCGCCCGGTGCTGGGTCTATGGGTGGTCGACGGCGAATCGGTCGGCTGCGGCATCCGCGAGTCTGACGGTCCGATCACCGACTACTTCTGCCGTTTCGTGCCCAACACGATCGACGCGCCGGCGCCCGTTCTCCCGACTTCGAATCAGCACTCCAGCAAGGCAGGAATCACCCTATGAGCACGCAGACGACGACGCCCGGCGGCCCGGTGCCGGTTCCCGCCAAGGGATTGCGGGCCGGAATCCTGGACCTGGGCGACTCCGTCATGCTGGGGCTGGCCTCCACCGCACCGGTCTATTCGCTTGCGGCGACCCTTGGCCTGATCGTGGCCGTCAACGGCAATTACACTCCGCTGATCCTGCTGCTGGGCTTCGTGCCGGTCCTCTTCATCGCCTACGCCTTCCGCGAGCTGAACAGCGCCATGCCGGATTGCGGGACCACGTTCATTTGGGCCCGCCGCGCCTTCGGTCCGTGGGCGGGCTGGCTGGGCGGCTGGGGCGTGGCCCTGGCCGGCGTCGTGGTCCTCGCGAACCTGGCCCAGATAGCCGGGCAGTACCTGTGGCTGCTGGTGGGCGACGGTTCCCTGGCCCGGAACAGCCTGCTGGTCACCGCCACCGGGGTTTTGTTCATCGTCTTCATGACCCTGGTGAACTACCGCGGCATCCGGCTCGGGGAACATGTCCAGCGTGTCCTGACGTACGTGCAGTACGTCTCGCTCGGCGTCTTCGCCGTGGCCATCATCGTCCACATCGCGGGCGATGCGTCCGGCGGGTCCACGGCCGGCCAGGCCTTCGACGTCGAGTGGTTCAACCCGGTCGGCGCCTTCGCCGACCCCGGCGCCGTGGTGCACGGCGCGCTGCTGGCACTGTTCATCTACTGGGGCTGGGACACGTGCCTCGCCGTGAACGAGGAGACCGAGAATCCCGCCACGACACCCGGCCGCGGCGCGGTCATTTCGGCGTTCGTCCTGGTGGCCATCTACGTCTCCGTGGCCCTGCTGGTGATGATGTATGCCTCAGTGGGCACGGAAGGGATCGGCCTCGGAAACGAAGCCAACCAGGGCGACGTCTTCCTCGCAATGAAGGACGTGGTGCTGGGCCCCTGGGGCTGGCTGATCGTCGTCGCGGTGCTGGCCTCCGTGTTGTCCTCGACCCAGACCACCATTCTTCCCACCGCCCGCGGCACCCTGTCCATGGGTGTTCACGGGGCGCTGCCGCCGAAGTTTGGCGAGGTCCACCCGCGCAACCAGACGCCCGGATTCTCCACCCAGGTCATGGGCGCCGCGGCCGTCGGCTACTACGTGCTGATGAGCCTCTTGAGCGAGAACCTGCTGGCGGACTCCATCAGCTCCATCAGCCTCTTCATCGCCTTCTACTACGCGCTGACCGGCTTCGCCTGCGTCTGGTACTTCCGTGCCACCCTTCGCGGCTCGGCCCGCAACCTGTGGTTCCGCGGGATCCTGCCGCTGATCGGGGCCCTCCTGCTCACCGCTGCCTTCTTCGTCTCCGCGGTGCAGATGTGGGATCCGGCCTACGGCGACACCCAGATCTTCGGAGTCGGCGGGGCGTTTGTCAGCGGCGTGGTGCTGCTGGCGCTGGGCGTGGTGCTGGCCGCCGTCTGCCGTTTCGCCCCGTCAACCCGGAACTACTTCCTGCAGCGCCAGCCCGCGGCCGGCGCGCTTCAGCCGGGGCGGCCGTAGGATGCTGGAATGAGCCGACCTGCTGAATTTTCCGATGCTTCGGACGTCCTGGCGATCGATTCCCTGCTGAGCGCCGCCGAGCTGGGCGTCCGGGAGAAGGTCCGCGACTTCACGAACCAGCGGATCCGTCCGGGCATCGCGAAATGGTACGACGACGGCGTCTTCCCGGTGGAGCTGGCTCCGGAACTGGGCGAGCTCGGCGTCCTCGGCATGCATCTGAAAGGGTACGGCTGTCCCGGCCGCACCGCCGTCGAATATGGTCTGGCCGCGATGGAGCTGGAGGCGGGCGATTCCGGCATCCGCACCTTCGTCTCGGTGCAGGGCTCCCTCGCCATGACCGCGATCCACACCTGGGGCTCCGAGGAGCAAAAGCAGCAGTGGCTCCCCCGGATGGCCGCCGGTGAACTGATCGGCAGTTTCGCCCTGACCGAGCCCACCGCCGGCTCGGACCCAGCCTCGATGACGACGTCCGCCCGGCGGGACGGCCCGGGCGAGGACGCCGGCTGGATCCTGGACGGCGCCAAGCGCTGGATCGGGCTGGCCTCGGTGGCGGACGTGCTGGTGGTCTGGGCGAGGACCGACGACGGCGTCCGCGGCTTCCTGGTCCCGGCAGGAACCCCCGGGCTGACGGTGACGCCGATCGGGCAGAAGCTTTCGATGCGCGCCTCGATCCAGTGCGATATCAGGTTCGATGGCGTCGGGCTGGGTCCCGAGGCACTGCTGCCGGCTGCCCTCGGCCTCCGGGGCCCGTTCACCTGCCTGAACGAGGCCCGGTACGGGATCGCGTGGGGCGCCATGGGCGCGGCCCGGGATTCCTACGAGGCGGCCTTGAAGTACTCCCAGGAACGGCTGCAGTTCGGCAAGCCCCTCGCCGGCTACCAACTGACGCAGGAAAAGCTGGTGAACATGCTGCTGGAAATCCAGAAAGGCACGCTGCTGGCGCTGCAGCTAGGCAGGCTCAAGGACGCCGGCAAGCTGCGGCCCGAGCAGATCTCGCTGGGCAAGTTGAACAATGTGCGCGAGGCGATCGCCATTGCCCGCGAGGCCCGCACCATCCTGGGCGGGAACGGGATCACCCTGGACTATTCGCCGCTCCGGCACGCCGCAAACCTCGAATCGGTGCGCACGTACGAGGGCACTGACGAGGTCCACACCCTGATCCTGGGCCAGCACATCACCGGCCTCGCGGCCTTCCGGTAGCTCGTTCTCCCCGTGGTTTCCCCGGCGCGGACGGCGCCGAAGGCCGGAGCCAGGGAGCCCCGCCGAAGGACGATGAGCCAGCACACCAGAATGGCGAGCGCGCAGAAGACGCCGGCACTGGACGCAATGATCCAGAGGCCCGGTGTCTGGACGTCGAGGTTCTCCGCGCCGAGCGCTGTTCCGATGGTCTTCGGCGAAAAGAGGAACACCAGGACGGAAACGCCCAGCACCCCGCCCATGAGCCAGCGGAGCCCGTGGTAGCGGTGCGGGGTTTCGCGCAGGGTCCAGGCGAACGCGGGCAGGACCGCCGCCACCCAGACCCAGTGGTGCGACCAGGACACAGGGCTGATCAGCAGCATGGCGAGCGCCGTCGTCGAAATGGCGACAACGCGGGCACCCTGGTCGCTGGCCAACCTGATGATCGCCGCGGCCAGGGCGACCACGAGCAGGCTCAACACCAGCCACGGCTCGGTGACCGCCGGGCCGGGGACGCCGAAATGCAGCAGCGCACCTTTGATCGACAGATTGTCCACATAGCCGGCGCCGCCGATCCTGGAGGTGTCGGGAAGGATCTCGAGCCAGAACTGCTGGGATTCGGCGGGACGCAGCAGGAAACCGATCAGGACTGTGGAGGCGAACCCCGCGGCCATGTTCAGCAGCCCGCGCCAATCTTTGCGGACCAGGAAGTACAGCCCGAACACCAGCGGCGTCAGCTTGATGCCGGCGGCAACGCCCACCAGGAAGCCGCTCCCGGGCAGGCCCCGGTTCCACCGCCGGTTGCGGGCCAGCAGGTCTGCCATCATCAGTCCCATCAGCAGGATGTTAATTTGGCCAAACGCCAGGGTCTCGCGCCACGGGCCCAGGTTCAGGACGGCCAGGAGCACGACTCCGGCGCCCCAGCGGTTGCGGGTCGACCGGACCATACTGCGCCAGTCCGCCTTGGCAGTCCAGTAGTGGACGCACCGGATGGCCACCCAGATCGCCACGGCAACACCGGCAGCGTTGAAGAGATTCAAGGCGACCAGGCGGGGCATCCGGGCCAGGAGGCTGAAGAGCAGGGCGGCAAACGGCGGATAAGTAAACGGAAGGCTCGGCCCGCCGGCCCGGTCAACGTTGCCTTCGTAGAGGTCCGACGGCGACTGGCCCGCCTCATTCAGGATCGACCCGCCGTACCAGTAGACGCTGAAGTCAAGGCCGTGCTTGGCCCAGGCCGCGAGCCAGGTCCACACGAGGAAGGCCACAGCGGCGAGGAACAGTGACGTGGCGATTCGCAGCAGCGGCCGCAGGGCCTTCCGGGAAGTCCCGGCGGGCGGTGCGTGCGATTTTTCGGCGTCGAGCAGTGACATTCGTGTCCCCCAATATTGAATGCGGCGCGGCGTCCCTGGGAGCCGGTCGTCGGCGGGCTGGCCGCGCTGCTTCATCCTACAGAGGGCGAATTACGACACCGAATTCGGCGGCGCACCGTGTCGGGGGGCCGTTGCCGGCTAGGCCGGGACGGGGACCGCTTCCTTCTTTCCGGCGTCTTTGCGGATGGTTGCGCTGATCACGGCGGCGATGGTGCACATCGCCGCGGCGCCAAACCAGGCGTAGGTGTACTGGCCGGTGGCGTCCCGGATGACACCGGCTCCGAGGGCAGCCGCCGCGGCTCCAAGCTGGTGGGCCGCGAAGACCCAGCCGAACACCACGCTGCCGTCGGCGCCGAACACCTGCCGGCAGATCGCCGCGGTCGGCGGCACGGTGGCCACCCAGTCCAGTCCGTAGATCACGACAAACACGATCATGCTGGGTTGGACCGTGGCGCTGAGCAGCAGCGGCAACACCAGCAGCCCGATGCCGCGGAACTGGTAGTACACGGCGAGCAGGATCCGCGGGTTGAAACGGTCCGTGAGCCAGCCGGAGGCAATCGTGCCCAGGATGTCGAAGATCCCGACGACGGCGAGCAAGCCCGCGGCCGTGGTTTCAGGCATCCCGTGATCGTGCGCCGAGGGGATGAAGTGCGTGCCGATCAGCCCGTTGGTGGTCGCCCCGCAGATCGCGAATCCCGCCACGAGCGCCCAGAACGTCCGGACCTTGCTGGCGCGCTTGAGCACCTGCAGCGCCCGCACGGCAGCGTTACGGCGCGGCTCCGCGGGCCCCTCGGGGCTCTCCGGCGCGTCCGTCGAGGGCTCGCCGTCCGTGTCGGCCCGCGCCTCGGGTTCCGCACCATAAGGCAACACACCGGCGTCGGCCGGGGAATTCTTGAGGAACCTCAGTACCAGTGGGACCACTGCCAGCGCCCCCGCGGCGATCAGCAGGGAGGCCTGGCGCCAGCCCGGGTTCTGGGCCAGCGCGGCGATGAAGGGCAGGAAGACCAGCTGCCCGGCGGCGCTGCCGGCCGTGAGAATGCCGATCACCAGGCCGCGGCTCTTGGCGAACCAGGTGTTGGCGATGGTGGCAGCGAAGACCAGCGCCATCGAGCCCGTTCCGAGCCCGATCAGCAGCCCCCAGGTCAGCAGGATCTGCCAGGACTGGTTCACCAGTACGGTCAGGGCGCTCCCGGCGCCTATCAGCACGAGCGCCACCGACGTGACGGCACGGATGCCGAAGCGCTCCATCAGCGCGGCCGCGAAGGGCGCGGTGAGTCCGAAAAGCACGAGGTTGATGCTGACCGCGGCCGACAGCACCGTGGTGGACCAGCCGAATTCGTTCTGCAGGGGCACCATCAGAACGCCGGGTGCCGCGCGGAATCCGGCGGCACCCACCAGCGCGAGGAAAGCGACAGCCGCCACGATCCACGCCGGGTGCAGCCGCCGTTTGGGCGCGGGCAGAAGGGTGGTCTTGGGAGCGCTCATGCGGCGGTTCCGTTCTGGGAGGAGGCCGTCCGGGAATCGCCCGGAGTGGAGGGTGCGGTGGCGAGCGGAACGGGGTCGGTGCTGCGCGTAAGGCTGTGCCAACTGGTGTTGTCGGCCGTGAGGCGTTGCCCGCAGGCCGTGCAGCTGTCGGCAGAGGAAGTGCGGGCACCGCATGTGGAATGGACCACGAACATATGGGCCTGCTCGGACGGCGCCGGGAGATGCTTTTCGGACCAGAGCACGACGGCGTTGAGCACCGGCAGGGCGTCCTCACCCTTGGCGGTGAGCACGTACTCCTGGCGCGTGCGGCCGCCGTCGTCGTACGGGCGGCGGGTGAGCAGCCCGGCCGCGACCAGCGCCGCGAGCCGCCGGGTGAGCACGGAATCCGCTGCCCCCAGCCGCTCTTTGATGGCGTCAAAGCGCCCATTGCCAAAGAAGATCTCCCGCAGGACCAGCATGCCCCACGGGTCGCCCAGGATGTCCAGGCCGCGGGCCATGCTGCAGGTCCGCGCGGACCAGTCGGATCGAAGTGCCATGCCGAAACCCTAGCTGACTCTCTTGGAGAAAGCTAGGGTTTCGCGCCCAGATGACAGCACACGGCGATGTTCCCGCTGAAGACTGCCGCGAAATGTCATCTCGCGGCGGCCAGCGCCGGAGCGTCAGCCTTGGCGCAGGGCGGACCGGGAGGGCCGGTAGGCCAGCGCCCAATAGGCCAGCATGGCGACGCCGCAGAGCACCCCGAGGCTGGCGATCATGAGCTGCCACTGGGTCTGCGGGTCCTTGCCCCACTCCTGCGCTCCCGCCATCACCGCCAGGTACTTGGGCGTCAGATAGAAGGCCACGGCCGAGAACGCCACAATGATCCAGCCGGCCAGGCGCATCTTCCCTTCCCGCGACGGCACCCGGTGGATCGCGAAGCCCATGCAGGGCAGTGCCACGGCCATCCACACCCAGTGATGCGACCAGGACACCGGGCTGATCAGGAGCATCAGCACGGCGGTGGCGGACACGGCCACGAAGTTCTCGTCGGCGTCCACGGCCCACTTGATCGTTAGCGCCGCCACCGCGGCCAGGGCCAGCGCGACCACCAGCCACACGATGCTGGTGAGGCCGGAGTCCGGCAGGCCCAGGTGCAGCAGCAGGCCCTTGACGGAGAGGTTGTCCACATAGGCCGGTCCGCCGATCCGCCCGGTGTCCGGCAGGATCTTGGTCCAGAAGGTGACCGAGGCGGTGGGCAGCAGCGCCCAGGCCAGGCCGATCGAGCCAAAGAACCCGGCGGCCATCCAGCCGAGCGCCTTGAAGTCGCGGCGGACCAGGAAGTACAGCCCGAAGGCCAGCGGGGTCAGCTTGATTCCGGCCGCAATCCCGATCAGCAGCCCGGCCGGCCAGCGGATCTCCCCGGCCCGGGCCTTGCCGTGCAGCGCGAAGTCGGCGAGGATCAGGCCCATCAGGATGATGTTGATCTGGCCGAAGTCGAAGGTGTCCCGCCAGGGCCCGAGCAGCAGGATCGCGGCGGTTCCGGCGAGCGCCACCGCCCGGAAGCGCCAGTCGGCAACCGCGTCCCGCCAGCGGCCGAGGCCGAAATAGTGCCGGGCCAGCCAGGCGGAAACAATCCCGGCGCCCAGCAGCGCTGTGCTGATGAACACCATGCTTGCAACACCCTGGCCAAGCGAGGCGAGCGCCGCGAACAGCAAGGCGGCGAACGGCGGGTAGGTGAACGGCAGCCCGTCCCGCGGGGCATACAGCTCGTTGACGCCGGTCTCGCCGGTCTGCAGCACCCGGCTCCCGCCGTAGAAGTAGACCTCGAAGTCGTTCATCAGCGGGATGTAGGCGCTGTACAGCACCACCAGCGCTGCGACGACGGCGAGCGCACCGGCCGCCGTCGCGAGCCAGCCGCGGGTGGTGGAGGAGATGGCCCGGGTGGTGGTGGTCACTGCGTGCTAGCTGCCCGACTCGGCGTCGGCGAGGCCGTCGAGGGCCTGCTCCAGGTCTGCGATGAGGTCCTCGACGTCCTCGATGCCGCAGGAGAGCCGGATCAAGTTGACCGGGACAGCCAGTTCCGTGCCCTTGACCGAGGCGTGCGTCATCTCGGACGGGTAGTTCATCAAGGACTCAATGCCGCCGAGGGATTCGGCGAGGGTGAACACGGAGGTCGATTCGGCCACCTTGCGGGCCGCGGCCTCGCCGCCCTTGAACTGCACCGAGATCATGCCGCCGAACTTCTTCATCTGCTTCCTGGCAAGCTCGTGGCCGGGGTGCGAGGGCAGTCCCGGGTACAGCACGGCTTCCACCTCGGGGCGCTGGAGCAGCCATTCGGCCACGGCCTGGGCGTTGTCGCTGTGCCGGTCCATCCGGACGCCAAGGGTTTTGAGGCCGCGGGTGGTGAGGAAAGCATCCATCGGTCCGGAGATGGCGCCGACGGCGAACTGCACGAAGCCGATCTTCTCGGCCAGCTCCGCGTCGTTGACGATGATGGCGCCGCCGACGACGTCGGAGTGGCCGCCGATGTACTTGGTGGTGGAGTGCACCACGATGTCGGCGCCGAGGGCCAGCGGGGTCTGCAGGTACGGCGAGGCGAATGTGTTGTCCACCACGAGGAGGGCGCCGGCGTCGTGAGCCAGCTTGGCGAGCGCCTCAATGTCGGTGATTTTCATCATCGGGTTCGACGGCGTCTCCACCCAGACGAGGCGGGTCTTGCCGCCGCCGTCGGCCGCGCCACCGTTCGCGACGGCCTTCGCCACGGCGTCAAGATCGGACATGTCCACCGGCGTGTTCCCGATGCCCCACTCCCCCAGGACCCGGCTGATCAGCCGGTAGGTGCCGCCATACGCGTCGTTGCCGAGCACGATGTGATCGCCCGGCCGGGTCAGCGCACGGATCATGGAGTCCTCGGCCGCCAGGCCGGAGCTGAAGGAGAACGCGGCGGCCCCGCCTTCCAGCGCGGCCAGCTGCTCTTGCAGCGAATCACGGGTGGGGTTGGTCCCCCGGCCGTATTCGTAGCCGGCGCGCAGCACGCCGATGGCCTCCTGCGCGTAGGTGGACGAGAAGTGGACCGGCGGCACGACGGCGCCGGTGCGCGGCTCGAAGGCCTGGCCGGCGTGCACGGCGCGGGTGTTGAAACCGGAGTTCTTAGGCACAGACATGGGCGGTCCTTTCGGCCGGCGACCCAAAGCGCCCGGCAGGGCGGCTCCGGTCTCCGGGTCAGTTGGCTGAGGTCAGTTGCTGAGGTAGGCGAGGAGGTCGTGGCGGGTCAGGATCCCCACCGGGGCACCGACGAACGTCACCATCAGGGTGTCGGCGTCGGAGAGGAGTTCGCGGGCGGTCGAGATCGACTCAAGCGAACCGATGACGGGCAGCCGGGCTTCCATGTGTTCGGAAATCTTGTCCGTCAGCTTCGCTTCGCCGCGGAAGAGCTTGGCGGTGATGGTGCGTTCGTCGACGGAGCCAAGGACCTCGCCCATGACTACCGGCGGCTCCTGGGAGAGCACCGGGATGTGCGAGACCCCGTACTCGTTCATGATGTTGATGACGTCGCGCACTGTCTCGTTGGGGTGGATATGCACGAGGTCCGGCAGTTCGCCGGTCTTGGCCTTGAGGATCTCCCCCACCGAGGCGTCGTCGCCGCTGGCGAGGAAGCCATACGAGCGCATCCACTGGTCGTTGAAGATCTTGGCAAGATATCCGCGGCCGGAGTCAGGCAGGATGACCACGACGACGGCGTCCGAGGGCAGATCCTTGGCGATCTGCAGTGCGGCGACGACCGCCATGCCGGAGGATCCGCCGACCAGCAGGCCTTCCTCCCGCGCCAGCCTGCGCGTCATCGCGAAGGAGTCGGCGTCGCTGACCGCGATGACATCGTCCGGAACGGATTTGTCGTAGTTGGCCGGCCACATGTCCTCGCCGACGCCTTCGACGAAGTACGGGCGGCCGCTGCCGCCGGAGTAGACGGAACCTGCCGGGTCCGCGCCGATGATCTTGACCACGCCGCCGTCGGCCTCGGCACGCGCGGCGGAAACTTCCTTGAGGTACCGGCCGGTGCCGGTGATGGTGCCGCCGGTGCCGGCCCCGATGACGCAGTGCGTGATGGTGCCGTCGGTGTCCCGCCAGATTTCCGGGCCGGTGGATTCATAGTGGCTGGCCGGCGCGGCCGGGTTGGAAAACTGGTCGGGCTTGTACGCCCCCGGGATTTCGGTGACCAGCCGGTCCGAGACGCCGTAGTAGCTTTGCGGGCTGTCCGGGGGAACAGCGGTGGGAGTCACCACCACCTCGGCGCCGTAGGCTTGCAGCACCGCCCGTTTGTCCTCGCCCACCTTGTCCGGGACCACGAAGATGCAGCGGTAGCCCTTCTGCTGGGCGACGAGGGCCAGCCCCACACCGGTGTTGCCGGAGGTGGGTTCCACGATGGTGCCGCCGGGCAGGAGCTTGCCGGTGCGTTCGGCCTCCTCGATCATCTTGGCCGCGATGCGGTCCTTAATGGAACCGCCGGGATTCAGGTATTCCAACTTTGCCAGGACCGTGGCCCCGATGCCGTCGGTGACGTGGTTCAGCTTGACGAGCGGCGTGTGGCCGATGAGGTCCAGGATGGACTGGGCGTACTTCATAGGTACAAAGTTACCGTCTCCCGCGACCGGGGGCCGTCGCGGAGCCCTGACGCGCTCCGGCCGCGCTCAGGCGCCGATGTCGTTTGCACTCGCCCCCGTGCCGGTGGCCTCTGAGGGCCCGCCCTCGGGTGCCGCGTTCTGCCAGAGCCCCACGACGTTGCCTTCGGTGTCCTTGAAGTAGGCGGCCCAGCCCATGCTGCCTACTTCCTGGCGTGGCAGGACGGTGCTGCCGCCCAGGGAACCAATCTTCTCGAGCGCCGCATCAATGTCGTCAACGTCCACGGTGACCACTGGAGAGGTGATGTTTCCCTCGCGCCGGAACATGCCGCCGTTGATGATGCCCGGTGTGGACGGCATGCCTTTGTCATCCGTCGGCGTGGTCCTAATCATGGTGTAGCTCAGCTCAGGCATGGGCTGCACATCCCAGCCGAACGCGGAGCTATAGAACTTCCCTGCACGTTCTTCGTCGTCCACCGGGATCTCGAAGTGCACTACTCCTCGGGCCATCGCGCTCACCTGACATTCAAAAGTAGGGCCAAAAGGCCAGGCGCGGGCGGTCCACGCCACACCCAGATTCTAGTCCCGGACCTCCGGGGTAATCAGGGCCGTCCGCCCCCGGTTCCGGAGCCGCAGTCCGGGCGTGGGAACATGATTGAATGACCATCGCAGAGACCCCCGCGGGCCTGGCCGCCGCGGCGGACGCCTCGCTGCGCTGGCGCCCGGACGGCCCCGTCGACCTGCAGCAGACCATCGGCACACTCCTCCGCGGCCACGGTGATCCGTCCGTCCGCACGGCGCCGGACGGGACGTGGCTGGCTTTCACGACGCCGGCCGGTCCGGCCACGCTGCGCCTGGCCACGCTCGGCTCCCGTGCCGATATGGCCGTCGACGCCCTCGCCTGGGGGCCGGGAGCGGCCTGCGCGGTGGAGGCCGTCCCCCGCATGTTGGGGCGCGACGACGACTGGTCCGGCTTCGATGAGCCCGGGTTCTCCGCCACGCTCCCCCGGATGGTCACCGAAGCCCGACGCCGGAACCTGGCCCTACGGCTGCCCGCCACCGGCCGGATGATCGATGCGCTGGTCCCGACGATCATGGAGCAGAAGGTCACCCTCATCGAGGCCCGCCGCGGCTACCGCTACCTGATGTACCGCTTCGGGACCGCGGCCCCCGGCGCCGGCAGCGTGGCCCCCGCCAACCTGATGGTCCAGCCCACGGCCGAGCAATGGCTCCGTATTCCGTCGTGGGAATGGCACAAGGCGGGCGTAGGACCCCAGCGCTCCGCGACCGTGATGCGCGCGCTGCGTTCCGCCGTCGCGCTGGAACGCCTTGCCGCCCTGCCGGCCGTAGAAGCGGCGCAGAAGATGCAGGCGATTCCCGGGATCGGCGTCTGGACCGCGGCGGAGGTGGTGCAACGCACCCATGGCTGCCCCGACTCGGTCTCGGTGGGCGACTACCACCTGGCGGCATATGTGGGTGCGGCACTGACCGGCCGCAGGACGGACGACGCCGGAATGCTCCGCCTGCTGGCGCCGTGGGCCGGCCACCGGCAGCGTGTTGTGCGGATGATCGGGCTTAGCGGCTTCCGCAAGCCCACGTTCGGCGCCCGCATGACGATTCAGGACCACCGCGGGCACTGAGGCCGCCGTGCTTACTGCAGCAGTCGGCCTGGTGGCCGGCACGCGGACGATCAACCGGAACACCAACTAGAGACCCAGCCGGGCCACCGCTTCCTGCCGCATGTCCACCTTGCGGATCTTGCCGGAAACCGTCATCGGAAAGCTGTCCCGGACGTCGACGTAGCGCGGAATCTTGTAGTGCGCGAGCTTGCCGCGGCAGAACTCCGCCACGGCTGCCGCGTCCAACGGCGCCGACCCGGGTTTCAGGATCACGCAGGCCATCAGCTCCTCGCCGTACCGTGCATCCGGGACACCGATCACCTGCACATCCTGGATGTCCGGGTGGGTGTAGAGGAATTCCTCGATCTCCCGCGGGTAGACGTTTTCACCGCCGCGGATCACCATGTCCTTGATCCGGCCCTCGATCACGAGGTAGCCGTCCGCGTCCATCCGGGCCAGGTCACCGGTGTGCATCCAGCCCTCGGCGTCGATCGCCTCGGCGGTCTTGTCCGGCTCGTTCCAGTAGCCCTGCATCACGGCATAGCCCCGGGTGCACAGCTCGCCGATCTCTCCGCGTGGCAGCACCTCCCCGGTGACAGGGTCCACCACCCGGCTCTCCAGCCGCGGCATGGTGCGTCCCACGGTCTCGGTGCGCTGGGCCAGGGTGTCCACGCTCCGGGTCATGGTGGACACCGGCGAGGTCTCGGTCATGCCGTAGCAGATGGCAACATCCACCATGTTCATCTCCGAAATGACCCGGTTCATCACCTCGATGGGGCACAGCGATCCGGCCATCACCCCCGTGCGCAGGGTGGAAAGGTCATAGGAGGCGAAGTCAGGCAGGGCCAGCTCAGCGATGAACATCGTCGGCACCCCGTACAACGAGGTTCCGCCGAAGTCCTGCACCGCCTCCAGCGCCGCAGCAGGAGTGAACCCGCGGCCCGGGATGATAGTGGCGGCACCGTGGCTGAGGGCAGCCAGGTTCCCGATCACCATGCCGAAGCAGTGGTAGAACGGCACCGGCAGCACCACCCGGTCATGCTCCGTGTACTCCAGCAGCTCCCCGATCGAGTAGCCGTTGTTCAGGATGTTGACGTGCGTCAGCGTGGCGCCCTTGGGAAAGCCGGTGGTTCCGGAGGTGTACTGCAGATTGACGGCGTCGTGCGGGTCCAGTTCCGCCATCCGGGCCTTGAGGGCTGAGTGCGCGACGTCGTCGGCCCGCCTGAGCAGTTCCCCGTACGTCCACTCGGCCGCTGATTCCGGGACGCCGGCCGTCAGCTCGGCGAGGCCCGCATCCGGCAGGAAGACCAGCTCGCGCAGCTCGGGGCATACCCCCAGCGCCTGCCGCGCCATCCCGGTGTAGTCGCTGTTGCGGTCCGACGGCGCGGCCACCAGCAGGCGCATGCCGTTCTGCTTGACCACGAACTCCAGTTCGTGGCTGCGGTAGGCCGGATTGACATTGACCAGGATGGCGCCGATCTTGGCCGTCGCGTACTGCAGGATCGTCCACTCCGCGCAGTTCGGGCTCCAGATCCCGACCCGCTCGCCCTTGGCGACACCCAGCGCCAGCAACGCGCGGGCAACGCGGTCGACGTCGTCGTTCAGTTTGGTGTAACTCCACCGGCGGGCTTCCTCCCCCGGCACCGCCGCCGCCTCGATCAAGGCGTCGTGAAGGGGAAATTTCCGAACAACCGTTTCAAAGTTGTCGCCGATTGTTTCCTCGAGCAGCGGAACGTCAGTGTCCCCGGCTGTGTAAGCAAGCATGCTGCGACGCTACCAACAGTCCAGCGCCAAGAGAAGAGCGAAGCTAGGAGGTCCTACGAAATGTTCCGGCGTGCGCGCCCGGGCCCGGTATGGTGAAAACCATGAGCGCACCTATTGACCTTCAGGCCATCTTCATCCCCAACGACGGCGAATTCTTCCGCGTAAAGCTCGCGCTGGAAATCGCGATTGACGAGGTAGTCAACGAACCCGGCTGCATCCGCTACGAGCTCACCGAAGCCAGCGAGCAGCGGCTGGTGCTGACCGAAAAGTGGGCCTCACAGGAGGACCTGGACAAGCACTCCAAGGGCACCGCCGTCCAGGACCTCAACGAGTCCCTCAGCGCCCTGCTGGCCGAGCCCGTCCGGCTCGAGCGGCTCTAGCCGGCAGGGGCACCAGGAAGCTGGAGCTTACGCTTCGGGGATCTGTGTGCCGTCCTGCGTGTTCGTTGCGGCGGCGGCCTGCGAGCGGGCCACGTGGGCGTGGACTTCTTCCATGTCCAGGGCCTTGACTGCGTCGACAACCTGCTCGAGCTGCTGGGCATTCAGGGCGCCGGGCTGCGAGAAGACCAACACCTTTTCGCGGAAAGCCATCAGCGTGGGGATCGACGTGATTCCGGCCTCGGCGGCGAGCTGCTGCTCGGCCTCGGTGTCCACCTTGGAGAACACCACATCGGGGTGCTTCTCGGAAACTGCCGCGTACGTAGGGCCGAACTGCTTGCAGGGCCCACACCATTCTGCCCAGAAATCAACGAGCACAATGTCGTTGCCCTCGACGGTCGATGCGAATTGTTCACCTGTGATGTCTACGGTAGCCATGGGTCAACGGTACGCGAGCCGCCGGGGATTGTCCCTCGCATTTCGCTGATGGCTCAGCGGCGAGCGGCTCAAACCCAGGCGTGCGGGGCGGGACGCCGGGCCCCGGGCAGCCCGTTGGTTTCCCGCCATTCGTGGATCCAGCCGGGCAGCTCGAGGCCGGCCGGCGGCTCGCCGAACTCGCGCAGGATCTCCTCCTGGCTGACGGGCTTTCCCTTGCTGACCAACCGGGTGGCGATGTAGGCCCGGGCGTAGATTTCCCCGTCCACTACCATCCGTTGCTCGAAGTAAATGGCCTTTGCATCGAGGCCGATGATCTTCGTTTCAATGCTGTACTGCTGCCAGAGCTGCAGCGAGCGGCGGAAAGCAATTGTCTCGCCTGCGGCCACCGGGCTCCAGCCGCGCCGGCGCATGGCCTTCCACGTGCCGCTGCGGGCCAGAAGGTCAAAGCGGCCCAGATCCATCAAGGAAAAGTACATGCCGTTGTTGACATGCATCGCGATGTCAATGTCCGTCGGCAGGACCCGCAGCGGCAGGGACGAGGTGTCCCAGATGCTGAGCGCGGTCCTCCGGGACGACGTAAACAGCAGGACCAGGGTGCGGAAGAGCAGGTGCATGGGCATTATGTTACCCGCCAGTAACAACGGGGCCAAGCATTCCGCTCTTGCTCCCCATAGCGCCCCCTGGCGGGCCGTCTAGAACAGAACGCGCTGGTACAGGATGTGGTCCTGCCAGGCCCCGGCAATCTTGAGGTAGGCGGGCGCCAGCCCGATCTCCTCAAAGTCGGAGCGCTTCAGGATCTTCTGCGAGGCGGCATTGTGCGGCAAGGTCGCGGCCTGGAGCCGGTGCAGTCCCAGTTCCGTGCGCGCCACGCCGACAGCGTAGGCCACGGCCGCGGAGCCGACTCCTTGCCCGTTGTACTCCTTGTCCACCCAGTAGCCGACGTGGGCGCTGAGGAACGGGCCACGGACAATACCGCTCAGCGTCATTACTCCGATGATGCGCCCCGCGTCCAGCAGCACCCACGGAACATCGGAGCCGGCGATGAACAAGGCCAGCTTCGACTCGATGCTGGCCGTCTGCCCGGCCACGGTAAAGAAGTCCTCGTTCCGCCGCGGCTCCCACGGAGCGAGGTGTTCCCGGTTGCGCTGATACGCGGCGCTCAGCCGTTCGGCGTCGGACAGCCGCACCACCCTTACCCGGACGCCGCCCACGAGCAGAGACTCAGGCTGCATCGTCGTCGTCCCCGTTCGTGTCGATACCGCGGACGATTACGCTCTCCACGCCGGGAAGGTCCATCAGCTGCGGAACAAGGTTCCGCAGCGGGTGGTGCCCGAAAAACCGCACGTCCATCGAGACCATCGGTTTCTGCTCCTCGCCGGTACGCCTCGTGCGCAGGATCGAGGAGCTGAACCCCATCGTGGTGGCGACTTCGAGCACCTGCCGCAACACGCCCCGGCCGTCGGCGTAGGTGATGTGCAGGACCCGGTTCCGGTCCACCGAGGGGATTTTCCGGACCGCCGGGGCCACCAGGAACAACGTGATGAGGTGGAAGAGCGTCAGCGCCACGGCAAGGGAGACCATTCCGGCACCGCAGGCCATCCCCACCGCCGCGGCCACCCAGATGGTCGCGGCCGTCGTGAGTCCCCTGACGACGTCGCGGCCCTTGAAGATGACGCCGGCGCCGAGGAAGCCGATGCCGCTCACGATCTGCGCAGCTATCCGGGACGGATCCAGCGTCACTCCGGGGTCGAGTACGTAGGCAAATCCGTAGGCCGAGATCAGCGTAAACGCGCACGAGCCCAACCCCACCAACACGTGGGTCCGGTAGCCGGCGCTTTTTTGCCGGATCTGCCGTTCAATCCCGATCAGAGAGGTCAGCACGAAGGTGGCGAGCAGGAGCAGGAGTTCCACCAGGCTCGTGTCGGTGAACAGTCCCAGCATTTCGACCATGCCGTGCGCCCTTCCTGGCTGGGCGGGACGAGCGGGCCCGGCCGGTGCCATCCGCGTATACAGCCGACTCTAGCAACGACACCCTGGCCAGCTGTAGGGATGGAACTGCTGCACCAACCGCGGCCTCAGACACCCGGCTCCACGGCATCGCCGCCGACGTCCTGCAGGGAGCCCCCTCCCTTCACTGCGTCCCGAGCAGTAGCATCGACCAAGGACTCCGGAGGAGGAGGAAACCGTGGAGGAAAGCGTCGATGACCCCTATGATCTTGACCGCTTTGTCAGCGCCCAGGATGGCGGCGGAACCTACCGCGAGGCGCTGGCGGAGCTTCGCCAGGGCTCCAAGCGAAGCCACTGGATGTGGTTCGTCTTCCCCCAGCTGGCGGGCCTCGGGCACAGCCCCACGGCCAGGCGATACGCCGTGTCCGGCCTGGACGAGGCGCGGGCCTACCTCCGGCACCCCGTGCTTGGTCCACGCCTGCTCGAAAGCGCCGCGGCTGTGGCCGGCCATACGGGGCGTACCGCCGGGCAGATCTTCGGCGGCACGGATGAGAAAAAGCTGCGCTCCTCGATCACCCTGTTCCTGCGGGCAGATCCGGAGGAAGCCATCTTCCAGCGCCTGCTTGATCAGTATTTCGAGGGCCTGCCAGACGCCGCCACCGACCAGCTCCTCGGCGGACGAGGCTAGGGCGCCCCGTCCCGCAAGGCGCCGCTCCCCTCGGCGAAGCCCTACCCGTCGGGCTCCGTCAACGCGATGATCATGCGTTCCAGCCGCGCGACGCCGACGTAACGGCCGGCATTGTCAGTCACCAGCAGTGGCTCGAAGCGGCTCGCCTTCGTCCGCGTCATTGAGCGGGCCAGGGCTTCGCTCAGCGGTGTATCGAGGTTCACGCGCATCCCCGGGCTCACCAGACCGAATCCGGCGGTGTCCGCGTCCAGCACGGAAACCGGCCGCAAATGGTCGCCAAGCAGCACAATCGACTGCAGTGCGGGGTTCCCCGCGAAGGCTTCCGCCGCGAGGGCAGCTGTGGTGGCTGTCGGCGCCGTTTCCAGGACGTCCCGGATCACGGTCTTGTGTGCCACGGGCCGCTTCGAGGCCAGCCGGTGCGCCACGTCAAGGTCGATAGGTGACCACGGCGGCGCGGGCCGGGCCAGGCAGTATCCCTGCACCAGCGGCACACCGAGGGACACCAGGGCATCGAGCTCTTCCACGCGCTCCACCCCCTCGGCGAGGATCCAGGCATCCACGCGGCTGGCGAAAGTTCCGAGCATGCTGATCAGGGCCCGCTTTGCCTCATCCCGGTCGACGTCCTGGATGAGTTCTCGGTCAATCTTGATCAGCGAGGGCCGCAGCGCCAGGAGGTGCCGCAGTCCCGCGTAGCCGGCACCGGCGTCGTCGATGGCGATCAGCGCTCCGGCTGCGCGCAGCTGGTTGAGGTCCGGTTCCAGCCCGACGTAGGAGTCGATGGGGGTCTGCTCGGTCAGTTCGACGACGAGGCCGCCCAGGTTGCCCTCTTCCCGCCACACGCTTCGGATGTTCTCCGTGGGGAGCAGTTCGGGTGAGACGTTCACCGTCAGGAAGCAGTTCGGCGGCAGCGTATCCCGGGCCGCGAGCGCGGTCCGCAAGGCGGCCGCTTCCAGTTCCGCGGACCTGCCGTGGGACCGCGCGGCCGCGAACCACACTTCGGGGTTTTTCTCGATGAATCCGGGGAACCTGGCGAGGGCTTCGTACCCCGCCACGGTGCCGCGGGAAGTATCGACAATCGGCTGGTACGCCGAGGACAGTCCTTCGCCGCGGCAGGCGGCCGCCAGGAGCTCGTCCCAGTTAGTGCCGGGAGAAGCGCCGGCGCTGGGAGGCGGACCGTCCGCCGCGGGAATCAACTAACCGGAACGATAGATCTGTGCACCGACTGGACCAGGTCCGCCGGCAGTTCAGCAAGTCCGTGGGCGGAGGCGGCGTGCGCTGCCACCTTGACCAGGATTTCGTCGTCCGTGCTGCACACCCAACGGGCTTCGCAACCGGGTACCACATCACCGCAGGCAAATGACTTCACTAAGGCTCCTTATGTTTTGACGCGAATGGCCTAACACTACTCCCGGGTTCGTTCAAATCCCGCCGATTTTCGGCGGAACACGCGGGGCCAGGGCGGCTGCTTCTCGCGCCGCCGCCTCGATCCTTGCGCGGTGCGCGGCCCATTCGGCCGGCGTCCGCCCGGTGAGGTTCGGGTCGCCGGGGCGCTGCCCCGCTGTCCCGTCGATCAATTCGCGGAGGATATCCGCATGCCCGAGGTGGTGGGCCGTCTCGACGCACATGTGGACCAGGATCTGGTGCAGGGTCACGTGGCGCCGCTCCTCGGGCCACCACGGCACCTCGCCTCCGGCGTCGATCGGCAGTTGCTCGATCGTCGCATCGCTGTGAGCGGCCGACAGCCGGTGCAACTCGAGGATCTGCTCCCGCGATTCATCCGCGGCCGCCCACATATCGGCATCCGGTTCGACGTCGTCTGCCAGCCAGGGGAGCTCCAGCCCGCTCGGCCGGCCGAAAACCTCGCCGAAGTAGCCAAGCTCAACGCTCGCGACATGCTTGACCAGGCCCAGGAGGTTCGTCCCGGTTGCCGTCAAGGGACGACGGGCATCGTACTCGCTGACGCCGTCGAGCTTCCCCAACAGGTCGGCCCGGCGGACGCGCAGGTACCGGTGCAAAGTCGCCTTTTCATCCATGACGCGGACTATACCCAATGCCTGTGCCAGTCCGGGTATCGACGGACGGGCCGAGGCGGAGGAGGATTAAAAGGGCAGTCACCATAAGGAGGTTAGTGATGTGCTATCAGTACCATAGGGATTTCCGGCAGGACGTCCAGAAGGATGCCGCAAAGGAATCTGAGGAGCGCCCCGAGACCCGGGTGGAAGAGAAGGACTTCAAGTTCTGGACCTTCCCCCGCCGCAGCAGGGAGTTCACGGTCGAGGAACCGGCACCGGTTGACCGCACCCGCGAGAAGGTTTAGCCCGCAGCACAAGGAAGGCTCCTCCACGAGGGGCCTTCCGCTCGTCCCGGTGGGCACCGCCGTCGTCTCAGGAAAACAGTCGCATCGGGAAACATACGGAAGACTGGAAGCTTCCGATCACAAAGGCAGGACCACCTTGATTAATCTGCAGCAGGACGCCGACGGCTTCATCCGCATGAACCGGCATTTTCCCGGCAGCACGCTCATCTCCATCACCTTCAATGACGGGTCCACGGAGCAGTTCCTGGGCCGCCAGCTCAACAAGGCCTATGACGAAGCCTTGGCCGTGTACCGGGCTGAGAACCATCTGGATGCGAAGGGATACTCCCGGGCACCTAAGAAAACGGTCCAGCCGGCCCACAAGATCGAGTTCGTGGCCGTTCACCCCGGCATGGCGGACTAGCCGCCTGCGGGCCCCCGCTGCACAGGACGGCAATCGCATACCCGATGGCGGCGAGGACGCCGACGGACGCAAGGACGACACCCAGCAAGGCCGTCCCGGCCGTCACCAGGGATGCGACGGCCAGGCGTAGTCGCGATGAGTCTAGCCCCACCTATTCGGTGTATTCCCGGCAGAAGGGCCCAATAATAGGAAGAAACACGGCCTGGCCAGACGGACGAACATTGGGGACACTTTGAAAATACCGGCATCCGGATTCCGCAACACCCTAACTTCGGCTACAGTTGCCGCCCTTCTAGCCGCCACCGGCTGCTCCACACAGGGCTCCGGGACGGCGTCCGCGGGCGGCACTGCGCCACCCGTTACGGCGCCCGCGTCACCAACAGCGGCCGCGTCACCAGCAGCGGCCGCGTCAGCAACCGCAGGCGCGACGACGACGGCGTCGGCGCCGATCCCCGCTCCGGCACCGTCCGGTGGGGCGCCGGCCGAAGCCGCCCGGGTGCAGACTTTCACCTTTCCGGACGGACACATCTCCTTCGCGTACCCCGCGGGATGGACGGTACAGACGAAGCAGGGCCCGTACCTGGACGAGGCGTCCAAGGCAGGATCCGTGGAGGCGCTGGTGCAGGACCAGACCGGCGCTGAAGTCGCCAGCATCTCCAGCGGCATGTACGGCGACGGCGCCGCGGGCCCGGTTAAGCGGACTGTCCTGGACCAGGCACCGGTACCTGGGGTCATCGATGCCACCGGCAAACCCGCCGAGTTCGGTTTCGCCCTCGACGAGGTCCAGCCCGACGGCAGCTCGTACTATTTCATGGATGTCCGGCTCGCCGCCGAGTTCCTGCCCAGCCAGGAGAGCTCCGGATCCAACCAGGTCCCCCTCGCCAACGGGATCATGGCCGCCTACGTGGTCTTTGACTACACCCGGCAGCCCGTGTTCGCGACACCCGACGCGGCGAAAGCCTGGATGGCGACGGAACAGTACAAACAGCTGAAGTCGCTCCTGCTCAGCCTGAAGTACTCGTAGGGAGCCGGCTTCGGTTTGTCGGGCTTCCCATCGGGAGTCCCCGGACACGGAACCTTGATTCAGGCAAAGAAAAAGCCTCCGGAACCTGGTGGTTCCGGAGGCTTTTCCAAGGGTGGCAGATGAGGGATTCGAACCCCCGTAGGCGTTGCCAGCTGATTTACAGTCAGCCCCCTTTGGCCGCTCGGGTAATCTGCCGAACTTCAAATGAAGATCACTCGCGGCTTCGGCTTCAGAACGCCTGTTTCCAGTCCGTTCCGCTTCCAGCAACCGCGGGCAAGACAACTTTACAGAACTTCCGCCGAAGAATCGAATCGGCGCCATGCGGGTCCAAAAAGCCCGGAATATCAGGCGTCCCCAAGGATGCGCGCAGCGATCTTTGCCTCGAACCTGGACGCCTGCTCCTCCGTGATCTGATTTAGCTGGACGGCACGCGCCAGGTCCGCCTGGACCCCGTCCAGCCGGGAGGACACATCCGCGGCAGGACTGAAGATGATGGAGGCGGCCAGCGCCGCAGCGGCAACCGTCGTCGCGGCCGTGGCGATACTTCCGGCGGCGGCAGCGGTGGAACGGGTGACATATCGGATGGCCTTGCGGTGCATGCTCATCGCCTTTCGAGCAGTTCTAACAACAACCCTTGCAACTATGGCCGCCCAAGCTTCGTTCCCGCCCTGCCTCGGCTTTAAGGAAACTGTGAATCCGGCACCGCCTCTCCGGCCTTCATATCCGGAGCATCCGTACTAGGCTGGAATGCAGACACCAGGGCCTAACAGCAGGCGCCCAACAACCACCAGGAGGACAGTCATGGCAGGCGAATCCACGTTCGACGTCGTCAGCAAGGTAGACAAGCAGGAGGTCGCCAACGCACTGCATCAGGCGCAAAAGGAACTCGTCCAGCGCTATGACTTCAAGGGCGTGGGCGCCGAGGTCGATTTCAGCGACGAGAAAATCCTGATGAAAGCCAACTCCGAAGAGCGGGTGCTTGCGGTCCTGGACGTGCTGCAGTCCAAGCTCATCCGCCGCGGCATCTCCCTGAAGTCCCTCGACACAGGCGAGCCCTACGCCTCCGGCAAGGAATTCCGGCTGGAAGCCTCCATCAAGGAAGGCATCGCCCAGGACCTGGCCAAGAAGATCAACAAGCTGATCCGTGACGAGGCCCCCAAGTCGGTCAAGTCCCAGATCCAGGGCGACGAGCTGCGCGTGACCTCCAAGTCCCGCGACGACCTGCAGGAGACCATGAATATCCTGAAGGGCTTCGACGAGGCCGACCTGCAGTTCGTGAACTTCCGCAGCTAGCAGGCTGGCTAGGCCAGCGGCCTCCCGGCCATCCGCTCCAGCCGCCCGATCCGCTCATCCATTGGCGGGTGGGTCGAGAACAGCTTCGCCATTCCGCCACCCTGGAACGGGTTCGCGATCATCAGGTGCGAGGCATTGACCAGCCGCTGGTCCGTCGGCAGCGGCGCCAACTGCACGCCCTGCTCGATCTTGCGCAGGGCTGAGGCGAGGGCCAGCGGGTCCCCGGTCAGCACGGCACCGTCCTCGTCGGCGTCGAACTCCCGGGTGCGGGAAATGGCCATCTGGATCAATGACGCGGCAAACGGGGCCAGCAGGGCCATGGCAAGTGTGGCCAGCGGGTTCGCATTGCGCCGGTCACCACCGCCGAAGTACAGCAGCAGCTGCCCCACCGAGGTGATGACGCCGGCGACGGCGGCGGCCACTGAGGAGGTCAGGATGTCCCGGCTGTAGACGTGCATCAGCTCGTGGCCCAGCACCGCCCGGAGCTCCCGGGCATCGAGGAGCCGGAGGATCCCCGCGGTGCAGCACACCGCCGCGTTCTGCGGGTTCCGTCCGGTGGCAAAGGCGTTCGGGGCCATCGTTGGCGAAATGTAGATCCTTGGCATCGGCTGCTGTGCCCGGCCGGACAGTTCCCGGACGGCCTGGTACAGCTGCGGCGCCTCGGCCTCATTCACCGGGAAGGCCTGCATCGCCCTGATGGCGATCTTGTCGCTGTTCCAATATCCGTAAGCCGTCGTGGCCACCCCGACCAGGGCCATGATCCAGATCGGGGCAGAACTGCGCGTGCTGGATCCGATCAGCGCGCCCAGTCCGAGCAACACCGCCCACAGCACACCGAAGAGGGCCGCGGTCTTCAGGCCATTGTGATGTCGATGCACTGTCCCTCCCACACCGGGCTCCCGGTTGTGGCGTTCCGGGAACCGCTTTGTTCCGGAAAACGAGCCGCTACGGGACGGGGTTCCGCGCGTCGTACTTTAGGAAGCCCGACTGCAGGTGCGCCACCACCCATGCCACTGCGATGCACAACAAACCACCGAGCAACAGGACCCAACCCTCACTCAAAAGTTTAGTCCCGCCGCCTGCAAGCATGTCCCCCACCCGCGGGCCACCGGCCACCACGACGATGAAGACACCCTGCAGCCGCCCCCGCAGGTGGTCCGGGGCGGAGGCCTGCAGAATGGTGGTGCGGAAGACCGCGCTGATGGAGTCGGCGATGCCAGCGAGCGCGCAACATAGTGCCGCGGGCAGGAGCCACAGCGTCACCCCGCTCTCGCCCGAGCGACCGGCAAACACCACCACCAGGCCGAAGCCGGCAATCGATGCTCCCCAGCCCATCACGGACCACACGACGGCGACCCCCTGCCGGCGCACGGCTCCCAACGGCCCGGAGAAAAGCCCCGCCAGGAAGGCCCCGACGGCGGTCGACGCCAGCAGGATTCCCACCGTGGCTTCGCCGCCGCCGATCATTAGCGCACCTATTGCGGGCAGCAGGGCCCGGGGCTGGGCGAAAATCATGGCGACAAGGTCGATGATGAAGGTCATCCGCAGGTTGGGCCGTGTACCCAGGAACCGGAAGCCCTCGATAACGGACCGCAGCCCCGCGGGCCGTGCATGCTCTCCCGGCGGCATGGGCGGCAGCTTCAGGAGCGCCCAGAATGCGAAGGCGAAGCTGACGACGTCGATCGAATACGTCCAAGCGAAGCCGATCGAGGCCACCAGCACGCCGGCCAGCAGGGGCCCGGCCGTCATGCTCAGGCCGAAGCTCATCATGCTCAGGGCGTTGGCGGCCGGCAGCAGTTCCTTGCGGACCAGCACCGGGATGATGGCGCTGCGCGCAGGCTGGTTGATGGCCTGGGCGCCGCTCTGCACGGCAACGAGGACGTACAGCAGCCAGACGTTCCCCAGCTGCAGCCAGGACTGGAGCGCCAGGCAGGCGGTGGTCAACCAGAGGACGGAGGAGGCCAGCAGTGCCACCTTGCGGCGGTCGTGGGCGTCCGCGATCGAACCGCCGATCAGGCCGCCAAACACCAGCGGCACCAGGGCGAAAATGCTGAGCAGCCCCACATAGAGGCTGTCCTGGGTGAGGCGGTAGACCTCAAGGCTGACCGCCACGAGGGTCAGCTGGCTGCCCAGCGCGGAGACGGCTGAGCCCAGCCATAGACGGCGGAAGGCCGGACTTTCCCGCAACGGCGTGATGTCCGCCAAAAATTTCCCCACCCGGTCACTTTAGAGGGCCGCGAACGCTGCCGTGGAACCGGGTTAGCCTTGCCTTATTGTGAGGCAATCATAATAAGTGCTTGAATGGGGTCATGACAGTTTCCGCGGGCACTCACGATGCATGGGCTGCAGCCCTGCGCGCCCACGGACGCCGGGTGACGAAGCAGCGCCTCGCCGTGCTCGCCGCCGTCGAACACCATCCGCACTCCCCGGCCGAGAGCATTCTCGCCGCCGCCCGCCAGGAGCTGCCCGAACTGACGGCGCAGTCCGTTTACGTGGTCCTGGGCGACCTGACGGATCTGCGGATGCTGCGCCGCTTCGAGCCCCCGCATTCCCCAGCGCTGTATGAGACGCGCGTGGGCGACAACCACCACCACGCCGTGTGCATCGGCTGCGGCCGCGTCGAAGACGTCGAATGCGCCGTCGGTCACGCTCCGTGCCTCACCCCGCACTGGGACGAGGGCACCAAGCCGATGACCATCCAGATCGCCGATGTGATGTACCAAGGCATCTGCGAGGACTGCCAGCGCAGCCAAAAACTTCCCTCCGAACGAAACTAAGCAAGAAACTAGAAATAGGAGAAAGATGACCCAGAACATCTCTGCGCCCGCAGTGTCGACAACCCAGTCAGGCGCCCCGGTCACGTCCGATGCCCATTCCCAGGCAACCGGCGCCGATGGCGCAATCATCCTGACCGATCACTACCTGATCGAGAAGCTGGCACAGTTCAACCGTGAGCGGGTTCCGGAGCGCGTAGTGCACGCCAAGGGCGGCGGCGCGTTCGGTACCTTCAAGACCACCGAGGACGTCTCGAAGTACACGAAGGCTGCTTTCCTGCAGCCCGGTGTTGAGACCGAGATGCTGATCCGCTTCTCCTCCGTCGCTGGCGAGAGCGGCTCCCCCGACACCTGGCGCGACCCCCGCGGCTTCGCCGTGAAGTTCTACACCACCGAGGGCAACTACGACCTCGTCGGCAACAACACCCCGGTCTTCTTCATCCGCGACGGCATCAAGTTCCCGGACTTCATCCACTCGCAGAAGCGCCTGCCGGGCAGCCACCTGCGCGACGCCGACATGCAGTGGGACTTCTGGACCCTTTCCCCCGAGTCCGCACACCAGGTCACCTGGCTCATGGGCGACCGCGGCCTGCCGGCCTCCTGGCGTGAAATGCAGGGCTACGGCTCGCACACCTACCAGTGGATCAACGCCGAGGGCGAGCGCTTCTGGGTCAAGTACCACTTCAAGTCCAACCAGGGCGTCAACTCCATCACGGGCGACGAGGCCGAGGCACTGGCCGGCTCGGACGCGGACTTCTACATCCGCGACCTGCAGGAAAACATTGCCGCCGGCAACTTCCCGTCCTGGGACCTGCACGTCCAGGTCATGCCGTATGAAGACGCCAAGACGTACCGCTTCAACCCCTTCGACCTCACCAAGGTATGGCCGCACGCGGACTACCCGCTGATCAAGGTCGGCACCATGGAGCTGAACCGGAACCCGGAGAACTACTTCGCGCAGATCGAGCAGGCCACCTTCGCACCCTCGAACTTCGTGCCGGGCATTGCCGCTTCCCCGGACAAGATGCTGCAGGCCCGCATCTTCTCCTACGCGGACGCACACCGCTACCGCGTGGGCACCAACCACGCGCAGCTCCCCGTCAACCTGCCCAAGAGCCAGGTCAACAACTACAGCCAGGACGGCGCCGGGCGTTACCACTTCAACGCTCCCTCGGTTCCGGTCTATGCTCCCAACTCCGTCGGTGGTCCGGCTGCAGTGGAGCCGCAGAGCCCGGCCGGCGGCTGGGAGAACGACGGGGCGCTGACGCTCTCCGCGCACTCCCTCCACGCTGAGGACGGCGACTTCGGCCAGGCGGGCACGCTATACCGCGAAGTGTTCAACGACGGCGAAAAGGCCCGCCTGCTCGACACCATTACCGGTGCTGTGGGCGGCGTGAAGAACGCCGGCATCAAGGAACGGGCCATCCAGTACTGGACCAACGTCGACGCCGAGCTCGGCGCGAAGCTGCGCGCCAACCTGGGCGCGGCTGACGCCGGCGTCGTCGGCGGCACCTCCGACGCCGAAGCGGCGAACAAGATCGGCTAACACCCCATTCCGTCTTCCGGACAATGAAACACCCCGCCGCGGCTGGAACTCGACCAGCCGCGGCGGGGTGTTTGCGTTTTTCCACATGGACGCCGCATCCCTCGCAGTGTGGCCAGCCACGTCCGTACGATTCATCCATGACCCCATTCGAAGGCATCCCGGATGCCGCCTTCCGGTTCTACTCCGACCTCGAACGAAACAACAACCGCGACTGGTGGCTGGAACACAAGGCAATCTACGACGCCGCGGTGAAAGCACCGCTGACGCGGTTGCTTGCCGAACTGGAGCCGGCCTTTGGTGCGGCGAAGCTCTTCCGGCCCAACCGGGATGTCCGGTTTTCGCTCGATAAATCACCCTACAAGACGGCCCAGGGGGCGTTCGCCTCGACGGCGGAGGGTGTGGGCTTCTACGTCCAGCTCAGCGCTGATGGCCTTCTCATTGGCGGGGGCTGTCACACCCACTCGCCGGCGCAGCTCGCACGCCTGCGTGGCTCCGTCGATGCCGAATCAAGCGGCCAGGAGCTGCAAAGGATCGTGGAGGCGATTGCTTCGTCCGGCTTCGAGGTGGAGGGCGAGCGCCTCAAGACTGTCCCGCGGGGATTCGACAAGGATCATCCACGGGCCGATCTGCTCAAGCACAAGTCACTCACCGCGGGCATGAACGTGGGCCGGCCCGGCTGGCTCGCCACGCCTGCAGCAGCCGACCAGGTGGCCC
Organism: Pseudarthrobacter sp. MM222; assembly: GCF_947090775.1. Lineage (NCBI taxonomy): Bacteria > Bacillati > Actinomycetota > Actinomycetes > Micrococcales > Micrococcaceae > Pseudarthrobacter > Pseudarthrobacter sp. MM222. The sequence continues at coordinate 3,406,205 of NZ_OX352321.1, forward strand.
GGCGCTGGGAGGAGCTGCGGCCGCTGGTGGAGTGGATCAGCCGCTACGCCGCACCCTAACGGTGACCGGACAAACGCCGAAGTCGCTCAGAGCCAGAAGGGGTCAGAACCAGAACCGGTCAGGCGAGGGTGAACGCGATGTTCGACCAATAGGTGGTTGGCTCAAACGGCATCGGGGTCACCACAGCCACTTACGCTCCGATCCCGTCCGCCTGCTCGGCCGGCCTGAGTCTCGGCGGGAGCGGGTGCAGGATCCTCTTATTGTCACAGGTGCCTGAAAGACTAGGGACATGGACGGCAATCGGAAGCCCGAAGTGGTTCGGGCAGGGCACGGCGCTGGAGACGGCGTGACCGTCGCGGACCTGGTCCGGCTCGTGGCCGCCCTGCCTGCCCCGGACAGCCCTGCCGCCCTCATCAACGAGTTGCGCTGCCTGGAGGACCTGAAGTCCGCCCTGGCCGCCCGCCAGGCCCGGGACGCCGTCGCCTTCGACTTAGCCCAGCGCCGCGCCCAGCAGGCCGCCGGCGTCCCCGTCGGCGGGCTCGGGACCGGGGTGGCGGCGCAGATCGCGCTCGCCCGGCGCGAATCCCCCGCTAAGGGCGGCCGGCTCCTGGGCCTGGCCAAGGCCCTCGTGACCGAAATGCCGCACACCCTCGGCGCGCTGGAGACCGGCCAGCTCAACGAATGGCGCGCCACTTTGCTTGTGAAGGAGACCGCTTGCCTGCCCGCGGCGGACCGGGCCGCCGTCGACGAGGAACTCGCCGCCGACACAGGCACCTTCACCGGCGCCGGGGACCGGACCATCGTCGCCGCGGCCCGCGCGGCGGCGTATCGGCGGGACCCGCGGTCCGTCACCCAACGGGCGGCCCATGCCGCCGCCGACCGGCATGTCAGCCTCCGTCCCGCGCCGGACACCATGACCTACCTGACCGCGCTGCTGCCGGTTGCGGAGGGTGTCGCGGCCTACACCGCCCTGTCCCGGCACGCCGACACCGCCTGCACCGCCGGGGATTCCCGCGGCCGCGGCCAGCTGATGGCGGACGCCCTGGTCGAACGCACCACCGGCAGGGCAGGCGGGATCAGCGGCATCGAGATCCAGCTCGTTCTGACCGACCGCACCCTGTTTCAGGGCGACTCCGAACCAGCCCGGCTTCCCGGCTACGGCATCGTCCCCGCCGGCTGGGCCCGCGAACTGATCAAGGGTGCCGGCTCCGGCTCGGCGCCCGGTGGCGGCTCCGGCCTGCCCGCCGGCTCGCATCCCGGCACGGAAGGCGGCCGGGGCACCGACGGGGACCCCGGCAACCGCTACCTGCAGATCTGGCTGCGGCGGCTCTACACCGCCCCCGGCACCGGGGACCTCGTCGGAATGGACTCCCGCGCCCGGCTCTTTCCGCCCGGGCTCCGCCGCTTCCTCCAGACCCGCGATCAGACCTGCCGCACCCCCTACTGCGACGCCCCGATCCGCCACATGGACCACGTCCTCCCCTGGGCCGAAGGAGGACCCACCACCGCGGCCAACGGCGCCGGGCTTTGCGAAGCCTGCAACCACACCAAAGAAACCCCCGGCTGGACCAGCCGTCCATGCCCCGGACCCGCCGGCGGCGACGAACCCAGACGGCGACACACCCTCGAAGTCACCACCCCCACCGGCCACACCTACCATTCCACCGCACCACCCCAGCCCGGCACGCCCCTCCGGCGATCAAGTGCCCAAAGCTCAGGTGCCCGAAGTCCACTCACCGCCCCGGCAGCTATGACTTCAAACGGCCCGACATTTCCGACGCGAACTCCGGCACCATGCCAAGACACTCAAACGGGTCCGGGCGGCTTCCCCGGGCGCAGCCTGATCCGCCGCTGCTGACAGAAACGCAAGGGACAGGCCGGCCGGCAGGCAGGCAGGCAGGCACGGTCAGCATCCCGCGCAGTCCGCGTCGGTGCCGGAGGACGCAAAACCGCCCGCCGATCAGGTGATCGACGGGCGGTTTGGGTCACTTGCGGGGAATCACAACGCGGGACAGTTCCCACGGACAGCGCGGAAGCTTAGGCGCGGGTGAACTCGTCGTCGTTGTCTTGCACCTTCTGGTCCACCGGTTCCGCGGCCGGAGCGGCGACGACCGCCGGGCCGTTGACGGAAGCCTTGGCGTCGGCGAACTTCTCGTTCAGCCGCGAGTGGCGCTGACCGTAGGAGAAGTAGATGATGACACCGATCACGAGCCAGCCGGCGAAGAAGATCCAGGTCTCAACGGCGAGGTTCGTCATCAGGTAGAGGCACAGGACCGCCGAGACGATCGGGAGCACCTTACCGAACGGCACGCGGAACGCCGGCTTGAGGTCCGGGCGCTTTTTGCGCAGCACCAGGATGCCCAGGCTCACCATCACGAACGCGGACAGCGTGCCGATGTTGATCATTTCCTCCAGCAGGTCCACATTCGTCAACCCGGCAACGAGGGCCACGCCTGCGCCGCAGATGATCTGGAGGCGGACCGGCGTCGCGCGGGTGGCGCTGGTCTTGGACAGGGAACGCGGCAGCAGGCCGTCGCGACTCATTGCCAGGACCACCCGGGAAAGACCCATCAGCAGCACCATGATCACCGTGGTGAGGCCAACGAGGGATCCGAAGGCGATGATCTTGGCCGCGTCGGTATTCCCCACGGCCTCGAAGGCGGTGGTGAGTGTCGGATTCTCGGCTTCGGCCAGCTCGGTGTAGGACACCATGCCGGTCAAGGCCAGCGACACGAGGATGTAGAGGACGGTGACGACGGCGAGACCGCCAAAGATGCCGCGGGGCAGCGTCTTCTGCGGGTTCTTGACCTCTTCGGCCGAGGTGGCCACGACGTCGAAGCCGATGAAGGCAAAGAAGACCAGGGCAGCGCCGGCGAAGATTCCCAGCGTGCCGTACTGAGCGGGCGCCGCGCCGGTCAGGAATCCAAAGAAGGACTGCTTGAGGACGTCGGCGGTTCCGGTGCCGCCGGTCGGCTCCGAGGCCGGCACGAACGGTGCGTAGTTCTCAAACTTCACGTAGGTGAAGCCCACCACAATGACGAACAGCACGACGGCGATCTTGATCAGGGTGAAAACGTTTCCGACGCGGGCCGACAGCTTGGTCCCCAGCACCAGCAGCACGGTGAACACCGCCACGATCAGGAAGGCACCCCAGTAGAGGTCGACCCCGCCGAGGGAGATCGACGGCGGAATGTCGACGCCCATCAGCGCGAACACCTTGCTGAGGTAGATGCCCCAGTACTTGGCGATCACGGCGCCGGCCGTAAAGAGTTCCAGGATCAGGTTCCAGCCGATGATCCATGCGAGCAATTCACCCATGGTGGCGTAGGTAAACACGTAGGCCGAGCCTGCCACCGGGATGGCCGTGGCGAACTCGGCGTAGCACATGATAGCGAGAGCGCACGTGACGGCGGCGATGGCGAAAGATATCGTCACTGCCGGTCCGGAGAAGTTCGCGGCGGCTTTGGCCCCTACGGAGAAGATTCCGGCGCCGACAGCAACGGCGACGCCCATAATCATGAGGTCCCAGGTACTGAGTGACCGCTTGAGCGTACGTCCCGGTTCATCGGCGTCAGCCATGGACTGCTCGATGGTTTTGGTCCGGAATAGGTTCATAGGAAAGTCCACAATCTCGATAACTTGTTGGAAACAGACCTATCCATCGTAGTGTCCATCCAGTGGACGACCATTTTTGTCCCACATACTGAGACGCTCACGGTGGTCGCCAGGATGATCCGTACCGGTTTGGCGCGGCCTCAGACCGGCCAGTCCATCAGGGTGGAGCGGATTAGGAAGCGTTTGCCCTCGGGAGCTTCCACCGAGAACCCGCTCCCCCGGCCCGGTACGACGTCCACGGTCAAGTGGGTATGGCTCCAGTAATTGAACTGCTCCCTGGACATCCAGAATTCCACCGGCTGGGGCTGCAACCCGTCCGAAATGTCGAACAGCCCGAGCTGCACGTCCGAGTCGCCGGTGATGAACTCCCCGGCCGGATAGCACATCGGCGAGGAACCGTCGCAGCAGCCCCCGGACTGGTGGAACATCAGCGGCCCATGCTGCTTCCACAGCTTGCGCAGCAGGTCAACGGACTCAGGGGTGAGCGCCACCCGCGAGAAGTCCTCTCCGGGGCGGGTCACGGCGGCGTCGAGCCGGGTCTGGGACATCGGGGCCTCATCTGGGTTGTCTGGGAAGTGGTGCGGGCGGGGACGGATCAGTTCTGATCCGTCCCCGCCCGGGTCGGTGCGGCTTAGAAGAAGCCGAGCTTGTTCTCGTTGTAGCTGACCAGCAGGTTCTTGGTCTGCTGGTAGTGGTCGAGCATCATCGAGTGGTTCTCGCGGCCGATGCCGGAGGATTTGTACCCGCCGAACGCGGCCCCTGCCGGGTAGGCGTGGTAGTTGTTGACCCACACCCGGCCGGCCTGAATTTCACGGCCGGCGCGGTAGGCGACGTTGCCGTTGCGGGACCAGACGCCGGCACCCAGGCCGTACAGGGTGTCGTTGGCGATGCCCATGGCGTCGTTGTAATCGCTGAAGCGGGTCACGGATACCACAGGGCCGAAGATCTCCTCCTGGAAGATGCGCATTTTGTTGTGGCCTTCGAAGATGGTCGGTTGGACGTAGTAGCCGCCGGCAAGGTCTCCGGACAACTCGGCCCGGGCGCCGCCGGTGAGTGCCTTGGCGCCCTCCTGCTTGCCGATGTCGATGTAGGAGAGGATCTTCTCGAGCTGGTCGTTGGAGGCCTGGGCGCCGAGCTGGGTGTCGGTGTCCAGCGGGTTGCCCTGGATGATCTTCTGGGTGCGGGCCAGCGCGTCGGCCATGAAGGAGTCGTAGATGCCGTCCTGGACCAGGGCGCGCGACGGGCAGGTGCAGACCTCGCCCTGGTTGAAGGCGAAGAGGGTGAAGCCCTCAAGGGCCTTGTCGTAAAACGCATCGTTGGTGTCGGCGACGTCGTTGAAGAAGATATTGGGGCTCTTGCCGCCGAGTTCCAGGGTGACCGGAATGAGGTTCTGGCTGGCGTACTGGCTGATCAGGCGGCCGGTTGTGGTCTCGCCGGTGAAGGCGATCTTGCGGATGCGGGGGCTGGAGGCCAGCGGCTTGCCGGCTTCGACGCCGAAGCCGTTGACGACGTTGAGGACACCGGCGGGAAGGAGGTCGCCGATGAGCTCCATCAGGACGAGGATGGAGGTCGGCGTCTGCTCGGCCGGCTTCAGGACCACGGCGTTGCCGGCGGCGAGGGCCGGCGCAAGCTTCCAGACGGCCATCAGGATCGGGAAGTTCCAGGGGATGATCTGGCCGACGACGCCGAGCGGCTCGTGGTAGTGGTAGGCGGTGGTGTCGTCGTCGAGCTGGGAGAGGCGGCCCTCCTGGGCCCGGACGGCCGACGCGAAGTAGCGGAAGTGGTCCGCGGCGAGCGGGAGGTCGGCGTTGAGGGTTTCGCGGATCGGCTTGCCGTTGTCCCAGGTTTCGGCGACGGCGAGCATTTCGAGGTTCGCGTCGATCCGGTCCGCGATCTTGTTCAGGATGGCGGCGCGCTCGGCGACGGAAGTCTTGCCCCAGGACGGTGCCACCTTGTGGGCCGCGTCCAGCGCCAGTTCGATGTCCTCCGCCGTGCCTCGTGCAACCTCGCAGAAGGCCTTGCCGGTCACGGGGGTGATGTTCTCGAAGTACTGGCCCTTGACCGGGGCAACCCATTCGCCGCCGATCCAGTTCTCGTAACGGTCCTTGAAAGTGACCTTCGAGCCCTCGGTACCGGGCTGTGCGTAGACAGTCATTGCTAGCTCCTTTGCTGTGCAAGATCGATGGCGAACTGACGATGGCAGTTGCCGTAGCCCTCAGCCTAGGAGCGGGGAGGTTGCAGTCAGGTTGCAACCTAAGTGAGCCGGATCACGCCCTGGCGTCACGCGCTGAGTTCCGCGTCCAGCCGTTCAAGATCGGCGACGACGGCGGCCCGCCGGGGCGAGCGGGGCGGCAGCAGCTTCAGCGCCGCGAGCCGGACCTCGACGTCGTCCCTTGCCTCCGGCAGCCCGGCGTACTTCAGCAGTGACTCGGCACTCCCGTCGGTCAGCACTGCCTCCCGCAGCAGGGAGGAGACCCGGCTCCGCAATTCGGTGATGCCGGGCGCTTCCGAGCGTGGGAGGACCGCGCCACGGTAGATCTCCAAGGCGATCCGGTGGGCGCCCCGCTGCAGGCAACTGAGGACCTGGCCGGCGTCCGGCACCAGATCCACGGGCAGCCGGTAGGGCCGGGATTCGGGGACCGCGTCCGGGTTGAGCTGCTGGAGGACCTTGCGCAGGCGCACCATCTCGGCCCGCAGCGTCATGGTGGACGCCGCCCCCGGGTACAGCAGCGAGCAGAGCTCTTCGGCGTTCAGCCCCTCCGGGTGCGTGCTCAGCAGCACCAGGATTTCGCTGTGCCGTGCGGACAGGGCGACGGTCCGGCCGTCGATGCTCAGCAGCGCCTGGTCCCGGCCGAGGAGCTGGAGGCTGTTGCGGTACAGGCTCGTGGCGTCCCGCGTGGCCGCCCCGGCGCCGGCAGCCGCCGGAGCGGCCGGGCCGCGCCGCCGGGCCGGCGGCGTCCGATTCGCTGCGGCCTGCTGGAGCCGTTCCACCCGCAGGTGGGCCTGCGCCGCGGCGACAGTGGCTTCGACCAGGGACAGGGTGTGCGGCGCTACGGCAGACTCGGTGCCGGTGATGTCGACGACGCCGAGGAGGGCGCCGGAATCGGGATCGTGGAACGGCACGGCCGTGCAGCTCCACGGATGGACGGAGCGCTTGTAGTGCTCCGCTCCCGAGATCTGGATCCCGCGGCCCAGGGCAAGCGCGGTGCCGGGGGCACTGGTACCAACGGTCGCCTCGGACCAGTCCGCGCCCGGAACGAACATCATGCCCTCGGCCTTATGCTGCATGTCGGCGTCGCCCTCAACCCAGAGCAGCCGGCCCAGCTCGTCGCCCACTGCCACCAGCATCCCGCTGTCGTGGCTGGGCAGGACCAGCAGCTTGTGGATGACCGGCATGATCGCGGCCAGCGGATGCTGGCGCCGGTACTCTTCCAGTTCCTCGCGGTCCATTGCCAGCGGCGCCTCGGGATTGTCCGGATTGGCGCGCAGCTGGGCCGACCGCCGCCATGATTCCTGGATTACGGGGCTGAGCCCGGGCAGCTGCCGGGGGTCCGGGAAGAGCAGGCCCCGGGAGTCCAGCTGCTCATGGCCAGTGCGGGCAAACTTTTGGCGCAGGTCAACGGTGTAGCCACCGGGCGCTGCCGGATGGACCGGATTCCTCATTGAACTCCCACCTGACGGGCACGACGACCTGCCGGAGGCAGCCGCGTCCGGCAAGTCTAATGGCCTGACCGCGCCCCGGCTAGGGCCCGGCTAGCCGCGGGAGATCTCGATCATGTCCTCGCGAGGAACCACCTTGACGCGTTCGCGGACAATGCCGCTGGCGTCCTCCGCGGCGGACCACTCCTCCCCCAGTGCCAGCTCATGGGCGTCGAGCTTGATCCAGCCCTCCCACGTCGTGTATTCGATGCCCCGTTCCTCGAGGAGATCGATGATGGCCTGCGGGTCCGGGTTCTGTGCCGGGGGCAGGGTCAGCCGGTCCTCAAGCAGGAATCCGATGGTCTCCAGCGCGTCGCCCTTGGTGTGGCCGATCAGGCCGACGGGCCCGCGTTTGATCCAGCCGGTGGCGTAGATGCCGGGCACGGGGTTGCCCTCGGCATTGAGCACCCGCCCGCCCTCGTTGGGGATGACGCCGCGCTTGGAGTCATATTCCAGTTCGTCCAGCGGCGAGCCGTGGTAGCCGATCGCCCGGTAGACGGCCTGCACCGGGTAGTCGAGAAACTCCCCCGTGCCCTTGACGTTTCCGGTGCCGTCCAACTGCATCCGCTCGAACTTCATTCCCGCAACCTTGCCGGGGCTGGCGGGATCGTCGTAGATCTCGACCGGGCTATGCAGGAAGTGCAGGTGCAGCCGGCGGGAGGACGGCTCCTCGGCCTCAGCATGCTCCTCGACAAGCCAGTTCGTCAGGGTGTTGACCATGGTGCGGATCTGGTTGTTGCTGCGGATCGCCTCGTCGGAGGCCTCGTCGAACTCAAAGTCCTCCGGGTGCAGGACGATGTCCACGTCCTTGGCATGGGAGAGTTCGCGCAGTTCCAGCGGGGTGAACTTCACTTGGGCCGGGCCGCGGCGGCCGAACACATGGACATCCGTGACCGGGGAATTCCTGAGCGCCCGGTAGACGTTGTCGGGGATTTCGGTGACCAGGAGTTCCTCGGCGTGCTTGACCAGCATGCGGGCAACGTCCAGAGCCACGTTGCCGTTGCCGACCACCGCGATTTCCTTGGCCTCCAGCGGCCAGTCGCGCGGCACGTCCGGGTGGCCGTCGTACCAAGAGACGAAATCGGCCCCGCCGAAGGAGCCCTCGAGCCCAATCCCGGGGATGTCAAGCTCCGCATCCTTGATGGCGCCGGTGGAGAAGATCACGGCGTCGTAGAACGAGCGGAAATCGTGCAGGGTCAGGTCGCGGCCGTAAGTTACGTTGCCGAGGAACCGGATGTCGCCGCGGTCCAGCACCTTGTGCAGGGCGTTGACAATGCCCTTGATCCGGGGGTGGTCCGGGGCCACTCCGTACCGGATCAGGCCATAGGGCGCCGGGTAAGCCTCGAAGAGGTCGATGCTGACCTCGAAATCGCCGTCCTTGACCTCATTGGATTTGGTCAGGATGTCCGCGGCATAGACGCCGGCCGGTCCTGCGCCGACAATCGCAACGCGGAGCGGACGTTTGGACGTGGATTCGGCCGAGTTGGACACCGGTAGCCCTTCTGAGTCTTGGCGACTGCGCCAGGTCATGCAGCGCACAACTCCCTATTCTAAATGTCCGCGGGAACCGGTGGGGTGCCGGGTGACTGAGATCGCAGGGCCCGTGCCCTGCGCCGGGAACCAATCGGCCGGAATACCGGCGGCAGCGGTGGTGTTATTGATCTTGTGCCTAAACCCGACGGATCGTTCTCCCCAGCCACGCTGACCGCCCCGGATGCCGCCACACCATCGGGAAGCCCTGCGCGGACGCAGCCTGCGGCGCTCAAGGCCGTGGACAAGGACACGACGGCGGGCGTCCTGTTCGGCATCGGCGCCTACGGGCTGTGGGGGCTGCTGCCGCTGTATTTCTTCGTGCTGGCCCCGGCCGGCGCGGTCGAGATCGTCGCCAACCGCGTGGTCTGGTCGCTGCTGTTCTGCACCCTGCTGATCACGGTCACGCGCTCCTGGCGGGTGCTCGGGGCCGCGTTCCGTAACCGCACGGTAATCGGCCCGCTTGCCCTCGCAGCCGGTTTGATTGCGGTGAACTGGCTGACCTACACATACGGCGTGACCACCGGCCAGGCCGTGGAGGCCTCGCTGGGCTACTTCATCAATCCGCTCGTCTCCGTGTTGCTGGGCGTCTTCGTGCTTAAAGAGAAGCTCCGCCCGCTGCAGTGGGCCGCCGTCGTCATCGGTTTCGTTGCCGTCGGCGTCCTGACTGTCTCCTACGGGAAACTGCCGTGGATCGCATTGACCCTGGCCCTGAGCTTCGGCCTCTACGGCTTCGTCAAAAAGCGGGTGGGGCCCCGCGCGGATGCGATCACCAGCCTCTCCGTGGAGACGATTGTGCTGGCGCCGCTCGCCGCGGCCACCATGATCTTCCTGGCGGTCAGCGGGGCCGCCACGCTGTCCACCAATGGTGCCGGCCACTTCTGGCTGCTCGCGGCGTCGGGCATCATCACCGCCGTGCCGCTGCTGTTCTTCGGTGCCTCCGCGCGCCGCCTGCCGATGACCACCATCGGACTGCTGCAGTACTTCGCGCCGGTCCTGCAGTTCATCGTGGCCCTGGCCGTGTTCAAGGAAGCCATGACCACTGAGCGCTGGATCGGGTTCGGCGTCGTCTGGCTTGCACTCCTGGTCCTCACCGTGGACATGCTGCTCACCACCCGGAAGAACTCCGTCAGCCGGAAGCAGGCCCGCGCCGCCGCCTGAGGTATCCCCCGACGGCGGCACCGGTCGGTGCGGCGGTCATACCTCCGGGCTGGAAGCCACGGGTTCGTAGTCCCGCGGGACCACCACCATCGGGACCGGCAGGGCGCGCAGGACCTTGTTGGCCGTGCTGCCGATGAAGAGCTTGTTCTTTTCCCCGAGCCGCGACGAGCCCACGATCAGGATTTCGCCGCCGTCCCACTCAAGGTCGTCGATTGCTTCCTCGATGGTCCTGCCGTGTGCCACTTCAACGCCGGCGTTGTGTCCCGCCGGCAGCCGGCGTGAAGCCTCCGTCAGAACTGTGTTGGCGTGGATATGGGCAGCGTTGATGTTCTCCCCGCTGTCCCCTGCGGCATCGAGCTCCACGAGCGAGACGAGCCGCAACGGGACGCCGCGGCGTCCCGCGGATTCGATCGCCACGTCGATCGCCGCCTCCGCGCCGGTGCGCCGGCCCACGGCGAGAGTCAGCCGCGTGATCGGGTCCGTGCGGCGGTAGCCGCGCGGCGCCAGCGCCACCGGGACAGGCGACGCATGGAGCAGGGCGTTGGCCACGCTTCCCACGCTGTACCGCTTGAAGAGACCGTTGTTCGCCGCGCCCACCACGATCAGGCCGGCCTCGAATTCCACGGCCGCATCGATCAGGCCCGCGGCGAACGACTCGGCCTGCCGGACGTGGAACTTTGCCTCGAGGTCCGTCGGTACCAGCGCCAGCCCTTCGCGCTCCGCGGCCAGCGCTTCCTGCCCGGCGGCGCTGCCGGTCCCCTCGGCCTTCGGAGCGGCGCTGGCGGCACGCCGGTCCGCCACATAAACCAAGTCAAGGTGCGCCCCCTGGGCGCGGGCCATGGCCGAGGCCAGGGCTACGGCGTCGGCGCCGCGTTCGTTGGGTGTATAGCCAACTACGTATCGCATGGATGAACCCCTTATGGGTCTGGGCAGAAGCCAGCCATGCTCCGGGGTTTCCGGGCGACATTGGCCGGTCTGCGTTTCTGCAGTGGTAGGAACGACTCTAGTCCAGCGGTGCGTCGAATATCCCGTGAGGCAGGTGACTTTCGGCCCTGAGCAGGGGAATCTCTTCCGGCCTACGCTGGGACGGTCGAGGGGAGCTCAGCGTGAGTGCAGCCAGTAGTCGGAAATTTCGGGCCAGCACCTTCGTGCCGGGGATCCTGGGACTGCTGCTGCTCCTGCCGGCCTGCACCCCGCCCGCTCCGCAGCCCGGCGGCACCAGCCAGACCGGAACGGCGTCAGCCCCGGCAACGCCCACCGGCACGCCCACCGCGGTTCCGTCCATGGCGGCGCCGCCCGGGGACACGGACGAGATCGGGCCGCCGCAGAGCGGCGACAGGGTGATCGCGAGCAGTATCGCCCTCGACTGGTCCTGGCCCGGGCCGGGCCGGACGTTCAAGGCCACGCACGACAATCCGGTGCCGATCGCATCCCCGCCGGCGGCTCCGCTGCCCACGCTGTACGCGATCGGCGCTGGCCAGCACGCGTCCGAGACCCCGCCTTATGACCAGTTGAGCTTCCGGTTCACCGGAGGCTTCCCGAGCTACGACATCGAGTTTGTGCCCGAGTTGCTCGCCGACGGCAGCGGACTGCCCGTCCCGCTGCCGGGCGCGGGCGCCATCCTCAAGGTGGTGTTCCGCGGCGCCCAGGCGCACACCGCCGACGGGACCGCGAGCACCGTCACGAGCGCTCCCCCACCCGGCGTCGGCTATAAGGCCCTCACCAGCTATGCGCCGGCCGGCGACTTCGAAGGGGTGCTCAGCTACGGACTCGGCGTCGGCCGCCCGATGCCGGCTGTTCCGGAGACCAGGGTGCGCGTGTACGAGGTCGAAAAGATCCAGCAGGGCCAGCACCTGTACGTGGTGGCTCTTCAGCTGGACTCTTCCCCCTGGAAATAGCGGCTGATACGGCAGAAGAGCCGCGGACCTGTGGTCGGCGGCTCTTCTGCTGGCTTGCTTGCCTGTTAGGCGTTGGCCTTGATGGCCGCGGCCAGGACCTCAAGTCCGTCCAGCAGCAGCTCGTCGCTGATGACCAGCGGCGGGAGCAGCCGGATGACGTTGCCGTAGGTGCCGCAGGTGAGGATGATGACACCCTCCTTGAGGCAGGCCGCGGCAACGGCCTTGGTCAGTTCCGGGTTCGGTTCCTTGGAGCCGGCCTGGACCAGTTCGATCGCGAGCATGGCGCCGCGGCCGCGGACGTCACCGATGACCGACTGCTCAGACGCGAGGTCCCGCATCCTGCCGAGGGCGAGCTCCTCGATGTGCTTGGCGCGGGCGTTGAGGTCGTACTGCTCCATCGAGCCGATTGAGGCCAGCGCCGCGGCGCACGCCACCGGGTTGCCACCGTAGGTGCCGCCGAGGCCGCCCGGGTGAACGGCGTCGAGCAGGTCAGCCCGGCCCGTGATCGCGGACAGCGGCATGCCGCCGGCGATGCCCTTTGCCATCGTGATGATGTCCGGCACCACACCTTCATGGTCCACGGCGAACCATTCGCCGGTGCGGCAGAAGCCGGACTGGACCTCATCGGCGATGAAGACGATGCCCTTGTCCTTGGCCCACGCTGCCAGCGCCGGAAGGAAGCCCTCGGCGGGGACAATGAAGCCGCCCTCGCCCTGGATGGGCTCGATGATGATCGCGGCAACCTGCTCGCCGCCGATCTGCTTCTCGATCATGGTGATGGCGCGCTTGGCGGCCTCGGCGCCGGTGATCTCCGGGTTTTCCTCGCGGTACGGGTAGCTCATCGGCATCCGGTAGACCTCGGGCGCGAACGGGCCGAAATTGGTCTTGTACGGCATGGCCTTGGCGGTCAGCGCCATGGTCAGGTTGGTGCGGCCGTGGTAGGCGTGGTCGAACGCGACGACGGCGTCCCGGCCGGTGGCCAGCCGGGCCACCTTCACGGCGTTTTCGACAGCCTCGGCGCCGGAGTTGAAGAGCACCGTGCGCTTCTCGTGGTCGCCGGGGGTGAGACGGTTCAGCTGCTCGGCGACGGCGACATAGCCCTCGTACGGCGTGACCATGAAACAGGTGTGGGTGAAGTGCTCCACGGCCTCCTTGACGGCTCCGACGACGGCCGGATCCGAGGCGCCGACGCTGGTCACGGCGATGCCGGAGCCGAGGTCGATGAAGGAGTTGCCGTCGACGTCGTGGATGATGCCGCCGTCGGCGTCGGCGACGAAGACGGGGACACTGGACGCAACGCCGGCGGCCACAACGGCCTTGCGGCGGGCGGTCAAGGCGAGGGACTTGGGGCCCGGGAAGTCCGCCTGGACACGGCGTTTCTGCTCAAGACGGTAGGTGATGTCATGTGCGGTGGTGGTCATGGGAAAGCCTTTCTCAGCGGGGGGAGTTATGCGACGGCGTTTGAGTGACTGCGTTATGCGTCCAACGCAGACATCACGTGCTTGATGCGCGTGTAGTCTTCGACGCCGTACATGGACAGGTCCTTGCCGTAGCCGGACTGCTTGAAGCCGCCGTGCGGCATTTCGGCGGTAAGCATGATGTGCGTGTTGATCCACACCGCGCCGAAGTCCAGGTCGCGGCTCACGCGCATGGCGGTTCCGTGGTCGGTGGTCCAGACGCTGGAGGCCAGGGCGTACTCGACGTCGTTGGCCAGCTCAACGGCTTCCGCCTCGGTGCTGAACTTCTGCACCGTGATGACCGGCCCGAACGTTTCCTGCTGGACGATGTCATCGCTCTGCTTTGCCCCGGTGACGATGGTGGGTTCGAAGAAGAATCCCTTTTCGCCTGCACGGTGGCCGCCAATTTCGATTTTGCAGTTCTCGGGCAGGGACGCCACGACGGCGGTGACGGCGTTGAAGTGGTTCACGTTGTTCAGCGGGCCGAAGTAGTTGTCCTCGTCGTTCTGCGAGCCGGTGTGCAGGGTCTTGGTGTGCTCCACCATGGCCGCCACAACGTCGTCGTGCACTTCGTCCTGGACCAGCACGCGGGTGATCGCGGTGCAGTCCTGGCCGGCGTTGAAGAATGCGAATTCTGCGATGGCGGCGGCGCTCTTCTTGACGTCCGCGTCCTTGAACACGATGGCCGGGGCCTTGCCGCCGAGTTCCAGGTGGGCGCGCTTGAGTCCCTTGGCGGCTCCCGAGGCGACGGCGATGCCGGCCCGGACGGACCCGGTGATGGAGACCAGCCCGGGAACCTTGTGCTCCACCATCATGGCGCCGGTCTCGCCGGTGCCGAGCACGACGTTCAGGACGCCGGCCGGGAAGATGTCGCCGGTCAGGCGGGCCAGGACCAGGGTGGACTCGGGCGTGGTGTCCGAGGGCTTGAGCACCACGGTGTTGCCGGCCGCCAGGGCGGGACCGATCTTCCAGACGGCCATCAGGAACGGATAGTTCCACGGCGCAACCTGGGCCACGACGCCGATCGGTTCGCGCCGGACGTAGGAGGTGTGTCCCTCGAGGTACTCCGCGGCGGACTTGCCTTCGAGGAGGCGGGCGGCGCCGGCAAAGAAGCGCAGCTGGTCCGCGCCGGCGGCAACCTCCTCGGCGGCGATCAGGGAGCGGACCTGACCGGTGTTCCGGTGCTGGGCCTCGACGATTTCGTCGCTGTTCGCTTCGATGGCGTCGGCAAGCTTGAGCAGCAGAAGCTGGCGGTGCGCGGGCGTCGCGTGCTTCCAGCTCTTGAAGGCATCCTGCGCCGCCGTCATGGCGGCGTCGACGTCGGCGGCCCCGGAGATGGGCGATTTCGCCACCACTTCACCGTTGGTGGGATTGACGATGTCCAGTGTCCCGGTGCCGGCGGGAGTAACGAACTCGCCGTTGATGAAGTTCTGCAAGGTTTGAACCACGGTGTACAACCTCTTTCGTGCTGGAGGGCCCATTTAGACTGCTCCGAGCCTATGCCAGCGCCGATCCGCAGGGAATAGTCACCTGCACACCGTATCCGCCGGAGTTTAGTGCGCTTGACCAGCCCCCGCTATCCTGAAGCCATGGCCATTTCACTCGCCGCCCTGCTCGGGGTCCCGTCCCTGCAGCTCACCAAGGCAGGCCTCGCCGAAACCACCTGGCACCAGGACATCCACTGGGTGGCCGTCACCGAGCAGGAGGACCCGCAGCGGTTCCTCAACGGCGGTGAACTCGTCCTCACCACGGGCATGCGGCTGCGCAGCGCGGCGGACCAGCGGCGCTTCGTCCGGCAGGTCCAGCGGGCCGGCGCCGTGGGAATCGGCTTCGGAATCGGACTGACGCACGAGGTGGTACCTCCGGCCCTGGTCGCCGAGGCCAACCGCTGGGGCCTGCCGGTGGTGGAAGTCCCGTACGAGACCCCTTTCATCGCCATCGGGAAACTCGTGGCCGACGCACAGTCCGCGGACCACTACGGCAAGCTGGAGCGCCTCATCGCCGGGCACCAGATCCTTGCCCGGGCCCTCCTGACCGGCGGCGGCCTGGCCGAGCTGCTCAAGCACCTCGGCTCGATGCTTCGCACCGAGATTGTACTGACCCAGTTCACCGCCCAGCTCTATAACAGCGTGGCCGGCAATCCCGCTCCCAACGCGGACGGCTGGGCTTCGTACCCCATCCCCACGGGCCGCCGCGACGCCTGCACCCTCTGGATCAAGCAGCCCTTCGAAGATTCCGGCATCGTTGGCTACGCCCAGAACCTGATCAGCGTCGAGCTGAACAACATGGTCAAGCAGCGGCAGTCGCAGCGCGCCCTGGCCGGGCAGGTCCTCGAGGACGTGATCCACGGAACCCTTGATTCCAGTGAGGCCACCCGCCGGCTCGCCGGCATCGGCATCAACAGCACCCGCAAGAACGTGGTGCTGCTCGCCGAATCTGCGGCACACGCCAAACAGCTCGGCAGCACCTCGCTGCCGCAGCCGCTGGACAAGGCGGTGAGCGCCGTCGTCGGCAAGGATCTGATCGCGGTCATTCCCGACGACGGCAGCGGGGCCAGCGCGCTGGCCCGCGGCCTCAGCGACCACCTGGCCGAGGCCGGGCTCCACGCGACAATCGGAATCGGCGGGGCCTACACAAAGCCGAACGGCCTGCGCTGGAGCTACTTCGAGGCCCGCGATGCGGTCAGCCACGGCCTGCCCGTCAACGAGCCGGAGCGGCTCAGCCTGACCTCGCTGCTGCTGGCCAGCGAGGATGTGCCGCTGGCCGACATGGCGAACGAGTCCCTGAATCCGCTCCGCACTTTCGACGCCACGCACGGGGCGGAGCTGATGACCACCCTGGAAAGCTACCTCACCAACAACGGCTCGGTGGCCGCCGTCGCCGAGGAACTGACGCTGCACCGGAACACCGTCCGCTACCGGCTGGCCCAGATTACCGAGCTGACCGGCTATGACCCCGCCCAGACGCCGGACCGGGTGCAGCTGTGGCTGGCGCTCGCCGTGCAACGGCTGGGGGCCCGCCACCCGCGCTGACGGGCATCCCGGTGAGGCGTGCGTCATAAAAGTCGGGTGCCCAAACGTCAAACGTCTAACCTTTAAACATGGTAAGCATGGCTAGCAGCACGGCGGAGTCCGCCCTTTCCGAGAACGCACGCTCCACCGCACCAGCCCGGCCGCGGGGCGCACTTGTGGCCGGCGTCGTCGCGCTCGTGCTGATCGGGCTCAACCTGCGGGCTGGAATCACCGGGGCGGCCGCCCTGCTGCACGACCTGCAGGCAGTGCTGGGCTACGGGCCGCTGATCGCCGCCGTCATCCCGTCCATCCCCACCCTGTGTTTCGCCGTGGCGGGTGCCGCCACGTCCTGGCTCACCCGGCGCCTCGGGCTCGAGAAGGCCATCCTGCTGTCCCTGGTGATGCTGGCCGCTGGCCTGTTGCTGCGCGGCGTCCCGTCGACCGGGATGCTGCTGGCCGGGACCGTGGTGGGCATGTCCGGGCTGGCCATCTGCAATGTGGCGATGCCGTCCTTCATCAGGGTGCACTTCGCGGACCGCACCTCGCTCATGACCGCCCTCTACACGGTGACCATGACGACGGGCGCCACGGTGGTGGCGGTACTGATCGTCCCCGTGGCGCAGGGGCTCGGATCGGCCTCCGCGGGCCTCGGGTCCATCGGCTTCCTGGCCCTCTGCGCGTGCCTCGGCTTCGTCCCGATTGCCCTGTACGCGCACCGCAATGCATCCGCGGCCAAGGCAGCCCGGGTAGCGCCCTGGCCGCTGCTGCGCACCCGCACCGGGGCCCTGATCACCCTTGGCTTCACCGTGCAGGCGCTGCTGGCCTACGCGGTGCTCAGCTGGTTTCCCTACCTGCTGGTCACCATGGGCATGACTACTTCCGGCAGCGGGCTGATGTTCGGGCTGATGCAGCTCGTGTCCGTCCCCGCCGGCATGATCCTGGTCGGAATCGGCTCCCGCCCCCGGCGGCTGCGGACCGCGTTCTACCTGGCCACGGTGACGATGGCGCTCGGTGTCCTGGCGATGCTGGTCCTGCCCGTCGACTGGGCTCCGCTCACGGCGGTCCTGCTCGGCTTCGGGCTCGGCATCTTCCCCCTGGTCATGGTGATGATCAGCCGCAGCGGCCGGACCACCGCGGAGACCACCGCGCTGTCCACCGTGGCCCAGTCGGCCGGGTATCTGCTGGCGACCCTCGGCCCCTTCGGCATGGGCCTGCTGCACAGCGCCACCGGTTCCTGGCTGCTCCCGTTGATTCTGCTGCTGGCGGTGGCCCTCGGCCAGATCGCCGTCGGCCATCTCCTCACCGCCTCACCCAAGGAGCAACGATGAGCCTCACCGCTTCGCACCGGCCCCCGCTGGTGGAAGAGGTCACCGCCAAGCTGCGGGCCCTGATCCACTCCGGGGAATGGCCGCTGCAGCAGCGCATCCCGGCCGAACCGGAGCTGATGGCCGCCCTCGGGATCTCCCGCGGGACCCTGCGCGAGGCGATCAAGGCCCTCGCCCACAGCGGCATGCTGGACGTCCGCCGCGGAGACGGCACCTACGTCCGGGCCACCAGCGAGATTTCCGGCGCCGCCCAGCGGATGTACCAGGACCATTCCGGGGAGCACATTCTCGAAGTCAGGGTGGGGCTCGACACCCAGGCGGCACGGCTCGCTGCCCGCCATGCGACGGCCGGGGACATCGCCGCCATGCACGAACTGCTGGCGGCGCGCCGCGTCGCCTGGCTGGCCGAAGACTTTTCCACCTGGGCCAGCGCCGACTGGGACTTCCACCTGATGGTGGCCAAGGCGTCCGCCAACCCCCTGCTGCATGAGCTCTATGTCAGTTTTGGCGTCGTGTTCTCCGCCGATCTGCTCCGGCAGCAGCGCCGGAAAGGGTTTGATGGACTGCCGCATGAGGGTCATGGTGAGTTGCTGGAGGCGATTTCCGCGCGGGACGAGGCCGCCGCCGTCGAGAGCGTCACCCGGAACCTGAATTCCTGTGCGGAGTGGCTCCGGGAGTAACGTTCAAGGGTTTCCCAAGGTCACGGGAAGATGCTCAACTCAGCGGTCAGCCCAAGCGCCCCCAATCGCCCGCTGACCGGAGTTGACATCGGCGCCTGCCAATGCCGGATTCGAACGGCCGGCCCCTGCGCCCAGCAGCAGGGGCCCGGCACGACAAAGGCCTCCGGGTCGGAACCGACGTTCCGTCCGGAGGCCTTTGTGTCTATCCCGGCAGCGGCGCGCCGCCGATCAGCGGGAGAGGCCCTTGAAGACGTTCTTGGGGCGCTGCATCTCGCCGTGCTTGGCACCGAGCACGATCACCCAGCCGGCGAACACCGGGATGGCCCACTGCAGCACCTTCAACTGCTGCTGCGCGGAACGGAGTTCGTCGGATGCGCCGGGCTTCGGCTCCGTTGCCCCTTCAGCGCCCTCGTTGGCCAGCTTCTCGACCTTGGTGCCCTGCAGGCCTGCGTACAGCGTCACGGCGGCGCCGGCAAGGGTGACGATGGACTTGTAGATGGTCAGCCGGGTGACGCCGTCCTGCTTGGCCATCCGGTCCTTGTTCTCCCAGATGACGGCGAGCCCGGCAAGGATATGCGCGCTGAACGCGGCCGTCTGGACGGGCGCCCACTTCTTCCAGCCCAGGCTCGAAAGCCGGGTACGTTCGGCGGGGTCCTTGGCCTCCGCCGCGGCACCGTTCAGCCCAATGGCGCCCATCAGCGAGCCGCCGAACCAGGCGCCAGCCGTCAGGTCGTGAATGGATCGGGCAATGAGATTACCTGCCATGTCGAGCTTCCTATCGTTTTTAGTCGAATCCGGAGTACCGGCGGCAGCCGCCGACGCCGTTGCCGCCGGGAGCATGTCCAAAACCGCGGGCATGATCCCGCTATAGTAAGCACACTTACCAACATCTTGGTAGTCCCGGAGTTCGGCGGCCGACAACCCCGGAAGAGCGGCACCGGCGCGTAAGATCATGGCCATGAAAGAAACTGGTCACCTCTTCGGTTGGTCCTTCGGCGACCCGTCGCGGGCCCACGAGCCGGGCTACCTGGACAGCCTCCGCGGAGCGGCGCTGGCGAACGCGAAGCAGGACGCCGCCTCGCGCGGTTTCGACGTGGAAGCGGGGATGGAAACGTACGCGGTGATCGAACAGGGCGAGACCCTGATCGAGGTGGACTCCGCGCCCGGCGGACTCATCGTCCGGTGCACCGTGACGATCGTGGGTGCGGGCGCGGGAAAAGTCCACCCCGAGGGGCCCATGAACGGGTAAAAATTGAACAGTTGAACGGACGAACGGGGACCAAGCGGATGCCATCCAATGAAACGGCCATCGGGGAAGCCGCCGACGCCGCGGAGGCCGCGTCGAACAGCACCGTGCTCGACGTCGTCGCGCGCGCCGGTTTCGCCGTGATGGCGCTGCTGCACATCGTCATCGGCGCGATCGCCGTCGCCCTTGTGCTGGGTGCCCCGGGCCAGGCCGAGCCGACCGGTGCCATCGAGCAACTCGCCGCCAACCCTTGGGGGCCCGCCGTGATGTGGGCCGGATTCATCGGCTGCGCCGGGTTGTCGCTCTGGCAGCTCAGCGAGGCAACGCTGCGCGCCCGCCACCTCCCGCGCGGCAAGCGGCTGGGAAAGCTCGTCTCCTCCGGCTTCCTGAGCATCGCGTACGGCAGCGTCGGGCTGAGCTTCGCAGGTTTCGCGGTCGGCAACCGGGGTGATTCGGGCGACTCGACCCGGGACTTCAGCAGGGCGCTCGTGCAGAGCCCCTTCGGCGTCCCGGTGCTGATCGCCCTCGGCCTGACAATCATCGGGATCGGGGTGTACTTCATCATTAAGGGGGCCGGGAAGAAGTTTAAGGACGAGCTGCGCTATTTCGAGGGAACGCACCGCGGCCATCTCGTCAGCGTCCTGGGCGTCGCCGGCCATATCGCCAAGGGTGTGGCCCTGATCCTGACCGGGCTGCTCTTCGTCATTGCCGCGGCCACCAATGACCCGGGCTCGTCCACCGGGCTCGACGGCAGCCTCAAGGCCCTGCAGGACCACCCCTTCGGCCCGGTTCTGCTGGTGGCCATTGGGGCCGGATTCATTGCCTACGGGGCGTTCGCGCTGGTCCGCGCGCGCTTTGGCCGGATGTAGCCGCGGCTCGGAGATTCAGCCGGCGGCCTTCCGCAGCGGGACCACATCGCCCTCCTGATAGAGCAGCGACCGGAGCTCGGATTCGGCGGAGTCGAGCCGCTTCGCGTCGATCGTCTCCCCCTCGGCGAAATGGTCCAGCAGGCGCGGGTCCACATAGCTCTTCCGGGCGATCGACGGTGTGTTGCCCAGGACGGCGGCGGCGTCCTGCATGGCGCTACTCACGGCACTCTTCCGGGCCGCCACCTTGGGTTGCGGGCCACTCTTCGCCAGGCTGACAGCTGCGGCGACCGTGCCCCGCAGGGTGCGGAAGTCCTTCGCAGTGAAGTCCTCCCCCGTGCGCTCCTTGACGTACTCGTTGATGTCGGCGCTGGTTACCGGGTGCCAGCTCCGGCCGTCCTTGTAGGCCAGCAACCGCGCGTTGCCGCCACGGCGCTTGAGCTGCCGCACGACCGCGGCAAGGTCGGCGTCCTTGATCCGCGACTCCCAGGTCTTGCCGCTCTTGGCGGGGAAACTGAGTCTGAGCTCGTCCTTGTGCACCTTGACGTGGGCGCAGAGCAGGGTGGCCAGGCCGTGGCTGCCGTTTTCGTTGGTGTAGCGCTCCGAGCCGACCCGCAGGGACCCGCTGTCGAGCATCCGGAAGGCGGCTGCCAGGACCCGCTCGCGGGTCAGGCCCTCGGAGCGCAGGTCCATGGTCACCAGGCGGCGCGCGGAAGGGAGCGTCTCGGCCAGCTGGAGCGAACGGTCGAACTTCAGCCGGTCCTTCCGTTCGCGCCAGGACGGGTGGTAGATGTACTGCCGCCGGCCCACGGCATCGAGGCCGGTGGCCTGGATGTGCCCGTTGTCGTACGGGGCGATCCAGACGTCCGTCCAGGCCGGCGGGATCCCGATGCCTTCCAGGCGCTCCCGCACCGGTCCCGGGGGCAGTGTGGACCCGTCCAGGTCCTTGTAACTGAACCCGGTACCGGCGGGAACCCGGCGGTAGCCGCGGCCGGACGCGTTGCTGTGACGGAGCCTCATGACGGTAAGCCTACTGACTACCGACGGCGAATGGGCAGCCCCGGTGCTTACAGCTGGGCTGCGACCCCGCCGCGGGAGATCTCCACCATGTCCTCGCGGGGCACTACTTTGATGCGTTCGCGCTGGACCGGGACGCCGTGCGACTCGCCGGCAGCCGTTGCCTTGGCGCCCAGGGCACGCTCGTGCTCGTCCAGGGCCAGCCAGCCTTCCCAGCTGGTGTACTGGACGCCGCGGCCCGTGAGGAGCTCGACGACAGCCTCCGGCGCGGGGGCGGCAGCGAGGGGCAGCTGTGCGCGGTCCTCCAGCAGGTAGGTCACGGTTTCCAGTGCGTCGCCCTTGGTGTGGCCGATCAGGCCCACGGGTCCGCGCTTAATCCAGCCGGTCGCGTAGATGCCCGGCACGTGGGTGCCGGCGGCGTCGAGGACGCGGCCGCCGTCGTTCGGCACAACCCCCTTGCTGTGGTCGAACTCCACCTCCGGCAGCGAGGACCCGAAGTAGCCGATCGCGCGGTACACGGCCTGGACCGGGTAATCCACAAACTCGCCGGTGCCGCGGGCGTTGCCCGTGCCGTCAAGTTCGGTGCGTTCGAACTTGATGCCGGCGACGCGGCCGGGGGCTTCGGCGTCGTCGTAGACCTCAACCGGGCTGTGCAGGAAGTGCAGGTGCAGCCGGCGGGAGGCCGTCAGCTCGGAGAGCTCCTCGGGCTGTTCGGCGATCCAGTTGGTGAGGGTGCCAACCATGGTCTTGGTCTGGTTGTTGCTCTGGATCTGGCGGTCCGATTCGGCGTCGAACTCGAAGTCTTCGGCGTAGAGGATGATGTCCACGTCCTTGGAATGGGAGAGTTCGCGCAGTTCCAAGGGCGTGAACTTGACCTGGGCGGGGCCGCGGCGGCCGAACACGTGCACGTCCGTGACGGGCGAGGACTTCAGCCCGGCGTAGACGTTGTCCGGGATCTCGGAGACCAGGAGGTCGTCCGCGTGCTTGGAGAGCATGCGGGCCACGTCGAGGGCCACGTTGCCGTTGCCGATCACGGCGATCTCCTTGGCGTCCAGCGGCCATTCGCGGGAAACATCGGGGTGGCCGTCGTACCAGGAGACGAAGTCGGCGCCGCCGTAGGAGCCCTCGAGTTCGATGCCCGGGATGTTCAGGTCCGCGTCCTTGATGGCGCCGGTGGCGAAGATGATGGCGTCGTAGTGGGTGCGGAGGTCCTCGAGCGAGAGGTCCGTGCCGTAGTCCACGTTGCCGAAGAAGCGGATGTCGCCGCGGTCCAGGACCTTGTGCAGGGCGTTGACGATGCCCTTGATGCGCGGGTGGTCCGGGGCAACGCCGTAGCGGATCAGGCCGTAGGGTGCCGGGTAGCGGTCGAAGAGGTCGATGCTCACGGTGAGCTCGCCGCTCTTGACGGCCTCGCTCTTGGTGAGGATGTCGGCGGCGTAGACGCCGGCCGGTCCGGAGCCGACGACGGCGATGCGCAGCGGGCGGGCAGCGGTTCCTACAGGGGTGCTGATTGACACGGCTGTGTTCCTTTTTTCTGTTCCGGCCCAACTGATTCGCAGCTAAGGGTCGTTATGAGGGCTCATAACGGCCTCTGCTGCGAGCTCGTTGGGTCGGGCTACGGGGTCAGTGCGCGGGACTTGGTGGTGCGGGGCGTGCGGGGAGCGTTCGGGGAGGTGGTGCTGTAGTCTGCGGTCTTGAAGTGCGACGGCGCGAACGGGCTGACGCGGACGACGTCGCCGATGACGATCACGGCAGGGTTCGCGACGCCGGCGGCCTCCGCCTGGTCCGCAATTGTCCCGAGCGTTCCGATGGTCACCCGCTGGTTCGGCAGGTAGCCATTCTCTACGATGCCAACAGGTGTCCCTGCTGGCAAACCGGCACGGGCCAGGGAAGCGGCGGAGTCACGGAGCTGGCCGACGCCCATGAGCAGGATCACGGTGTGATCGGCGCGGGCCGGGACCTCGGAGAGCTCCTCGTGGCCGGTGACCACGCTGAAGCCTTTGGCGAGGCCGCGGTGCGTGACCGGGATTCCCGCGGCGGCCGGAACGGAGATGGCCGAGGTCACGCCCGGGACCACTTCCACCTCGACGCCGTTCTGCCGGCAGAACTCGGCTTCCTCGCCGCCGCGGCCCAAAACGTAGGGGTCGCCGCCCTTGAGCCGGACTACGCGGTGTCCCTGCACGGCCTCGTCAACCAGGATCCGGTTGATTTCCGACTGCGGGACCGGATGGTGTCCGGGGGTCTTGCCAACTTCGATGACGCGGACGTCCGGGGCCAGCTCGCCGAGGAGTTCGCGGGGGCCCAGACGGTCCGCCACCACGACGTCGGCCTGGCCGAGCAGCCGCCGTCCGCGGACCGTGATAAGCCCGGTGTCGCCGGGTCCCCCGCCGACCAGGGCCACGGAACCGCCGGACGCCCGCCGCCGGCGCAACGGCAGGTCGCCGGTTTCCAGGGCAGTGGCGACGGCGTCGCGGAGGGCCATGGCGCGGCGCGGGTCTCCGCCGGCGTTTACGGCGATCTTGATATCGTCCACGACTGCGACGGCCGGGGTCCAGGCTGCGGAGGATTCATGGTCGGAGGCGTTGACGCACCAGACGCGCTGCGCTTCCGCGTCGGCAGAGACCTGCGCGTCAACAGCGGGGATGCCGGTGGCGGTCTGGACGAACCAGACGCCGTCGACGTCGGACGTCCGGTACGGGCGCGGCTTCCAGGTGAGGAGGCCGGCGTCGGCAAGGCCAAGAAGCGCCGGCGAGGCGAGCGGGGCCACGACGGTGACGAGGGCGCCGGCGTCGAGCAGTCCCCTGGCGCGGCGGGCAGCGACCGGGCCGCCGCCCACCACCAGCACGGGGCGGCCGAGGAGGCGCAGCGCCGTGGGGTAAATGTCCTGAATTGCCATGCATCGACGATAGGGCCCCGTTCTGAAGCGGAACAACGGCGCGGAAACACCCGTTCACGCGGGGTAACGTTCCGTCACATAGGTTTCAGCCCTTCCTGCCCTCGGTGGCCACTCCCTCGATAAAGTGCCGCTGGCCGACGGCGAAGAGCACCAGCATCGGCAGCGTGATCAGCAGCGTCGCCACCATGACGTACTGGTAGTCGCCCTGGCCGCCGTTGGTCGGGCTGAATTTGGTCATGGCGTAGGCGATCCCGAGCGGGGCCGTGAACCCTTCCACCGAGCCTGCGTTGAGGTAGATCAGGGCGGACTGGAGGTTGTTCCAGCTGGCCTGGAACTCGAAGATGAAGATCACCACGAGCGAGGGGATGGACAGCGGCAGGGCGATCCGGCGGAACAGGCCGAAGTAGCTCGCACCGTCTATCCGGGCGGCCTCGAAGAGCTCCCGGGGCAGGCCCAGGAAGAATTGGCGCTGCAGGAAGATGTAGAACGCTGAGCCGAACAGGTTCATGCCGAACATCGGGATCCAGGTCCCCAGCACCCCGAGGTTCTTCCAGATCAGGTACTGCGGGACCATGGTGACGGCGCCCGGCAGCATCATTGTGGCGAGCACCAGGCCGAACAGGAGGGTGCGGCCGGGGAAACGGAAATAGGCGAAGCCGAACGCCACCATTGAACTGGAGACGGTGACCAGCAGCGCGGCCAGCAGGGCAATGATGAAGCTGTTGCCCACCCAGTGCAGGAGGGGCAACTGATCCCATACTTCGACGTAGTTCTCGGGAGCGAAGGTCCGCGGTATCAGGGAGTTGTCGAAGACCTCGGCGCGCGGTTTCAGGCTCGCCGAGATCAGCCAGACCAGGGGGTACAGGAACGCAGCACTGATGACGATGAGCAGGGCCCACAATGCCACTTGGGCAGCAGTCGAACGCGGCGACCGGCGACGCTTCCGCCGCCCGGCTGGTCGGGCCTGGCCCGCATGTCCGCCCGGTCCGGCGGCATCCGGCCCCTCTGGCGCGTCGGCCGTCGAACCTGGCGGGGTGGTTCCTATGGTTGCCATCAGTTTTTGTCCCCCTCGTAGTAGACAAACCGGTTGCCGATCTTCACTTGCAACAGGCTGATCAGCAGAATGATCACGAAGAGCACCCACGCCATCGCCGAAGCAAAGCCGAAGTTGAATTCGCGGAAGGCCTGCTGGAACAGGTAGATGCCGTAGAACAGCGAGGACTCCGGCGAGGAATTCGTCTGGTCCCGCCAGAACAGCAGATAGGCCTGGTCAAACACCTGCAGGGCCGCGATCGTCAGCACGATGACGTTGAAGAAGAGGGCGCCGGAGATCATCGGGACCGTGATGGAGAAGAACTTCCGTACCGGCCCGGCACCGTCGAGGGCGGCGACCTCGTACAGATCCCTCGGCACGCTCTTGAGTGCGGCCAGGAAGATCACCATGGTGCCGCTGACTCCCCAGAGTGTCATCAGGACGATTGAGGGTTTCACCCATGCCGGGTCGATCAGCCACTGCGGACCGGCGATCCCGAAGAAGCCCAACGCCTGGTTGATGGCCCCGGTATTTCCATTGAGCAGCAGCAGGAACACCGACGCTGTGGCCACGGAGGGCGTCATCTTGGGGAGGTAGTAGACGGTCCGGAAGAAGCCGGCACCCCGGCCAACCCGGTTCAGCAGCAGCGCCAGCCCCAGGGCCACACAGATCTCCAGCGGCACGGCCAGCACCGCGTAGAAAAGCGTGTTGGCAAGCGAGAGCGCCACCTTGGGATCGTCGAACAGGAGCGCGTAGTTGGCTGTGCCCACCGGCCGTGCCACGTTGGTCGCCAGGTTGTACCGGCTGAAGGAGATCACCAGGCTGTAGGCCATCGCTCCCAGCATGAACACGACGAATCCGATGATCCAGGGCGAAATGAACAGGTAGCCGGCCAGCGCTTCGCGGCGGTTGTACTTCACCCTCCCGCTGCGCGCACGGCGTTTAGTGCTCTGCGACCCCGATCTCCGGGCCAGGTCTGCGCTCACAGAGTGCTCCGTTTCTTCCGTCCCGGAGCAGTGGGCACGCCTGACCGCGGGCCCGCCCGCCGCCTTGCGCGCCCTCCCGGGTTACGCTAGCTTTCGAAATAGCAAGTGTACTTACATTTTGAAAGACAACTGTCTTTCCACTCATATTTGTTCTGGCATTGTGGCTGGAACATGGACGGAAGGAAACCCATGGGCGCAAGGAAGACTGTGCTGGCCCTTGCCGTAGTAGCGGCCCTGGCTGCTACCACGGCATGCGGCGGACAAAGCAGCGGTAGTGCGGAGGAGAAGCCGGAATTCTCCAAGGAGGCGTCCGGGGCACTGAATGCCTGGGGTTTCGACAACGCGGACGACGTCGGGAAA
Source organism: Pseudarthrobacter sp. MM222 (assembly GCF_947090775.1). Taxonomy (NCBI): domain Bacteria; kingdom Bacillati; phylum Actinomycetota; class Actinomycetes; order Micrococcales; family Micrococcaceae; genus Pseudarthrobacter; species Pseudarthrobacter sp. MM222. The sequence continues at coordinate 3,432,985 of NZ_OX352321.1, forward strand.
GCCCGGATGGCTTATGCCGCGGACCAGCACAAAGACCTGCAGATCACCATGGACCAGACAGCTTTCGACGCCCAGAAATTCACCACCCGCGCCGCCAGTGGCGACGTGCCGGATGTGGTGCAGATGGATCGCGCCTTCGTGGCCACCTACGCCGCGCAGGGACTGATCAAGCCCCTCGACGCTTGTTTCACGGCGCAGGGCATGGACCCGGCCAAGCAGTTCTACCCGGCCGTGACGGAACAGATCACATACAAGGACCAGATCTGGGCGGTGCCGCAGTTCTACCAGCCGGCCGCCATCATCCTCAACCAGTCGGTACTGCAGGCCGCGGGCGTGGACAAGGACCAGATCGACACGTCGAACAAGGACAAACTCCTCGCGGCCGTCGCCAAGACCTACAAGACCAGCGGTGACAACCCCAGCACCCTCGGACTTGATCCGGTTGCCGCCGGCCAGCCCGAGCTGTGGCTGCTCGCCAACGGAGGCCGGCTCATGGACGAAAACGGGGCGCCCGCCCTCGATGACCCCGCAAACGCCGGGGCCCTTGACCTCCTGAAGGAGATCCTCGACGCCCAGGGAGGCTACGCCAAGGTCAAGAGCTTCACCGACGCCTTTGACACCTTCGGAAAGGACAACCAGTACGTCAAGAGCCAGGTGGCCGCGCAGGTGAATGCCCAGTGGTACGTCAACGTGCTCGCCCCCTACGCCCAGAGCCTGAACATCTCCGCCGTGCCGTTCAAGGACAAATCCGGGAGCCCGGTCACCGTGGCCGGCGGAACGTCCTTCGTCATCCCGGCCGGCGCCAAGAACCCGAACGCTGCCTGCGCCTGGATGACGTCCCTGGTAACCGATGACGCCTGGTCCGCCGCCGGTGCGGCACGGGCGGACAAGATCGCGGCCACCCCAGGAGCCATCAACACCGGGCTCTTCACCGGGTCCCCCTCGGCGGACAAGCTGATCCGGGACAAGTTCGTCAAGGCCAGCGGCAACGCCGGTTTCGACGAAACGATCGCGACGTTCTACGACGTCCTGCCCACCGGGAAGTCCCTCGGAGCATCGCCGGCGGGCCAGGCGATCAAGACCGAATTGAAGAACGCGGTGGCCTCAGCCTTGCTCGGCGAGAAGAGCGCGGAGAAAGCGCTGGCGGACGCCCAGGCGGCAGCCAAGCGGGCCTTCGACCAGGCCGGGTCCTAGCCAGAACGCCTCGTGGCCTAACGCGCACGACGCAGGCGGGACCGGCTTGATAGGTCCCGCCTGCGTCCTGGCTATGCGGGTCCATGGTGCCGCGCGATAGCAACGGCCTCCTCAATGCCGCGGGTCCAGGGATCACCGTGTCCGGGTAGCACCAACCCCGCCCCGGTCCGCTCCAGCGCGGTAAGGGACTCCAGGTTTTGGCCGCTGTCGGCGGTGGCTGCCCCTGCCACAATCCGGGGCCCGGTGCGTCCGGTGTAGGGATCGAGGGTCACCAGGGCATCGCCGCTGAACAGAACGCCCCGGCTGCGAAGGAACAACGCGCAGTGGCCGCTCGTGTGCCCCGGCGAGAACACGACTTCCGGTCGGCCTGGGACGGGCAGTGCACCCTCGGCCGGGAAGAAGCTGAGGTCTTCGAGTCCGCGCACCCGGAGGGCCCCGGCCCGGGCCATCTTGGCGAGCACCGGCAAACCGGACGGGTGGCTCAGCGAAAAGACCAAGCGTGATCTCTCGTGACGGTAGCGGTACGGGTGCCGGGCAATGTAGGCATCCTCGCGGTGCACCCAGACTGGCACCTGGTGGTCGGTGCGGAGCCTTCGAGCCAATCCGAGATGGTCGAAGTGGGCGTGGGTCAGCACCACCGCCTGCACGTCGTCCAGCCGGCGTTCCAGGCTCCGCAGCGCATCGAGGAGCGTTCCCCACATGGCCGGGAGCCCGGAATCAACCACCGTCACTCCCTCATCACTTTCCACAAGATAGAAATTGACGTGTGCTTCCGAAATGAGGTGCACACCCTCGGCTACGGCAGTTATCGACATGGATGTTCCTTCCCGTCGTCCTCGTTCGAGTGCCGAGGGCCTGCAGGCTTTTGGAGGGGACCTTCGGCTCTGGAGATTGCTAGTAAGTAGTCTTATTATCTAGGCAGGTCGGGCATCCCGCCCAGCCCTTGCGACCAAAAGCGACGTCGGGCTCCGCTCGCGGACCCGACGGCCCGCTAGCGAAATGGAGTTCACCATGACAACGGCAAGCCGCCCTGCGGCGGGTAGCACCGCCATTCAAAAAGCGGCGCAAGCGGTTGGAGCAGTATTCGTGCTGGTCGGCATCCTGGGTTTCATCCCCGGGATCACCGCCAACTATCAGGCACTCGGCATGGCCGGGCATGAGTCGGGGGCACTGCTGCTGGGCGTGTTCCAGGTCTCTATCCTGCACAACATCGTCCACCTGCTCTTCGGGGTGGCGGGGTTGCTGCTCGGCCGGACGCCAGCCCAGGCCCGGAATTACCTGGTCGGCGGGGGTGCCATCTACATCGTGCTGTGGCTGTACGGGCTCCTGGTAGACCACAATTCTCCGGCCAACTTCGTCCCGGTGAACACTGCGGACAACTGGCTGCACCTGGTTCTGGGCCTTGGCATGATCGCCATTGGCCTGGCGCTCTCGTCCAGCCGCCGCGGAACCGCGACGACGCGGACACTCTGACGACGACGGAGCCTGCTACGACGGAGACACCATGACAGGCCACATGCGGCCAAAGCCGCGGGATTCCCCGTTGAGCCGTGCCGCTGGCTAGCGGGTGCTACCGGCGAGGAGGCCGCGGCGGCGGAGCAGCCGCTTTTCAATCGGTGCGAAGACGAGCAGTTCGATCAGGATGCCGACGGCGAGGATCAGCAGGATCGCGGACATCACCACGGTCATGTCCGAGAGGTCGCGGCCCTGGTTGAGCATGGAACCCAACCCGAAGCCGATGCTTCCGCCGACCGCGATGATTTCCGCGGCCATCAGGGAACGCCAGGAGAACGCCCAGCCCTGTTTTAGTCCGCTCAGGTAGCCGGGCAGAGCGGCGGGGAGGATGATCTGCAGGGCAAGTTGCAGGCGCGAGGCGCCAAGAACGGTGCCGACGCTGCGGTACTGCGGCGGGATCTGGTCCACCCCGGAAATCAGCCCGTTGATGATCGATGGGATGGCCCCCATGAACACCACGAAATACACGGTGGCATCCGTGAGGCCGAACCAGATGATGGCGGCCGGCACCCAGGCCACGGACGGCAGCACCTGGAGCCCTGAAATCAGCGGGCCGAACGCGCGGCGCAACGGTGCCACCTGCGCCAGCAGGAGTCCGATCGGAGTGGCGATGGCCACGCTGATCAGGAACCCCAGGAGTCCGCGTTGCAGCGAGGTCCAGACGGCTTCCTGGAGCTTGCCCCCTGCCCAGAGATTGCCGAACTGTTCCAGCACGTCCAGCGGGCCGGGAACCAGATCGCGCCGCTTGAAGCCCATCGACACGTAGAGCTGCCAGACGATAACGAGCACCACGACCGCGGCGACCGGGAGCAGGATCCGGCTCCAGTCGATGCGGGCCTTGTGCCCGGCGTCGGACTGCAGCGAGTCCAGCCCGGATTCCAGCTCACGAAGGTCGGCCTTTCCGGTGGAGGACCGGGTCAGCGCCGCCGTGACGGACGCCGCCCTGGGCGAGGCGCCGTTGCGCGCGGGGTCCGCGGCGGCATCGGCCGCGGCGGAGAACAAGGACTTACTTGGCATGACGGCGGATCTCCTCGCGAAGCCGGGCGGTGATGACACCCGTGAGCTGGCCGGCCAGGCCGGCGTCGGTACGGTGTTCTTCGCTGACGTGCCATTCCTGCACAACACGGCCGGGGCGGGAGGAGAGCAGCAGCACGCGCTGCCCGAGCCTCACAGCCTCACGGACATTGTGCGTGACGAAGACGATGGTGCGGCCGGTTTCCTTCCAGATCCGTTCCAGCTCATCGTGGAGCAGGTCCCGGGTGATCGCGTCCAGGGCCGCGAACGGCTCGTCCATGAGCAGCAGTTGCCGGTCCTGCGCCAGCGAGCGGGCCAAGGCCACGCGCTGGCGCATCCCGCCGGACAGCTCATGCGGGCGTTTGTCCCCCGCCCCGTCCAAATGCACAAGCTCGAGTAGCTCATCGGATTTCACCCGGCGGTCGGCCTTCCCGACGCCGCGCAACTTCAGTGCCAGTTCGATGTTTTCCCGGGCCGTGAGCCAAGGGAAGAGCGCCGCGTCCTGGAACATGAAGGCGGCTCCGTCGCTGGGCACCTCCAGCGCTCCCGACGTCGGGGCCTCCAGTCCCGCCATGATGTTCAGCAGGGTGGACTTGCCGCAGCCGGACGCACCGAGCAGGGCGACGAATTCGCCCTGCTCGATGGTGGCATTGACGTCGTCCAGCACCGGGGCGCCGTCGCCGAAGCGCTTGCCCAGGTTTTCCAGTACGACTGGCATGGTCACGTCCTTACTATTTTGAGCGGGTGGAGCGGAAGTGGACTAGTCCTTGCCGAGTCCCTGCGCGGAAATCCTGTTCCCCGAGGAGCCCTCGCCCACGACGCTGTTCAGTGCCGTGAGGTTAAAGATGCCGTTGATATCGGCCTGGCTGGTGGTGCCGGCGTCCACCCCGTCCTGGAGCAGTTTCTGGTACGTCCCGGCGAGCGGATCGACAGTGAAGGCGATGTTCTTGAGCGAACGGTCAATCACCTCGGGCGGCAGGGTTGCCCCTGCGGCTTCCTTCAGGGCCGCGTTCAGCCTTGCGGCTTTGTCGGCGTCGGAGGCGGCATTGAGCCAGTCCACGGACTCGGTGTGGCCCTTCAGCAGAGCCTTGACGGTGTCCGGGTGCTGGGCCGCAAAGTTCTTGTTGACGATCAGGACCGTGGTGATGAACTCGCCTTTATCCCACAGGTCCTTCTCGTCGACGAGGACCTTCGCGCCGGCCTGAAGGACCAGCCGGGACGCCCACGGTTCCGGCAGCCACGCCCCGTCGAGCTTGCCGTCCTGGAACAACTTCAGGGTCTGGGCGTTTTCGGTGGGGTTGATGGCGACGTCGCCGCTGCCGTCGGTGGACGTCTTGTAGCCCTGCTTGCCAAGCCAGGCGCGCAGGGCCACGTCCTGGGTGCCGCCGAGCTGCGGCGACGCGAGCTTCTTGCCCACGAGGTCCGCAGCCGAGGTGATCTCCGGCTTCACCACCAGCTGCGCCCCGCCGGACGCGGCGCCGGCGATGATGTTAATCGATTCGCCCTTGCTCTTGACATAGGAGTTGATCGCCGGGTTGGGACCGATGTAGGTGGCGTCGATGGCGCCGGCGTTGAGGGCCTCGATGGCGGCCGGGCCGGCGTTGAAGACCTGGGTGCTGAGTTTGGTGTCGCCGAGGTGCTTGGCGATCAGGCCCTGGCTGACGCCGACCAGCCCCGGGGCGTGGGTGATGTTGCCGAAGTAACCGAGTTTGAGTTCGGTGGCGGGCGCCGCCGCGACGGCGGCCGGAGCGGCGGCCTCAGCGTTGCTGCGGGACACGGTGGACGCCACCGAGGCGCCCGCGCCGATCAGCACCGCAAGTCCGGCGGCGAGGCTGATCTCAAGGGTGCGCTTGCGCTTGGGCTTGCCGGACTCGCCGGCGACGATCCGCGTGGTGCCGGGCGTCGGTTGCGGGTCCTGCGGGGCGGAGGTGGGGTTTTCGGGCGTTGATGACATGGCGGAAGTCCTGTTCTCGGGAAGGCGGGTTGGCCGGGCGGGTGGTCAGCTCCGGCGACATCGCCCCCGGAAAGTCCGGCGCGGGCGGCCGGAGGGGCTTTTTCGGGTTGTCATGGTTTCACCATAGGGAGTGTTCTTAACGCGGTTCAATGGTCCGGAAACCGGGGGTCACAGGGGTTCACGGAGCGTCATATTCGGACCGGCATCCCGGTTCCCGGGCCCGTCAATCGCCCTTGACGTTGACTAGCTGCCGGAGCTTGTGCCGTATTGTGACGAGGTCCGCGGCGTCCCGCATGACCTGGTCAATGGGTTTATAGGCGGCCGGGATCTCGTCGATGAACGCCTCGCTGGGACGGAACTCGATACCGCGCATGGCCGTCTTCAACTCGGCGAGCGTGAAGGTCTTCCGCGCGGCGTTCCGGGAGTACTCCCGCCCGGCTCCGTGCGGCGAGGAGTTGAGTGAAACGGGGTTCCCCAGCCCGACCACGACATAGGACGCCGTGCCCATGGAGCCGGGAATGAGCCCCGGGTCGCCGGCTTCGGCCCGGATGGCACCCTTGCGTGAGACCCAGACGGACTTGCCGAAGTGCTCTTCCTTGGCCGTGAAGTTGTGGTGGCAGTTGATCCGCTCGGTCTCCCGGACGGGACCGCCGATCCATCTTTCAAACTGCCGGACCACCCGGTCCATCATTTCCTCACGGTTCAGCAGGGCGAAGTGCTGGGCCCAGCGGAGTTCCCGGATGTACCGGTCGAATTCGGGCGTGCCTTCCTCCAGGTAGGCCTGGTCCCGGTCCGGCAGGACGACGCCCCTGCGCTTCACCACGCTCTGGGCCTCGGCGATGTGCCACTGGGCGATCTTGTTGCCCACCCCGCGGGAGCCCGAATGCAAAAAAAGCCACACGGCGCCGGTCTCGTCCACGCACACCTCGATGAAGTGGTTGCCGGACCCCAGCGACCCGAGCTGCAGTTCCCACTTCGCCGTGTAGCGTGCGGGGTCGAAGCCGGCCTTGGCTGCCAGCCCCCGCAGCTCGGCCAGCCGGGGTTCGGCGGATGCAGTGATTTGGCGGTTGTTGTGGCCGGCGGACAGCGGCACGGCCCGCTCGATGCCCTCCCGCAGGGGCTTCCGGTCCGCCGGCAGATCCGGCAGCACGTACTGGGTCCGGACAGCGATCATGCCGCAGCCAATGTCGACGCCAACCGCCGCCGGCAGGATGGCGCCAAGCGTGGGAATGACGGAGCCGACGGTGGCCCCCATGCCCAGGTGGGCGTCCGGCATGAGCGCAATATGCGGATGGATGAAGGGCAGCCGGGACGTGGACACGGCCTGCGCGCGGGTCTGCTCGTCCAGGATGGAGGCCCAGCTGATGAGCCGGCTGTTAATGGTTTCCACGGCACCCCTCCATGACGATGATCAGGGTCAGCCGGCCGGGAGGCAAGGGCCAAAAGCGGCGAATACGCGGGAAACGCGCGGGGTCGCCGTAAACCTACGGCGACCCCGCGCGTTTCCGGCGACTCGCAAACTTGCCGGGCTACGTTCAGCCACTTCGAGCAGGCCTCAGATCGAGTAGCGCTCGTCCTCGTGGTCTCCCGGGTGGTCCTTGACCAGCCCGGCTGCAAGGGTGTTGCCGTCGAGCGGGTCGATCACGAGGAACGCGCCGGTGCGGCGGTGGTGCAGGTAGTTCTCCAGCGGGAGCGGCGCAGCGAGTCGCAGCTGGGCGTGGCCGATGTCGTTGAGTTCCAGCGTGGAGGTCGGTTCCAGCTGGAAGCTGGCGAGGTCCAGTTTTCCGGTCACGTTCCGGACCAGGGCTTGGACCGTGCGGGTGCCATGCTTGACCAGAACCTTGGTGCCCTCGCGGAGCGGTTTCGGCGAGAGCCAGCAGAGCGCCGCATACAGGTCAGCCGAGGCCTCCAATACTTTGCCACCGGCGGGCCCGGCGGCCGCGATCGTGTCACCGCGGGCCACATCGAATTCGTCCGCGAGGCGCAACGCCACTGACTGCGGAGCCACTGCCTCGGTGAGCTCACGTCCGGCAAAGTCGATGCCGGTCACCGTGGTGGTGCGCGGTGACTGGCCGGGGGTCAGGACGCTGACCTTGTCCCCCACCTTCACCGATCCTTCGGTGATCTGGCCGGCGTAGGCGCGGTAATCCCGGTACGCCGCCACGTCCAGCCCGGCGGCGACGGCGTCGGGGGCCAGCGCCCCCTGCGGCCGGACCACGAGCTGAACCGGGAAACGGAAGCTCTCCAGGTGGCTCTCGAGCTCGTCCGCGGCGGGCAGCGTCTCCAGGACTTCGAGCAGGGCCGGGCCGTCGTACCAGGGCGTACGGTCCGAGCGGTCCACGACGTTGTCGCCGTCGAGCGCGGACACCGGAATGACGAAGAGATCGGAGAGCCCGCCGGAGTTTGAATCGTCCCGGCCCAGCCCGAGCTCGCGGCCCACCTGCTGGACGTCGGCTTCGATCCCGCGGAACACGTCCTCGCTGAAGTCGACGAGGTCGATCTTGTTCACGGCAACAATGACATGGGCCACGCGCAGCAACTGCAGCACGGACAGGTGCCGGCGGGTCTGCTCCAGGACACCCTTGCGGGCGTCGATCAGCACGACGACGGCGTCCGCGGTGGACGCGCCGGTGACCGTGTTCTTGGTGTACTGCACATGCCCGGGGCAGTCCGCCAGGATGAAGCTGCGCCGGTCAGTGGCGAAGTAGCGGTAGGCGACGTCGATGGTGATGCCCTGCTCACGCTCGGCGCGCAGGCCGTCGGTCAGCAGGGCGAGGTCAATCCGCTGTTTCCCGTCCGGGTCTGTGGCGCCCTCCCCGCCAAAGCCGCGGTCCGCGGACGTGCGGGCGACGGCGTCGAGCTGGTCGGCGAGGATGGCCTTGGAGTCGTGCAGGAGCCGGCCTACGAGGGTGGATTTACCGTCGTCGACCGAGCCTGCGGTGGCGAAGCGGAACAGCGTCGTGGACAGGACCGGCGAGGACAGGTCTGTGCCGAGGAACGAGGTGTCGGTGCTCATTAGAAATAGCCGTCCTTCTTGCGGTCTTCCATGGCGGCCTCGGAGATGCGGTCATCTGCCCGGGTCGCGCCACGTTCGGTGATGGTGGAGGCGGCAACTTCAATCACGACCTCGCGCACGGTGGCAGCGGCGGATTCGACCGCTCCTGTGCAGGACATGTCCCCCACGGTCCGGTAGCGGACGGTCTTGGTGAGGACTTCCTCGGAGTCCCGCGGCTGGGAAACCTCGCCGACAGCGCGCCACATGCCGTCGCGGGAAAAGACCTCGCGGTCGTGGGCGTAGTAAAGACCGGGCAGTTCGATGCCTTCGCGCTCGATGTAGCGCCAGACGTCCAGTTCGGTCCAGTTGCTGATCGGGAACGCGCGGACGTGCTGGCCCACGGTGTGCCGGCCGTTGTAGAGGTTCCACAGCTCGGGGCGCTGGTTGCGCGGGTCCCACTGGCCGAATTCATCGCGCAGGCTCAGGATCCGCTCCTTGGCGCGGGCCTTGTCCTCGTCCCGTCGGCCGCCGCCGAAGACGGCGTCGAACTTGTTGCGCTGGATCGCATCCAGCAGCGGCACCGTCTGCAGCGGGTTGCGGGTACCGTCGGCACGCTCGGCCAGCTCGCCGCTGTCGATGAACTCCTGCACGGAGCCCACCACCAGCTTCAGGCCCAGCCGCTCCACCGTCCGGTCGCGGAAGTCGATGACCTCGGGAAAGTTGTGGCCGGTGTCAACGTGCAGCACCGGGAACGGAACCTTGCCCGGCCAGAACGCCTTGGTGGCCAGGTGCAGCATCACCACGGAGTCCTTGCCGCCGGAGAACAGCAGCGCAGGCTTCTCGAACTCGGCCACAACCTCGCGGATGATGTGGATGGCCTCGGACTCAAGGGTGTCCAGGCTGGAGAGGCGCGTGAAATCGGCTGCTTCAGTCACCTGGGGGGTCTCCTCGGTTAGGAAAGTGCTCATACGTGTAGTCCGCATTCTGTCTTGTCGGTTCCTGCCCAGCGTCCGGCGCGGGGATCATCGCCGGGCGCCACCTTGCGGGTGCAGGGCTGGCAGCCAATGGACGGGTAGCCCTGTGAAAGCAGCGGGTTGACGGGGAGGAGATTGTCATCGGAGTACTGGACGAGCTGGTCGAAGCTCCAGGCCGCGAGCGGGTTGACCTTGACCAGGCCGTTGGCTTCGTCCCAGGTGACCAGCGGGGTGTTCGTCCGGGTGGGGGCCTCGTCGCGGCGGACTCCGGTGAACCAGAGCTCATAGCCGGCGAGGGTGCGGCGCAGCGGGGCAACCTTGCGCAGCGCGCAGCACTGGGCGGCGTCGCGGGCGAAGAGGTCCTTGCCCAGGAGCCGGTCCTGCTGCTCGACCGTGTTCTCCGGCAGCACGTCGACGACGTTGACGCGGAGGTTGGCGGCCACTTCGTCGCGCGTGGCGTAGGTTTCCGGGAAGTGGTAGCCGGTCTCGAGGAACAGGACGTCGACGCCGGGAAGCTGGTCCGCGACGAGGGCCGGCAGCACGGCGTCGGCCATCGAGCAGGCGACCGTGACGGCGGGCAGGTCGAAGTTCCGTGCCACCCAGGCGATGACTTCGCGGGCCGGGGCGTCCCAGCCGAGCTCTGCGGCGCCGGCTTCGGCCACGGCCTTGAGTTCCCCGTGGGAACGCAGTACCGCAGGCGGCGCCGTATCCGCGGAGGGGCCACGGCCACCGGGGTCCCCGGCCGAGGGCCCACGGCCGCCGGGTTCCCTGGCCGAGGGCCCACGGCCGCCGGGTTCCCTGGCCGAGGGCCCACGGCCGCCGGGTTCCCTGGCCGAGCTTGCGAGGCTAGGGAGCGGCTGGGGACTTGCGAGGCTAGGGAGCGGCTGGGGAATCACTGCAGGTCTCCTTCGTCGGCGGCGAAGGCCCATTCGGCGAAGGTCTGGTCTGCGGACCGGTCCGCAACGAACTTCCGGACGACGCGTTCAACGTAGTCGGGAAGCTCGTCCGCCGTGACCTTGAGGCCGCGGACGGTGCGTCCCAGGCCCGCTTCTTCACGTTCCACGGATGCCAGCCCGCCGCCGAGGTGGACCTGGAAACCCGGAGTGGGGTCGCCGTCGGGCGTCGGCAGCATCATGCCCTTCAGGCCGATGTCCGCCGTCTGGATCCGTGCGCAGGAGTTAGGGCAGCCGTTGATGTGCAGGGACAGTGCCTCGGGCAGCTGCTTGCTCGCGGTGAGGTCGGCGAGGCGGCGCTCCAGCTCGGCGACGGCGGTGGCCGCGGTGAGCTTGGTTTCCACGATGGCGAGCTTGCAGAATTCGATGCCGGTGCAGGCGATGGTGCCGCGGCGGAACACGGACGGCCGGGCGGAGAGGCCCAGCGCATCGAGTTCTGCCACCAGCGGCTCGACCTGCGCCTGGGGGACGTCGAGGACGACGATTTTCTGGTGCGGGGTGGTGCGCAGCCGCTGCGAGCCGTGGGCCTCCAGGGTAGCGGCAAGCTTCACCAGCTGGCTGCCGGAGAGGCGGCCGGCCAGTGGGGTGGCGCCGATGAAGAACCTGCCGTCCTTCTGTTCGTGGACGCCGATGTGGTCGCCCGGGGAGGAGGGCTTGGGGGCTGCCGGGCCGTCGGCAAGCTTGTAGCCGAGGTATTCGTCCTCGAGGACCTGGCGGAACTTTTCCGGCCCCCAGTCCGCGAGCAGGAACTTGAGCCTGGCCTTGGTGCGCATCCGGCGGTAGCCGTAGTCGCGGAAGATGCTCGTTACGCCGAGCCACACGTCGGCGGCCTGGTCCGGCCGGACGAAGGCGCCGAGGCGCTTGCCCAGCATGGGGTTGGTGGAGAGCGCGCCGCCCACCCAAAGGTCGTAGCCGATGCCGAGCTCGGGGTGTACCAAGCCGACGAGGGCGACGTCGTTGATCTCGTGGACCACGTCCTGGCTGGGGTGGCCGGTGATCGCGGTCTTGAACTTGCGCGGCAGGTTGGCCAGTTCCGGGTCGCCGATGAAGCGTTCGGCGAGCTCGTGGATCAGCGGCGTGGGGTCGATGATCTCGTCCTTGGCGATGCCGGCAACCGGGGAGCCGAGGATGACGCGCGGAACGTCGCCGCAAGCCTCGGTAGTGGACAGGTCCACGGACTCCAGTCGGCGCCAGATCTCGGGGACGTCCTCCACCCGGATCCAGTGCAGCTGGATGTTCTGGCGGTCGGTGAGGTCGGCCGAGTCGCGGGCGAAGTCCACGGAGATCTGGCCGATGACACGGAGCTGCTCGGTGGTGAGGGCGCCGCCGTCGATCCGGACGCGCAACATGAAGTACTTGTCTTCGAGTTCGTGCGGTTCGAGCGTGGCGGTCTTGCCGCCGTCGATCCCGGGTTTGCGCTGGGTGTACAGGCCCCACCAGCGGAAGCGGCCGTGCAGGTCGGTGCCGTCGATCGAGTCGAAGCCGTGCTTGGAGTAAACGGACTCGATACGCTCGCGGACGTTCAGGCCGTTGTCTTCCTGCTTCCAGGTTTCGTTGGCATTCAGTGGGGCGGTCCCGTCCACCTTCCACTGGCCGTGCGGCTTCGCAGCGGGGCGGGAGGTGGGGCGCTTGGCGCGGCCTGGGGCAGCCTGGTCCGGGGACGCTCCGGCTAGAGCTGTATCAGTCATGCATCGACTGTAGGGGTGGCCGTAATCCCGTCACAAAGGGCCGGAAACGGGAGGTCACCTAGGGAAACAAATCGTCACGAATCGCCGGGGAGCCTTGAAGTGGACCGATCCGTGTGCATGATTCCCGGTACGCCGGACCGGCTCAGGACCGGGCCGCGAGAGCCGCGTCGTAGCGTTCCAGGGCGATTTCCGCGAGCACCGGGGACGGCAGCAACGGGGCGGTGACGAGGTCAGCGCCGGCCTTCGCCAGCTGGTCATGGAAGAAGCCCGGGGCCAGCAAGTAGGAGGCGATGACCACCCGGCCCTGCGGCCCCGCGGCCACCAGCGCGCCTTCCTCGCGGACTGCATGCACGGCGTCCTGCACCGACGGCTTGGCCGACGCGCCGTACGCGGCAATGACGCGGTTGGGCCGCAGCAGCCGCAGCTGCCCGGCGAGCTCCTCCACGTTCAGCGCGGCCGAGGGATCGGAGGAGCCGGCGGCGGCCAGGATCACGGTGTCGCCCTCGACCACCCCGGCCTCCCGCAGACGCTGGTCCAGGACTGCCGCCAGCCGCGGATCTGGCCCGAGCGGCGCGGCGGCAAAGGTATCCGGCCGGCTCCGAACGGCGCGGGCGATGTCCACCTTCACGTGGTAGCCCACGCTGAGCAGCAGGGGAACGACGACGGCGGCCTCCCCCGCGGGCAGCCCGGCCACGACTGCCGGCAGTTCGGGGTCCTGCACGTCGACGTAGGCTTCGCGGACGTCGAGTCCCGGCCGCAGGGCGGCGATCCCGTCGCGGAGGGCGTTGACTTCGGCGGCACCGAGGACGCTGGAGGTGCCGTGGGCGCAGGCGATCAGGATGGGGCTATTCATAGCCGTTAGCGTAACCTTGGAGCCGCCCCATCCGCCCCCTGATAACCGACCGGGACGCTCCATGACTTTTTCCTTTAGCCTCGTCCTGGTCTGGCTGGACCTGGCAGGTGTCTTCTTCTTCGCGGTCTCCGGGTCCCTGCTCGCGGCGCGGAAACAGTTCGACATCATCGGCTCGCTGCTGCTCGCCTCGGTGGTCAGCCTGGGCGGCGGCGTCATCCGCGACATCATCATCAACGCGGGCCCGCCGGCGGCCTTCACGAATCCGGCCTATCTGGCCCCGCCGCTGCTGGCCACGGTGCTGGTGTACTTTCTGTTCTCCAGCGTCCAGCGCTTCACCTCGCTGCTGATCCTGTTCGACGCCGGCGGCCTGGCCCTCTTCTGCATCAGCGGCACGCTCAAGGCTTTGGCCGCCGGCATGCACCCGATAGCGGCGGTGCTGTTGGGGGTCACGACGGCGGTGGGCGGCGGCCTCCTGCGGGATATCACCGCCAACGAGGTGCCCCAGCTGTTCGACCCCAAGGACCTCTATGCCTTGCCGGCATTCGCGGGGGCGTCCCTGACGGTGCTGCTGTCCGTCACAGGGACCTTCAACGCGCTCACCGCGAGTGCGGTGGCCGCCGTCGTTTTCGCCTTCCGGGTCACGGCCTGGCGCCGCCGTTGGTACGTTCCGCTGGCCGTCCGCGGCTGGCACCGCCTGGGCCTGGACGCGGCGGAAAGTGGAGCCAAGGATTAGCTAGGATAAGACCATGACTGACATGTTCCTCGAGAAATTCCGCGCGCTTGTTCCGAAGTATCTCGAAGACGAATGGCAGGAAGAGGATGGGCTCCCGGCGGACGAGGTGGATGCGGCCCTCGCCGAGCACCAGTTCCAGGTGCCGCTGGTATTGCGCGAGTTCTACCTGGCCGTGGGCGGCTGCGAGGACATCATGGAGGCGTACCACTACTTCTGGGACCCCGAAGAGCTCGAAGTCGATGACGAAGGCTTCCTGATGTTCCTCGAGGACGAGGAGGAACAGTTCACTTGGGGCTTCCGCATCGGCGACCTCAGCATCCCGGACCCGATCGTGTACCGCCGCAACAACGCCCGCGGACAGTGGAAGAGCGAAGAGGGAACGTTCTCCGAGTTCGTCTTCGATATGTTCGAGTGGGCCTTCAACGACGAAGACGAGGACTAGGCCTCCGCGCCTGGCGGAATCTCCCCACCTTTGGACTGCCCTGCCGGCGTGTCCGGCCAACTGCCCTCTGGTCGTGGAGTCCTCGGTCCAGAGCTGGGGAATTTCAGTGGATGACCCGGCCACGCAGTACTTGCCACACCTCATCCACGACCTTCTGCGGGTTATGGACAACGTCCTCGTAGCCGTACCGCAGCACGGCATAGCCCGTCAGGGTGCTGGCGTTGTTCCGTCGCCGGTCCTTTCGGACCTGATTCGCCTCGAGGTGCGAGGCGCCGTCCAACTCCCGGGCCGGACCACGCTGCCGCGGTGGATCACGACGCCGGCCGCGTTGCCGTGGCGACACAGCAAATGCAGCCGCTCGGGTGGGTGAAGCCGCCAGAGCCTGTGGTGGCCGGCCGCCGACACACAGGACAGGAGCCCGTGGCGTGATTGAGGTACGTGGTGAGTTCCATGGGTCCAGCACAGCGTCCGATACCCGCTCCAGGGAGTCCGTCGGCGTCGTATGTGCAAAGCCCGCGTCCCCGAATTCCCCACCTTTGGACGCCTCCGACGGCGCGTCCCCGCGAGTTGCCGACGTCCGGCGCCTCGTGCCAGTGAAAGGTGGGGAAACCCTGCCCCCGGACCGCACTGAATGTCTGTGACACATTGTTTTACAGCAACCCTAGACACTGTGACATTTTTGTCATAGG
The DNA here is from genome assembly GCF_947090775.1 of Pseudarthrobacter sp. MM222. NCBI lineage: Bacteria > Bacillati > Actinomycetota > Actinomycetes > Micrococcales > Micrococcaceae > Pseudarthrobacter > Pseudarthrobacter sp. MM222. Next base: position 3,447,989 of record NZ_OX352321.1, read on the forward strand.
CTCATTTCTGGGTTCACCAAATGCCTCCGGTGGACCTGATGCGAACGGAGAAATGGCCCCGGTTCGACACAACGGTTGACTCGAACGTTGTGAGGAACCGGGGCCATTCCGTTTAAGCGGGGCCAGCCGGGCGAATCCGGAAAGGCGGTCAGCTGCTGCGGTCCACCACGGCCCGCGCGAAGCTCGACAGCGAGGCCTTCACCACACCTTCGGGCAGCGGGGCCAGGGCGGCGATGGCTTCATCGGCCCAGGCGCGGGCCACAACCCAGGATTCCGCGGTGACGGAGTGCTCCCGCAGGCCGGCCACGGCCGCGGCAAGCGCCTCGTCGGAGCTGAGATCGCCGTCGATCAGTTTCAGGAGTTCGACGGCGGACTGGTCGCCCTCCCGGGCGGCCTTGCGGAGCAGCAACACGGGCAGGGTCGGAACGCCTTCGCGGAGGTCCGTGCCGGGTGACTTGCCGGACTTGACCTTGATGCCGGTGACGTCGATGACGTCGTCGGCGAGCTGGAACGCCACCCCGACTTTTTCGCCGTACTCCACGAGCAGGGGTTCGTAGGCCTCGTCAGCGCCGGCGAAGATCGCGCCGAGCTGCCCAGAGGCGGCCACGAGCGAGCCCGTCTTGTCAGCAATCACGGACAGGTAGTGCTCCACCGGATCCTCATCGGGGCGGGGGCCCACGGTCTCGTGCAGCTGGCCGAGGCAGAGCCGCTCGAAGGTGCGGGCCTGGATGCCGAGTGCGCGGGAGCCAAGTTCGGAAACCAGGATGGATGCCCGGGCGAAGATGAGGTCGCCGGTGAGCACGGCGACCGAGTTGCCCCAGACCTCGTGCGCGGTGGGCGCGCCCCGGCGGAACGGCGCGGAGTCCATCACGTCGTCGTGGTAGAGCGTTGCCAGGTGCGTGAGCTCCACAACGACGGCGGCCTGCACCACGGCCGGCAGCGAGGCGTCGCCGAGGTGGGCGCAGAGCAGCGTCAGAAGCGGCCGGATGCGCTTGCCGCCGGCTTCCACGAGGTGACGCGACGTCGCGTCTGCCAGCGGATCGGAGTTGGCAATGGCTTCGCGCAGCTTCTTCTCGACGCGCGCCAGGTTCGTCGTAATGGCGGGCCCCAGTTCCGGGTCCCCCGCGATCGCCGCGAAACCGGCCGGCAGCTGGAGGCCGGTGGCGATGGCGGTGGTGTTGAGGTTGGGTTCAGAGCTCGGCAGGCCGTGTCCGGCGTGCGTCCAGCTTTGGTCTGCAGAGTTGGTCACGGGTTAACCCTAACTTTTGTTGCGGAAACCGCGGAGTTGGTGCTGAAGGGCGGAGGGCCGCCGGTATTGGAGGTGGCCGGAACCAGCCGTTCCAGGACGCGGATGACGCGGTCCTCGAAGCCGTTGGCAGCCGGGTCGGTCAGGTTGGCCAGCAGCCGCACCACGAACCGCATCAGCAGAGGGATGGGCATGCCCGTCCGGAGCGCGAGTTTCATCACGGCCGGTCGGCCGATCACGGCGGCGAAGGCGCGGCCCAGGGTAAAGTGCGAACCCCACTGGCCCCGGACGTAGTCGGCGTAGCGAGCGAGGTGAGCGTCGGCGTCGGACGCTGAGCCGGTATCCCAGGCTCCGGTGCGCTGCCGGGCGGCGGCGTCGATGATGAACTCGGCCGCAAAGCGGGCGGATTCCATCGCGTAGGAGATGCCTTCGCCATTGAACGGCGAGACCATGCCGCCGGCATCGCCCAGCAGCAGCAGCCCGGGCGAGTAGTGCGGCGTGCGGTTGAAGCCCATCGGGAGTGCGGCGCCACGGATCTCGCCCACCTGGTTCTCCGGCGTGAAGCCCCACTCGGCGGGCATGCCGGCGGTCCACTCGCGGAGCACCTGCTTGTAGTCGAGCTTGCCAAACTCCTTTGAGGAGTTCAGGATGCCCAGGCCCACGTTGGAGGTGCCGTCGCCGACGCCGAACACCCAGCCGTAGCCGGGCAGCAGCTTGCCGTCGCGGCCGGGAAGCTCCAGCCAGCCTTCCATCCAGTCGTCGTCGTGCCGCGGGCTGGTGAAGTAGGTACGCACGGCGACGCCGAGGGGGCGGTCATCGCGCTTCGGGATGCCGAGCGAGACGGCGGTCCGGGTGGAGTTTCCGTCCGCGGCCAGGACGACGTCGGCGTCGAAGTCCCGGACTTCACCGGTCTTGCGGCCGGACGCGTCCAACAACGCGGCCCGGACGCCGGTCACGCGGCCGTCCTCGGAACGCAGCGCCTCCGTGACGCTGTGGCGTTCCAGGACGACGGCGCCGGCGGACTGCGCATGCCGGGCCAGCTCCTCGTCGAAGCCCAGCCGGGTGCGGATCAGGCCGTACTGCGGAAAGTCCGAGACTTCAGGCCAGGGCAATTCAATGGTGCGGCCGCCCGCGATCAAGCGCAGGCCCTTGTTGCGGCGCCAGCCCTCTGCCTCGGGGTGCGGCAGGCCAAGCTTCTGGATTTCACGGACGGCCCGGGGGGTCAGCCCGTCGCCGCAGACCTTTTCGCGGGGAAAGCTGGTCTTTTCCAGCACCGTGACGTCCACGCCTGCCTGGGCCAGGTAATACGCGGCGGTGGATCCGGCCGGACCGGCTCCGACGATCAGTACTTTCACAGCGGCTGCAAGCTAACGCGCGGTCCGGTTGATGTTGCGGCGCAGCTTGGCCACGGGACCGGTGTGGGCGGCCAGGGCGTTTGCGCCAGCTGCGGGGCCGGCCGCCGGGCCTGCCGGCTTCTCGGCGCGGTGCACGGCCACGATCCCGCCGCTGAGGTTCCGGTAGGTGACATTCTCCCAGCCGGCTTCCTGCAGCCAGGCGGCCAGGTGGTCCTGGTCCGGCCAGGCGCGGATGGACTCGGCGAGGTAGACGTAGGCGTCCGGGTTGGAGGAGACCTTGACGGCGATGGCGGGCAGGGCACGCATGAGGTACTCGGTGTACATGGTGCGCCACAGCGGCACCACGGGCTGGGAGAACTCGGCGATGACCAGCTTGCCGCCGGGCTTGGTGACCCGCAGCATTTCGGCCAGGGCCTTCTTCGGCTCGTTGACGTTGCGCAGGCCGAAGGAAATGGTGCTGGCGTCGAAGGTGTTGTCCGCGAACGGAAGACGGGTGGCGTCCCCGGCGATGAAGTCGATGTCCGGGCGGCGGCGCTTCCCAACCTTCAGCATGCCGAGGGAGAAATCGCAGGCGATCACGTCGATGCCGGCGTCGGCATACGGCTCGCTCGAGGTCCCCGTGCCGGCGGCGAGATCGAGTACCCGCTGGCCCGCCTGCACATCCATCGCGTCGACCACGACCCGGCGCCAGCGCCGCGTCTGCCCCATGGACAGGACGTCATTTACGACGTCGTATTTGGGGGCGACGTCGTCAAACATCGTGGCCACTTCGTCCGGACGCTTATCCAAGGATGCTCGGTTCACCTTGTCATTGTCTCAAATGTTCGGCACCCCCACGAACCACCCCCTGAACAGGGCCGGAGCAGGGCCGGAACCGGACCGCCGCGGGGACCGGAAGCGCCCCGGACGGGCCGCGTCCGGGGCGGGAGTAATGTTGTCTCATCATGACGAGCGCGTTCCGTACCAGAATTATCAGAACACTGACAGTCCCCCTCGATGCAGAATCATTCCCCGGGGGGCTGCCGTCGTTTCTGGTCCGGGACGATGTCCTTTGCTGGACCCGCCGCGAGGCCGGCCTGGTGGGCTTCGGCGAAGTCGCCCGGTTCACGGCCACCGGCCCCGAGCGTTTCCTCGAGGCTGACATCTGGTGGCGCCACCTGGTGCTGGAGGCGGACATCACCGATGCCGTGGAATGCCCCGGCACCGGCCCGGTTGCCTTCGGTTCCTTCGCCTTCTCCAAGGCGTCCACCCACGAATCCCGGCTGATCGTTCCCGAGATTGTGGTGGGCCTGCGCGACGGCAAGGCGTGGCTGACCCAGCTGACGTTCGACGACGCCGGACTCACCGAAGCGGGCGCCCGCGCCGCGCTGGACCGCTGGCTGGACGCTCCCGACGTCGCGCTCCCGGTGGACGTTGCCGCCCAGGTTCCCGCCCGGGAGGCAAAGCTGGTGACCGGGTCGCTCAGCGAAGATGACTGGATGGCGGCCGTGTCCGCCGGTGTCGCGGAAATCCGGACCGGGGCGCTGGAGAAGCTGGTGCTGGCCCGGGACATCGTGGCCACCGTGCCCGACGGCGTGAACGCCGCGGAGATCCTGCGGCAGCTGGCCGTCCGCTACCGCGAGTGCTGGACCTACGGCGTGGACGGGCTGGTCGGCGCCACGCCCGAGATGCTGATCCAGGTGGAGGGCCGCACCGCGCAGGCCCGGGTCCTGGCCGGCACCCTGGACCGCCGCGATGCCGAGGGGATGGCCGGCTCGCCCCTGGAGTTCGCCGAGCGTGTGCTGGCTGGCTCGGAGAAGCAGCGGCACGAACACGACATCGCCATCCAATCCCTGACCACCCAGCTGGCCCCGTTTTCGGAGGCCCTGACTGCCCACAGCGAGCCGTTCATCCTCGAACTGCCCAACGTGTGGCATCTCGCCTCCGACGTGAAGGCAGAGCTGGCCGAGATTGAGGGCCATGTGCCGACGTGCCTCGCGTTGATCAACGCGCTGCACCCCACCGCGGCGGTCTGCGGCACCCCCACCACGGTGGCAGGCGCCCTGATCCGCAAGCTCGAGCACCTCGACCGCGGGCCCTATGCCGGACCGGTGGGCTGGCTCGACGCGGCCGGGAACGGCGAATGGGGCATCGCCCTGCGCGGCGCGGTCATCGAGTCGCCAGACAGCGTCAGGCTGTATGCCGGCTGCGGCGTGGTGGAAGGCTCCGTGCCCGAGGCCGAGCTCGCCGAAACCTGGGCGAAATTCCGGCCGATGCTGGAGTCCCTCGGCATCAGCTCCTAGATTCCGGGATGGCAGACAGTCGGGGCCCGGCCCGGCTTGCGCCAGCCCTAGTTTTAGTTATCCAATGGTCAATAGAAGTTTTCTGTGATGCACATCTCTTATAGGCGTTACACTATAAGCCGACCAAGTCACGTCTGCCCCCGCAACAAAAGGTAAAAATCCATGCAGCTCAAGTCCCTCGCCACGGCACGGCTTGCCGCCAAAGCAGCCGCAATCCTCGCCGTCGGCTCCCTCGCCCTGACCGCCTGCGGCGGAAGCTCCACGCCGGCAGCCTCCCCGGAGGGTGGCGTGTCACTCATCAACGCCGGCAAGCTCACCGTGTGCTCGGATGTTCCCTATGAGCCCTTCGAATTCCAGAAGGACGGCAAGATCGTCGGCTACGACATGGACATCGCAGCCGAGGTTGCCAAGGACCTGAAGGCCGAGCTGAACGTCGTGGACAGCTCCTTCGAGGCCATCGAGACCGGCACCGCGCTCACCCAGTGTGACGTTTCCATCTCCTCCATCTCCATCACGGACACCCGCAAGTCCGTCATGGACTTCTCCACCCCGTACTTGGACGACGACCTCGCCCTCGTAGCCAGCGACTCGTCCGGCATCACCGGCCTGGACGCCGCCAAGGGCAAGAAGGTGGGCGTCCAGCAGGCCACCACCGGCGCGGACTACGCCACCGAAAAGGGTCTCGACGCCCAGCAGTTCGAGGACACCGGCCTCCTGGTCCAGGCCCTCCAGGCCGGAACCATCGATGCCGCCCTGGGCAACCAGTCCGTCTTGGGCTACGCCATCAAGGACGACTCCAAGTTCAAGAGCGTCGAAAAGTTTGCCACGGGCGAGCAGTTGGGTATCGCCATCAAGAAGGGCAACTCCGCCATGGCCGAGAAGGTCAACGGAACGCTCAAGCGTCTGACCGACGACGGCTCCCTGGAGAAGTTCAAGACCACCTGGTTCGGCGAGACCGCCAAGTAGCCAGCGCTTCGGCCTGACGCCTCCGCAGCCCTGAGATCCACGCAGCCGGGGCCCCGGACAAGCTGCACCGCAGCCCGTCCGGGGCCTCAGCCACGCATAACGAATGTGAGCACCCCATGGCAATGACCGCACGTCAACGAGCCAGAGTCAGCCTGTATGTTCAGGCCGCAATCTTTGTAGTGGCGCTGGTCGCCCTGATTCTGGCGACAGACTGGAAGACCATCGGCAACAGCGTCTTCAACTTTGGCAAAATCGGCCCGATGTTCCCGGACATCTTCCTGGTCGGCCTGAAGAACACCCTGATCTACACGGCACTCGGCTTCATCGTTGGCCTGTCGGGCGGCCTGCTGCTGGCCCTGATGAAGCTCTCGTCCTTCCCGCTCTACCGCTGGATCGCCACCGGCTACATCGAGTTCTTCCGCGGCATCCCGGCCCTGCTCGTGTTCATCGCCTTCGGCTACGGCGTTCCGCTCGCGTTTGGCGTTTCCTGGAACGTGACAGTCGTGGTGATGGTTTCGCTGGGCATGGTGGCAGCGGCCTACATCGCTGAAACCCTTCGCGCGGGCCTGCAGGCCGTGCCCAAGGGACAACTGGAGGCCGCACGGTCCCTCGGCATGCCGCAGTGGCGGGCCATGGTGTCCATCGTCATCCCGCAGGCGTTCAAAATCGTCCTGCCGCCGCTGACGAACGAGGTCATCCTGCTGACCAAGGACTCCTCGCTTATCTACGTGCTGGGCCTGACCGCCTCACAGTACGAGCTCACCAAGTTCGGTCGCGATGGCATCTCCAGTCTGGGCGCGGGCCTCACGCCGCTCCTGGTGGCCGGCGCCTTCTACCTGGTGATCACCATCCCGTTGAGCCTATTGGCCCGGAAGTTCGAAAGCCGCTCCGCGCGGACGAAGCGATAGGCAGGACAGTCTCATGAACGACGTCGTACAGAACGCCAACGGCCGCAGCGGGGCCGTCAATGCCGCCGGGGTCTCCATCAAGGACCTACGGAAGTCCTACGGCTCCAACGAGGTGCTGAAGGGCATCGATCTGGACGTCGCGCCGGGTGAAGTGGTTTGCCTGATCGGGCCCTCGGGCTCGGGCAAATCCACCCTGCTGCGCTGCGTCAACCTGCTGGAGCAGCCTAATGTGGGCACCATCCACGTGGGCGGCTTCGAGTCCACCGACCCTGATGTGGACATCGACAAGATGCGCCGCAAGGTGGGCATGGTGTTCCAGCAGTTCAACCTGTTCCCGCACCTGAGCGCGCTGCAGAACTGCACGATCGCACAGACCAAGGTCCTCAAGCGCAGCCAGGCCGATGCGTCCGCCGTGGCCATGAAGAATCTGGAGCGGGTGGGCCTCGAGCACCTGGCGGACCGTTTCCCGGACCAGCTCTCCGGCGGCCAGCAGCAGCGGGTGGCGATCGCCCGCGCCCTGAGCATGGACCCCGAGCTCATGCTGTTCGACGAGCCGACGTCTGCCCTGGACCCGGAGACCGTGGGCGATGTGCTTGCCGTGATGCGGAACCTGGCGAAGGAAGGCATGACCATGCTGGTGGTGACCCACGAGATGGGCTTCGCCCGCGAGGTGGCCGACCGCGTGGTGTTCATGGACGGCGGCGTCGTGGTGGAGGAAGGCGTGGCCGAACGGGTCATCAGCGCACCAACCCAGGCCCGCACCAAGGAATTCCTCCGGCGGGTGCTGGACCCGACGCACATCGACATCGCGGAGTAGGCTCCGCGCCTCTTTCCGCACCGTTTTCGGACGTGACGACGCGCAAATGCCCTGACGCTACTGGAATTCCCGTCGCGCCAGGGCGTTTGCGCGTCATGAGGCAAGTCGCGCGTCGAGGGGCGCTACGGCCACCGCGCGGATCTGGCCCGACGCCGGGGCACACCGGCCGCTGCCAGCTTCCGCTCCAGCTGCCCGGCCGCCATCAGGTCCGCCCAGACCCAGCGGACTACCTTGTTCCCCGCCGCCCGGATCCGGTCTTCCCTGAGTTTTTCGTCCACGACGGCCTGTGAGGCGGTCCGGCCCTGCAGATACGCGGACTTCAGGTATTTCTCGATGCCGTCGAACTCTCCGGCCATCCGCGGGCCGTCCCAGTAGTAATCCGTGTAGCCCACAAGCCCGGTACGGTCGCGGATTTCGTGTTGTAAGTCCGGCGGTTCGAAGCCTGCAACGCGCATCAGTGCCCGGCTGTAGGATTCGCCAACAGAGCCGGACCGGGGGTCCGCGAAATCCACCGCCGCCCGTATCCGCCTCGCGGAGGCCGCGGTGTAGTTGCCGTCGATCCCCGCCAGGAGCGTCTCTTTGGTGAGTCCCGCCAGGCCCTGCGCGGCGTCCGGTCGGAGCACGTGGTCCAGGGGAACTACTGCCTCGGCAAACGGTGTGAACGCGGCCAGATCAAGCACGGTCCGCACTCTCCCGGTGATCAGCAGCCCATCGCGCCGGACCACCTTCAGCCCAGCCGGAAAGGCATAGTGCCGCTGCACGCCCGCACGCGAGCGGCCGCCGTCGTTCTGAAGGGTAAGGGCGTGAACCGTGTGGCGGCGTCCCATGGTCGGTATCCCCCACACAGAGGCAGCGGAGTGCCTGGCGAACACCGTGGGCCCCCTAAACGTTTCCGCCGCTGCGCCGACTCGGATCCGGTACTGTTCCCAGGGCTGGAGCGCCTGCCAGGACGGCCCGTCGACATAGACGCCCTGGCGCAACCGGACGAGGGAGCCCGAACCGCACCTCCGGGCGAGCTCTTTGGGCGTGATCCCATGGTGCACATGGTCACGGGACAGGATCAGCCTGGGCAGCTCGTTCATGCGACGACTGTCGCAGCCCGTGCACGTAGGCACCATCCCGTTGCGCGGCAATGTGGAGAACTTCGATGCTCCGTTCGTTCTGCGACGCGCAAATGCCCTGACGCTACTGGAATTCGGGCCGCGCCAGCGCGTTATCGCGTCGAAGGGTATGTTCCGCGTCGCGAGGCAATGTGCGCGTCGCCCAGCCTGCCCGCCCCGCGGTTCCCTGTGCAGCTAGGCTTGGAGGATCGGTGCGACGGCCGCGCCGACGGCGGCCCGAATCCGGACGTGGAGTTCGCGGAGCCCGTGCCGGTCTGTGCGCACCTCGATGATGCTTCGGCCCTGCCACGGTTCCACCAGCGCCGTGGCGAGCTCCGCCGTCGTGCTGACCCGGCGGTGCGCCACACCGTACGCCGCGGCGAGGGCGGCAAGGTCCACGGAGTGGGGCGTGCCGAAGAGGCGCTCCACGGAGTCCCCGTAACGGCCCGAGGACTCGACGGCACCGTGTTCCAGGAGCCCGAAGATGGCGCCCCCGGCGTCGTTGAGGACCACGATCCGCAGGGCGGGCTCGGCTTCCCCCGCGCCGAGCAGGAGTCCGCCGGCGTCATGCAGGAAGGTGACGTCGCCCAGCAGCACGGTGGTCTCCTGCCGGCCGCCAAGGGCGATGCCGGTGGCCGTGGAGATGGTCCCGTCGATCCCGGCCAGGCCACGGTTGGCGAAGACGGTGGCTTGGGGTTCCGGTGCGGGCGCGCCGGCGAGGTCGACGTCGCGGATGCCGTTGGAGGACCCGAGCACCAGCTGCCCCCGCGAGTGTTGCCAGACCAGGGCGCCCACGGACGGTCCGGTGGCGGCGGCACTTCCCGCCAGCACGGAGTCGACGGTGTGCTGCGCGGCGGCCCCGGCGAGCAGCCAGGCATCCAGCCAGGCCGCGGAGCCCCGCCCCGCGAAGTCGGCCAGGTCGGTCAGGTTGTTCAGCGGCAGCTCGGTGCGCCGGCCGGGTTCGTACCAGGCCACCGGGACCGGCTGGTACAGCGCCGAGGGGATGTCGGCGCGGGCCAGCAGGGCACTCACCGGCCGGGAGAGCGTGGGCCGGCCGAACAGCACCACGCGTTCGATCGGGTGCGCCGACTCCGGCCCGAAGTGCTCCAGCAACAGCCGGTAGGGCCCCACCGCGTTCGGCCCGAAGCGGGCGTCGGAGGACGGTTCGGCGAGCAACGGCAGGCCGTGGGCGCGGGCGAACGCCTCGGCGACCGGACCGGCATCATGCCCGGCCAGCACCACGGTGCGCCGCTTCGGGAGCTCGCCGGAAGCAGGCGGGAAGTCCAAAGCCAGGGGTCCGCGGGCGGCGCGGTACACCCGGCGGCCGGATTCGGGCGGGAGCTTCTCGGCCGGGGCCGGGACCAGCGGGTCGCGGAACGCCAGATTGAGCTGCACCGGCCCGGGCGGGGTGTCCTCGAAGGCGCCGGTGGCCGCGCTCAGGGCGGTCTCCACGGCGCGCTGCGGGTCAGTGCCGGCCGGGATGTCGACGGCGAAGCGCACGTGGTCCCCGAACAGGTCCAGTTGCATCGTGGTCTGGTTCGCCCCGGCACCCCGGAGTTCCTCGGGCCGGTCCGCCGAAATCACTACCAGCGGCACGGCGGCGTGGTTGGCCTCCATGACGGCCGGCAACAGATTCCCGACGGCGGTCCCGGAGGTGGTCAGTACGGCCGCGGGCGCCCCGGTGGCCAGGGCCAGGCCGAGGGCGGTGAAGCCCGCGGAACGCTCGTCGATCCGGACCAGCAGCTCCACCCGTCCGGCGGCATCCGCCTCGGCCAGGGCGTACGCCATCGGTGCGGACCGCGAGCCGGGCGACACCACCACGCAGCGCACCCCCGCGTCCAGCAGCGCGGCGACGGCGATGCGCGCCGCGTCCAGGGCACCCAGCCCGCTGGCCGCACTCACATGTTCTCCGGCGTCTCGATGCCCAGCAGCTCCAGGCCGCCGGAGAGCCGGCGCAGCACCAAAGCACACAGGGCCAGGCGCGAGTCCCGGACCGATTCCTCGGCTTTCAGCACCGGGCACTGGTCGTAAAACGCCGTAAAAAGCTGCGCGAGCTCGAACAGGTACGTGGACAGCCGGTGCGGCTCGAGCAGCTCACCCACCCGGCTGAGCGTGGCGCCGTACTCCAGCAGGTGCAGGGCAAGGGCCCGTTCGGCGGGCTCGACGACGGCGATGGCCGTCGCCGGGGCCCCGCCGTCCGCGTTCAGGCCGGCCGTGTCGAGGCCGGCGGCGGCCGTGTCCGTCCCGGCGGCTACGTGCTGCTCCAGCACTCCGGCCTTGCGCAGGATTGAACGGATCCGCGCTGCGGCATACTGCACGTAGGGTCCGGTGTTGCCGCTGAGAGCCAGCATGCGGTCGAAGTCAAAGACGTATTCGGTGTCATGCCCCACGGACAGGTCCGCGTACTTGACGGCGCCGATGCCCACCTGCCGGGCGGTCACCGCGCGTTCCTCCTCGGTCAGCTCGGGCCGGCTGGCGTCGATCACGGCGCGGGCCCGGTCCACGGCTTCCGCCAGCAGGGCCATGAGCTTGACCGGAGCGCCGGAGCGGGACTTCAGGATCTTCCCGTCGTCGCCCAGGACATTGCCGATCTGCACGTGCACGGCCTCGACGGTGTCCGGCAGCCAGCCGGCATCGCGCGCCGTGGCCAGAACCATCCGCAGGTGCACGTTCTGCGGGGCGCCCACGACGTAGAGGATGCGGTCGGCCTGCAGGTCGCGGACCCGGTACCGGATGGTGGCGAGGTCGGTGGTGCCGTAACCGTAGCCGCCGTCGGACTTGCGGATGATGAGCGGCAGCGGCTGGCCGTCCCGGCCGGTGAACCCTGCGGGGAAGGTGCAGAGGGCGCCGTCGCTGACCCGGGCGATGCCGAGCTCCTCAAGTTCCTGGCACAGCTGCGCCAAATGCGCGTCGTAGGAGCTTTCGCCGGCGATGTGGTCGTCGGTGAGGCTGATGCCCAGCGTGGAGTAGATGGCATTGAAGTAGCGTTTCGACTGGGCGACCAGCCGCTGCCAGACCGCAAACGTCGCTTCGTCGCCGCTCTGCAGCGCGACCACGCGGAGCCTTGCCCTGGTGGCGAAACCGTCGTCCTCGGTGGCGGAGGCGTCGAACTTGGCGCGCGCCGCCTGGTAGAAGGCGCTGGGGTCATCCACCAGCAGGGCCGCCTCCGGCGAGTCCTCGCCGACTTCGAGCCAGTGCTCGATGAGCATCCCGAACGGGGTGCCCCAGTCCCCGATATGGTTCTGCCGGATGACCGTGTCCCCCAGCGCCTCCAGCACCTTGACGAGGCTGTCGCCGACGACGGTGGTGCGCAGGTGCCCGACGTGCATCTCCTTTGCCACATTGGGGGAGGAATAGTCGACGACGACGCGTCGGGGTTCCCGGACCGGCCCGGCGGGCGTTGCGGCACCGGCCGCCGTGGTCGCCTCGTCGTTTAGCAGTTCCTCGATCCAGGTCCCGTCGAAGGTCAGGTTGATGAAGCCGGGCCCGGAGATCTCGACGGCGGTGCAGATGCCGTCCAGGTCCAGGGCGCCGACGATCCTTGCGGCGGCATCCCGGGGCGGCATACCGACCTTCTTGGCCAGCGCCATGGCGGCGTTGACCTGGATGTCCGCAAACTGCGAGGGCCGGACCACAGGATCCGTGCCGCGGTACTCTTCGCCGAAGGCGCTGGCAATCGCTGCCTGGACTCTGGGGACAACCATCTCGGCCGGATTATTCACACTGTTCAAATTAGCAGTTCAGCCCGGGCCCCGAGGCCCCTGCCCCGGGACCCGAGCCCCGGGACCCGATAGCCGGAGGGTCAGGCGCCGGTGCGGAAGACCTGCACCACGGACGGGCGCGGGGCCCGGGCCTGGCCCGGCGCGGCTGCCGTCCCGGCCGCGACGTAGTCCGGGAAGAAGGACAGCTGCGCGTCGAACGAGCCGTCCTCGCCCGGGTGCTGCACGGAGACGAACACCATGCGTTCCTCGTCGTGAATGATGGGCCCGCAGGTTTCGCCGTCGCGCGGAACCGCGAGGAACTGCTCCACCCGGCCGCGCTCGGCGCCATCCAGGGTGACCTTGAACAGTCCGTCCGCCTTGCCGATGCCGGACGGGGCGCCGTCCGTGGAGATCCAGAGGTTGCCGACGGAGTCGAACGCGAGGTTGTCCGGGCAGGAGATGGGCGAGACCTGGTCCACCGGGAAGCCGGAGAAGTAGGTGACATCGCCCTGGGAAGGATCGCCGCAGACCATCAGGAGGTTCCAGGTGAAGGCCGTTGACGTCTGGTCGCCGGTCTCGGTGATTTCGACGATGTGGCCGTCACGGTTGTTGTTGCGCGGGTTGACCTCGGTGGCCCCCTCCTTGCCGAAGCTGCCGCGGTCCGAGTTGTTGGTGCAGGCGACATAGACCTTGCCGGTGTGCAGGCTCGGTTCAACGTCCTCGCACCGGTCCATCTTGGTGGGTCCAACCTTGTCCGCGGCCAGGCGCGTGTAGACGAGGACCTCCTCGACCGACATCCCCGCCACCGCGGACTTGCCGTCCACCACGAGCGGCAGCCATTGCCCGGTACCGTCGAAGCCGCCGTCGGAAGGAACGGTGCCGGTCCCGTCGAGCTGGAGGGCCGGGGAGCTGCCCGCGAATTTGGCCACATACAGGTCCCCGTCCGAGAGCAGGGTCATGTTGTGGGCGCGGTCGCCTTCCCGGTACGTGCCGGCCGAGACGAACTTGTACAGGTAGTCGAAGCGTTCGTCGTCGCCCATGTAGGCCACCACGTGGCCGGACTTGGCCACGATCACGTTGGCGCCTTCATGCTTGAAGCGGCCCAGGGCGGAGTGCTTCTTCGGCGTGGAGGTGGGGTCGAAGGGGTCCACTTCCACAACCCAGCCGAAGCGGTTGGCCTCGTTTTCGTAGCCGGGGTTGTTGGTGTTGAACCGCGGATCATCGAGTTCCCACTGCCGCGCGGTGGGCTTGTTGGTGAGCCCGTAGCGCTTGTCCGCCGCCGAGGTGCCTGCGGAGACGAAGTAGCCGTTGAAGTTTTCCTCGCCGGAGAGGACGGTCCCCCAGGGGGTAGTGCCGCCGGAGCAGTTGCCCAGGGTGCCGCGGATGGAGCGCCCGGCGGGATCGGCGACGGTCCGGACCAGGGCGGAACCGGCCACCGGGCCGGTCAGTTCGTAGGTGGTGTCGTTGAGGTAGCGGCGGTTGAGCCTGGCGCCCTTGACGTAGTTCCACGGCTGGTTCTTGTTCCCGCGTTCCAGCTCCACGACGGTGAGCCCGTGCGCGGCGGCCGCAACGGCGCGGACCTCGGCGGCGGGCATCGTGGCCGGGAACATGATGGTCTCATTCGTGTATTCGTGGTTCGCGAAGAGCACCGCACGGCGGCCTTTGCTGCCGGGAACTTCGAGGATGTCCGTGTAGTCGTTGTTGTAGCCGAACTGCCGGGCCTGCGCGGCGGCGGTCTGGTTGTTGAGGTCGAAGTCCGGGGCGTCGTTGAACAGCGGGTCGCCCCAGCGGATGACCGGCCGCCAGCCGAAGCCCTGCGGCACAGTGAAGGCGTCGACGGCGGCGTCCACCGGCGCGATCGCCGTGAACGTGAGCTTGGACCGGCCGAAGCCGTTCTTGGCGGCGGCCGCGAGGCCCGGACCGCCGTCGGCCACGGCCGACTCTGCCGAGGCCAGCGCGCCACCGAACGCGACAGCGAGGGCTCCCGCGGCCCCGAAGCCGAGGACGGCCCGGCGGGACATGGTGGCGGAAGCGATGTCCCGGAAGTAGTCATTGGAGCTGGTGTTGCAGACTTCGCCGGAGCAGGCGTTGTCGCACTTCAGTGCGCAGGTGACGGCGCTGCGCTTGCCTTTGGTGTGGCCGAGCATGGGGAGCAGGGTGAACTTGCGGCCGGGAATGACAGACATGGGAGACCTTCCATGGGTGGGATGTGCCCGCCCACCGTGTCAGCCTTTACCAACCGATAGCCGTCACCCAGATGAAGGTGCGGTGAACTCCAGTGTTCTTATGAACTCTGCGTGGACCCGGCGCAGCCGGTCCAGCCACCAGTCTCTGCGCTCTGGGGCGGCAGCGTGCTCCGCCAGCAATGCCGGGTCCGCGGATACCTCGCGGAGCCGGATGGCGCCGTCGGCGGGCAGCAGCGGGTCGCGGGTGACGTCGGCCGCCAGCAGGGATACGGTCCCGAGCCCGCACGCGTACGGCAGGTCCGGGAGTGCGGCGGCGAGCGCGAGCCCCGCGCGGATCCCGATCGAGGTGTCAAGGGCCGAGCTTACGACGGCGGGGAGCCCGGCCTGCGCCACGATGTCCAGGGCGCGGCGCACTCCCCCGAGCGGTGCCACTTTCACCACGATCAGGTCCGCGGCGCCGGCACGCGCCACCTTGAGCGGGTCCTCCTCCTTGCGAACGCTTTCGTCGGCGGCGATGAGCAGGGGGTTCCCGGCGTCGTGCAGCCTGCGCCGCACCTCGGCGAGGCCGGCAATGTCGGGCACCGGCTGTTCGGCGTATTCGAGTCCGACGGCGGAGAGCCGGGTCAGCGCTTCGACCGCGGTCGGGACGTCCCAGCCGCCGTTGGCGTCGACCCGGATCCGGGCGTCCGGCAGGGCCTCGCGGACCGCTGCGACGCGGGAAACGTCGTCCGCCAGAGGCTGGCCGCGTTCGGCGACTTTGACCTTGACGGCGTCCACCCGTCCGAACCGGGCGAGGATCTCCGGCACCCGGTCGGCGGAAACCGCGGGGATGGTGGCGTTGACCGGGATGGTGGTCCGCAGTGGTACGGGGAACCCCTGCCAGCCGGCCTCGATGGCGGAAGCAAGCCAGCGGGAAGCCTCAGCGTCGCCGTATTCGGGGAAGGGGCAGAACTCGCCCCAGCCGAGCGGCCCGCGCAGCAGCAGGGCCTCGCGGTGCAGGATGCCGCGGAATTTCACCCGCATCGGCAAGCTCACCACCCGGGCGCCGGCAAGGAGTTCTTCCAGCTCAGGGATGTGCCCGGGACGGGACAGGGCCGGGTTCGGGGGGAGATCCGGAGCGGGCCGGGACGGATGGCTGGGCATCATTTCACTCTACCCGGGGCGCTATGCGTCGTCCGGGTACCGCAGCTCCCAGACATCGGCCGACGCGCCATGCGGCAATTCCAGCTGCCACGCCTCATCGGGGTCCGGGTACGCGCGCACGGTGGTGGGCACGGAACCGTGGTGGTAGGCCTCCACGATCGAGGCGTCCACGAAGATCCGAAAGTCGTCACCGCCTGCCGCTTCTTCGGTGAACACGGTGCGCTGGCCCCGCATCGAGCGAAGGATGAGCCGGATCCGGCCCTCGCCCCCGGAGACGTGCGCCTCGGCATACCGGGGCAGGCTCAGGGTTCCGGCGGCGCCCGCGTACAGTCGTGCACCGCGGTAGGCCTGCAGTTCTGCCGCCGGTTCCACGGCGAGCGCACCGCCGTGGACGGAGAGCTGCCCCGGAAACGTCAGGATGCCGGCCCAGCCCGCGTCGTCCGTCTGCTCCTGGCTGCGTCCCGGCCGCTCCCCGCCGCGCGCCGCTTCCGGGGACCAGCCCCAAAGCAAAGTCCGCTTCGGCAGCGGCAGGATCTGCGGCGCGTAGAAATCCCGGCCGAGATCCGCCTTTCCGCCCGTCTCCGGGGCGAAGACCGGCTGCCCGGCGATCCCGGGCACAACCGAGCCCAGGAGGTAGCCGACACCATTGGCGTGTTCGTGGAGGTCCCCGGAGAGGCACAACGAAGCCATCAGCAGCCAGGTCTCCGCACCGGAGGAATCAGGGACGCGGACCAGTTGGGGGCACTCCCAGATCTCCGCGGGCAAGTGCCTGGCAGCGAGCGGCTGGTCGGAGCTGAACCAAACCCCCTCATACTTCCAGGTCCTGAGTTCGTCCACGCCGTAGAGCAGGACGGCAGCCCGGCCCGAGGCCAGGCCGGCTCCCTGCAGGGCGTAACGCCGGCCCTGGAAGTGGAAGATGAACGGATCCCGCACCGCGGTGACCTGAGGGTCCGGGGGCATCCCGGCCGCCACGTGGCCATCCTGCGTCCAGGCGGTCAGGTCGCCGGAGCCCCGCGCCAGGACGACCCGGGACTTCCCGTCCGTGGAGTCGACGCCGGAGTAGGCGGCGGTGGGGACGCCGTCGTCGTCGGTCACCACCCCGGTCCAGCAGCCGAGGGCGTCCGGACCACCGGGCTGGGGCCGGAGCGCTACCGGTTCCTCGACCCAGCGGACCAGGTCCGGCGAGCTCAGGTGTCCCCATCGGATGGCGGAGTGGCGCGCGGAGTCAGGGTTGTACTGGAAGAAGACGTGATAGCGGCCGTCGACGTAGCTCAGGCCGTTCGGATCGTTGATCCAGCCCTTTGCGGGCCGGGGATGGAAGCGGGGAAAGGCGGGGTCCGGGTGATTCGCCACGGTGTCCATGGCCACACACTACCCGCGTGCTCAGGCGCCTCGCAGCGTTCTGTGGGACCCTGATAGCGATGGATTTTCGTTCTGAACCCACAGACCAGCACCCGGGCAGGGGCCTCGGCCGAACGTTCGTAGTGGCCACGCTTGCGTGCCTGGCCGCGCTTGCCGCCACCTACTTTTTCTTTGTCCGCACCACCACGGGCCAGTTCATCGATGAATCGGCGCTGGTCGAGGCCGTCGAAATCCATGGCACGGCGGGCAAGGCCGCCAATAAGCTGCTGGACTCGCTGCCTGCCGTGTCCGTCCTGATCGCCACCGTCGTCGTCCTCTTTGTCACCATCCTGCGGCGGCGCTGGACCGCTGCCGGGATAGCCATGGCGGCCTGCGTGGGCGCCAACGTGACGACCCAAATCCTCAAGGATCTGGTCCCCGTCCGGCCGTACCGCGGAATTGAGACGCTGGAGTTCAACTCGCTGCCGTCGGGACACACGACGCTGGCGGCGTCGGCCGCGGCGGCTGTGTTCCTGGTGGTTTCGCCGCGCTGGCGCCCGCTGGCCGGGTTCCTGGGCGGCAGCTTCGCCGTCGCCACCGGCGTTTCCACCCTGATCAACCAGTGGCACCGACCCGCGGACGTCGTAGCCGCCTTCCTCGTGGTGGCGGCGTTCATGCTCCCGGCCGGTTGGTTGATCATCCGCACCGGACCGCGCTGGAATGCCTGGACCGGTTACGGGGAACACTGGGCAGCCTCCCGGCTGTGGCTCGCGCTGCCCATGCTGGCAGGACTCGCCTCCGCCGCCCTGGCGAGCTTCGCACTGCTGAGGATCGCACCCGGTCCGGGCCAGGAAGGCAGCACCACCAACTACTTCTGGGCCGGAACCTCCCTGATAGTGATTGCCGGGTACCTCGCGACGGTGGCCGGGGTGTGGCTGTTCGGACATGCCGCACGACGGCATGGGGCACCGCGGCGCTGAGGCGGGATCCGGCGCGTCCTGCCGTACTTCGGGGCAGCGATCGCGCACACCCTGGTCTGGGGCGCCTAGTAGTTCCGGCGGTGTTTGAGGCGGGGAATGGTGACGCCGAAAACGGCGGCAGCAGCGAATCCGAGCACGCCGGTAGCCGCCACGCCAGCCCCCAGTGACGCGACGGCGGTGACTCCGGAAAGCAGCACGGGGCCGCCGGTGGAGCCGGCATCGGCCAGAAAGCGCCACATCCCCAGGAACTGGCCGCGGCCGTTGTCGGGCGAAAAGTCGGCCCCCAGGGTCATGTTCAGGCCGGAGCTGATGCCGTTCCCGAAGCCGATCAGGAGCGCCGCGAGGAGCAGGCCTACAAAGCCGGTGCTGAGTGGGATCAACAGCATCGCGGTGCCCATGATGAGCGTTGATGGAATTGCGACCCATTGCCTGCCCTTTCGGTCCATCAGCTTGCCGGCAGGGTAGAACACCAGCATGTCGATTGCACCGGAAAGGCCGTAGATGAGGGAGGCCTGGGTGGCGTCCATGCCGAGGTGATCAGCCCAAAGCGGGATCACAACCTGGCGCGAGGCGCGCAGCGCGCTGAGGAGCATCACGCCCATCCCGACGGTCAGGAAGACCCCGGCATGGGATGCGGCTACGCCCCGCATCGTCGCCTGCTCCTGCGGGGCGCCGTCCACCGGAGCGGGCTTCGTCACGAGGTCCGGGATGGTCACGGACAGTGCCGCTGCCGCGGCCATGGCCACGACGCCGGCCCAGTAGGCTCCGGGGATACCGGCAAACTGCATCACGGCGGCGCCGATGAACGGGCCCATGAAGATGCCGATCCGGTTTACGCCGCCGAGGGTGGACAGTGCACGGGCCCTGAGGATCACCGGCACCGCCTCGGTCAGGTACTTCTGCCGGGCGAGACTGAAGACGCTGGCGGCCATACCGACGACGAGCATTGCCGCCGCGAGCAGCCAGAGCCCGCCGGGCACGAGCGCGGACAGGGCCGCACCCGCCAGGGCGATGGCGCTGGCGGTGGCGGCCCCCACGATCGCCCAGCGTTCGCCGAACCTCAGGGTGATGAGCGAGGCCGGAAGATTAAAGAACCAGGATCCGAGCCCGATCAGGGTGACAACCAGCGCGGCCACGGCCACCGAGGCGCCCAGGTCGCGGGCTGACAGCGCCACGACCGGAAGGATTGCCCCTTCGCCGACGCTGAACAGCAGGGCCGGTCCGAAGGCGGGCACGGCGATGCTGCGGAGGCTGAAGGGGGCGGGGTGTGTGGTGGTCATCCCCTTCATCCTAAGGCGGGCTCCGCACGCCGTGGCGCGAAGTCCCGGCGCCGGCCGCCTCAGGCCTCGAAGTGGGTCCGGACCTCAACTTTGGTGAGGTTCCGCAGGACGTCGGCGGCAACATCCCGGAGCTTCTGGTTCCGGTTGCTGGAGACCTTGGTGAGGATGGCCATGGCATCTTCCTGGGAGCAACGGTTCTGGGCCATCACGACTCCGCAGGCCAGATCGATCGAAGTGCGGTGCTCCATGGCGGCCTGCAGGTCTTCGGCCCGGGATTGGGCGGTCCCGATCCGGACGGCCAGCCGCAGGGACCGGCCGGCAAGGTCGGCGAAACCCGCGGCTTCCTTGATGATCTCGTCGGTAAAGATGCCGGTGTCCGAGGCGAAGAAGTTCAACGCGGCGGACGCATCCTCGCCGATTTCGAGCGGTACACCCAGGGTGCTGTGACACTCCTGCGCGGCAAGCTCCCGCTGGTACGCGGGCCAGCGGGGATCCGTGTCCACGTCCGCCAGCAGGACCACAGCCTTGCTCCGCAGCGCCGCGATGCAGGGACCATCACCTATGTTGTGCTCGATCCGGTCGAGCATGATTGCCCGCGGGCTGCTCCCCGCCACCGTCATGGACCGCTTCCGGCGCTGCAGCGTCACACCGCATTCGATCTCGGCGCCGACGGACCGGCTTAGCGTTGCAGCCGAGAACTCCGCGAGACGATTGAGGAAATCCTCCACATTCGCGGTACCTAAGAGGAGTTCCTGCAGCTGTAGGACTGCTTCATCCCCGGCGAAGTTGTTGTTCATCCCTAAATGGTAGTCGGTCGCCGGCGGGCGGACTTTGCGGGCAGGGCCGACCCCTCCCCTTCAGATCGGTTAGACGTAGCCGTCCACGATCGCAGCCGCGATCTCCCGGTAGGCGCGCCGCGTCTCCGGCCGGAGCACATCGAGGGTGACCAGGTCGCCGTCGGCCACCCCGCGGTCGTGCGGGACCGCGATCAGCTGGCGGCAAATTCCGGACAGGTGGTCCTCGATCGCGTCCTTGTCCACCCGGGAGGAAACCTCGTCCTTGTCCGTGATGACGACGACGGCGTTGCGCGCCAGCTCCTCGTAGCCGTGGCTTGCCAGCCAGTGCAGCGTGCTGCGGGCCCGCTTGGCTCCGCTGACCGCGTAGCCGGCGGCGATGATGAGGTTGTCCGCGGATTGCAGGATGCCGCTCATGGCGTTGTGCGTGACGCCCGTGCCGCAGTCCGTGAGGGCCACCGAGTAGTAGCCGGAGACGAGTTTGCGGATCCGCAGGTACTCCTCGGCCGTCAGCGAGTCTGAGACCTCGGGGTCCTGTTCTCCGGCGATCAGGTGGAGCCGTCCGGCATGGTGCATGTACCGCGCGAGGGCGGTGAGGGAGTCGACCGACTCGATGTTCTTGAGCAAGTCCGTGATGGTTCGCGGGCTCTGCTGCTGGTAGAGGCCCTCGCCCAGGGCGCGCTCCACGAGGTCGCCGGAGTCCGGGTTCGCGTCGATTGCGCAGGGCGGGTCCCCACGGAATTCCGCCAGGGTGAGTCCCACGCCGACGGTGGTGGAGGTCTTGCCGATGCCGCCCTTGAGGCTCAGGACGGCGGTGTTGTAGCTGCCCTGGAGCTGGCGGGAAATGCGCCGCGCGAGTTCGTCCTCTTCGCGCTGGCGTGCGCTCGGACCGAGATTGATCCCGCCGCCGGTCATCTGGTACACGGCACCGCGGAAGCCGCCGACAGGCTTGGGCTTCTGCTCGCGGACGAACAGTCCGGGTGAGCTGATGAAGTCGGGAACCGGGGCAGTCGCCAGGGCGGCTGCCCGGGTGGCGGTGCGGGTGGAGCGGCCGGGCTGGGCTGGCACGGCAGGTGCTGTCTCCGGCGCGGGGGGCAGCGGAGCCGCGAGGACCGGGCGGATCACGGGTGCAGGGCCGGTGTCCGGCGACGAATTGCGTTCATCGGCGGCTTCGGCGGCCTCGGCCCAGGAACTGCGGCGCTTCGGGACTGCGGGTTCGGTGGGGCTGGTGCGGGGATTGACGACCGGCATGGTTCCTGTCCGGGCAGCGTCCTCGCCGTCGGCTCGACGCAAGTCGCGTCGACGGCGGGTTTCAGGCTGTCCTGAGTTGTCAGTAGTGGCAGCTGTATTGTCTTCCACCGATTCGGGCATCGTTGATTTCTCCCAGGACTCACAGCGGGGCACGCTGCGGCGCTTGTTTGACGTCGTTCAAAGGGCAAGTCTAGGCGAGGAAGGTGAGTACCCTTATCATCGGGACGAAATTGACCGCGTCAGTGGTGCGCGCGTGTCTCCTGCAGCCGTGTGATGAACCATCGTGACTGCTCGGGGCCATAGGGAAGGATCGGGATTGCCTTGGTGGCGTCATCGGGGGTTTCCCGGGTAGCCTGGATCGCCTGCCTCACGGCGGTGCTCATGGTGTTGGCCATGGTCTTGACGAACTGGTCGCTGCAGGGCGCTCCATGGCCAGGAACCAGAAATTCGTAGCGGTGGCGCAGCGCGGACAGGTGCCGGAGGGCGCCCGCCCATTCCTCCGGGTACGAGTCCTCAAACGAGGGGTGCGAACCCTGCTCCACGAGGTCACCGGCATAGAGCGTCGTGGCTGTTCCCACGAGGAGGTCCCCGTCGGTGTGCCCGCGGCCCAGGTAGAAGAGCGTGACGGCCTGGCCGCCGAGGTCCACCAGGACCGGCTGGTCCTGGACGATCGCGTTCGGCACCACCAGTTCGACGTCGCTGCCTTCACCGGCGGCCATTTCCGGTTCCTCGGCGGCCACGGCCCGGCGCTGGCTGTCCCCGCTCTCTTCGATCTCCGCGGCGCAGTTTTCGTGCGCCCAGAACTCAGACGCGCCGTCGTCCGCAAAGACAGCGTTGCCAAAAAAGTGGTCATAGTGCGCGTGGGTGTTGACCACGATGAGGGGAAGATCTGTCTTCTCCCGAACGGCGGCCAGGATCTCGCGTCCCTGCCTTGGGCCGCCACCGGTGTCGATCACCATGGCGCGTTCGGTACCGACCACCAGGCCTGTGTTCAGCAGGGATCCTTGGGTTGTCAGAACGTAGTTGTCCGGACCGACCTCGAGCCATCGTGACATGAAATCTCCATATTCCAACGCTGTTAAGCGCCGTTGGTGTTGCGATGTGCAGGCCTCGATTCTACCAATGGCCCACCGACAATTCCCGGAGGCATGCCCGACGCCGGGTCCCCGGCGGGAAGCCATCGCCTGGGGCGCGCCCGGCGTGTAACCTATGGCTACTCCAGTTGCTCGGCCGCTTGCCCGCCCACTTCCTCCACCGGATGATCGGAGGTGGCTCCCGATGGATTCCGGCACGTCACTGGACCGGATGGTGTTCTTCAGCGATGCGGTCTTCGCGATCGCGCTGACGCTGCTGGCCCTGGACCTGAAGCTGCCTACCGGCATCCCGGCGGACGGGCTGGACGACGCCCTGGTCGCGGCGCTGCCGCAACTGCTCGCGTATGCGCTGTCATTCCTCATCATCGCCAGGACCTGGATGGCTCACCACGCGGACTTCGCCGGGATCCTCCGTTTCAACGTGAACCTGGGACGGCTGAATCTCGCCCTCCTGTTTTTCATCGCCATGCTGCCCGGCCCCACGTCAGTGCTCAGCGAGTACGGGGACGACCCCGCCCCGTGGCCGAGTGTCCTCTACGCGGCCAACATCGCCGCCGTATACCTGACGATGGCGGCAATCTGGGGTTACGCCAGGCACGCAGGCCTGATGGACCGGGACACGGCCGCCCACCGCTACCGGAAGGTGTTCAACGCCCGGGTGGCCGGGGCGCTGGTCTTCCTGGTGTCGATTCCGGCGGCGTTTGCCCTCAACGCCTTCACGCCGTTCCTGTGGCTGCTGCTTGTGCCGGTGTCATGGCTGACCCGCCGGTTTTCTGCGACGGCGTAGTGGCCCGCCGGCCTCACATGTCCGCGAGCGCCGATCCCGGGTTCTCGATTGCGTCGGCGACGTAGCGGAGGAAGCCGCCGGCCGTGCCGCCGTCGCAGACACGGTGGTCGAAGGTGAGGGTCAGCTCGGTGACCTTGCGGACCGCGAGTTCGCCGTTGACCACCCAGGGCTTGTCGATGATCCGCCCGACGCCGAGGATTCCCACCTCGGGGTGGTTTATGATCGCGGCCGAACCGTCCACCCCGAATACGCCGTAGTTGTTGAGCGTGAAGGTGCCCCTGCCAAGTTCCGCGGGGGTTGCCTTGCCCTCCCGGACGACGGCGGTGAGCCGGCGGATCTCGGCGTCCAGTTCGCGGGCGCTGAGTTTGTCCGCGTTGCGTACCGACGGCACCATCAGGCCGCGGTCGGTCTGGGCTGCAAAGCCCAGGTTGACGCCGTCGAAGGCCACGATCTCCTGGCTTGCCCCGCCCGTGGTGTCCTCCGTGGTGACGATCCGGGTGTTGAGTTCCGGGAACTTCTTGAGCCCCGCGGTGACGAAGCGGGCGATGAAGGCGAGCAGTCCTGGCGTGTGGTGCGGATCCGCCTTCTTCAGGGCGGCGCGCATCTCGATGAGCGCCGTAGCGTCCACATCCACCCAGACGGTAGCCTCCGGGATCTCGGAGCGGCTGCGGGACATGTTCGCGGCAACGGCCTTCCGCACTCCCCGGACTGCCGTGCGTCCGGTGATGCCCAGACCGGTGCGGGAATCGGTGTCGGTCTGTGCCGCAGGCTCCGCGGCCGGCCGCTCCACCGCCGGGCGCCCAAGCACCACCGGCGGTTTGATCACGGCCTCGACGTCACGCCGCATTATGAGCCCGCTGGCCCCCGACCCCTGGAGCTCGCCCAAATCAACCCCATGCTCACGCGCCATCCGCCGGACCAGCGGAGAAATAACAGCCCCCAACTTGCCAGGCACCCGGGTCCGCAACAGCATCAAATCATCGGCAGCCTTCTCGGCGGCGGACACCTCAGGAACCCGTTCGGCAACGGATCGCTTAGGAGCCCGGGTCCGCCGGGCAACCCCATGCCCGCCAGGCGTCCCATACCCGATCAAAACGTTCCCGGACCCGGCCTTCTCCTCCTCACGGTAAGTTTCGGCAGCAACAGCGGCAGGTGCAGAACCCGAAGCGGCGTCATCCGCGGCGGCCCCACCGGCACCCACAGGCGTCACCGAGATGAGCGGCTTGCCGACGTCGAGCGTCTGGCCGGGCTCGCCGTGCAGCACGGCGACGGTGCCGGCGTACGGGGAGGGCACCTCCACCATGGACTTCGCGGTCTCCACCTCGGCGATCGGCTGGTCCACGCGGATCTCGTCGCCCACGGCCACAAGCCAGTTGACGAGCTCCGCTTCGGTGAGTCCTTCGCCGAGGTCCGGGAGGAGGAATACTTTCGTTTCGCTCATGGTCAGTCTTCCCACTGGAGGTCGTCAACGGCGTCGAGGATGCGGTCCACGCCGGGCAGGTAGTAGTGCTCGAGTTTCGGCGCCGGGTACGGCACATCGAAGCCGGTGACGCGGCGGATCGGCGCGGCGAGGTGGTGGAAACAGCGTTCCTGGACCCGGGCGACGATCTCGGAGGCCACGGACGCGAAGCCGTGCGCCTCGGCGATGACGACGGCGCGGCCGGTCTTTCGAACCGAGGCGCAGACCGTTTCGTCGTCGAACGGCACGATCGACCGCACGTCGATCACTTCCAGCGACCGCCCTTCCTCAGCGGCCGCGGCGGCGGCGGCGAGCGCCGTCGGCACGGAGGGCCCGTAGGCGATCAGCGTGGCGTCTGTGCCGGGGCGGGCGACGGCGGCGCGGCCCTCGGAGGAGGTCCCGCGCTCGGTGTTCGCGGCGTGCTCGGCCCGCAGCGCGTCCAGGTCCACCTGGTCCTTGGACCAGTAAAGCTTCTTGGGCTCCATGAACATCACCGGATCGTCCGAGTCGATGGCTTCCCGGAGCATCCGGTAGCCGTCCGCCACGGTGGCCGGGGTGAAGACCTTCAGGCCGGCGGTGTGGGCGTAGTAGGCCTCGGAGGAATCGCAGTGGTGCTCCACTCCCCCGATTCCGCCCGCGTACGGCACCCGGATGACCATGGGCAGCTTGACGGCCCCCTTGGTGCGGTTGTGCATCTTGGCGACGTGGCTGACGATCTGTTCGAAGGCCGGGTAGGCGAACGCGTCGAACTGCATCTCGATGACCGGGCGCATGCCGTTCATGGCCATGCCGACCGCCATGCCCACGATTCCGGATTCCGCCAGCGGGGTGTCAAAGCAGCGGCTGGTCCCAAAGGTCTTGGTGAGTCCGTCGGTGATCCGGAAGACGCCGCCGAGCATGCCGACGTCCTCGCCGAAGACCAGGACCGAGGGGTCCGCGTGCATGGCGTCGGCCATGGCCGTGTTAAGCGCCTTGGCGAGCGTGATGGACTGCGGGCCGGTCTGGTCTGCATCTTGCGCTGCCGCGCCTGCCGCCTTGGCCGCCGCGCGTGCTGTCGCGGAACTGACGTTGCCGTTTGCCTCGGAGGAGGTGGCGATCGAGGTGCTCATTTTGCTGCCTCTTCCCGGGAGAGCTCGTCGGCGAGCAGGGCGGACTGTTCCTTCAGTTGCGGCGTGGGCGTGGCGAAGACGTATTTGAAGAGGTCCTGGGGTTCCACCGGGACCTCCTCGCTCAGGCCCTCGCGCAGCTGCGCGGCAACCGTTTCGGCGGTCCCGGCGATCCGGGCGGCGCGTTCGTCATCGAGCAGTCCGCGGTCCGTCAGGTAGGTCTTCATCCGGCTGAGCGGGTCTTTGGCCACCCACTCCGCGACTTCACTGTCCTGGCGGTACCGGGTGGCGTCGTCGGCGTTGGTGTGGGCCTGCATCCGGTAAGTGTGCGCCTCCACGAGCAGGGGTCCGGAACCTTCGCGGGCCAGTTTGACGGCGCGGCGCAGCACGGCGAGCAGGGCCACGATGTCGTTGCCATCCACGCGTTCACCGGCCATCCCGTAGCCCACGGCCTTGTGCGCCAGCGACGGTGCTACCGACTGGTGCGCCAGCGGGACAGAGATGGCGTACTGGTTGTTCTGGACGAAGAAGACCACCGGCAGGTGGAATACGGCGGCGAAGTTGAGAGCCTCGTGGAAGTCCCCCTCGCTCGTGGCGCCGTCGCCGCACATGGCAAGGACAACCGTGTCCTCGCCGCGCAGCTTGGCGGCGTGGGCCACGCCGACGCCGTGGAGCAACTGCGTGGTCAGCGGCGTGCACTGGATGCCCACCTTGTGCTTGGCGGGGTCGTAGCCGCCGTGCCAGTCGCCGCGGAAGAGCGTCATGGTCTGGACGGGGTCCACGCCGCGCGCCATCACGGCCACCGAGTCGCGATACGTGGGGAACATCCAGTCGCCCTCGGAGAGGCAAAGCGCGGCCGCGACCTGGCAGGCCTCCTGGCCGTGGCTCGAGGGGTAGACGGCCATCCGGCCCTGCCGGACGAGGGCCGAGTTCTGGTCATTGACCCGGCGTCCGACGACGAGCTGCTCGTAAGCTGCGACAAGTTCGTCGTCGCCGGGGAGGCTGTACTCGTGGCCGGGCTGGGCGCCCTGTTCAGTGTGGGGGTTCAGGGTTCCGTCCGGACCCACCATCTGGATCTGGTGCCGCGCCGGGAGCATATAGTCCTCGACCGTGATGCCGAACTTGCGGACGGCCTCGGTAGCGGCGTCCTCCGGCGTCCGGTCCGACGCTACGGCCTGGCCCGCCGCTGTGGCCCCGAGACCCGCGTTCTCAGCGGCAGGGTGCTGTGCAGTGTGGTCTGCGGAGATCGTCATTGGTCCGTCCTTCTGTAGCCACTATTCACTCCCAGTATGCTGCCGGCCAATGTTTCGTATCCACCTCCGCGGGAAATCGTGGAGAAGTCTCTAAATTGGGCCTACTCTGGAAGACGAATCGTAAGTGTGAGCTGGATTACCCGCGGGAGTTGTAGACGAATGGCGCAGACGGAGTCCGAGCCGGCGGCAGTGCCGCTGGACGATGTAGACCGGGACATCATCGCGGAGCTGACCCGGGACGGCAGGATGTCGGTGACGCAGGTGGCTGAGAATGTCCACATCTCGCGTGCGCACGCCTACACCCGGATCGCCCGGCTGACCGGCGAAGGGGTGCTGACCAAGTTCACGGCGCTCGTGGACCCCATCAAGGCAGGGCTGAAGTCGTCGGCGTACGTGACCCTCAAGGTCCGCCAGCATTCCTGGCGGGAACTGCGCGAGCTGCTCCGTGCCATCCCAGAGGTCCATCACATCGCCCTGGTGGGCGGGGACTTCGACGTCATCCTGCTGGTCCGCGCCGTGGACAACATCGACCTGCGCCGCGTCATCTTCGACCAACTCCAGTCGATGCCCGGCGTGCTCGACACGCAGACCTTCCTCGTCTTTGAAGACGTGGATACACGTTAGGACGTTCGGTTACACCGCCATGTGACCTCGAATTTACGCGGAAATTCCCCGTCCTTCGGCACGGGTAGCTCCCTGCAAAAACAAGTAGTAGGTACTCGTGCCGGGCACGTCACGCCCTTCCTAAGATCGTCAGCAACACGCAGTTGCATCGGCGGTGTGAAGGGCGCAGTCGATGCTACATCCGCGGTAATTCGTAACCAGTTATTTGGCGGTCTCAAAATGACAAGAATCACTATCATCGGGCTAAATTATGCTCCGGAGCGATCCGGTAATGCCCCGTACACCACTCATTTGGCTAAAAACCTCGCCGCTGCCGGCCACTCGGTTAGTGTCGTGACCGGTTTTCCGCACTACCCCGAATGGCAACGTCAAGAAGGCTATGACGGTTGGCAGCAGACTGAGTCGCGTGATGGGGTCAAGATAAAAAGACTCCGTCACTACATTCCACGAAAGCCCACCGGTTTCCGGAGAATTCTTCTGGAACTGACTTTCGGTTTGCGGGTTGTGACTGCCCGGTGGGACAGGCCTGACGTCATCGTCTTGGTCAGCCCGGCTCTCATCTCCACCGGCCTCGCAGCGTTGCGGGCCCGGCTTTCCTGGAAGAGGACCCCGTGCCTTATCTGGGTCCAGGACTTGTACAGCCGGGGCGTGGTGGAGACCAAGATGGCAGCAGGGCCGTTCGCCCGCCTCGCCATCCGCCTGGAGTCAGCGATCCTGGGTAGCGCGGACGGTGTGGTGGCGATCCATGAACGGTTCCGGACCTACATCACCGACACCCTGGATATTTCCGGTCGGGACGTGCGCGTGATCCGGAACTGGACCCATCTCCCGCCGGCTCCGGCCACCGGGCAGCAGGATCTTCGGGAAAAACTCGGCTGGAAAGCCGACGAGACGATCGTTCTGCACGCCGGGAACATGGGGAAGAAGCAGGGACTCGAAAACGTCATCGCGGCTGCCCGCCTCGCAGAAGCAGGCAAGAGCACCGTGCGGTTCGTCCTGATGGGGGATGGCAATCAGCGGCCGGCCCTGGAACGGGCCGCCGAAGGAATCGGCACCATATCGTTCGTTGATTCACTTCCTGACGCCGAATTCCAAACAGCGCTTACCGCCGCTGATGTCCTTCTGGTGAACGAACTCCCCGGCGTAAAAGAAATGTCGGTGCCGAGCAAACTCACTTCCTATTTCAACGCAGGCGTGCCGGTTCTCGCCGCGACGGACCCGAGCAGCGTGACGGCCGAGGAGATCGCCTCAGCGGCAGCTGGAGTACGGGTCGATGCGGATAATCCGGCCGCGCTGGTCGCGGCGGCCGAGGCGCTCGGCTCCGACGAGAGTTTCTCTAGGGAACTCGGGGAAAACGGGCTGAGGTTCCGGCAGTTGACCCTGTCCGAAGCCACGGCGATGGCCCAGTACGACGAATTCATTCACAGCTTTATACCCGCGGGCCGCCTAAAGCCCGCTCACTTTATTCTTTCGCACATATGGGGGGCAAAATGACCAAGCGCGCGCTTATCACCGGCATTACGGGCCAGGACGGCTCATACCTTGCAGAACTGCTCCTGAGCAAGGGGTATGAGGTGCACGGTCTCATCCGCCGGGCATCGACCTTCAACACGGCCAGGGTCAATCACCTCTATGTCGATCCGCACGATCCCAATGCCAGGCTCTTCCTCCATTACGGAGACCTGAGTGACGGTGCTCGACTCGTCACGCTGCTGGCCCAAATCAATCCCGACGAGGTCTACAACCTCGCCGCCCAGTCCCACGTTCGCGTTTCGTTCGATGAACCCGAGCACACGGCAGATACGACCGGTGTCGGCACGATCCGCCTCCTGGAGGCCGTACGGATGTCGGGCATAGAAACGAAGTTCTACCAGGCATCCTCCTCCGAGATGTTCGGCGCCACCCCTCCTCCCCAGAACGAGGAGACGCTCTTCTATCCGCGGTCCCCGTACGGTGCGGCCAAGGTCTACAGCTACTGGATCACCAGGAACTACCGCGAGGCCTACGGCATGTTCGCGGTAAACGGCATCCTCTTCAACCACGAGTCCCCCCGCCGCGGCGAAACCTTCGTCACCCGCAAGATCACCCGCGCCGTCGCCGCGATCAAGGCAGGCAAGCAGGATTTGCTCTACATGGGCAACCTCGACGCCGTCCGGGACTGGGGCTACGCCGCGG
This sequence comes from Pseudarthrobacter sp. MM222, assembly GCF_947090775.1. Lineage (NCBI taxonomy): Bacteria > Bacillati > Actinomycetota > Actinomycetes > Micrococcales > Micrococcaceae > Pseudarthrobacter > Pseudarthrobacter sp. MM222. The sequence continues at coordinate 3,477,837 of NZ_OX352321.1, forward strand.
AGTATGTTGAAGGCATGTGGCGGATGCTCCAGGCCGACGAGCCCGAGGACTTCGTGCTCGCGACCGGCGGCAACTACACGGTCCGTGACTTCCTGCAGATCTCCTTCGACCACGCGGGCCTGAACTGGGAGAACCACGTCCGGTTCGACGAACGATACCTGCGACCGACGGAAGTTGACGCCCTGATCGGCGACGCCTCCAAGGCACAGGAAAAACTCGGCTGGAAGGCTTCCGTCCACACGCCGGAGCTCGCCCGCATCATGGTGGACGCCGACATCGAGGCCTTGAAGCATTCGGGTGACAGCTGGATCGACACCGTCGACCTTGAAAGCTGGAAATACTAGTGGGGGCGAAGGCCAGCTTCGAACCCGCGCCGCTGGACCGATCCTCGACGTTCTATGTAGCGGGCCACCGGGGGCTGGTCGGTTCGGCTATCTGGCGGAAGCTCGAGGACGAAGGGTTCACCGACCTGGTCGGTCGCACCTCCGGGGAGCTCGACCTCAAGGATCGTACGGACGTCTTCGACTTCTTTGCCTCCGCCAAGCCTCGCTACGTGGTCCTCGCCGCGGCCAAGGTGGGCGGTATTCTGGCCAACAACACGTACCCGGTGGATTTCCTCAGCGACAACCTTCGCATCCAGGTGAATGTGCTGGACGCGGCGCGCGAGCACGGGGTTGAGAGGCTCCTGTTTCTCGGGTCGTCCTGCATCTACCCCAAATTTGCTGAGCAGCCCATTCGTGAAGAGTCTTTGCTGACCGGCCACCTTGAGCCCACCAATGACGCCTACGCAATAGCAAAAATTGCCGGCATCATGCATGTCCAGGCGATCCGGCGCCAATATTCGCTGCCCTGGATCTCCGCGATGCCGACCAACCTGTACGGGCCGGGGGACAACTTCTCCCCCGAGGGCTCCCACGTCCTGCCTGCCCTGATCCGCCGCTTCGACGAGGCGGCCGCGACCAAAGCCGGCAGTGTCACCAACTGGGGAACGGGTTCCCCGCGGCGCGAGTTCCTGCATGTGGACGACATGGCGTCCGCCTGCCTGCACCTGCTGGAGCACTACGACGGTCCGGACCAGGTGAATGTGGGAACAGGTTCCGACGTCACGATCAAGGAGTTGGCCTCAATCGTGGCGGACGCTGTCGGTTACGATGGGCAGATTCGCTGGGATGCAAGCAAACCCGATGGCACGCCGCAAAAGCTGCTGGATGTTTCCAGGCTTGCAGCGGCCGGCTGGTCGGCGCGAATCAGCCTGATCGACGGCGTCAAGAGCACCGTCGAGTGGTACCGCGCAAACAGCGGCCACCTCAGGGCCTGAACGCCGCGTGTGGTGGAGCGTGGTGGAGTTGGCCGATCAGCTGAGGAAGCCCTTCATCCACGACCTCAGCTCTTCGCCAAACTCCACCCGCTCCGCAGCTATCGAGATCACAGCCTTGAGGTAGCTCAGCTTGTCGCCGGTGTCGTAGCGGCGGCCCTTGAAGACCACACCGCAGACGCCACCGCCCTCGCCGTCGGAGACCGCCAGGGTCTGCAGCGCATCGGTCAGCTGGATCTCTCCGCCGCGGCCGGGCCCGGTGCCTTCCAGGACATCGAATACCGCGGGGTGCAGCACGTACCTGCCGATCACGGCCAGGTTCGAGGGGGCATCCGCGACGTCCGGCTTCTCGACCAGGCCGTTGACCCTCACGTGGTCCTCGCCGGGGATGGCCGACACGTCGGCACAACCATAGGCGCTGATTTCGGCCGGGCAGACCTCGATCAGGGCGACCACCGAACCTCCGGTCCTGGCCTGCACATCAATCATGGTGCTCAGCAGCTCGTCACGCTCGTCGATCAGGTCGTCTCCCAAAAGTACGGCGAAGGGCTCATGGCCCACGTGCTGGCGGGCGCACAGGACCGCATGGCCCAGGCCTTTGGGGTCGCCCTGGCGGACGTAGTGCAGCGGGCCCAGGCTGGAGGCGTGCCGGACCGCGTCCAGCCGGTCGAGGTCGCCCTTGAGCTCGAGGGCGCGTTCCAGGGCGGGCTCCCGGTCAAAATGGTCCTCGAGGGCGCGCTTCTGGCGGCCGGTGATCATCAGCAGATCGGTCAGCCCGGCGCGGACTGCTTCCTCCACCACATACTGGATGGCCGGCTGGTCCACCACCGGCAGCATTTCCTTGGGCATCGCCTTGGTGGCGGGAAGGAAGCGTGTTCCGAGCCCTGCGGCCGGAATGACAGCCTTGATTACTCGTTTCCCCGAAGTCATACCCGAACCCTACAAGCGCAATTTCCAAATGAGAATGGTCCCAGCGAAAGACAGGTATAGAGACAACTTGGTCTCCAGTACCAAGGCAGCCGAAGTCCTAGCCCCTGAAAACCGGTGGCCGCTTCTCCTGGAACGCGCGGAATCCCTCGGCGTAATCCGCACTCTTGCACAGCCGCGCCTGCTCCGCGTTTTCCTCAGCCATCGCTTCCCATAGCCCGAGGCGCTGGTCCCGGATGTGTGCCACGAGTTCCTTGCTCGCTTTGAAGGCCCCGGTGGCACCGGTGGCCACGCCGGCCACAATGGCGCGGGTGTTCTCCAGCAGCGCGTCCGCGGGCATGGCCCGGCTGAACAGACCCCGCGCCACGGCCTCGGCACCGCTGATGAGCTCGGCCGTATAGATAAGGTCCAGGGTCCGGTGCATGCCGAGGCGTTCGGTGAAGTACCAGTGCCCGCCGGAGTCCAGCGTGGCGCCGAGTTTGGCGAACGGGGACCCGAACTTGGCGTTTTCCGCGACATAGACGACGTCGGTGGCCAGCAGCAGCCCGAGCCCGACACCGAGGCAGGCGCCCTGGGCGGCGGCGAAGGTCGGTGCCGGAAAGGAACTCATCTTCTGCAGCAGCGGCTGCACGAGCCCGCCAAGGTAGGCCTCCGCGTCGTCGCTCTCCGGTGTCACTCCGGCGATGTCCCGGCCGGCGCAAAAGGCCCGCCCTTCCCCTCGGAGCAGCAGCGCCCTGACCTCGCCGCGCACGGCGGCGTCAGCGGCGTCGTCGTACGCCTGCCCAAGGTCGGCCAGCGCCTGCTCGTCCAGCGAGTTGAGTTTGTACGGCGCGTCCAGCACGATTTCGGCAATGCCGTCGGCGATGGAGAGGGAAATCATGGGGCTCCTCGGTGGAGTGGGGGACGGCGGGTCTCGGGACCGGGCTAGACGTCGAAGTCGACGGTGACTTCCGGCGTCGTCGGGTGGGATTGGCAGGTGAGGACGTAGCCCTTGTCCAGCTCATCCTGCTCCAGCGCGTAGTTCTCGTCCATGGTGACGGCACCGGTGACCACCTTGGCACGGCAGGTTCCGCAGACCCCGCCGGCGCAGGCGAAGGGGACATCCGGCCGGACCCGGAGCGCGGCGTTGAGGATGGATTCGCGGGCGTGGGTGGGGCTGGCAACCTCACCCTGCAGCCCGTCCAGCTTGAAGGTGATCTTGAACGTTTCCTTGGACTGGTCAGCGATCACGGGTCGGCCGATGTTCCCTTCCGGACGGTCCGGCTTGCCCGAGGTGAACAGTTCGAAGCGGACATGTTCCGGCTTGACGCCGCGGGCGGCGAGGGTGTCGCGGCACAACTGGACGAGCTCAAAAGGCCCGCACAGGAACCACTCGTCGACGTCGTCGCTGTGGATGGCGGTGCTCAGCAGCCCCTGCAGCTTCTCGGCGTCGATCCGGCCGCTGAGCAATGGCGCGATCCGCTGCTCGCGGGAGAGCACGTGGTGCAGGGCGAGCCGCGACGGGTACTTGTCCTTGAGGTCCGCGAGTTCTTCCAAAAACATCACGTCCATTGCGGCCTTGTTGGCGTAGACCAGATCGAAGCGCGTTTCCGGGTGCGCAGCCAGCAGCGTGCGGGCGATGCTGATCACCGGGGTGATGCCGGATCCGGCGGCAATGGCCACGAAGGAGCCCGGCTCCCCCGCCAGCTGGTCTGCCATGACCTGCGGACGGTTCATCGAGTTCATGACGTTCTGCTCGACAGATTTACCGTCGCGGCCGTGCCTGGAGACGAACGCGCCCATCGGGCTCATGACGTCCAGGACGTCGCCGGCCTTGAGCTCGGCATTGGCCCACGTGGAAAACAGGCCGCCCAGGTCCTTCTTGATGGCGACGCGGATCTCACTGCTGCCGTCCGCGAAGCTGCGCGGCTCGGCACAGATGGAGTAACTGCGGCGGACCTCGTGCGGCTCACCGTCCGCGTCCGTCAGGGTGGTGCGCAGGGCCACGTACTGTCCGGGAAGGTAATCGAACTGCCCGGCCAGCTCGGCGGGAACCGCGAACGTCACCTCGATGGCGTCCTCGGTGAGCCGGCGGACCTCGCTCACCGTCAGGGCATGGAAGGACGGACGACGGCGGCCGGTGGCCTGCGCCGATTCGGCGGCAGTCTGGCGGACAACGGGCATGGGAGCACCTGTTCCTTACAAAATCTTGAAGTAGTCGAACGGTTCCTTGCAGTCCTGGCACACATACAGCGCCTTGCAGGAGGTGGAACCGAAGCGGGTGAGTTCCTTGGTGTTCAACGACGAGCACTGCGGGCATTTCACAGCCAGGCTGAGGCGGACGGTTCCCCGGGAGGTGTGTCCCGCGCCGCCGGCGGCGGCGCGGCCTGAGGGCGGGGCGATGCCGTACTCCCGCAGCTTGGCCTTGCCGGCCTCGCTCATCCAGTCCGTGGTCCAGGCCGGGGCGAGCACGAGTTCCACATGCACGCTGGGGTAACCCGCTGCCTGGAACGCCGCCTTAAGGTCGTCGCGTATGGCGTCCATGGCCGGGCAACCCGAGTAAGTCGGCGTGATGGTGACTCCGACGGCCGGGACCATTCCGCCGTCGTCGAATAGCCGGACGTCGCGGAGGATGCCAAGATCCTCAATGGTGAGGACCGGAATCTCCGGGTCGCAGACCGTGGCGGCGACGGCCCAGGCCTTCTGCTCCGCGGTGGCTTCCCGGGTTCTGGTCCCGCCGTCCTGTACGAACATGTCCACGGCGGTCACCAGCTTGCCCCGGGATGTTCCCGGGCCAGCACCTGCATCTCGGCGAGGATGTAACCCAGGTGCTCGGAGTGCTGGCCGCGCCGGCCGCCGCCCGGCGCGAACGGCACCTCTGGCACCTCCAGCTCCGCTTCGGCCAGGACCTCACCGGTCAGGCGGTCGAAATCCGCTTTCAGGCTGGACGGTTCGACGGCGGCACCGGTTTCGGCCAGGCGGGTGGTCAGCTCGTCGTCCTCGAAGAGCTCGCCGAGGTACGGCCAGATGAGCCGAAGCCCGTGGATGATGCGCCGGCGGGATTCCTCGGTGCCGAGCGCCAGGCGGAGGATCCACTGCGCGCTGTGGTCGCGGTGATAGTCCACTTCCTTCACGGCTTTGGCCGCGATGGCCGCGAGCGTGGCGTCCGTGGACTCCGTCAGCCGGCGGTACAGCTCGAACTGGTAGTAGCTCACCGCAAACTGGCGGGCAATGGTGACGGCGAAGTCGCCGTTGGGCTGCTCGAACAGATGCGCGGACCGGAACTCGTGCTCGCGGCGGAAGTAGGCCAGGTCATCTTCGGTCTTACCTCCGCCGTCCCCGTCGAGGGCGCCTCCGGCGTAGCTCAGGAAGGACCGGGCATGGCCCAACTGGTCCAGGGCGATGTTCCCCAGGGCCACGTCCTCCTCCAGTTCGGGCGCGCGGGAAATCCAGTGGCCCAGCCGCTGGGCGAGGATAAGGGCGTCGTCGCCCAGGCGCAGGGCGTACTCGGCGACGTCCCCGCTTGGCTTAGCGGTGCCCCGGGTCACCGCCAGGGCGATGTCCTCGGGACGCAGGGCGTTGCCGGGGGTGATGCGGGTGGCGCTCGCGGCGCCGTCGCCGCTGGCTCCGGCGACACCGACGGAGATGTCGCCATGGCCGCCGTGCTCTGCTGCTGCGGATGCTGCCGTTCCGGCAGCTTCGGGTACGGAACTCACAGGTGCTTCACGCCCTCACTCTTGGTGTAATACGTGGCGTGCCGGTAGTCCTTGCCCTGGGGCGACTCGAAGAAAGACCCCTTGGAGTCCGGATCGCTGGCGGCGATGGCGTCGGCCGGAACCACCCAGATGGACACCCCTTCGTTGCGGCGGGTGTACAGGTCGCGGGCGTTGCGCAGGGCCATGGCGGCATCCGGGGCATGCAGGGAACCGGCGTGGACGTGGGAGAGACCCCGGCTGGACCGGACGAAGACCTCCCAGAGGCCCCAGGCGTTACCTGTGTGTTCGGTGGGCGCGGGACGGGTCTCGGTGGGCTGGGCCGCCGGGGTTCCGGTGGCTGAGCTTGACGAAGCTGTCGAGTCCGGGCCAGCCGGCACCTTCTCGGCGTCGCGGTTGATTTCTGGGGCGGAGCTTGCCGGGACTTCCGGGTTGCCGTGGGGACTCATGCTGCGTATTCCTTTGTCTTCATTGACTGTTTCGCCGCATAGGCGGCTGCGGCCTCGCGCACCCAGGCGCCGTTCTCGTGGGCCTCGCGGCGGCGCTCCAGGCGCTGGGCGTTGCAGGGGCCCCGGCCGGCGAGGACTTCCTTGAACTCGTTCCAGTCGAGCGGGCCATGCTCCCACTTCCTGGTTTCCTCGTTAAATCGGATTTCCTTGTCCGGGAGGGTGAGCCCGAGGACCCTGACCTGCTCGACCATCATGCCGACAAACCGGCTGCGGAGTTCGTCATTGCCGAAGCGCTTGATGTTCCAGGCCATGGACTGCTTAGAGTTAGGCGAATCATCGTCCGGCGGGCCGAACATCATCAGCGCCGGAGCGTACCAGCGGTTCACCGCCTCCTGCGCCATCTGCTTCTGTTCCGGTGTTCCCTTGGACAGTTCCAGCAAAATCTCGAAACCCTGCCGCTGGTGGAAGGACTCCTCCTTGCAGACCCGGACCATGGCCCGGCCATAGGGTCCGTAGGAAGCACGGCACAGCGGCACCTGGTTGCAGATGGCGGCGCCGTCCACGAGCCAGCCGATCGCGCCCATGTCCGCCCAGGTTCGGGCCGGGTAGTTGAAGATCGACGAGTAGCGGGCCTTGCCGGCAATGAGGTCGGCCATCATCCGGTCGCGGGGCTGGCCGAGCGTTTCGGCGGCGGAGTAGAGGTACAGCCCATGGCCGGCCTCGTCCTGGACCTTGGCCATCAGGATGGCCTTGCGCTTGAGGCTCGGGGCGCGGGAGATCCAGTTGGCCTCCGGCTGCATGCCGATGATCTCCGAGTGCGCGTGCTGCGAGATCTGCCGCAACAGGGTCTTGCGGTAGGCCGGCGGCATCCAGTCGCGGGGCTCGATGCGTGAATCGTCCGCCATGACCTTGTCGAAGTAGGCCTGTCCCTCCGCGTCCCGCTGCGCCGCATCTTCGGGGCTCAGGTTCTGCCGTCCCGGTGTTGGCTCTGCGGGCGCTGACTGCAGGGTCTGCGATGCCATGGTTGCTCCTATGCATTTCCGATAAATAATTACCGACCGTTCGTTCAGGATATGCGGAGGTTCCGAGATGGTCAAGCGAAGCACCACGGCGGTACCAGCGATTTCCAAGTTTTGCCGGGGTCCGTGGTGGTAGCCTCTGGAACACGCCGCCGAAGCTGCCCTGACGGCGGACAACGGGGTGACCGCGTGGCCACCGGGAACTGGGCGACGGAAACTAGGAACTGTGGAAAACTCCTCAAATGTCCGGATCCTAACGGTCTGCACCGGAAACATCTGCCGCTCGCCCGTCGCCGAGCGGATGCTCCAGGCCGGGCTCGACGCGGTCAGGTCCGGTACCTTCCTCGTCGCAAGCGCCGGAACCCTGGCCGTGGTCGGCGCCCCGGTCCAGCTCCCCTCGGCCCGGATCATCGAATCCCGCGGCGGAAGGCCCGACGGCTTCGCAGCCCGCCAACTGACCCCGGAAATGCTCCGCGGCGCGGACATCGTCCTCACCATGACAGCGAGCCACCGCAGCGCCGTCGTCAGGTTGGAGCCGTCAGCGCTCAAGCGGACCTTCACGATCCGGGAATTCGCGCGAATGCTGAAGGCCCTCGAGGAGCGCGATGCCGGCCCGGCGCCGGACGCCGACCTGGTCACGTGGTGGAAGGCGCTTCCGCAACGGGCCGCAGCCGTGCGGCACCTCGCCCTGGTGAACGACGCCGCAGACAATGACGTGGCGGACCCCTACCGGCTGGGACCGGAGGCCTACCAGCGGATGGAGGACGAGCTGGCGCCGGCGGTCCTCACCATCCTCCGCTTCGCCCACCGGACCGCACCGGCGGGGGTCTGACGTGGGCGGGCCGGCGGTGGGCGGGGTTGCGGCTCCCGCGGGCAGGCGCCACCAGCGCCCCCTCCTTATTGCGGTGGCCGCCTTGCTGGTCCTCGCCGTCGCGGGCGCGGCATACCTCCTGAGCCGGCCAAGGGCCGAGACTTCGGCCCCCGCAGAGACCGCCGTCCCCCCTGCCGCCGCCCCGGAGACCTCATCGGCCCCGAGCCCCACGCCGACGCCGACGCCGACGCCGGAGCCTCCGCCCGTCGCCCTGAACATTCTGCTCGTGGGCAGCGACAGCCGGGTGAACGCCCGTGCCGACGCCGCCTCGGGCGCCCTCTCCGACCAGCGCGGCGACGTTCTCGTGTTCATCCACCTCCCCGCTGACCGGCAGAGCGTCTACGGCATTTCCATCATGCGGGACCTGTGGGTGGACATCCCCGGGTACGGTCCCGCAAAAGCCAACGCCGGCCTCGAACTGGGTGGCTTGCCGCTTCAGACACAGACCGTGGCGGCGTTGCTGGGCCAGCGTATCGACCAAACCTTGATGCTGGACTTCGAGGGCTTCAGCGCCCTGACGGATGCCCTCGGCGGCGTTGAGGTCGACGTCAAGCTGCCGTTCTCGTCCACGGTGGACACCCCGTATCATTTTCCGGCCGGCCTGAACAGGCTTAACGGTGCCCAGGCGCTCTCCTTTGTCCGGGAGCGGCACGCCTTCGTCGACGGTGACTACCAGCGGGTCCGCAACCAGCAGACCTTCCTGAAAGCCGCGCTCGCGAAGCTGCTGAACGAGGGCGGGTTGGCGGACCGCGACACCGTCCGCCAACTGGTCCAGACCGTACTGCCACACGTCACGCTGAGCCCAGGCTTCAGCCTGGAGTCGCTGGAAAACCTTGTCTACAGCCTCCGCAGCATCACACCCGGGCGCGGCGTGTTCTTCACACTTCCGACGGCGGGAACAGGCACCAGCCGGGACGGTCAGTCGATCGTGCTGCAGGACCCGGCCGCGACCGCGGCGGTGTCCGCCGCGTTGGCCGGGCAGACGCTGGCCGAGTATGTGGCCGCCAACAATCTGCAGAACGGCAACTGAGTCGGCGCTTTTCGGTACATTGGGTCAATGACCCACACTCCTTCGCAGCCCGCTGCGCACCTTGACGAAGTGCAGCCTCCCGTCGCCAGGAAGGTTCCCTCCCTCCGCACCCACCACGGCGACTCGTTCGAGGACAACTACGAGTGGCTGCGCGACAAGGAGTCCCCGGAGGTCGTGGACCTGCTCAAGGCAGAAAACGCCTACCAGGAGGCGGTGACCGCCCACCAGGAGCCGCTGCGTGAGGCCATCTTCCAGGAGATCAAGGGCCGCACCCAGGAAACCGATCTCTCCGTGCCGTACCGCAAGGACGGCTGGTGGTATTACACCCGCTCGGTCGAAGGGAAGGAATACGGCATCCAGTGCCGCGTGCAGGCCCAGGACACCGGAGACCGTGTCGAGGACTGGACTCCCCCTGCCGTGGAGGCCGGCGTCGACATCCCCGGGGAAGAAGTCCTGCTGGACGGCAACGTGGAGGCGGAGGGAAAGCCCTTCTTCTCGGTGGGCGGGGCCGCCGTGACCATCGACGGGACGCTGTACGCCTACGCCGCGGATTACGCCGGCGACGAGCGCTTCACGCTGCGCTTCAAGGATCTCCGGACCGGCGCGCTGCTCCCCGATGTGATCGAGAATGTCTTCTACGGCATCGCCTTCTCCCCGGACGGCACGCGGATCTATTACACCGTGGTCGACGACTCGTGGCGGCCGTACCAAGTGAAGTCCCATGTGCTGGGCACGCCCGTCACCGACGACGAGGTCATCTACCAGGAGGACGACGTCGCCATGTGGCTCGGCTTCGAGCTCTCCTCGGACCGGCGCCACCTCGTGCTGAGCATCGGATGCTCGGAGTTCAGCGAAACCAGGCTGCTGCGCTTTGACGCGCTCGACGCCGGGCTCAGCACCGTGATTTCCCGCGGCGAACGCATCCTGTACGAGGCGGAGCCGTTCCTGCTGGAGAATGCTTCCGGGTCCGCGGAGGAGCGGATCCTCCTCACCCACAACCGGGATGCGATCAACTCCATGATCTCCCTGGTGGACCCGGCGGAACTCGCCAGGCCGCTCGCCGAGCAGCGTTGGACCACCGTCGTCGAGCATTCCGACGACGTCCGCGTCAACGGTGCCGGCGTCACCTCGACGCATGTCGTTGTCTCCGTCCGCAAGGACACGATCGAGCGGGTGCAGGTCCTTGCACTGGCAGGGCTCGGCACACCGGAGCAGGCCGCGCCGGTGGAGCCCGCCTTCGAGGAGGAGCTCTACACGGCGGAGGTCGCCGGTTCCGACTACGAGGCTCCCGTCATCCGGATGGGCTACACCTCCTACTTCACCCCGTCGCGGATCTACGACTTCGTGCTTCCGACGCCGGGGTTGCCCGACGGCGAGCTGCTCCTGCGCAAGGAAAACCCGGTGCTGGGCGGCTACACGCCCGGTGACTACGTCGCCGAGCGGGAGTGGGCCGTGGCCGCGGACGGCACCCGGATCCCCCTCTCCGTACTCCGACACGCCTCCGTGAAACAGGACGCGACGGCGGCCGGCCTCGTTTACGGCTACGGATCCTACGAGTTGAGCATGGACCCGGGCTTCGCGATCCCCCGGATCTCGCTGCTGGACCGCGGGGTGGTGTTTGTGATCGCCCATGTCCGTGGTGGCGGCGAGCTCGGCCGGCACTGGTACGAGAAGGGAAAGAAGCTGCACAAGAAGAACACCTTCACGGACTTCATCGCGGCAACCGACTGGCTCGCGCAGTCCGGCTGGGTGGACCCGGCACGGGTCGCGGCCATGGGCGGCTCCGCCGGCGGCCTGCTGATGGGCGCCGTCGCCAACCTCGCCCCGGAAAAGTACGCCGCAATAGTCGCCGCCGTGCCGTTCGTGGACGCCCTGACCACCATTTTGGACCCGGAGCTCCCGCTCTCCGCGCTCGAATGGGAGGAATGGGGAAACCCGATCACAGACCCGTCGGTGTACGCCTACATGAAGTCGTACACCCCGTACGAGAACGTCCGAGGCGTGGCGTACCCCAAGATCGCCGCCGTCACGAGCTTCAACGACACCCGGGTCCTTTACGTGGAGCCGGCCAAGTGGGTGCAGCGGCTGCGCGAATCGACCACGGGCCGCAATCCCATCGTGATGAAGATCGAGATGGAAGGCGGCCACGGCGGCGCTTCAGGCCGGTACGTGCACTGGCGTGAGCGGGCCTGGGACTACGCCTTCGTCGCCGATTCCCTGGGCGCCACCGAACTGCTGCCGGGAGCGGGGCTGAAGTAGCGGGATTCTGTCAGCCCGCACAGGTACCCGCCGGTACGGCCGGTACCCGCCGGTACGGCCCGGTACCGCACCGGTACCGCAGAAAGCTCATCCTGCTTACTATTGAGGATCCGGTTGCTGGCCCTGCATACGCCGCCGGAACCGCCCTAGTTGAGGAGCACCTATGTCGCTGAGCAAGGGAACACCCGTGGAATGGAACACGCCCCAAGGCCCCACCCACGGCAAGATCGTGGAGAAAAAAGTCAGTGATTTCGAGCTGGACGGACGTAAACACCGGGCCAGTGAGGACGAGCCGCAGTATGTGGTGGAGTCCGCCAAAACCGGTGCCAGGGCTGCGCACAAGGCTTCTGCCCTGACTGAAAAGAAGTAAGGCCATGGCCGGGCAGCACCATGAGGTCCTCATCATCGGCGGCGGGAACGCCGGTGTTTCCCTCGCGGCACGTCTGGAGCGCTACGGCGTTAAAGACGTCGCCTTGGTGGAACCTAAAGACCAACACCACTACCAACCGCTGTTTTCCCACATCGCCGGCGGCAGGGCAAAGCCGTCCGAGGCCGTCCGTTCCCAGGCCTCCGTCACTCCCAAAGGCGTGACGTGGATCCGGGACGGTGCCGTGGACATCGACCCGGCCGGCAATACAGTGACGCTGGCGTCCGGAGCCCAAGTTGCATACGGCCACCTGGTGGTCTGCCCCGGCCTGCAGCTGGACTGGGACAGGATCCCGGGGCTGGCCGAGGCCGTCCATTCCCCGTTCGGCGCGTCCCACTACGAATTCGGATTGGCATCCAAGGCCTGGACGCTGCTCAGTGGCCTCAAGGCCGGCACTGCCGTCTTCACCATGCCCGCCGGGCCTATCAAGTGCGGCGGCGCAGCGCAGAAACCGATGTACCTGGCCTGCGATTACTGGCGGGAGCAGGGGGTGCTCCCGGACATCCGGGTGGTGATGGTCCAGCCGACCAGCACGGTCTTCGGGGTAGCCGGCGTGGATGACGAGCTGAACCGGAAGATTGCCGAGTACGGCATTGAACTGCGTTGCAACAGCGAGGTGACCTCGGTTGATGCCACCGGACAAACGGCGCTGATCCGGAACAACGCAACCGGCGCCACGGAGGAGCTGCGCTATGACGTGCTCAACGCCGTGCCGCCGCAGTCGGCCCCGGACTGGCTCAAGGCCACGGAGCTGCCCGCCCTGGGCGACTCCGGCGGGTTCGTGGAAGTGGATCCGCAGACCCTCCGGCACGTCCGTTTTCCGAACATCTGGTCCCTGGGTGATGCGGCGGCAACCACCAACTCCAAGTCCGGCGGGGCGCTGCGGAAGCAGACGAAGGTGCTGGCGAAGAACCTGGTAGCCGCCCGGCAGGGCAAACCTTTGCCGGAAAAATACGACGGCTACTCCGTGTGCCCCTTCACGGTTTCCCGCTCCACCGTTGTCTTCGCCGAATTCGACGACAAGTACAGGCCGATGCCGTCAATCCCGAAGGTGCCAACGTGGAAAGAGAGCCGCGCATCGTGGATTGTGGACCGTGACATCTTCCCCCGGGTCTACTGGAATTTGATCCTTAAGGGCCGCGCCTAAGCTTGAATGATCACCCTGCTTACTATTTACTGGCATGATGGCGTGGAACCCGTCCGCTGGGGACGGGTCGCCGTAGAACCATTACCGGGCACCCCAGGTGCCAGAGATGGAGTTTGCCATGAGCACCGAGCAGGAACTCACCCCGTTGTCCGAGGATGAACTGATGGCCGAGGCAGGCACCGCCCTTCCGGACAAGGAAGTTGCATCCGTGCTGGACCTCAACGCCGACCTGGACCTAGGTATCAACGCGGCCGCACCGATCGACCTCGCCGTGGCGGCCAACGCCAATGTCGCGGCTCCGATTGACGCCGCGGCCTCCGCGAACATCCTGTCCTTCGGATCCGAGTCCCAGGCCCTCGCCGACCAAGGCGTGATCATCAACCAGGGCATCGAGGCAGACGCCACTGCGGAGTCCGCGCAGGACAGCACCATTGACCAGGCCACCGGCACCGCCGATGACGGCGCCGACACCGGCTCTGCCGAGCCCGGCGCGGCCGAGCCCGGTACGACGGCTCCCGACACGGCCGCCCCCGGATCGACGGCTCCCGATCTGGGCGCACTGCCGACGGACGCTGCCGGCGCCGTCAACTCGAACCTGCTCAACGTGAACGTGGACCTCGCCGCCGACGCGGACATCGCTGCTCCGATCAACGGCGCAGTGGCCGCCAACGCCAACGTCGCCGCACCGATCGATGCTGCCGTGGCGGCAAACATCGGCTCGATCGACAGTGACGCCTTTGCCGTGGCACAGCAGGACGCGATCATCAACCAGGACATCGAAGGTGAGGCCACGGCCGCCGCCGACCAGCAGTCCGACCTCCGTCAGTAGTTCCTGAATGAGTACCACGCACGGCGGGCCGTCCACAGCGGACGGCCCGCCGGCCTCCTCGGCGCCAGCTTCCGCCGTCGACACCAAGCAGATCCCCGTCCGGGCCGACGGAGTGCAACTAATCGGCCAGACCAAAGGTTCCGGCTACCGCGAAGCACCATCGCTGGTCAGGCGCGCCGATGGCCAGACCCTCCAGCTGACGCGCCTGCTCTACCTCATTCTCGAAGCGGTTGACGGCCGGCGCGGGCTGGAGGAAATCGCCGGCCACGCCAGTTCCGAATCCGGCAGGCTGGTCAGCGCCGACAACGTCCGGACCCTGATCGACTCCCAGCTGCTGCCGCTGGGCTTGCTGCAACTTGCGGACGGCTCGCAACCCGAACTTCGGAAAGCGGACCCCTTACTCGGGATGCGCTTCCGCTACACGGTGACGGACCCCGAGCGCACGCGCAAGCTCACCGCGCCCTTTGCTGTCCTGTTCAACCCGCTGATCGTGGCTGCCGTCACCGTGGCCTTCATCGCGACGTGCTGGTGGGTGCTGATGGTCAAGGGACTCGCTTCGGCCACCCATGATGCCTTTGCCAATCCCGGCCTTTTGCTGTTGATCCTGCTGGTCACCGTGCTGTCCGCCGGTTTCCACGAGTTCGGCCACGCGGCCGCGGCCCGGCGCGGCGGCGCGACACCCGGAGCCATGGGTACCGGGCTCTACTTGATCTGGCCGGCGTTCTACACGGATGTGACCGACTCGTACCGGCTGGGCCGGGGCGGCCGCATCCGGACAGACCTTGGCGGCCTGTACTTCAACGCAATCGTGGCCGTGGCCATTCTGGCGATCTGGTGGGCCACCGGTTACGACGCCCTGTTGCTCGTCATCGTCACCCAGCTCCTGCAGATGGTCCGCCAGCTCCTCCCGCTGGTGCGCTTCGACGGATACCATATCCTTGCCGACGCCACCGGCGTGCCGGACCTCTTCCAGCGGATCAAACCCACCCTGCTCAGCCTCCTGCCCTGGCGCCGGAAAGACCCCGCGGCGCAGGCGCTCAAACCGTGGGCGCGCGCCGTCGTGACGCTCTGGGTGCTCGTTACCGTACCGCTGCTCCTCTTCAGCATGGTCCTGATGGTCCTGTCCCTGCCGCGGCTCCTGGGCACCGCCTGGGCGAGCACGCAGAGGCAATTCGCCATGCTCAGCGCCAGCCTGGGCGACGGCGACGTTCTCGACGCATCCTTGCGCGTCCTCGCCATCGCCGCCGTGGCGCTGCCCGTGCTGGCGGTCCTCTACGTCCTGCTGCGCCTCGGCCGGCAGGTCCTGACGGGTCTCTGGCAGAAGACAAGGGGCAACGCCCTGCGGCGGGCCACCGGACTCATTGCCATCGCCGCAGTACTGGCCGGCCTCACCTGGGCCTGGTGGCCGGGCGGGGAGAGCTACCGTCCCATCCAGCCGTACGAGCGCGGCACCCTCGCGGACGCCACCACGGCAGTCTTCCCGGCAGCTGCCAGCCCCGGAATGAGGGAAGGCCAGGCCGGCAGGACCGTCGCGCTGTGGCCGGAAGGTGCGAGGAAGCCGACCAGGGACGAACCTCAGCTCAGCCTGGTCCTCGTGCCCCGGCAGACCGGCGCGTCCGGAGAAGCCGGACCCGCGGCGGCGCCGTCCTGGGTCTTCCCCTTCGACCGGCCGGCCGCGCCCGAGGAGGACGGCAACCAGTCGCTCGCCGTCAACACCACCGACGGCTCCGTCGTCTACGACGTCGCCTTCGCACTGGTCTGGGCCGACGACGGTACAGACGTCCAAACCCGCAATGAGGCCTACGCCTTCGCCAGTTGCGCGGACTGCTCCGCGGTGGCGGTGGGATTCCAGGTGGTCCTGATCGTGGGCCAGACCGACGTGATCGTCCCGGAGAACCTCTCGGCCGCCGCCAACGTCAACTGCCTCCGGTGCCTCACCTACGCCCTGGCGGACCAGCTGGTTCTTACGCTGGAGGGGCCGCTCAGTGCGGACGGAGCGGCCCGGCTGAATGAGCTGTGGCAACAGATCGCGGACTTCGGCCGGACCCTTCAGCAGGTCCCGCTCTCGGAAATCCAGGGACGCCTGAACGCGTTCAAGCTGCAGATCATGGACGTCATCAAAAGCGATCCGACGGCCCGGCCGGGCAGTCCTGCCCGCCCGTCCACGTCAACGACCGCGACGCCCACGCCATCCACCACGCCGTCCACGAGTGCGAGCCCGACGCCAGGCGGCACGCTGTCACCGTCATCGGGAGCCGATGTAACCCCGCGGCCTTCGGGCGGCTCCGCCACGACTGCTCCGGCGCCGGCTCCCACAGGCGGCGTGCCGACGACCGGGTCGCAGCCCACCCCGTTTATAGATACCACGGCCCCGTCACCGGGCACGACGCCGACTCGGACCTCCGGCGCAGGCCAGGGGCCGCCGGTGACACCCGCCACGGCGGCCCCGAAACCCTAGGGACGCAAGGACGGGCGTCACCTCCGCCGCTGGACAGTTCCGACCGGAATGCGAGTGGGCGTTCCGGTCGGACTTGTCATATCACCAAGGGTGTAGCCGCCAGATTCCCGAGGGCCAGCTCCCTGGTTCCTCCCCGTGGTCCGGTACGGTTCCTCCCCGTGGTCCGGTACGTGGCGGTTACTGGTATGCCACGCGCCGGATCTGCAGCACTTCAGGTCCTGCCACCACGTTGGCCTTGATCCATTCGTTCACGCCGGCTGCGCCTTCGATGGTGACCCGGGTAAGGTTGGGCACGCTCCCCGAGATACCGTAGAAGGACAGCCATTTTGCACTCGTCAGCGGCCGGTCTTGCAGGTACACGTGAGTGTCGCCGTTGAACAGGAAGACAGGACGCTGGAAGCTCTTGCTTTCGCTCGCGATGGTGCGCACAATGTTTTGGAACGCGTTGCGGTACCCGGCACTCTGAGTGCCCGGTGCAAACATGTCGGCCTGGGTCATGAGGACGACGGCGCGGCTGTTGGCCGCCTTCGCCGAGGAGAACACGCTGCGGATCTGGGCGGTGACGGCGGCTACCCGGGCGGATACCTCGGCAAGCTGGGCAGTGGTCGCCTGTGTATAGCCCAAGCCGTTCCAGGGCACCAGATCGTTTTGCGATCCGACCACGTGCAGCGTCGAAACGGTCAGCCCCCCGGCCGCAAAGGAGACGTTCTCCTTGTAGCCTGATTGCGCCGTCACGGACAATTTGTTCTGACCCAAGGTCCGCCCGGCTGTGGGGAAGAAGACGGAGCGTACGGCGGACAACCGCTCCAAGGGATTGGCTCGGCCGACGCTCGCCCTGTGGCAGTCAGCCCACTCGTTGTCCCCCGGGGTGTAGACGAGAGGGTCCGCAAACCTTTCGAAGTTGGTTTTGATCCCCTGGTAGTAGGTCGTGGAGCAATTGCCCGTGCCGATGTCACCAAGGTGGCCGACCATGCGCACATCGGGGTCCGCGTTGATCTGACTGATTTTGCGGGGAAACAAACTTACTTCCGGGCTGCCGTAGGGAAGGTCACCGATCACCGCGAAACTGTAAGTTGTGGCGGCGCCGGCAACCCCGTTCACACTTCCCGAGATGCCCAGGCCAAGGACCAGGCCAACGCCCACCAATCGTGCAAATCTTTTCATTTGGATTCTCCTCATGGCATCCGGCGAAATTTGGCAACGGAGGTGGGCTGGTGCTTTTGCACGACAGGGTAGCGCGAGACTTCCGTGACAAAACGAGTAGTCCCTACTGGGGTGTGGGAGGGAGAGCACCCGGCAGCCCCGCCCTGGCGAGGGAACGGAACCCGGGCGCCAATGCTCCGCCAAGGCGGCGCGCGGATCCCCAGCGCCCCGCCGGCCCGTTTGGGCTGGCCGGGACCACCGTTGGACGAATCCGGCCGGAATGGGAGCTCTTATTCCGGCCCTTGCCGTCAGATCATCAGGATGCAGGATCTTCCGGCTTGCGTGCCCGCCATTCCTCCGCAAGGACGGCGTAGACCAGTTCCGTGGCCCACACACCCTTGTAGTGCCACTTGTCGACCTGCCTCGATTCCAGCCGCATGCCAAGGCGTTCGCACAGGGCGGCCGACGCGGTATTGAGCTCGTCCAGTTTGGCGTCGATCCGGTGGAAGGCCAGGTCCTCAAATCCGAGCTTCAGCAGCGCCCCGGCCGCTTCCGCGCCGATGCCCCGTCCCCGCGCCTCCGGGGCGAGGCTCCAGCCAATCTCGGCCTGACCACAGCCGGGCAGCCATTTCAGCACCACCTCGCCGAGCAGCATGCCCGGCGCAGCCGCGGCCTCGATGGCCAAGCAGATCCAGTCGCCCTCTTTCTCGAAGACAAAATTCGCGTACTTGCCCACGGACTCCATGGACTTGGTGTAGCTCTTTGCCTCCCCGGGCAGGAACCGGGCGGTTTCGGGCAGTGAATGGTAGGCGTGGTACGCGTCCAAGTCAGTGGCCTCAAAGCGGCGCAGCACCAGCCGGGCGGTGCGGATGGGCAGGTTCAGTTCGGTCATGCCCTCACGCTACCCATCGATTGCTCCGTAGCTGCCGTTATGAGCCCTCAAAAGGGCCGTTACGGAGCAACCGACGCGGCACCGACGACGGCGGCCGTTGCCTCGGCGATTGCGCGTTCCTCGTCGGTGGGCACCACGAGCACCGGCAGGGCCGAGGAGGGCGTGGAAATCACCCGCGGTTCCTTGGACCGCTGGCCGTTCAGGCCCGCATCAAGCTCCACGCCCAGCGCACCGAGCCGTTCCGCCACCAGGGCACGGAACTGGTGCGAGTTCTCGCCGATACCGGCAGTGAACACGAGGGCTTTCGCCCCGCCGACTGCCACATGGTAGCCGCCGATGTACTTCGCGAGCCGGTAGGAGGCGACGGCGAGAGCCATGGCAGCCTTGGCGTCACCCGCTTCCGCCGCCTCGACGACCGAGCGCATGTCGTTGTTGCCGGCCAGGCCCTTGAGGCCGGACTGCCGGTTGAGCATGGAATCGAGGTCCTCCGGGGACCACCCGGCCCGCGCGAGGAACACTAGGATGGACGGGTCCAGGTCGCCCGAGCGGGTGCCCATCACGAGGCCCTCCAGCGGCGTGAAGCCCATCGAGGTGTCGACTGACTCGCCCCCGCGGATCGCGGTGACGGAGGCGCCGTTGCCGAGGTGGGCGATGACGGCGTCGAACTCGTCCACCGGGACATCCAGCAGCGCTGCAGCCCGGTGCGCCACGTACCCGTGCGAGGTGCCGTGAAAGCCGTAGCGGCGGATGCCGTGCTCCGTGTACAGCGTTTCCGGCACCGCGTAGCGCCAGGCATACTCGGGCAAGGTGCGGTGGAAGGCGGTGTCGAACACGGCCACCTGGGGCAGGTCCGGCCACTTCTTCGAGATGGCGCGGATGCCGAGCACGTTGGCGGGGTTGTGCAGCGGCGCGAGCGGGTTGAGCCGCTCGATCGCCCGGGTGATCTCGTTGTTGACGAGCATCGGCTCGGCGAAGCGTTCTCCGCCGTGCACGACGCGGTGGCCCACGGCGTCCAGCACCCGGTCCCCCAGTGCCGCGTGGATGGCGGCGTCCACCTGTTCCAGGGCCTCCGCGTGGTCCCGGGGACCCACGATTTCGCCGTCGCCCTCGCCGCCGTTGCCCATGCCGATTCTTTCGACGAGCCCCTCGGCCAGCACGCTGCCGGCTTCGACGTCGCGGACCTGGTACTTGAGCGAGGACGAGCCTGAGTTGATGACGAGCACGAGCATGGGGCCTCCTAAGCCTTGGCTTCCGTGGGCTGGTTTTCGACAGAGCTGGGGGTGGCGGACGGGATGTCGGTGGACTGGATTTCGGTGGACTGGGCCTGGATCGCGGTGATGGCAACCGTGTTGACGATGTCCTCGACGGTGCACCCGCGGGAGAGATCGTTCACCGGCTTGCGCAGCCCCTGCAGCACCGGCCCGACGGCGACGGCCCCGGAGGACTGCTGCACCGCCTTGTACGTGTTGTTGCCGGTGTTCAGGTCCGGGAAGACGAAGACGGTCGCCTGCCCGGCCACCGAGGAGCCGGGCATCTTGGATTCGGCGATGGCGGCGTCGACTGCGGCGTCGTACTGGATGGGTCCTTCCACCGGGAGGTCCCGGCGCCGGCTGCGGACCAGCTCGGTGGCCTGCCGCACCTTGTCCACGGCTTCGCCGGTCCCGGAACCACCGGTGGAGTAAGAAAGCATGGCCACGCGCGGCTCCACGCCGAACTGCGCGGCGGTCTCGGCGGAGGCCAGGGCGATGTCCGCCAGCTGCTCATCGTTCGGATCCGGGTTCACGGCGCAGTCGCCGTACACCAGCACCCGGTCCGGCATCAGCATCAGGAACACAGAAGAGACGATCTTGACGCCTTCGCGGGTTTTCACGAACTCCAGCGCCGGGCGGATGGTGTGGGCAGTGGTGTGCGCGGCTCCGGACACCATGCCGTCCACCACGCCCAGCTGGACCATCATGGTGCCGAAATAGCTGCCGTCCAGCATGACTTCCTGCGCCTTGGCCAGGTCCACGCCCTTGTGGGCCCGCAATTTCGCGTATTCCTGCGCGAACCGTTCGCGGAGCTCCGAGGTGGCCGGGTCGATGATGTCGATGCCTGTGAGGTCGATGCCCTGGGTGGATGCGACCTCGCGGACCTCGGATTCCCGGCCCAGGACGGTCAGCCCGCAGACGTCGCGGCGGTGCAGGATTTCGGCCGCCCGCAGGATCCGGGCATCCTTGCCTTCCGGCAGGACGATGTGCCGGCGTTGCGAGCGGGCCCGCTCGATAAGCTCGTGCAGGAAGCGCAGCGGCGTCATCCGCTCGGGCCGCGGCAGGTGCAGCCGTTCGATCAATTCGGCCTCGTCCACACGTTTGGACCAGAGGCCCAGGGCTGAAGCCACTTTGCGGCGGTGCCCCGACCAGATTTCGCTGCGCACCTCGGAGACCCGCTTGGCCGTGACATAGGTATCGTCCCGGGCGGCGAACACCGGAAACGGCGCCTGCGCCAGGAGCGAATAGATGTTGGCCTCCGGGGCCAGGCCGCCGGTGAGGATGAGCGCGGACGGCACCGGGAACTCGGGCGAGAAGGAGGACGCGAGGCAGGCGACCAGCACGTCCGCCCGGTCGCCCGGCACAATCACCAGCGCGCCGTCGTCGAGCACGTGCAGGAAGTTGGCAACGCTCATGGCGGCCACCTTGATGGAGTGCACGTCGCGTTCCAGGTCGGGCAGCCCGGCCACCTGGCCGAGGCCCAGGGCCGCGGCGACCTCACCCGTGGTGGGGCGGGCGATGTCCTCGAGCTCCGGGAGGACATAGACGGGCCGGCCGCTGCTGCCGGGCCTAACTGCCGCGGCGATGGCGTCGACGGCCGCAGGTTCGGCGCGGTTGACCATGATGGCCAGGAGTGCGCACCTTTCGGCGAGGAGCTCCTTGCGGGCCACCTCGACGGCGTCAACGGCCTCCGCCACGGTCAGGCCCTTCGCCCCGACGACGGCGACGACGGGTGCGGCCAGGTTGTTCGCGAGCCGGGCGTTGAGGTCGAACTCGACGGCGGCATCCTGGCCGGTCAGGTCGGTCCCCTCGACGATCACGACGTCACAGTGTCGGGACATCTCGGCGAAAATCTCCACGCAGCGGGAGTCGATTTCCTCGCGTTTTCCTTCGGCGAGCAGGCCGCGGACCTCGGCGAAGGTCAGCGCGCCGCGGCAGCGGTCGTCGTCGAGGTCGAACCGGGCCTTCATCAAGGCGACCATGGGGTCCGAGGCAACATCGGAGCCGTTGACCACCGGCTTGAAGAAGCCGATGCGGTCCGCGTGCCGGTGCAGGGTGTCCGCCAGGCCCAGCGCGACCAGCGACTTTCCCGAGCCCGGAGTGGTCGCACTGACATAGATTCCTTTAGCCATGGCCCGCCCTTTGCTGGAATGTGGTGCTGCTTCATCCCACCCTACTTTCTCCGGCCGACAAGCCCACACCCGCTCTGCCGTGCCGGGTGCGGTGGCGGCTGCACACCCTGTCTCCTCTTGACAGTGGGCACCCAAATGGGATTACCTAATGAACATTCGGTAAATAAAGCTGGAGGCAATGGCGCATGGCTGAACTGACGATTTCCGGGAACATCCACCCGATCCTGAAGGACGACTATGCCTCGGAATGGATGGGCATCGAGGTCGTGGCACTGGACGATGGTCACGCCACGGTCCGCATGACCCTCCGGCAGGAAATGCTCAACGGCTTCGGTATGGCCCACGGCGGAATGATCTTCGCCTTCGGCGACACCGCCTTCGCGCTGGCGTGCAACCCCGTCAACCCCCTGCCAGGCGAGGACGCCAACATCACCGTCGCCGCCGGCGTCGACATCAACTTCCTGAAGCCGGCGTTCCGCGGCCAAGTGCTGACCGCCGTCGCAAACCGCCGGGCCAGCACTGGACGCAGCGGCTTGTACGACATCCAGATCTACGCCGCCGATCCCGCCCCTCCCGTCCCCGGCGCGGCGCCCCACACCCCCGGGGCCGACACAGCCACGGCTCCCGCAGCCACCCTACCCGGCCAGCTGCCCGCCGACACCGCCACCGGTGCCGCCGCAGCTGGGGAGCTCATCGCCGAGTTCCGCGGCCGCAGCCGCACCATCTCCAAGAAATAGAAACTTAGGACCCCAGATGACCCAAGAAACCGTCGCCGCCACCAGTGATGCCGTCCTGGACCGCGAAGAAACGATCTCCCGCGACGAGCTCGAGGCGCTGCAGCTCAGCCGCCTGCAGCACACCGTGGCCTACGCGTACGACCGCGTGCCCCTGTACAAGCGCAAGTTCGACGAGACCGGCGTCCACCCGACGGACCTTCGCGAGCTCGCCGACCTCGCCAAGTTCCCGTTCACCACGAAGGAAGACCTCCGCCTCGAATACCCCTTCGGCATGTTCGCCGTACCGCAGCGCGAAGTGGCCCGGATCCACGCCAGCTCCGGCACCACGGGGCGCGCCACCGTGGTCGGGTACACCAAGAAGGACCTCGCTGACTGGGCCAAGCTGGTGGCGCGTTCGTTCCGCGCTTCCGGGGTCCGTCCCGGCATGAAGGTCCATAACGCCTACGGCTACGGCCTGTTCACCGGCGGTATGGGCGCCCACGCCGGCGCCGAAGCCCTGGGCTGCACGGTCATCCCCATCTCCGGCGGCCAGACTGAACGCCAAATCACGCTCATCCAGGATTTCGAGCCCGACGTCATCCTGGCCACGCCGACGTACCTGCTGACGATTGCCGATGCCATGGTCAAGCAGGGAATCGACCCGGCCTCCACGTCGCTGAAGTACGCCGTGCTCGGCGCCGAACCGTGGACCGAGGAAATGCGCCACGAGCTGGAAGTGACGATGAACATCAAGGCCTGCGACATCTACGGCCTCTCCGAGGTCATGGGCCCAGGCGTGGCCGGCGAAGCGGTGGAAACCCAGGACGGCAGCCACATCTGGGAGGACCACTTCCGCCCCGAGATCATTGACGCCTTTAACCCCTCCGTCGTTCTCGGCGACGGAGAGCACGGCGAGCTGGTCTTCACCTCGCTCACCAAGGAAGCGCTGCCGATCATCCGGTACCGCACCAAGGACCTCACCCGGCTGTTGCCCGGCACGGCGCGCCCGGCGCACCGCCGCATGGGCCGGATTACCGGCCGGAGCGACGACATGATCATCTTGCGCGGCGTGAACCTGTTCCCCTCGCAGATCGAGGAGATCGCGCTGCGCATCCCGGAGCTAAGCCCGCACTTCCAGCTTGAGCTGACGCGCCCTGAGGGCCAGCGCATGGACCAGCTCACGGTGAAGATCGAACGCCGCGAATCCGTCACCCTGGCGGGAAGCGCCGCGGCGGCCAAAGCGCTCCAGCAGCAAATCAAGATCCAGGTGGGATCGACGTGCCGCGTGGACGTCGTGGAGCCCGGATCCCTGGAACGGTCCAACGGCAAGCTGCGCCGGATCTACGACCTGCGGCCGAAGGCCTGAACCGATCGTGAGAAACTAGCCACTATGCCCAGCACAGCAACCACCACGAAGCGCGGCCGCCCCGGTTATGACCAGCAGTCGGTGCTGTTGATCGCCGTCGACGTCTTCAACCGCCACGGCTACGACGCCACCTCGATGGGCATCCTTGCCGAGAACCTGGGTATCTCCAAGTCCGCGATCTACCACCACGTGCCGTCAAAGGGCGACCTCCTGAAACTTGCCCTGGACCATGCCCTTGGCGGGCTCGAGGCGATCCTGGACCAGCCCGGGGCCACCACCGGTTCGGCCGATGCGCGGCTGGAGTTCGTGGTCCGCCAGACCATCTCGGTGCTGGTTGAGCGGCTGCCCTTCGTGACGCTGCTGCTGCGCCTGCGCGGGAACACGGAGATCGAGCGGGACGCGCTGGAACGGCGCCGCACCTTCGACCACAAGGTAGCCGCCCTGATTTCCGAGGCCCGGGACGAGGGCACGCTCCGCCAGGATATCGACCCCCGCACCGTCACCCGCCTGCTGTTCGGCACCATCAACTCGATCGTCGAGTGGTACAAGCCCGGCGGCTCGCTGTCCCCGGAAAAGCTGGCCGACGACGTCATCACCATGGCGTTCCACGGCCTGCACGTCCCCCGCTAGGCCGGGACCTCCCCTACCGTCCCCCGGGGCTCATTGACGGCAGCGGGCCGCTGGGCCACGCTGTCAGGATGGCCACCAGATTATCGAAGGTGCTCACCGGCACTTTCCCCCAGTTGCGTTACGAACCCACTGCCAAAAGGATCCGTGCAAGTCTCGACGGAAAAGTCGTCGTCGATACGGTACGGGCTTGGCTGGTTTGGGAGCCCCGGCGGGTCACTCCCATCTTTGCCGTGCCGGAGCGGGAGCTGTTGGCGGAACTCGCCCCACCGGCACTGCCGGCGGCTGCTGTCGAGGAGCACGCCTTCGCCCTTCGGAAAGGGGAGGCCCCAACCTCGCTCGACCCCGGGACGAAGTTTGGCAGGCACACCTGCGCTGGCGAGGAACTCGACGTCGTAACGTCAGCGGCAACGGTTCCCCGGGGGGCCTTCCGTCCCGAGGACCCGGACCTGGCCGGCTACGTGGTGCTGGATTTCACCTCATTCGACTGGCTCGAGGACGACGAGGAGATCATCGGCCATCCCCGTGATCCGTTCCACCGCGTCGATATCCGCGCGTCGTCCGCAGCCGTGGAGGTGGCGCTCGACGGCGTGACACTGGCCAAGACGAACTGCGCGCAGTTGCTCTACGAGACGCTGCTTCCGGTGCGGTACTACATCCCGCCGTCGGATGTGCGGCTGGACCTGATGAAGGAGAGCCCCAAGCGGACCGTTTGCCCCTACAAGGGCCAGGCGAGTTATTGGAGCTACCCGGCGTCCGGGCAGGGCCTGAACGTCGCATGGAGCTATGACCGGCGGTTCCGCGACGCCGTCCAGATCCACGGCCTTATCAGTTTCTTCAACGAGAGAGTGGACCTGAGTGTCGATGGCGTGCTCCAGCCCCGCCCCGTGACGCCGTGGTCCGCCCCACCGAAATGACAGATGACGGCAGTCCGGGGGTCCGGTACTGCCGTCATCTGTCATCCCGCGTAACTGGCGCCTGCTCGCTTCCAGCAGCCGGGTTCAGAGCTGGTAATCCGCCTGCGTGGTGATGTTCTCGTGCACGCAGAGAATGTTGTGCTCCGAATCCATAAACCAGGCGCACTTCTCCGAATCTGTTGTACAAATGTGGTTCTCGGTCTTGAGGTCCGGGAGGTCGTAGTCCTGGAACCGGACTCCCTTGGATTCCATCTCCTGGACTGTCTTCTCAATCTCACTGACTTCGAAGCTCAGGGCGGTGTGCTCGGAATGCTTTCCGTCCCTGACCGGCATGAGCTGCAGCATGGGGCCGTCGCCGCTGCCGAATAGTTCGCTCCCATCGTCCGCCACTCCACGGTGCGGGAGACCGAGCGTCTCTGCATAGAAACGCCGCGCGCGTTCTGCATCATCGACTGGCAGGACTGTTGTGGCTTTGTTGAGTACTAGGGTCATTTCGCCACCTCCTACGATCAAGATTTTACGCCGGGGCGGGGTGGAAAGAGCCTGCTACTTGCGCCCCCGAACAGGCGACGCACCCTCTGCCCCCTCTTTGGTTGCTCTATCACTCGTGGCTGCCATTCCGGCGTTTTGGCAGCCACGAGTGATAGAGCAACGGGAGGGGGGTCCGGAGAGCTATTTCTCCACGAGGGTCAGGACGTCGTAGGTCGCCACGATTTCGTCGTTCTGGTTGGTCAGGACGGCGTCCCAGGCCACCTCACCGTATTCGTCGGTCTCGCGCGGGGTGATCTTCTTGGCCGTCAGGGTGACCCGGATGGAGTCGCCGGCGGCCACCGGGGTGATGAAGCGCAGGTTTTCCAGGCCGTAGTTGGCCAGGACAGGGCCCGGTGCGGGCTCCACGAAGAGTCCGGCGCCCCAGGCCAGCAGCAGGTAGCCGTGCGCCACGATGCCCGGGAAGAACGGGTTGGCCGCTGCCGCCTCCTGGTTGGTGTGGGCGTAGAAGGTGTCACCGGTGGAGTTAGCGAACTTCGTGATCTCCTCCAGGGAGACTTCGCGCAGCTCGGAGCGGATGGCGTCGCCGATGTGCAGCGTGCTCAGGGACTTCCGGAACGGGTGCAGGCCTTCCGTGTCCAGGGTGAAGTTGCGGTCCGCACCGGTATGCCAGACGCCCGTGACGGCGGTCAGCATGTTCGGGGAGCCCTGGATGGCGGTGCGCTGCATGTGGTGCATGACCGAGCGGATGCCGCCAAGCTCCTCGCCTCCGCCGGCGCGGCCCGGACCGCCGTGGACCAGGTGCGGGACCGGTGAGCCGTGGCCGGTGGAGCTGCGGGCATCCTCGCGGTTGAGCATCAGGACACGGCCGTGGTGGGCGGCGATGCCTGTGACGAGTTCACGGGCCACGTCCGGGTCGTTGGTGCAGACCGAGGCGACCAGGGAGCCGCCGCCCCGGGCGGCGAGGCGGACGGCGTCGGCCAGGTCCGTATAGCCGATCACCGAGGACACGGGGCCGAATGCTTCAAGCGAATGGACCTCTTCGGCTTCCGGATCGGCCCAGCTCAGCAGCACGGGGGACATAAAGGCGCCGTCCTCGACAACGCCCACCGTCCCGTCGGTGGAGGTGACCTTCGGCGAATCGAGCGTGCCGTACGCGAGTTCACCGCCGGCGTCGAGCATGGTCTGGACGGCCGCGCGGACGTCGGCGAGCTGCTCGCGGGAGGCCAGGGCACCCATGGTGACCCCCTCGGCGCGGGGGTCGCCCAGCACGACGCGTTCCCGGATCCGCGCCCCGACGGCGGCAACGACGTCGGATACCAGTTCCTGCGGCACGATCGCGCGGCGGATGGAGGTGCACTTCTGGCCGGCCTTGGCCGTCATCTCGGTGACGAGGGACTTGACGAAGGCGTCGAATTCCGGCGTGCCCTTGACGGCATCCGGGCCCAGGATCGCGGCGTTGAGCGAGTCGGTTTCGGAGGTGAAGCGGACCCCGCCCTGGACCACGTTGGCGTGGGACTTGAGCGTGTTCGCAGTGGACGCGGAGCCGGTGAAGGCCACGAGGTCTCGGTAGTCGAGGTGGTCCAGCAAGGTGCGGACGGACCCCGAGATCAGCTGCAGCGAGCCCTTGGGCAGGATGCCGGACTCGTCGATGGCCTTGACCACGGCCGCGGCCACGTAGCCGGTGGGGGTGGCGGGCTTGACGATGGTCGGCACACCGGCGAGGAAGGCCGGGGCGAGCTTCTCGAGCATGCCCCAGACCGGGAAGTTGAAGGCATTGATCTGCACGGCCACGCCGGGGATGCGCGTGTAGATGTGCTCGCCGGCGAAGGAGCCGTCCTTGGACAACACCTCCATGGGGCCGTCCACCACCACCTGGGAGTTGGGAAGCTCACGCCGGCCCTTGGAGCCGAAGGTGAAGAGCACGCCGATGCCGCCGTCGATGTCGATCATCGAGTCGATCTTCGTGGCGCCGGTCTGGGCCGAAAGAGCGTAGAACTCGTCGCGGCGGCCGTTGAGGTACTGCGCCAGCTCCTTGAGTTTGAGCGCGCGCTGGTGGAAGGTCAACTTGCCCAGTCCCGCCTGCCCGGTGGAGCGTCCGTAGTCGACGACGGCGCCGAGGTCGAGCCCTTCGGTGCTCACCCTGGCCAGGAGTTCGCCGGTACTTGCGTCGAGGACGGGAGACGCACCCGCCGCGGAGCCGGCCTCGGGAGTCCACCAGGAATCCCGAATGAAACTGGGAACGATGTCGACAGTGTCTACTGTGGATTCCGGGGCAGTTGCAGTGGTGGTCATCGTTGACGGGTCCTTCCAACGCGGGGCAAGATCAACACGGCCAGAACATTACTGACCGTCCGTTCGGTAATATGTCTACAGTACATGAATGAGGCCTGCCGCACACTAGTTGGGGCAGCACAGACCGGCCTGAGCCATCCGGCCACAAAGGAGAAGCCATGATGCCCGAGCCGCGGAATGCAGAGTTGTGGAAGATCACGCTCGGCGAACTGGACGAGAAGATGGGCGTGAAAATCGTCGAGGAATCGGTCGAGCGCGTCGTTGCGACCATGCCGGTGGAGGGGAACCGGCAGTCATTCGGCCTGCTCCACGGCGGCGCCTCGCTGGCCGTCGGCGAGGCGGTGGGCTCCTGGGCAGCCGTCATTCACGCCAGTACGCTCGGGAAGACGGCCGTGGGCGTGGACGTCTCGGCCACCCACCACAAATCCGCGCGGGAGGGGATCATCACCATCACAGCCACCCCCATTCACCTCGGCGGGACTGTGACCACCCACGAAGTCGTGATCACCAACGAGGCCGGCCAGCGGCTTTGCACGCTGCGGATCACCAACCTGCTGCTGGACCGCAAGGACTGAGTCCTGGCTTCGCGGGGACGTTCGGCGGAGAGGCGACCTCAGGCTTGGGGCGCCGTCGCCGTCCGCTTGCGCCGGCCCAGCACAAGGAGCGCCGCGCCGAGCAGGAGCGAACCGGCCGCGAGAACGGCCGTCGGCAGGATGGAACCGCCCCCGGTATTGGCCAGCTGGCCCGGGGTGCCCGCCGGGAACACGGCGGCCGGCGCCGGCACGGCCGGCTCCGACGGAGCGGCGGGCGCGGCCGGCTCGGCCTGCGCATTGATAGTGAACGTGGCGAGCAAGGCGTCTGAAGCCACGCCCTCGACCGACTGGCTCGCGGATAGACCGTGAACTCCGGGAGCCAGTCCCGCCGGGAACGGCAGGCTCCAGCGGCCGCCCTCGGCGGTAGTGGTCCCCGCGGGCGACCCGTCGACTGTGAGCGTCACCTGAGCGCCGTCAAGGCCGGTCCCCGAGATCGTTCCGGGAAGCGAGGACTGTTCGAACTGTCCGCCTTCGTGGACTGTGGAGACGGCCGGGGCCGGCGGGGCGACGGTGAAGTTACGGACAGCGAGTGGGCTGTCTGTATGCTGCGGGGCGTTCTGCGCTGCCGTCACCGTGAGCTGGCCGTAGACCGGTTTGCCGGCCAATCCGATGCTCCAGCGGCCGTCCGGCGAGACCGTGTCCGTTCCGGTGGCGTCGCCGGTAAGCGTCACCGTGAGCCCGGGCGTTCCTGTCCCGTCAATGCGGTCCACACTCTTGAGGGCAGCTCCCTCGGCGGGGCTGGTGATGACCGGTGCGGCCAGCTCGGAGACCTCGATCGAGAACGAGGCCTTTCCTGACCCGCTGAACCCGTTCACGGTCTCGGCGGAAAACCGGAGGGGTCCGGTGGACGACGGCGCCGGGAAGGACCAGTTTCCCGAGGCGTCGACCGGAACTTCAACCGGCGGAACAGCGGGATCACCGGCAATGGTCACGCGGACTTTCGAGTTGGCTGCCACGGCAGAGGCCGGGGCAGCCGGTACGCGGCCGGCGACGGGTTGCCCCGCCGTCACGGTCTGGTCCTCGGGCGCCAGGAGCTCCGGTTTGTTCAGGAAGAGCTGCAGCTGAACGCCGCCGGGAATCCGGGCAAGGGAGTCTTCCAGTGTTGTTGCGATGGCGAAGTTTTCGGTGGCCCCCACGCCGTCGCCGGCGGAATGGGTTCCCACGGCAAAGTTGCCGCTGATCCAGGGGCCGCCCGAGTCGCCGCCGCTGGACTGGACATCCTTGGACAGGAAGCCCCGGAATGCCCGAAGGTCGGCCGGATCAGGGGTGGTGCCCCCGACGACATAGATTCCCAGTTCCTGCACCGTGCCGCAGGACCAGCCCGTGGTCCGTCCGGAGCGGCACACCTGCTGGCCCTCGAACGGGGCAACCATTCCGATGATCCTGACGGCGGTGGGGCCGGGGTCGGACGCAGGGTCGACTGGGTTGCCGGCAGCCCACACGGTCGCGGAAGGCTGGATGTCGATGCCCTTCCGGAGCGATTCGATGACCGCGATGTCAGTTCCGACGTTGCCCGGGTTGTTCTCGTCGCCGGTGATCCAGGAGCTCTGGTCGCCGCCGAACTGGCTGAAACCGAAGGTGCCGAGTGCCGGGTAGCTGGGAGCCGAGGGGACGGCCGTTCCGGAGGCAGGGGCCGAGCTCCGCGGCTCGACGCTCGCTCTCTTGGCGTTGCCGTCCTGGGTGCAGTGTCCCGCCGTCAGCACCACCGGCTTGCCGTCGGGATCGAAGGCGCCGAATCCGGCCGAGCAGATGGCGTTCGCTTCCGTGACGTAGCCCTGCCCGCCGAAGACGTCCTCCTCGGTGGCAATCGGGGAACCTTTCTCCAGCGCCACGTTGGCGTAGCGGGCCACGAAGTCGGCCGGCGAAACCTTCCCGGGCGCTGTTCCGGCTGGCGCCGCCTTCGAACCGGCCCCGCCGGCCAGGACGGCTTCGGCAGACAGTCCGGCCTCGGCCGTGTTCTCTCCCCCGGTGCGGATGATGAAGCGGCCGTCCGAGTAAGCGACCGCCTGGAGTCCGGCGGTGCCGACCTCGCGGACGAAGGCCTCGAACAGCTGCTCGGTGCTGGAGGCCACAAGCTCGGCCGCCGAGCTCTTGGCCTCAGGCGTGGCGGCCGGCGCTAGCGGCGTATCCGAGGGAACCGCGGCCGGGGTTGCGGTTGCTGCCGGGGCTGCGGTTGCTGCGGTTGCCGGGACGGTCCCCGGGGCCGCGAGCATGAAATCTGCCGGGCCCGCCTGGTTCAACTCGTCCACCCGGGACTGCAGTTCGGATCCGGCGCCCTCGACTACGATCCGGCCACCGTTCAGCTTCACCGCGGCGTAGCCCGGGAGCTTCTGCAGCGACGGCAACGCGTCGGCGGCGCGCTTTGCCTGTTCACCCGCGGCATTGAATTCGCCGAGCGTCATGCCGAGGTCCCGCAGGACGGCCTGCGCGAGACCGGCATCGCTGGGGGCCGGAGTCGCCGGCGCCGGCGCCTTCGGCGCAGCAGAAGACGCCACCGCCGCCGTCGCGGAGGCCGGCGCCGTCGCGGAGGCGGACGCCGCCGTCGCGGGTTCCGGATCACCAATGGCGAGCGCCGGAACGGCATTGAACGAGCCGGCCAGGGCAAGGGCGGCAGCCGATACTGCCCGCAGGGCCAGCTGAATCTTCGGAGTCTTCACCCGGCTACCTTATCTGCCCAGGTGGATCCGGATGGCTGTAAGCTCCCGTTCCGTCACGCCGTTGCGTCGGAGAAACTCCTCCGTCTTCAGGGCGCGGAGAAATCCGAGGAGGCTTTCGCCGCGCTCCTCGAGCAGGGGCCGCAGCACCTCTTCCGGCAGGTAGCGTTCGTGCGGATGCGGCGTGGCGGACCGCCGGTGATGCTCGTTGATTCCCTGCATTGCGCGCTGGTAGCCGCGCACAATCGCCTCCTCGCTGTCTCCGGCGAGTTCCTGGAGCATGGCGGCGATCATCCCGCTCCGGTCCCGTCCCGCCGAACAATGGATCACGACGCCGCCGTGCGCCGCCGCGACTGCCTTGAACACCCCCGCCAACCTGTCGGGGAAAATCCGGGCGTTGTCCGCGTAGGACGCGGGATTGTTCAGGTACGGCCCGCAGATCTGCCGGAACTCGCTGTTCCCGGCGTCCTCCGTGGGAGCCAGTACGACGTCGAACGCCGCCAGCGTCGCCGCGCTCACCGGCGGGTCGGTCTCCCGGCCCTGCCGCTCCTCCGAGTTTCGAAGGTCGATGACCGTACGGACGCCCACGTCGAAGGCCTGCCGCCAGCCTGCTTCGGTGAGCCATTCCCGGCGGCCCATGCGGAACACGCCGCCGGCAACATGCCACCCGTTCACCGCTCCCTCCCACTGCACGGAACGCCCGGATTCTTCCATGCCGCCAGCTAATCACAGGCAACCGGGTAGTTGGCATCGGAAAAACAAAGTAGTGGGGCCGGCTACGCGACCCGGCAAACAAGTATTAACCACCGTGTCCTGCCCTTGGCCCCGCGCGTAATGTGGCCGCATGACTGTCGGGGGCGCGCAAGGCAGGTACGCTCCGGTGGTCTGTCCGCCAGCGGGATTCCCGGGAGATTCCGTTGGCCGCCGCCGCTCGGTGCGCCCGCTGGATTCTCCCGCTGGACCGGATTCAAAGGGGACTCACTCATGAACGACTTGTCATTCGCGCGCTGGTCGGCGCGTTTCGCGGCCGCCGGGGCCGCGCTCGCGCTGGTAGCCGGTTTCACCGCCGCACCCGCAACCGCCGCGCCGGGCACTTCGCAGGCTCCCCCGCCCGTCTACATCGCCCTGGGCGACTCCTATGCCGCCGGCACAGGCGGCGGGGCGTACATCGCGCCCCCGTCCGGCCTCCCGGGTGAGTGCCTGCAGACCGCGGCGGCCTATCCGGTTCTCCGAAACGCCACGCTTAATCTGGGCTGCGCCGGGGCCACCACCCTCGATGTGGCCGCCGTCGCTGAGCGCTATGCCCCGGCCCTGAAGAGCGCCTCGGTGGTAACCGTGACGGTCGGAGGGAACGACGTCGACGCCGTCCAGTCCGCCGTCGCATGTACGGTCTCGCCCGGCTCGGCTGCCTGCACCGCTGCTCTGTACAACTCCCTCGGGGTGAAGCTTCGCGAATTGCCCGGCAAGATCAAGGCCATGCTGGACACCGTCAAGAAGAAGGCACCCCAGGCGCGGATTGTCCTGACCGGGTACCCCCGGCTGTTCACCGTCAGCGCGGCGTTTACGGCCGAGCAGAACCAGGCGGTCCGGATGATGAATGCGTCCGCCGATCTGCTCAACGCCACTATCGGCTACTCGGCCCTGGTCAACAGGGTCAAGTATGTCAGCGTCACCGAGCGGTTCACCGGCCACGGAATCGGTTCCGCTGATCCTTGGATCGTTCCGCCGGCGGGACTTTGCGACCCCGCAGTCAATTGCAGTCCGAGCCCGTTCGATCCCTTCCATCCCACGGCAACCGGCTATTCCCAGGGCTACGCCGCAGCGCTGGCTGCGGCACGGATCCCCTAGCCAGGCGCGCTAGCGTCGCCCGGCCAGCCGGAATTCCAGCCCGTTCCGGACCATCGGCCATTCGTGTTCCAGGATGGAAAAGACCACGGTGTCCCGCAGGGCGCCGTCGGCGGAGCGGGAATGGCTGCGCAGCACGCCGTCCTGCTTGGCCCCGAGCCGTGCGATGGCTTCCCGGGACTGGTGGTTGAGCCAGTGTGTCCGGAACTCGACCGCTGGGCAGCCCAGCGTGTCGAAGGCGTGCGCCAGCAGCAGCAGCTTGGAGTCCGGGTTGCTGCCGCTGCCGTGCGAGGACGCCGCGTTCCAGGTGGAGCCGATCTCCACTCGGGGCGTGTCGGCGTCGATGTTCATGTAGGTGGTCATCCCGATCACCTTGCCCGGGCCTCCGGTGGCCGGATCAACCAACCTCGTGGTGAAGGGGAGCATGGAGCCGCGTTCCTGGAGAGTCACGCGCCGGCTGATTTCAGCCGCCATCTGTTCGGGTGCGGGGACCCCGGTGTACCAAAGTTTCCACAACTCGCCGTCCCGGACCGCCTCGACGAGGCCGTCGTGGTGGTCCTCGCGCAGCGGCTCAAGGACGACGTACCTGCCGGTCAGGGTGAGGGGTTCCAGAAAAGTCACTCCACCAGCCTAGGCCAGCCCCGCGCCGCACCGTAGGCTGAAAAGGTCCACCGCCGGATGATGCCGGATAACACCGGCATTCCGGCGGACCGCATCAGCGCAGCCAGCGAGGGAGTCGACGTGTCAGGACCTAATCCGGATCCGCAGGACGACAAGATCACAGGTCTGGAACCCGGCGGCGGTGTCCCTCCGGGCGAGACACCGCCCGGAGAAGGCTCCGTCGCGGGCACGCACGAGCCTACCCAGCGCGGGTCCGGAAAAGGCATGCAGGTCTTTTGGATCGCGGCCATCCTAGGTGGCGTCCTGCTGTTCCTGCTCTACTTCGTCGGCTACATCGTGGGCCTGCTCTAGCCATAGGGCAGGCTAGTCGGCCCACTCGAAGAAGCCCTTGCCGGTCTTCCGGCCCAGCTCGCCGCGTGCCACCTTGTCGCGCAGGATCTGCGGCGGCGCAAAGCGTTCGCCCAGGGTGGAGGCAAGGTATTCCGCGATGCCCAGGCGGACGTCGAGGCCCACGATATCCGTGGTCCGCAGCGGGCCGGTGGGGTGCTTGTAGCCAAGCACCATGGCGTTGTCGATGTCCTCGGCCGAGGCCACGCCTTCTTCCACCATGCGCATCGCCTCAAGGGCGATGGCCACGCCCAGCCTGGAGGACGCGAAGCCCGGGGCGTCTTTGACGACGACGGCGGTCTTGCCGAGCGCCGCCACCCAGCCACGCGCCGCCCGGGCCAGCTGCTCGGAGGTGTGTTCGCCGAGTACGACCTCGATGAGAGTCGACGCCGGCACCGGGTTGAAGAAGTGCAGGCCCAGGAAATTCTGCGGCCGCGCCAGTTCGCGGGCCAGCCCGTTGACGGACAACGAGGATGTGTTGGACGCGAGGTAGGCGTCAGCGGCCAGTCGCTCCTCAATCCCGCGGAGCGACGAAACCTTCAGGTCCCAGTCTTCGGGCACCGCCTCGATGACCAGCTGGCGGTCCTTGAAATCGTCGTAGTCCGCCGTCACGGACAGCCGGGAGACCAGCTCATCGAGGGTGGCGCCGGTGGTGCCGCGTTCGATGCTTCTGGCTGCCGCACCCTCTACCCGCTGGCGGGCAGCCCTCGCGGCTTCCTCGTCCCGCTCCACCACGAGGACGCCGGCCCCGTTGATCAGGAAAGCGTGGGCAATGCCGGCGCCCATGCGGCCGCCGCCCAGCACGCCGACGGTTGCGGGCAGGTTCGCTGGGATTGCGGTGTCGCTCATGTCTACTACTTCCGCTCGGAGGTCGTGGAGGGGTTTGTGGCCGACTTCTTATCTGATTTCTTGTCCAGGAACGCCTGCATGCGGTCAAACTTGGCCTGGGACTCAAAGAGGATGCCCTGGGCGAGCTGGTCGATCAGGGGATGGGACTCCGCGGGGGCGTGGAAGACGGACTTGGTGATCCGCACCGCCAGGGGGTCCTGCCGGGCGATCCTGTCGGCGAGGGCGTGGGCTGCGTCCATCAGCTCAGGGGACTCGTGGATCTCCGTGATGAGGTTGACCGCGAGGGCTCGCTCCGCGCGCAGCACGGCTCCGGCTAGCAGGATTTCCTTGGCCACAGCCTCACCCACCAGCTCCTTGAGCCGCCAGCTGGCACCGGCCGCGGCCAGGATGCCCAGACCCGTTTCGGGATTGCCGATCCGGACGCCGGGCGTGCCGATCCGGAAGTCCGCGGCGTACGCGAGTTCGGCGCCCCCACCGAGGCAGTAGCCGTCGAGGGCGGCGATGACCGGCAGCGGAAGCCTGGCGATCCGGACAAAGATGGTGGAGTTGATGCCCTGCAGCGCATCGTCGCGGCGGCGTTCGCGGAGCTGGCCGATGTCCGCACCGGAGGCGAAAACGCCGTCCGTACCGGCGATGATGAGCACCTTGGGGACCTGCTCCAGGTAGGCGCAGACCAGGTGGAGTTCATCGACCATCTGCTGGTCAATGGCGTTGCGGACTTCGGGACGGTTGAGCAGCACCACCAGCCGGTCCGCGCGCTCCTCAACCTTCAGGGTGCCGAAGTCGTCCGGGTTGAGCCCCGCGCCGGCGGCCGCCACTAGACCCGCTCCAGCAGCATGGCAGTACCCTGGCCGACACCGATGCACATTGTGGCGAGGCCAACGCCAGCATCCTCGCGTTCCATCCGGCCAAGCAGGGTGATGGCGAGCCGCGACCCGCTGGAACCGAGCGGGTGCCCCAGCGAGATCGCCCCGCCATCGCGGTTCACGATCTCCGGGTCCAGGCCGAGCCGCCGCATGCTGGCGAGTGACTGGGTGGCGAACGCTTCATTGAGCTCGACGGCGCCGAGGTCACCGGCGCTGAGGCCGGCCCTGGCGAGCACCTTCTGTGTGGCGGGGACGGGGCCGATGCCCATAATCTCCGGTTCGCAGCCGGCCGAGGCACCGTCGATTATGCGGGCCCGGGGCGTGAGACCGAAGCGTTTGATCGCGGCTTCGGAGGCCACGATGATCGCGGAAGCACCGTCATTGAGGGTGGACGAGTTTCCGGCCGTGACAACCGACCCACCGGCAACGACGGGGCGGAGCCCGGCGAGGACGTCCATGGTGGTCCCGGCGCGGGGACCCTCATCGGTATCCACGACGGTCTCGCCCTTACGGGTCCTGACGGTCACCGGGACGATCTCCCCGGCGAACCGGCCCGCGGCGATGGCGGCGAGGGAACGCTCATGCGAGCGGACCGCGAACGCATCGGCGTCCTCGCGGGAGATGCCGTCGATGCGGGCGACCTCCTCGGCCGTCTCCGGCATGGAGTAGGTCATCTTGCCCCCGCGGGCGAGCTCGCCCTTCTGGAACTGCGGGTTGACGAACCGCCAGCCGATGGAGGTGTCAAATATTTGGCCCGGCTTGGCGAAGGCCGTCTGTGGTTTTTCCTGGACCCACGGGGCCCGGCTCATGGATTCAACGCCGCCGGCGATCACGATGTCCGCCGCGCCGGACTTGATCATCTGGCTGGCCTGAATGATGGCGCTGAGGCCCGAGGCGCACAGCCGGTTCACCGTGATGCCGGGGATGTGCAGGGGCAGCCCGGCCAGGATGGTGGCCATCCTCGCGACGTTGCGGTTTTCCTCTCCGGCGCCGTTGGCGTTGCCGAGGATCACCTCGTCAATGGCATCCGGGTCGACGCCGGCGCGGGCCACGGCCTCGCGGACCACGAGCGCCGCCAGGTCGTCGGGACGGACGGCGGAAAGCGCTCCGCCGTAGCGGCCGACGGGCGTGCGGGCCCCGCCCACGAGAAATGCCTGTGGTCCTGCAACTGCTGATGCCATGGGTACACCCTTTCCGCGATTAACGTCTCTGTCATCGAAAGCCAAGCGAACGGTCAGTGGCGGCGGCAGGCGCTGGCCGGCGGCGGCGGTCGGCGCTGGCCGGCAAGTGCACTAATTTACCGACCGTTCGTTCTATAAAGATTACACGGCAGGGCAGGGCGGTCAACCGGACCGCCGCAGGGTTACGCGACGACGACGCCGAGGTGACCGGCCAGCAGCGGCGCCAGGAGTCCGAGCTGGTATTCGTCAATCACGAGGCCGGCCAGGCTGCCCAGTCCGCTGAGAATGCGGAAGTCCGTACTGCGGAGGTCGAAGTCCTTGAGTTTTGCGCCGGTCACATCGAGGGTGCCGATGGTGCAGTTTTTAAGCGACACGCGGATTGCAGTAGCGGATCCGAGATCCAGCTCGTTGATGATGCAGTCGCTGATCTGCACATCAGCCACCTTGGAGCCGCGCAGGTTCAGGTAGTCGAGTTTGCCGCCGTCGATCCGCACCGACTGCCAGCCGCTTTCATAGAGTTCGGCGGACCCCCAGCGGGGGTTGCGGATCTCGACGTCGCGCAGGCTGCTCCGGGCCGCGGTGAAGACCGGGGCGTACAGCTCGGACAGGATGCAGTCCCGGAAGCTGGCACCGCGCAGCTGGGTCTCGTTGAAGGAGGCGCCGGCGAACTCGCACTCGGCGAAGTCCGTGCCGCTCAGTTCCAGGCCGTCGGCGAGTGCGCGGCTGTACCGGACGCCGTCGTACCGCTCCCCCCGCCGGAAATCCGGCGACGGGTCCTCCCGCAGGTCGTTCAGGCGGACGGCTGCCAGCCGCGGCGCCGTGACCTTGGAGGCCCTGGGTGCGCGGGAAACTGCTGCCATCAGAGCGACTCGGCCTTGACCGCAATTTCTGCCAGGTCCTTGGCGAGGGCCTTACGAGTGATCCGCATGCCCATGGGCCCAAAAACGGCCATGAGAACCTTGCTGAGCCGCGTCGGCTTGAGCGCTTCGGCACCGAACGTCAGGGTGACGTCCGTGCCGCCGTCCCGCTCGTCCAGCGCGAAGCGGGTGGTGTAGTCGGCCCCGCCCTGCAACGCCTTCACCGTGGTGCTCCGCGGAGGGTCAGCCTGGGCAACCCACAATTCCACGGTTTCGGCGCGCCCCATCATGGTGCGGGTTTCCTTCCAGCGGGTGCCCTCCCCGTAGGGTCCGTCGGTGAGCATCTGGATGGAGTCGATCCCGGACAGCGTTGCGGCCGAGCCGGGGATGTCCGAAATGACCGCCCATACCTTGTCCGCCGGGGCGTTGATGTGCTGGGTAAGGCTGGTTTTGTGGTCCATGACTTCGAGCCTAGCCGGGTGCGGCGGAAAAATTCATCCTTTTCCACGGCCCGCCGGGGGCCCCTTGAATTAGTAAGTATGCTTTGTGTTATGGTGAAACCTCGTTGAATTTCAACCGGAAACGAAAGGTGGCTTACACCATGGGTATCGGAGACAAGATTCAGAACCAGGCAGAGCACCTCGGCGGCAAGGCCAAGGAAGCTACGGGTAACGCCACGGATAACGACCAGCTGCGGGCCGAGGGCCAGAAGGACCAGGTTGTTGCCGACGCGAAGAAGGTCGGCGAGGACGTCAAGGACTCCTTCAAGAAGGATTGATTTGCAGAACGGCGGCGCCGGACTTTCCTTTGGGGGAAGGCCGGCGCCGCTTTTTTGTGCCGCCCCAGGGCGACGAAAAAAGCGGGCACTCCCGGAGGAGTGCCCGCTTTTTTGTTCGACGAGAGCCAGGGGCTAGCTGAAGAGCTCGCTCTTGGGTTCGTTGTTCTTGACCTTCTGCCAACCGAGCCACAGCACGATTGCGAAGAACGGGATAGTGGCCAGGGTCCACAGTCCGAGGTGGAACACCTCTCCGGTCTTGCTGGTCATGGTGTCGAAGCCGATCAGCACGGTGATGGCCAGGAGGGCGACGAGGCCCGCCCAGCTGGTCCAGGGTGAACCCGGCATCGGCAGGCTCGAGACCCGTCCCTTTTGGTGGCGCAGCGCGATCTGGCTGGCGAAGATGGCGCCCCAGGTGAAGATAACACCGATGGAGGCCGTGTTGAGCGCGAGGTCGAAGGCGTGCGAGCCACCGAGCCAGATGTTGAGCATGATGCCCACGAGGTAGAAGGCGGCGATGGCGAGGATCGCCATGTACGGCACGTGCCGTGAGGACATCCGGGTCAGCCATTGCGGGGCGTGGCCGTTGTTGGCCATGGTCCGGAAAACGCGGCCGATCGAGTACAGGCCGGAGTTGCAGGAGGAGAGCGCCGCGGTAATGACGATCATGTTCATGACGTCGCCGACCCAGCCGAGACCCATCTGCCCGAAGACCGTGACGAACGGCGACACCCCGGCCTTGTACTGGTCGGACGGCAGCAGCATGGCCAGCAGCAGCACCGAACCGACGTAGAACACGACGATGCGGAGCACGACGGCGCGGATCGCCTTGGGCACTTCACGCTTGGCATTCTGCATTTCACCGGCGGTGATGCCGACGAGTTCGATGCCGTTGTAGGCGAAGATGACCGCGTTCAGGACGAGCACCATCACGAGGGCACCCTTGGGGAACATGCCGCCTTCGTCGTGGAACAGGTTCGCCACGGATGCGTTGCCGTCGCCCACCCGGGCGTTGGTGACCACCATGAAGGTGCCGACAGCCAGGAAGATCACAATGGCGCCGACCTTGAGGCAGGACGCCCAGAATTCAAACTCGCCGAACGCCTTGACGCTGAGCAGGTTGACAGCGACAAGGAGCGCGAGTGCGGCTATGGCGGACGCTTCGACCGGCACATTGGGGAAGAAGAACTGGAAATACAGGCCGATTGCGATGAGTTCGGCGATGCCCGTCATACCCCAGTTGATGAAGTACATCCAGCCGGCAACGAAGGCGCCCTTCTTGCCGAACATCTCCCCGGCATAGCTGACGAAGGAGCCCGAGGTCTGGCGGTACATGATGAGCTCGCCCAGCGCCCGCATCAGCAGGTACGCGATGACGCCGGCAATGGCGTAGGAGAAGATCAGAGCCGGGCCGGTCGAGGCCAGGCGTCCGCCGGCTCCCATGAACAGGCCGACGCCGATGGCGCCGCCCATGGAAATCATGGTCACGTGGCGGCCACTCAGGGTCTTCTTGTAGCCCTCGGCGCTGAGGGTCGAGTCGACGGCGGGTTGCGCCGGCGCGCTCTTAAGTTCTGTGGGGGTAAGTGATGGCACAGGTGTTCCTTGTAGGTCGGAGTGTTGCCGGGACTGGACCGGGATCCGGATACACAAAATTCGATGAATTGTCCTGGGGGGACAACAACGTGTACCGAACCTCACAAAGGGTCGAAGCTTCGCGCGGCTCAACTATCGTACTAGGTTTGCCGGCCTGACGTGACGCGGACAACACCAATCGCGATACACCGCTAATTAAGGACGGCGCTGCGTCCGTTTCGCAGAATATTGTTCTGCCGGACGCCGCACGTTGGCGCCCTGACGGGGCAGCGGTTCGCCTCCCGGCTCAGGCGCTGAGCGCGACGGACTTCCTGTGCCGGGCCTTCGCCAGCCGGGTACCGATCAGCCCCTGCCTGGGACTGAACAGGTAGACAAGGGCGAACGCGGCCCCCTGCGTCAGGACTACCATCGCGCCGGACGCGGTATCGAGGTAGTAGCTGAGGTAGATGCCGGCGACGGAGCACACCGCGGAAACGACCGGGGCAATCACCAGCATGCGGGAGAACCGGTCCGTCAGAAGGTAGGCCGTGGCTCCGGGGATGATCAGCATGGCAACGACCAGCACCACACCCACGGTCTGCAGCGCCACGACGGAGGTCAGCGCCAGCAGGCCCAGCAGCAGGGCTCCGAGGCGCTTCGGAGACAGCCCGATCGCGTGCGCGTGCGTGGGGTCGAAGGCGTACAGCGTCAGGTCACGCCGCTTGAGGATCAGGATGGTGAAGGCGACCACCCCCAGCACAAGGACCTGGATAAGGTCGGGGATGCTGACGCCGAGCAGGTTGCCGAAGATGATGTGGTTCAGGTCCGTCTGGCTGGGGGTGACGGAGATGAGCACCAGGCCCAGGGCGAACAGCGAGGTGAACACGATCCCGATCGCGGCGTCCTCCTTCACCCGGCTGGTGTTGCGGACCACGCCGATCAGAGTCACCGCAATCAACGCGAACACCAATGCCCCCAAAGCGAAGGGCGCCCCGACGATGTAGGCGAGCACAACGCCCGGCAGCACGGCATGGGAGACGGCGTCACCCATCAGGGACCAGCCAATCAGCACCAGCCAGCAGCTCAACACGGCGCACACGATGGCCGCGAGCGCAGTCGTGGCGATGGCGCGGACCATGAAGTCGTAGCCCAGCGGTTCCAGCAGGATATCGAAGAGGTCCATGGCTCAGCTCCTGCCTTGCGGGTTCGAAGGGTCAAGTCTGGGGAGATCCCGGTGCGGAAGGTCGCGGTTGAGGACGTCGAGGCCGAAGGCCATCGCCAGGTGCTCTGGCTGCAGGACCACCTCGGGCGGGCCGTGCATCAGGACCCTGCGCATCAGGAGCACGGCCTCGTCGCAGAGTTGGGGCAGGGCGTGAAGGTCGTGGGTTGAGATCAGGATGGTGCAGCCGTCCGAGGCGAGCTCCTTCAGCAGGCGGGTGATGGTGGCCTCGGAGCGCTTGTCCACGCCCGCGAACGGCTCGTCCAGGAGCATCATGGTGGCTCCCTGGGCGATCCCCCGGGCCACGAAGGCGCGCTTCTTCTGGCCACCGGAGAGCTGGCCGATCTGCCGGTTGGCGAATTCGGACAGTTCCACCCGGTCCAGGGCGAGGTCGACGGCGGCGCGGTCCGCCTTGGACGCGCGTCGGGTGAAGCCCTGGTGCCCGTAGCGGCCCATCATCACCACGTCGCGGACGGACAGCGGGAACTGCCAGTCCACGTCTTCGCTTTGCGGGACGTAGCCGATTCCGCCTTCTTTGCGTGCTTTGGCGGGCGGTTCGCCGTTGATCAGCACTCTGCCGGCGTCGGGTTTGATCATTCCCATGATTGCCTTGAAGAGCGTGGACTTGCCGGAGCCGTTCATGCCCACCAGACCGCAGATCCGGGCAGCGTCAAGGGACAGCGACGCGGCGTCGAGCGCCAGGACCTCGCCGTAATGGACGGTGACGTTTTCCACCAGAATGGCCGGATTGCTCATGATGCCGCTCCCGTCAGGCCTTCGGTGATGACTTTCGAGTCGTGCCGGATGAGGTCCAGGTATGTGGGGACCGGCCCGTCCGACTTCGAGAGCGAATCCACATAGAGGACCCCGCCGAACGTCGTACCTGTGGCTCCGACGACCTGGCGCATCGGGGCGTCGGAGACCGTGGACTCGCAGAATACGGCTGGGACCTTGTTGGCCTTCACGAATTCGATCGCCTTGGTGATCTGCTGCGGGGTGGCCTGCTGTTCGGCGTTGACGGCCCAGATGTAGACCTCCCGGAGGCCGGCGTCCCGCGCCAGGTAGGAGAAGGCTCCCTCGCACGTCACGAGGGCCCGCTGCGCCTCGGGGACGGTCGCGAGCTTCTGGACCATCTCGTCCTTCACGGACTGCAGCTTGGCCTTGTACGCCGCGCCGTTCGCTTCGAAGGCCGCCGCGTTGTCCGGATCGAGCTTCGAGAACGCCTCCACCATGTTGTCCACATAGATCTGGACGTTGACCGGCGACATCCACGCGTGCGGATTCGGTTTGCCCTGGTAGGAGTCTTCACTGATGGACATGACTTCCACGCCTTCGCTCACCACGGCGTGCGGAACGTCCAGGCCCTCGACGAACTGGGCAAACCACGCCTCCAGGTTCAGGCCGTTGTCCAGGATCAGGTCCGCCTTGGACGCCTTTCGGATGTCCCCGGGGGTGGGCTCATAGCCGTGGATTTCAGCTCCGGCCTTGGTGATGGACTCGACCTGCAGCTTGTCGCCCGCCACGTTCTGCGCGACATCGGCCAACACCGTGAAGGTGGTCAGCACCACGGGTTTCTCGGCCGTGGAACCCTGCCCCAGGGAGGCACCCCCGCAGGCGGCCAGGGACAGGCACAGAAGAATGGCGACGACGGCGGCTCCGGCGGTGCGGAGGCTACAGATTCGGGCGGCAGCTTTGGCGCACCGAAACGAAAGTTTAGGCATACCGAATATTGTACTTGCCCTTGGCGCCCGGCGTCGGCGCTAGGCTGGTGGCATGGGCACCGCTCTCCGCACACCACCCGCTCCCCGGCCGGAGCTCTACCGGTTCTCCCGGCTCGATCTCACCACCGCCGGGCTCTACGTTGCCGTGGCCGCATTCTTTACCCTGGCCGGCGAGTTGCTGGCCCCGCTGATGCTCCAGATTTCGGGCAACCCGGCGGTGGCGTCCTATTCGGTCAACCTGCTCTTTTACGGAACCATCGGTGTCCTGGCAGTGGCCGCGGCGCGGAAAATCGCCGTGCGCGACCTCCGCGTCCTGGCCACGAGACCGTGGTTTACGCTGCTCATGATCCCGCTGGCGGTTGTGGTCATGATGGTCCTCACCGCGATCCTCGTTGCCCTCAGCGGGCCCGTCCAGACCTCCGCCAACCAGGCCGGGCTGCAGGCCCTCATGCAGCAGGTTCCGGCTTGGCTGATGGTCCCGCTGCTGGTGGTGGTGGGCCCGTTCGTGGAGGAGTACATCTTCCGTCACCTGCTGATCGGCAAGCTCAGCCGGCGGGTCAATATCTGGATCTGCTGTGCCCTGTCTGTGGTGCTGTTTGCGGCCCTCCACATTGTTGGCCAGGAAGACCTGACCCTGCCGGTGCTGATGCCCTACGTCGCGATGGGCGCGGTGCTGGTGTTCGTCTACGTCTGGACCGGCAAGAACGTGATGTTCTCGTACTTCGTCCACGCCTCGAAGAACCTGCTGGCCGTCATCTTCATCTACGCCATCCCGCCCGAGGTTCTGGAGCAGCTGCAGCGCATGCAGGGCTGACGCGGCAACAACAGCGCCCTGGCTCTTCCGGCGGGAGGGCCCGGCGTCGTAGGTTCTTTCCATGACACTCAACATCCAGATCGCCGTGGACTGCAGAAAACCCCATGAGCTTGCCGACTGGTGGGCCGAAACCCTGGAATGGGCCGTGGAGCCGCAGGACGAGGACTTCATCCGCTCCATGATCGACCAGGGTTTTGCCACCGAAGACGAAACCTCGCGGCACAACGGCAAACTCGTGTGGCGGGACGGCGCCGCCATCCGCCCGCCGGACGAACTGGACGCCAAGTCCCCCGCACGCCGCATTCTCTTCCAGACGGTCCCGGAGGAAAAGACCATCAAGAACCGGGTGCACTGGGACGTGAGGCTCGCGGGTGCGGACAAGGACGCGGTGCGGGCTGCGCTGGAGGCACGCGGCGCGAAGTTCCTGTGGACCGCCAGCGAGGGGCCGCATTCCTGGCACACCATGGCGGACCCGGAGGGCAACGAGTTCTGCATCAGCTGACGCGATTACTAGACTCGGACAGTGAGCAACGAAATTCCCGCCAAGGTATCCGACGTTTTTGACCCCACCCGGTGGCGCACCGTGTCCGGTTTCGACGACTTCCAGGACATGACGTACCACCGGCAGGTGGAGCGCGCCGAGGACGGCACCGTGGTGCGGGACCTGCCCACGGTCCGCATCGCCTTCGACCGGCCCGAGGTCCGGAACGCGTTCCGCCCCGGCACCG
Organism: Pseudarthrobacter sp. MM222; assembly: GCF_947090775.1. Classification (NCBI taxonomy): domain Bacteria; kingdom Bacillati; phylum Actinomycetota; class Actinomycetes; order Micrococcales; family Micrococcaceae; genus Pseudarthrobacter; species Pseudarthrobacter sp. MM222. The sequence continues at coordinate 3,522,769 of NZ_OX352321.1, forward strand.
TGGACGAGCTCTACCGCGCCATGGACCACGCCCGGATGACCCCGGACGTGGCCACCGTCCTGTTGACGGGCAACGGCCCCTCCCCGAAGGACGGCGGCCACTCGTTCTGCTCCGGCGGGGACCAACGGATCCGCGGCCGCGACGGCTACAGGTACGCCGAGGGTGAGACGACGGAGACGATCGATCCGGCGCGTGCCGGCCGGCTTCACATCCTCGAGGTCCAGCGGCTCATGCGCACCATGCCCAAGGTGGTCATCGCCGTCGTGAACGGCTGGGCAGCCGGCGGCGGGCACTCGCTGCACGTCGTCTCGGACCTCACCATCGCCTCCCGCCAGCACGGCAAGTTCAAGCAGACCGATGCCACGGTGGGCAGTTTCGACGCCGGTTACGGCTCGGCGCTGCTGGCCCGGCAGATCGGCCAGAAAGCTGCCCGGGAGATCTTCTTCCTGGCCCGCGAGTACTCGGCTGACGACATGGTCCGGATGGGCGCCGTCAACGAGGCGGTGGACCACTCCCGGCTCGAGGAGGTGGCACTGGAATACGCGGCCGACATCGCACGGCAGTCACCGCAGGCCCTCCGGATGCTGAAATTCGCCTTCAACCTCGCCGACGACGGCCTGGCGGGCCAGCAGGTCTTCGCCGGCGAAGCCACCCGGCTGGCCTACATGACGGACGAGGCGGTGGAAGGCAAGGAAGCCTTCCTCGAGAAGCGCGATCCCGACTGGTCGCAGTTCCCCTACTACTTCTAAGGCCACCTGTGACTTCAGCTGGAAAGATTGAACCCGCCCTCGCGGCGCTGGCCGCCGCCCTCCGCGGCGAGGGTCCCGCCGTCGAACTGTCCGCCGGCCCGGACGGCGCGCCGGTAGTCGAGTTCGTTGAAACCCCGGGTTTCGAGGACGCCGCCGTCGTGGTGCGGACCTCCGGCTCCACCGGCACGCCCAAGGCGACAGTGCTGACCGTGGATGCGCTGGCGGCCTCCTCGATGGCGACTGCGCTGGCGCTCAAGGGCGAGGGCCAGTGGCTGCTGGCGTTGCCGGTGCAGTACGTGGCCGGCGTGCAGGTGCTGGTCCGCTCGCTTTTCGCCGGAACCCGGCCCTGGGTCATGGACCTCAGCGGCGGCTTCACCCCGGAGGCCTTCACCGCCGCCGCACTCGAACTGACGGACAAAATCCGGTTCACCTCGCTCGTTCCCACCCAGCTGCAGCGGCTGCTGGACTCCCCTTCGGCCGACACGCTCGCGGTGCTGCGCCGCTTCAACGGGGTGCTGCTCGGCGGCGCCCCGGCGGCCCCGGAGCTGCTCGCCTCGGCGCGGGCGGCGGGCGTGCGGGTGGTGACCACCTACGGCTCCGCCGAGACGTGCGGGGGCTGTGTTTACGACGGCGTGCCGCTCGACGGCGTCGAGGTCCGGCTGGCCGCCGACGGACGCATCCTGCTCGGCGGCGCCACCGTGGCCGCCGGATATCTTGATGCCCCGGAACTCACCGCGGAGGCGTTCGTGGAGGACGGCGGGGTCCGCTGGTACCGCACGAACGACCTCGGCGAACTGGACCGTGATGGCAGCCTGGTGGTTGCGGGCCGGGCGGACGACGTCGTCATCACCGGCGGTGTGAAGGTGTCCGCCGGGCACGTGCAGGCCGAGCTGGAGAAGCTCGACGGCGTGCTGGCGGCCTTTGTGGCCGGCGTCCCGTCGGCCGAGTGGGGCCAGGCCCTCGCCGCCTATGTGGCGCTTGTCGACAGCTCCCCGGAGAGCATTGCGGACTTCACCGCTGACGCCGCCTGGGCGCCGGGGCTGGGCCAGCTGGCCCCGAAGACGGTGCTCGCCACCGGCGAACTCTTGATGCTGCCCAACGGGAAACCCGACCGGCTGGGCATGACGGTTCGGCTCACCGAGCTGCATCAGGGAAAATAGATAGGCCGGGCACTCCCGGCGTCGCCGAACCAACACGAGGTACTGAACGTGGCCACAGCCGCTCAATGGATCCAAGGCGCCCGTCTGCGCACCCTGCCCGCCGCGATCGCGCCCGTCCTGATCGGTACCGCCGCCGCGTTCGAGATGGGCGCCTTCCGCCCGCTCAACGCCGTGTTGGCCGCACTCGTTGCCCTGCTGCTTCAGATCGGCGTGAACTACGCCAACGACTACTCGGACGGCATCCGCGGCACCGACGAGGACCGGGTGGGCCCGATGCGGCTCGTCGGCTCCGGCGCAGCCAAGCCCGAACAGGTCAAGTACGCGGCATTCGCTGCGTTCGGTCTCGCGATGCTGTTCGGTCTCGCGCTGGTGATCATGACCCAGACCTGGTGGCTGATCCTCGTCGGCCTCGGCTGCGTCCTCGCGGCCTGGGGCTACACGGGGGGCAAGAACCCCTACGGCTATCTGGGCCTGGGCGATGTGTTCGTGTTCGTCTTCTTCGGACTCGTCGCCACGCTCGGAACCACGTACACACAGGCCGGCCAACTGAGCCTCGCGGCCATCATCGGCGCCATCGGCACTGGCCTGATTGCCTGCGCCCTGCTGATGGCCAACAACGTCCGCGATATCCCCACGGACCGGAAGGCCGGGAAGAAGACCCTGGCGGTGCGGCTCGGGGACAAGCATGCCCGGGAAAGCTACGTGCTGATGCTCGCCGTCGCCATCCTGCTGGTGATTGTGCTGGCGCCGGGACGGCCCTGGATGCTCATTGTGCTGCTGCTTATCCCGGCCAGTCTGATGCCATCCTGGCTGATGATCGCGGGCCGGCGGCGCAAGAGCCTGATTCCGGTGCTCAAGCAGACCGGGCTGATCAACCTCGGCTACGCCGTGCTGTTCTCGCTGGGACTCGTGCTGAGCCACGGGTTCTAAGCCCGGGGCTTCGCCCTGCGTTTGGCCGCGCGCGCGCGGCCGCGCCCTAGCCGCGTATTGGGCGGCGGCCGCGCCCTAGCCGCGTATTGGGCCGCGGATTGGGCCGCGGTTTCTAGGCATCCTTGGGGCGGTTGACCGGCTGGACGGTGATGTCCGGATGTGCGTCGACGAGACGGTCTTCGGCGTCGGCGTCGGCGACTTCATTGGCCGAACGCAGCGGCTTGGCCTTGCCCGAGAAACGACTATGGAGCGTTGCCGTCGCCGCATCGCGTTGTTTCTGGAAGAAAAGGTAGCTGATGGCGAAAGCCATCATGCCGGCGCAGAGGACGGCGAGCAGCCAACCCAACTGCAGGTAAATGAACAGCACGAACAATGGCACGAACAGTGCGAGCCGGATCAGGGAGTATTTGAGGAAGGCCACACTCCAAGTTTAGCCGCCGGCGGCCGGCCCATCCGGCCAAGCGGCCCATGGGACTCTCTGCACCGGGCCGCTGCCTCGCGGACCGGGAACACCTGGCAACGCCGGAGACTCACCCTGACGCTAGACTGATTACATGCTCCGTGTAGTGGTCACCGTCGCCGTTCTCGTCGTATTTGTCTACGGACTCGTCGACGTGATTCGCACTGACCCACGCCAGACCAAGGGCATCTCGAAGCCGGCCTGGATTGTGGTGCAGATCGTCCTTCCGGTGATCGGTGCCGTCCTGTGGTTCCTCATCGGACGCCCCCGCGGCACCGGCCCAACCCCTGCCACCTACAGCCACCCCGTGGCGCCCGACGACGACCCGGACTTCCTGCGCAACCTTGAACTCCGTCGCCGCAACCAGGCCGAAGCGGATCGGCTCAAGAAGCTCAAGGAAGAACTGGACGCCAAGGACCGCAAGCTCGGCGACGGCGACGGCCCAGCCGGGAGCCACGACGCCGAATCCGGCGAGACCCACGGCTCCGGCGACGCCGGCACGCCGGGCACCGACGAGGTCAAGTAAGGCGTTCCTGCCTCTTCCTTGCCAGCATTTCCTTCCACGGCCGGACCACGCCGGCTACGTCCGCAGCCCGATTCGTTGCCGGAACCCCTCCCGTTTGCCGCATCCGGCCGGAATCCGCGAGGCTGTAGCGGCCGCTTTTGGTGAATCGCCGTCCCCGGCCGCGCCACGCTGAGGTCCGCGGCAGGTGGCCAGGTCCGGCCCGGGATGCGCCGCGCGTTTCTCGCCCGTTTGCCGCATCCGGCCGGAATCCGAGGAGCGGTAGCGGCCCCTATCGGTGAATCGCCGTCCCCGGCCCGCGCCACCGAATGGATCCCGCGGCTGCCGACTCCTCCCCCACACCCTGCCCGCGCTGTGGACAACCGCTGAGGCCTTCCGATGTCGGCGGAGAATGCTCACATGCGCCGTCCCCGAGAGCTTCCCAGTCACCTCCGATGCCAGCCCTTCACGGTGTCCCAGGCTCGCTCCGCCGGGCTGAGCCGGCGTCGGACGCGCGCCGCCGACTTGGTGACCCCCTGCCACGGAGTACGCGCCACAGCCTGCGCCGGCGAGGGCCTGCTGGAACGTGTTCGTGCCCTCACCTGCGTTACCGGCGCCGTCGTGAGCCATGCCTCGGCCGCGGTGCTCTGGGGATTCCCGTTGCCACTCGCGCTGCAACATCTGGTGCTTATCCATCTGACCGTTCTGCCGGGGAGGCGGGCTGTTCGACGCAGGGGTGTAGTGGGTCACCAACAGGCCCTCCAGCCCGAGGAGATCACGCCGGGACGTCATGTGGCCTGCACGTCTCCACTGCGGACTTGGTTCGACCTCGCGGGAATCCTCAGCCTTGATGAACTGGTGGTTGCCGGAGATTTCCTGCTGCGACGGAGAAACCCGTTGACCACCCAGCGGGAACTGGATGCCTACCTCGACGGCAAGCGGGGATACCCGGGCTACCGGCGGGCCATGCGAGCCCTGGCGCTGATCCGGGCGGACACCGACTCGCCCAAGGAGACCGAATTGCGCCTGCTTTTGCTCCGTCATGGGCTGCCTGAACCCGACATTAACGCCCCGATCTTCGACCAGTCCGGCGGCTGGATCCAGGACCCGGATCTTTCCTATGACAATGAGAAAGTGGCGATCCAATACGACGGTGGCCACCATGCAACGCCAGCACAGCGCCGAAGCGACATTTTCCGGGATGAGAACGCCAAAGACGCCGGCTGGCGCGTCGTTGTCCTGACTCAGTGGGACTTGACGCCCTTCGCGCCGGGGATGGAGCCGAGTGCAGTGACCCGCGTCCGGGCGGCACTGAGGGAGCGCGGCTGGGCACCCGCCGACGCGAAGAATCCGAAGCCAACCCGGGCGCCAGCCCGCCCATCTGACACAAATGGCCGCTAAGCGAGGTCACTTAGCGGCCGTCCGTGGCAAATCGAGGCGTCCGGGCCCGGTGTAAAGGCCGCCCGGCTGGCGGCGGGCTACGTGCGCTGCGCCTACAGCCCCGAGTAGGAGTGCAGGCCGTTGAAGAACTGGTTCACGATGGTGAAGTTGAAGACGACGCAGAGGTAGCCGACAACCGACAGCCAGGCTGCGCGGGTTCCGGTCCAGCCGCGCGTGGCGCGGGCGTGCAGGTAGCCGGCATAAACCACCCAGATCACGAAGGTCCAGACTTCCTTGGTGTCCCAGCCCCAGAACCGTCCCCAGGCCTTCTCGGCCCAGATGGCGCCGAACATGAGCGTGAAGGTCCAGCCGACAAAAGCGATGGCGTTGATCCGGTACGAGAGGTTCTCGAGGCTGAGCGCGGACGGCACCAGGCGCATGAAGCCCAGCTTGTCCCCGCCGCCGGCGGCAACGGTCTTCTGCCGGTGGGCCTGGACCAGCTGCAGGGCGGACATCGCAAAGGTCAGGGTGAACAGTGCGGAGGAGATCACCGCGATGGAGACATGGATGATGAGCCAGTAGCTCTGCAAGGCGGGAACCAGGTGGCCCACGGGCGTCCAGAACGCCACGGCGGCCGCGACGAGCATGATGACGGCCAGGCCGATCACGAAGGTGCCGAGGAAGCGGAGGTCGCGACGGATCAGCACCAGCAGGAAGACGGCCACGGCCACGAAGGCGCCGGTGGTGAGGAACTCGTACATGTTGCCCCACGGCACCCGGCCCGCACCGATGGCGCGGGTGATGACGCCGGCGGCGTGGATCGCCGCACCCAGGACGGTCAGGGCGACCGCAACCCGGGCCGGGACTCGGCGTTCGGCGTCGTACTGCATGCCGCCGTCGGCAGTCCCGCCTATTCCGGCACCTCCCGCGGATGCGCTGCGGGAGACGGACGACGACGGACGCTCGGCGCGGCCCACCGGCCCGGCCACGTCGGACTCGGCGCGGTCAACGGCACCAGCGGACCCGACGCCGGCAGCAACCGGGACGCGGGAGGTCCCGGGACCGGTGGCACCCGAAAGCTCCGCGGCTTTGAGGTCCACCGCGCGCAGCACCTTGCTGCTCTTGGCCAGGTCCCAGGCAAACGCGATGAACGCCACCGTATAAGTTCCGGCCGCGAGGAGCATGAACAGCTCGCTGTACTGGCCCATGGTTTCGTTGATGGGGAGCATTACGAATCCTTCTTTGACTCAGGCGAGCCGGCTGATGACGGGATGAAGTCTGTTTCGGGATGGTCCTGGGAGGCCGGCTCGCTGCTGGCGCCGGGCACGTCCGCATCCGCCCGGTCATTATCCGCCACCGCGCTGGGAGCTGACTGGGAGTCAGTGGTGGACCCGGTCCCCCCGGGTTCGGAGGCAGCGTCGGGACCGGCATCGCGGAGCTCCCATTCCTCCACGAGCAACGCCCGGATCCTGGCAGCTTCGCCGGCGAGCCCGTGGTCCTCGCCGCGGGCCAGCAGGCCGTATTCCACCATGGTGCGGCCGTCCGCGTGCGTTCCGGTCCGCACCCAGACGCGGCGGCGGCTGACGTACAGGGATGTCACCAGGCCGGCGACCGCCAGGAGCGCGAAAATCAGGGCGTAGAGCTGGCCCGGGTTGTGGTGGATGTCGACGCCCACGTAGCGCTTCACGCCGTCGAAGCTGATCGAGCCCTTGCCGTCGGGCAGTGTGTAGCTGGCGCCGGGCGTCAGCGTGATGCCGCCGGCGTCGAGGTTGCGGGCGTTGAGCGGCGTGAGCTTCTCCACGTCGAGCTCGAAGACGTTCTGCGGGGCGCCGTCGTCCAGGCCGAGGTCTCCGAAGTACGAGTTCAGCGTCAGCTGGGGGTTGATCAGCTCCGGATCGCCGCTGAAGGACACGCCTTCCTCGGTGACGAAGGCCGTGGGCAAGAAGAAGCCGGCGAACGCGAGCTGTTCGGGTTTGGCGTCCGGCACTTTGATGACCGCCGAGGAGTAGTAGTTCTCGCCCTGGAGCTTGGCGACAACCGGGCCCTGCATGGCGATGTTCCCGGCGCCGTCGCGGATGGTGACGACAGGAGCGTAGCCGTTGCCGGTGAGGTACATGCTGGTGCCGCCCAGGGTCAGCGGATCATTGACCTTGAGCACCTCCTTCTTGGCAGGCGCGTCCGGGGACTCCTTGGTGGTCACCTCGGCCTTGAAGTCGATGGGCTGGCCGAATTTGCCCTGCGATTCACGGTCGAAGGTGATCTGGAACTTGTCCAGCTGGACCGAGTAGGGCTGTAGCTGGCTGCTCTGGAAGTTCGTCCCGGGCGTGAACTGGTCATAGCCGACGAGGGTGTTCACGAACGTGTCGCCCTCCACCAGGATCCGCTGCCCGCTGTAGCCGAACAGCCCGCCGATGGCGACGGACACCAGCACACCGATCAGCGCAGTGTGGAAGACGAGGTTGCCCACTTCGCGCAGGAAGCCGCGCTCCGCGCCAAGGGACGGGCGCGCGCCGTCGCTGTCCCGGACATCCACCCGGTAACCGCGCTTCTTCAGCAGTCCGGCGGCCTCGGTGATGGCTTGCGACGCCGGGATCCCGGCGTCGCCGGGGATGACCAGCGTGCCGTACTCGGGCAGGCGGGAGAGCCGTGCCGGAGTGCGCGGCGGCTGGGAGCGCATGGCCTTGTAGTGCGCGATGGCCCGGGGAACCACGCAGCCGATCAGGGAAATGAACAGCAGGATGTAGATGGCGGAAAACCACGCCGAGGAGTACACGTCGTACAGCTGCAGCGTGTCCAGGAGCTTGCCGTAGTCCGGGTGGTCCTTGATGTACTGGGTGACGGTGGAGGGGTTGGCGGGCCGCTGCGGGAACAGCGAGCCGGGCACCGCCGCGACAGCGAGCATCAACAGGAGGAACAGTGCAGTGCGCATGCTGGTCAGCTGGGTCCACGCCCAGCGGAGCATGCCCAGCGGTCCGAGCGCGGGCAGGACAGCTTCCGCCTTGGCGGCAGCGGTGCGCGTGCCGTCCGGGACGGGTTTGCCGTCCGCGCCCTTCATACCGGCGGGGTCTGCCGTAGCGGGGGCGTCGGGCGGGTTGCCGGGGGCCGGGGACTTCTTCTCTACGTTCACTCGCTCGCTCATCAGATCGGCAATTTCACATCGGTTTGGAACCAGTACTGCAACCCGGAAACCCAGGTCCCCCACACGCCGCTGGCCATCAGCAGGCCCAGCACGATCAGGATGCCGCCACCGGTGCGCTGGATGGCGAGCCGGTGCTTGCGGAAGAAGGACATCACACCGACACCGCGGCGCACGGCCAAGGCAATCAGCAGGAAGGGGATGCCCAGGCCCAGGCTATATACGAAGGCCAGGAACGCGCCTTTGGCCGCTGAAGATCCGCCGGAGAGGCTGAGGAGCTGCACCGCGGAATAAGTCGGCCCGATGCACGGCGCCCAGCCGAGTCCGAACGTGATGCCAAGCAATGGTGCACCCCACAGCCCGGCCGGCGGCTTGGCATGGATCTTCGCGTCGCGCTGGAACCAGCCGAACCCGCCCATGAACACGACACCCATGATGATCACCAGGACTCCCAGAACCTGGGTGATCCACCTGTTCTCCGAGCCCGTGATGAGGGTCCCCAGCTGGCCGAAAGCGCCGCCGAGCAACACGAAGATCACCGAGAAGCCCAGGACGAAGAGCCCGATGCCTGCCAGCATGCGGCCGCGCTTTTGCTTCTGGAGGTCGACGCCGGTCAGCCCGGTGACGTAGCCCAGGTAGCCCGGGACGAGGGGCAGCACGCAGGGCGAGAGGAAGGAGACGAACCCGGCCAGCAGCGCCACCGGGATGGCCAGCAGGAGCGAACCGTTGAGGATGGCTTCGGCGAAGGGACTGTTCATGGTGGCAGGCCGCTACTCTGCCACGGCAGCGGCGATAAGGGATTTGAGCGTCCCTTTCTGGATCTCGCCGAGGACCCGGGATGCGACCCGGCCCTGCTTGTCCAGCACCAGGGTGGTGGGGACGGCCCCCGGGGGCACGAGGCCGGAGACGGCGAGGAGCACGGCGCCGTCCTTGTCGTTGAAGCTGGGGTAAGTCAGGTTGAACGTCTTGTCGAAGGCCTCCGCGGTGGCTTTCTCGTCGCGGAGGTTCACTCCGTAGAACTGCACACCCTGGCTCTGGAACTCCTGGTGCAGGGCCTCCAGCGAGGGCGCTTCCACCCGGCAGGGGGCGCAGGCGGCGAACCAGAAGTTAAGCACAGTGACTTTGCCCTGAAAATCCGCTGCAGCCACCGTGCTGCCGTCGAACAGCGTGCCGTGAAGGTCAACGGGGCTCTTGCGGTCCGCGGCGGCGAACTCCGTCACCGACCCGTCACCGGCGACGTAGTTCTTGTTGTCACCTGCCCTGGCCTGTTTGGCCAGCGCATCTTCCTGGGCACAGCCGGAGAGCCCCAGTACGACGGCGAGCGCGGCGCCGCCCGCCGTCAGGACGTTGCGGCGGCTCATAGCCGAATTGGCCGGCTGCGCGCCGGACCCTGGTGCGTTTTGTCCGGTCATGCTCAGGCCCCCGGGGTGCTTGACGCGCCGGGCAGGAGGGCGGCGGCGGGCTCGCTGTAGTCGACGCGCACGAGGTTGCCGGCGTCGTCGAACACGAGGGACGTGACCGAAGTCAGGGTGCATTCCCGCTTCCGCGGGTCATGCCAGAGCGGCTTGCCTTCGGCGCTGCGCCGGGTGGCCCAGATGGGCAGCTGGTGGCTGACCAGGATCGCCTCGGCGTCCCCGCCGCCTAGGGCGATGGCCCGCAGCCGCGCGTCCTGCACGGCGGCAATGACGCGGGCAGCCTGCTGCTTGTAGGGCTCCCCCAGGAGGGCCGGAAGGGGTTACGCAGCATCGGCCAGTGCTTCGGCCGAAGGAGTTCCGCCTTGGAGACGTGGAGGCCCTCGAAGTAGTTCGCAGCCTCGATGATCCGGTCATCGGTGGTGATTTCGAGATTGAGCGCTTCGGCGATGGGCTGCGCCGTCTCCTGCGCACGGGTCAGCGGAGAGGCGGCCACATGGACGATGTTGGCCCCTTGGGCTACGCGGTCCTGGAAGTGCTCCGCGAGCGTCAGCGCCATCTGCCGGCCAAGCTCGGAGAGGTGGAATTCCGGCATCCTGCCGTACAGGACGGCGTCGGGATTGTGGACCTCGCCGTGGCGGAGCAGATGAACGATGGCTTGGGGCATGTGTACCAGTTTCTCAAAGGGCAGCGTCAATGACGAAATCTTCTACAAGAGGTAGAACTGAAGAGTTTGAAGAAATGTTCCCTGCTGTTGGAATAAAAGATGCAAATGCATGTTTATACTGGGTGAAGCAGTTAGTTGAGACTTCAACGAATCGTTTCGACCAGCGATCAGACCTACCGCACAACCCAACCGACTCAAGGAGAAAACATCATGGCTCTTCCCGCCAACGTCACCACCGGCACCTGGTCCCTCGACAACTCGCACAGCGAGATCGCCTTCACCGTCCGCCACGCAGGCATCAGCAAGGTCCGCGGTCAGTTCAAGGACGCCGAGGCCACCCTCGAGCTCGCCGAGAACATCGCCGACTCCAAGGTGAACGCCACCATCAAAACGGCGAGCTTCGATTCCGGCGACGTCAACCGCGACGGCCACGTCCGCGGCGAAGACTTCTTCGACGTCGAGACCTTCCCCGAAATCTCCTTCGTGTCCAACACCATCGTCCCCAAGGGCGACGCCTACGAACTCCAGGGCGATCTCACCATCAAGGGCGTAACCCGCCCGGTGGCCCTGGAGACCGAGTTCAACGGCGTTGCTGTTGATCCGTTTGGCAACACCCGCGCCGGCCTGTCCGCCGAAACCACGATCAGCCGCAAGGACTTCGGTCTGACCTGGAACGCAGTACTTGAAGCGGGTGGAGTACTCGTCAGCGACAAGGTTGCCGTCAACCTCGAACTGGCCTTCATCGCTCCCGCAGCATAATCATCCGCTGCAGCGGCACCCCGCTTCATCCTTGGGATGGAGCGGGGTGCTTTGTTTAACCGCGTACGGGTGCGGTGAAGCTGCGGGGCAGCCGGCGAGGCTTCGTAGAACGCAGCCCCGGCGCCCGACCTCCCACCTGGTTGCCTCCGGCTTTGCCGACCAAACCAGGAATGGTTCCGACGTGCTGTTGACCGGGCTCAAATTCCCTAGATAACGGGGGTATCGCGGTCTACAGTGAGAGCCATGAGCAACCCTGATGATGTCCGGCCGCCGCAGCAGCCGGGTGCCCAGCCCCCGCAGCCCGGCAATCTACCGCCCACCGGCTCCGAACCGGCTCCGGCAGGAGCTCCGGCCGGCCCTCCGGCAGGAGCGGGATACCAGCCGCCGCAGCAGGGTCACTACGTACCGCCGCAGGGCTATCAGCCACCGCCGCAGGGCCACGGCCAGGCTCCGGGATACCAGCCGCCGGGGCAGCCCGGAGCGCCGGGGGGCTTCCGCTTCGAAATGCCTGCCGACCGGCCCCGGAACGTCAACGATGTTCTGCCCCAAGGGGGCTTCTCCGGCATGTTCAGCGTCGCCAGCATGCCGACCGAGCTGAAAGTGTCCTACTGGATCTGGCTCATCGGAGGTCTGCTCGGGCTGCTGGGTGGCGTTATTGGCCTCTTCGGATCCTTCGTCCTTCTTACCGTCGCTCCCGGCATCGGCATCGTGGTGCTGCTGCTCGTGCTGGTGGCGCTTGCGTTGGCCGCCGCCCAGTTCATCCTGGCCATGAAAATGAAGGAAGGCCGTGAATGGGCCCGGCTCGCCCTCACGATTCTGGCCGGCGTATCCCTGCTCCTGACCATCATCAGCGCCAGCGCCACGGACGGACGAAGCGGCAGCAGTTGGCCGGGCTTCATCATCAGCCTGGCGGCGACCGTGCTGATGTGGCTGCCTAATTCGCAGGCCTGGTTCGCGTCACTGCGCGGCCGTGTCTGACCGCCGGTGCGGCCGGAGGACCCGGCCGCACCGCTGAAAAACCGCTTCGCGGCGCCGAAAATGGTGCCCTGCCGGCATCCGGGTTCCGTCTGGGAATCCGTGGCCGAGAATACCTCTCGGGAATGATCCGCGCAGCGCTTGGTCCGCTGTACGGTTGAACTAAAACCATGCTGGGGGCAGGGCAGGATTACTGGTCCCGGTAGCCGATCCAGATCGACTTACAAAGGACCGACCATGAGTATTCCTCCAGTCCCGCCGTCAAACCCGGACGGTCCCATTCCGGGCGATCAGCCCGCGCCCCAATACGGTCAAAACGCACCCCAATACGGCCAGAACGCACCCCAGTACGGCCAAAACGCCCCGCAGTACGGCCAAAACGCGCCGCAGTACGGTCAAAACGCACCCCAGTACGGCCAAAACGCGCCGCAATACGGCCAATCACCCTATGCCCAGTACCCGGCAGGCCAGCAGCAATCGGGCGACGGTGTGCCGAAGCTCGTCAACATTGCCTTCTGGCTGATTGTCGGCTCCGGAGTGGTTTGGCTGCTCTCGCTCCTGCTGTCCATCGGCACCCTGGACACCCCCGCCGTGCGGGACATGTTCCAGGAGCAGATGGCGGCAAGCGGCGCGGACGTCAACTTCAATGAGATCAAGCCCTTCCTGGTCGGGACCATCGTCGTGTTCGCCCTGATCAGCGCGGCCCTTTACGCCCTCGTGGCGCTGAACGTCCGCAAGGGTAAGAACTGGGCACGGATTCTGGGCACGGTCTTCGCCGCGCTCTCGGTCTTCAGCCTGTTCCCGCTGAGCATCGGCACCCTTGCGGTGCTGGCCGGTATCGCGGGCATCGTCATGCTTTACCTGCCTGCGACCTCCCCGTACTTCCGCAAGCAGCAGCCTTTCGCCAATCCCTACGGACAGCCGGGCGGCCCGTTCCAGAAGTAGACCGCCACCTCCGGCGCACTGGGCGCAGGAACCGGAACGTCAGACCCTAGTCTGCGTCCTCCGGATCCTGCGCCCTTTGTGCGTGATAGGCAAGGATCTGGAGCTCGGTCGCCATGTCCACCTTGCGTAGGTTAACGCCCGGCGGGACCTGCAGCATCACCGGGGCAAAGCTGAGGATGCTGCGCACACCGGCGGCAACAACGCGGTCGCACACGCTCTGCGCTACCGCGGCGGGGAGTGCCAGCACCACCATGTTCGTGCCCGTCCGCAACAGGACCGACTCGAGGTCCGCCGCGTCGCTGACCCGCAGCCAGCCCACTTCGCTGCCGACCACCATCTGGTCGGCATCAAAGATCGCGACGATCTCAAATCCACGGGACTCAAAGCCGCCGTACCGGGCCAGGGCCTTGCCCAGGTTGCCGGCGCCGACAATCGCAACCCTCCAGTCGTGCGTCAGCCCCAGCGCGGCGGCAATATTCCGGTTGAGGTATTGAACCTCGTAGCCCACCCCGCGCGTCCCGTAGGAGCCCACGTAGGACAGGTCTTTGCGCAGCGTAGACGAGCTGACGCCGGAGGCCTCGGCGAGGGACTCCGAGGAAACCCGGTCCACCCCCTCCGCCAGCAGGGTGGTGAGGGCGCGCAGATAAATTGTCAGCCGGGCCACGGCCGCGGGCGGAATCTGCTTAGAGGCAGTCCCGGCTCCCCCGGGCAAAGCCTCGGGAGATGAATCCAGCGAAGTCACTATCTGCTCCATTGCGTCGCGTTGTGCTTCCCACTCTAGAGCCCACGCAGTTCAGCCAACAAAGCAATGGCGCTCAGGACTGCGTGTCCAGCGCCCTTCGCAGGGTGCGGGCAAGCCGGACTTCGTCGATCTTCCAGAAATCCCGCTGAATGCCGTCGACGAGCACCACGGGAATCTCCTCGGCGAAGCGCTCCCGCAGCGCCGCGTCCTGATCGACCGACTGCTCGGTCCAGCCGATGCCGAGGGCGGCGGTGACACGCCCGACGGCGGCGCGCGCCTCGGCACAGAGGTGGCAGTCGGCTTTGGTGACCAGAACGACATCGGGGAGGCGCGCGGGCTTGGACATGGTTCCACCGTAGCCCGGCCGGCCATCCGGCGTCGACGCCCGGCCGTCGCGCTCCGGTCCGGTGCGAAAGGCCCCGCCCCGGCAGGAACTAGACTCGATGCATGCCCGAGGAGAAGTACGTCGCTGTGGCCACGAACCCTGTTGCATCGTCGCAGCACGGCGAAGCGGCCTTCTTCGACGTTGACAACACCCTCATGAAGGGCGCCAGCCTGTTCCACGTGGCCCGCAAAATGCATCAGCGCGGGGCGTTCACCATCCCGCAGGCGGCCGGCTTTGCGTGGAAGCAGCTCATGTTCGTGCTGCGCGGCGAAAACATGGACGACGTGCACGCCGTGCGCGACTCTGCCTTGACCCTGGCCTCCGGCTTCACGGTCGAAGATGTGGAGGCGCTCGGCGAAGAGGTCTACGACGAGATGATCGAATCCCGCATCTGGCCGGGTGCCAAGGCCCTGGCCGAGCAGCACCTCAGGGTGGGGCGCCGGGTCTGGCTGGTGACCGCCACGCCGATCGAGGTCGCCACGGTGATCGCCAGCCGGCTGGGACTCACGGGAGCCCTCGGGACCGTCGGCGAGATCCTGGACGGTTCGTACACGGGGCGGCTGGTGGGCGACATCCTGCACGGCCCGGCGAAGGCCGTGGCAGTCCGGGAGATAGCGCGGGTCGAAGGCCTGGACCTCAACCGGTGCTGGGCCTACAGCGATTCGCACAACGACATTCCGCTGCTGAGCATGGTGGGGCACCCCGTAGCGATCAACCCCGACGCCCGGCTCCGACGCCACGCCCGGGAAAACAACTGGCCTGTGTACGACTTCCGCGCCGGGCGGCGAGCCGCCACCCTGGGCCTCAAGGCTGCAACGCTCGGCGGTGCCATCTATGGCCTATGGCGGGGATTCTCCCGCTTCCGGGGCCCCACCCGGTGACCTGGGGCTGACCGGCTGCTTCCCCCGCGGCAGACGAAAAAAGATGCCCGCCGCCTGAAAGGCAACGGGCATCTCTTCCGCAGTTCGAAGTATTGCTACTTCTTATTGCGGCGCTGGTGGCGCGTCTTGCGAAGCAGCTTGCGGTGCTTCTTCTTGGCCATACGCTTGCGACGCTTCTTAATAACTGAACCCACGAAAGTTCCTTACCGGCTAGATGTAGTACCTGCCTGTTGGTAAGGGTCCGCGGGCTAAGCAGCAGACTGTACAACGGACAGGTTCTTACAATGACGTAAAACGTTCCTTAACAGGGTACCGCCTATCCGGGGCACACCATGACCGACGCCGCGGCACGGGGCCCGCGGTCGGGGTCCTCAGACCTACAGGTTTCAGGCAGTCCCGGTGTGACCGTCGACGACGGCACCCTTGAGATACTGTTCGACGGCGCTTTCGGGCACCCGGTACGAGCGGCCGAATCGGACGGCGGGCATCTCGCCGGAGTGCACGAGACGGTACACCGTCATTTTGGACACGCGCATGACCTCCGCGACTTCCGCCACGGTCAGGAATCGTGCATTGGAGAAATTGGCCTCCGGTGACATTTCTTTTATCCCTTTATTCAACAAGCGGCAGCCCCATCTAGATGACATGGCGGTGTGCCGATGCTGAGCTATCCAACAACCATGTGATAGATACTCTAGGTGCTCATGGTGCCCCTGTGAAAGAGTTCCGCAGTAATCCCGCCGGAGTTTCCGCAGGAATTGCGGAAACTCCGGCCTCACCGCGGAATCCGCGCCTAACTCCGGGTGCGGCGGGTCCGGGCCGACGCGGCCAGCTGCGCCAGCACCGACGCCGTCACTTCCCAGTCCATGCACGCGTCGGTGACGCTCTGGCCGTAGAGCAGGTCGTCCCGTCCCGCTGCGTGCGCCGCAACGTCCAGGTTCTGCGCCCCGCCGACCAGGAAGCTCTCAAGCATGACGCCCGCAATGGCGCCCGCCGACGCTCCCCCGGTTTCCAGCTGGGAACCGATTTCAAGGGAAACCTCGGCCTGGCGGTGGTGGCTTTTGCCGCTGTTGGCGTGGCTCGCATCCACGATCAGACGCGGATTCAGCTGCCGCGCGGCCAAGGCGGCGGAGGCAGCCTCGACGTCTGCAGCTGAGTAGTTCGGTCCCTTGCGCCCGCCGCGGAGAATGACGTGCGCATCCGGATTGCCGGCCGTCGCCACAAGCGCCGCCCGGCCCTCGTCGTCGATCCCGAGGAAAGCCTGGGCCGCGCCGGCGGCGCTGCACGCGTCCAGCGCGACCTGGAGGTCGCCGTCGGTCCCGTTCTTGAAGCCGACCGGCATGGAAAGCCCTGACGCAAGCTGCCGGTGGATCTGGCTTTCGGTGGTCCGCGCCCCGATGGCTCCCCAGGAGACGAGGTCCGCCATGTACTGGGGGCTGATCGGTTCAAGGAATTCGGTGGCCGTGGGCAGCCCGAGCGCGGTGACCTGCTGGAGGAACCGGCGGGCGGCCTGGAGCCCGGCGGCAATGTCGTGGCTGCCGTCGAGTCGGGGATCGTTGATCAGGCCCTTCCAGCCGACGGTGGTCCTCGGCTTCTCGAAGTAAGTGCGCATCACAATCAGCAGGTCTTCGCGGTGCTTCTCGGCCTGGCTGACCAGCCGGCGGGCGTACTCCAGCCCTGCCTTGGGGTCATGGATCGAGCAAGGACCGACAATCACCAGAAGCCGGTCATCGACGCCGTCCAGGATGGCGCGGACCTCGTCCCGGCCGCGTCCGACGACCTCGGCGGCCTGGGTGTCGAGCGGCAGCTCGGCCATCACGGCCTGCGGCGTGGGCAGCGGAGTGAACTCGCTGACACGGAGGTTGGACGTGGACTGCTGTGATTCGGGGGCTGCGTCGATGCTCATGTTCGGTCCTGTTCCGGGATGCGGAGCGGGCCCTGATCAGAACCCGCCGAGAAATGGCGAAGGGCAGAGAATGATCTCTGCCCTGTTGGCTCTGAAGGAAAGTTGGATGCGTGTCAGTTAGACGCGGGCCCCTCCAGAGCCAACGAAAAATACGCATACCAACGGTTTGTCATAGCCCCGACCATAGCCCCGGGAACGTCCCTGCGGCAAACCTGGCTGCGTAACATTGCACTGCGGCCGCCCGTTTGGTTTCCCGGAACTAGTTCCCGGCGCCCAGCCCGGCCGCCGCGTAATAGCCTTCGATGTGGTCCGCCACCAGCTGCGCTGCACGGCCGCCGTCGTGGTTGGCGATGGCCGCCAGGATGCCCCGGTGCTCCGCCCGGAGCCGCGCCGCCATGGCGTTCCAGTCCGGCACGTTCCCGGTGAGCCGGCCGGCGTAGTCCTGGATGGCTTCGCGCAGGGAACCCATCATGGCGCTGACCACGGCGTTGCCCGCCGCGTCCGCCAGCGCCAGGTGGAAACGCACGTCCAGGGCAAGGAACTCGTCGGTTCCGTTGCAGCCGTCCATCGCCTCCAGCAGCCGGGCGGCCTCGGCGAGCGCCGGAGACCCGGGCCGGGCCCGCGACGCCGCCCAGGACTCCAACAGCACCCGCGTCTCCACGATGTCCTGCACGGGCAGGTGCGAGGTGGCCACATGCAGGCGGAGGGCCGAACCCAGGGCTGCGGTGGGGTCGGCGATCACGACCGTGCCGGCGTCCGGGCCGGAACCCACGCCGGCGCGGAGCACACCCATGGCCTCAAGGACCCGGATGGCCTCGCGGACGGAGGTACGGGACACCCGGAGCTGCTCGGCGAGCGACCGCTCGGCCGGGAGCCGGCCCCCCACGGCCAGCTCCCCATTGGAGAGCTGCCCCTCGATCCACTTCAGGACAAGCTGGTGCGTTCGCATGGGCCCATCGTACTTGATGTGGTTGGACCACACGCCTAGACTGTGGTTGGACCACACCCCGGTGAAGCTTTGCCGGGCACCAGAGCACCGCGCACCACCAAACCTGCCCGGAGGCAACCATGACGCACACCCTCGAGCCCGGCAACCCCGAGGCGCCCACCACCCCGCCGGACGCCTCGCCGAACGGCCGGCCCCCTGTTGCGGCCGGGCTGGTTCCGGCCGCCCTGAAGCGCCGCGTGCCGAAGTACGCGGACCTTGCTCCGCTGATGCAGTTCAAAAGGCCGGAGTTCAGCCGGGCCGCCAGGCTCCGTCGCGCCAGCACCATC
Organism: Pseudarthrobacter sp. MM222; assembly: GCF_947090775.1. Classification (NCBI taxonomy): domain Bacteria; kingdom Bacillati; phylum Actinomycetota; class Actinomycetes; order Micrococcales; family Micrococcaceae; genus Pseudarthrobacter; species Pseudarthrobacter sp. MM222. Next base: position 3,541,033 of record NZ_OX352321.1, read on the forward strand.
TGGGACCTCCGCGACATGGCCAAGCGGCGCACGCCCCAGGCTCCCTTCGACTACACCGACGGCGCTGCAGAAGCGGAGATCACGCTGCGCCGGGCCCGCCAGGCGTTCCTGGACATCGAGTTCCGGCCCGGCATCCTGAGGGATGTCTCCAAGGTGGACCTTGGCACGGAGATCCTGGGAAAGCCGTCCCGGCTGCCGGTAGGAATCGCACCCACCGGATTCACCCGGATGATGCAGTCGGAGGGAGAGTATGCAGGCTCCCGTGCCGCCGCGGAAGCGGGCATCCCCTACACCCTGTCGACCATGGGGACCGCGTCCATCGAGGACGTGGCCGCGGCGGCCCCGGACGGCCGAAACTGGTTCCAGCTCTACCTGTGGACGGACCGGGACCGCTCGCTGGAACTGATCGAGCGGGCCGCCAAGGCCGGCAACGATACCCTCATGGTCACGGTGGACACCGCCGTCGCCGGCGCCCGGCTCCGCGATGTGCGCAACGGCATGACCATCCCGCCGGCGCTGACGCTCAAGACCGTACTGGACGCGTCCTACCGCCCGGCCTGGTGGTTCAATTTCCTCACCCATGAGCCGCTGACCTTCGCCTCCCTCTCGGGCTATACGGGAACGGTGGCGGACCTCATCAACTCCATGTTCGACCCGACCCTGACCTTCGACGACCTTGACTGGCTGCGCGAGACCTGGAAAGGCAAGCTCGTGGTCAAGGGCATCCAGACCGTGGAGGACGCACGCCGGGTGGTGGACCACGGCGCGGACGGCATCATCCTTTCCAACCACGGCGGCCGCCAGCTGGACCGCGCACCGATCCCCTTCCACCTGCTGCCGGACGTGACAGCAGCGCTGGATGCGGATCACAGTGATGCCGCAGTCATCCTGGACACCGGCATCATGAGCGGCGCGGACATCATCGCTGCGCTGGCTCTCGGCGCGGACTTCACGCTGATCGGCCGCGCCTACCTCTACGGGCTGATGGCCGGCGGGCAGGCCGGGGTAGCCCGCGCCCTCCAGATCCTGGAAAAGGACATGGTCCGCACCATGGCACTGCTGGGCGTCAGCCGGCTCTCCGAGCTGACCCCGGACCACGTGCGGCTGCTTCCGAGGTAGCCCGGGCGGCTTACTTCCTCCGGCCGAATTTCGGCAGGTTGGCGAGCAGGTCGGCGGCCTTCGTGGCGGCGCGGCCGACTGTGCGTCCGATCTGTTGCGGCATCTTGTCCTCGCCGGCGGAACCGACGGGGATAACGACGGCGGGGCTCAGCGGGCTGCCCGCGGCGCGCCCCGCCAGGGCGGCGGCGGGTTGCGGCGCGGTGGGTGAAGCGGGCTGCGGCGCGGCCGGGGCGGCTGCGGCTGCGAGTCCGTCCGGAGCGGTCTGGAGCAGCTTGTCGGGGACGCGGTCCGCGGATGACTCGGAAACCACCACCGGCCTGCCGACGTCGAACGTTGCCAGCCAGCTGGCGATGCCCGCGAGGGGTTTCGGGTTCAACGCGTAGTAGCGTTTCTGGCCCTGGGCGCGCATGCTGACGAGGTCCGCTTCTCGGAGGACTTTGAGATGCTTGGAAATGGTGGGCTGGCTTGCCTCAAGCTCCTGGACCAGCTCCCCCACCGCCTTATCCCCCTTGCGGAGGGCCACCAGAATGTCACGCCGGGTTGCCTCAGCAATGACGGCAAATACGTCGTCTGTCACCATGCCCTCCACACTAGCGACATATACGCCGGATGGCATCAACTATTTCAAGCTGGCGGGCAACGGGGACCCGCGGTCGCGTCAGTCGAACCAGGGGTCCAGTCCGTAGAGCGGAAATACTTCCTTGCGGGTGGCCATCACGGTGCGGTCCACGTCGTCATTGGGGTCGAAGCCGACCTCCCAGGAACGCCACCACAGGTCGACGTCGTCCCCCATGAACTGAGGCGGTTCCACACCGTAGCGGGCCCCGTAGGTCTCCTGCACATAGCGGCGCCAGTCCTCCGGGACCGGGGTACGGAGCGGGACGGGACGCCCCGCCGCGATCGCGATCAGGTGGCTCCAGGAGCGGGGCACGACGGTGACGACGTTGTAGCCGCCGCCGCCCGTGGAGATCCAGCGGTTGTCGCAGTACCGGGCCGCAAGGTTGCCGATCGCCGTGGTGACCTCGCGCTGGCCGTCCACGCTGATGTTCAGGTGCGTCAGCGGATCCAGCCGGTGCGAGTCACAGCCGTGCTGGCTGACAATCACTTCCGGCGCGAAGGCTCCGACCAGCTGCGGCACCACCGCGTGAAACGCCCGGAGCCAGCCGGCATCGCCGGTGCCGGCCGGGAGGGCCACATTCACGGCGCTGCCCACGGCGCTCGGTCCGCCGATCTCGTTGGCGAAGCCGGTGCCCGGAAAGAGGGTCAGTCCCGTCTCGTGCAGCGAGACGGTCAGCACCCGTGGATCGTCCCAGAAGATACTCTGGGTGCCGTCGCCGTGGTGCGCGTCAACGTCGAGGTACGCGACCCGCTGCACGCCGCCGTCCAGCAGGCGCTGGATCGCCAGGGCGGCGTCGTTGTAGATGCAGAAGCCGCTCGCCCGCTCGCGCGAGGCGTGGTGCATCCCCCCGCCGAAGTTAACCGCCCGGACCGCGCTGCCGTCCAGGATGGCGGCGGCGGCGAGCAGCGAGCCCCCGGCCAGCCGGGCGCTGGCCTCATGCATGCCGGCGAAGGCGGGGTCGTCCTCGGTGCCGAGCCCGCGTTCCAGGTCGATGCTGTCCGGGTCCTCGCTGACGCGGCGGACAGCGGCGACGAACTCGGGGCTGTGCACGGTGCGGAGTTCCTCGTCGGAGGCCACCTCGGGGGCCGCCACGCTGACGTGGTCCAGATCCAGCAGGCCAAGACTCCTGGCCAACCGGGCCGTGAGTTCCATCCGCTCCGGCGCCATGGGGTGGCCATGGCCGAAATTGTAGGCAGTCATGTCCGGGTCCCACACCACCGTCGTCGGCAATGCGGTCTTGGTGAGGCCGGGCAGGTATGTCATCAATCACAGGCTACCCGAGCCGAGGGGCCCTCAGCCCCGTCATCGCGCGGACTTTAGTGGTTTACTACTGAAGGAAGAAGTTTCAACCGAGGACAAGCCACACATGACGCAACGCCAGTCGAGGTCCGAGAGCGCGGTCAGCTGGCAGCCCGGCCCTCCGGAGCGGGAGGGCCTGTGGATCTTCACGCGGCTGCGCGACTTCATCGACAACATCGCCAACAGCTCACCAGCACGCCTCGCGCTGACCACGTTCGCCGTGGTGATCCTGGTCTTTACGGCACTGCTGTCGCTGCCGCTTTCCTCAGCCACGGGAACGGTAACCCCCCTGCACCAGGCGCTCTTCACCGCGGTGTCCGCCGTCTGCGTCACCGGCCTGACGGTGGTGTCCACGGCCGCGCATTGGTCCTTCTTCGGACAGCTCATCATCCTGATCGGCATCTTCGTCGGCGGGCTGGGCACCCTGACGCTGGCATCCCTGCTGGCGCTCATGGTCAGCAAAAGACTCGGAGTCCGCGGCAAGCTGATTGCTCAGGAGGCCATGAACGCCGGCCGGCTGGGCGAGGTCGGCACCCTGCTGCGGATCGTCATCGTCACGTCCGTGGTGATTGAGGCGGCGCTCGCCCTCGCACTGATTCCGCGGTTCCTCGCACTCGGCGAGAGCTTCGGCCAGTCGGTCTGGCACGGGGTGTTCTACTCCATCTCCGCGTTCAACAACGCCGGCTTCACCCCCCACTCCGACGGCATCGTTCCCTATGAGACCGACCTGTGGATTCTCGTCCCGCTCATGTTGGGTGTCTTCCTCGGCAGCCTGGGCTTCCCCGTGGTCATGGTGCTGCAGCAGAACGGCCTGAACTGGAAGAAGTGGAACCTCCACACCAAGCTGACCATACAGGTGTCATTTATCCTCCTCGGCGCCGGTACGGTGCTCTGGGGGCTGATGGAGTGGGAAAACGTCCGGACCATCGGCGGCATGGACGACGCCGACAAAGTCATCCATTCGCTCTTCGCGTCCGTGATGACCCGGTCCGGCGGATTCAACCTGGTGGACCAGAACCAGATGGATTCGACCACCATGCTGCTGACCGATGCCCTGATGTTCGCCGGCGGCGGCTCCGCGTCAACCGCCGGCGGCATCAAGGTCACCACAATCGCCGTCATGTTCCTGGCGATCGTGGCCGAGGCCCGCGGCGACTCCGACGTAAAAATCTACGGCCGCACCATCCCGGAGGGCACCATGCGGGTGGCCATCTCCGTGATCGTCGCAGGCGCCACCCTCGTGGCGGTTTCGGCCCTGCTGCTGCTGCAGATCAGCGGTGCGTCCCTGGACCGGGTCCTGTTTGAAACCATTTCCGCCTTCGCCACGGTGGGCCTGAGCACCAACCTCAGCGCCGAACTACCGCCGTCGGGGGTCTATGTCCTCAGCGCCCTGATGTTCGCTGGGCGCGTCGGGACAGTCACCCTTGCCGCCGCCCTCGCCCTGCGCCAGCGCAGCCAGCTGTACCACTACCCGGAAGAGAGACCCATCATTGGCTAGTTCATCAACAGGCGCCGTCGACCGGCCCGCCCACAACGCCCCGGTGCTGGTCGTTGGGCTGGGCCGCTTCGGCTCGTCCACCGCCGAGCAGCTGGTCAAGCAGGGCCGTGAGGTGCTCGCCATCGAACGCGACCGGAACCTGGTGCAGAAATGGGCCAGCGTCCTGACGCACGTCGTCGAGGCCGACGCCACCAACATCGATGCCCTTCGGCAGCTCGGCGCGCAGGAGTTCAGTTCCGCTGTGGTGGGGGTGGGCACCTCAATCGAGTCCTCGGTGCTGATCACGGTCAATCTCGTGGACCTCGGCATCCAGCACCTCTGGGTCAAAGCGATCACGCCCTCGCACGGCAAGATCCTGACCCGGATCGGCGCGCACCACGTCATCTACCCGGAGGCGGACGCGGGCGTCCGCGCCGCGCACCTGGTCTCCGGCCGGATGCTGGACTTCATCGAGTTCGACGACGACTTCGCGATTGTGAAGATGTACCCGCCGCGCGAAACAGTGGGCTTCACCCTCGAGGAGTCCAAGGTCCGGTCCAAATACGGCGTCACGATTGTGGGCGTGAAATCCCCGGGCGAGGACTTCACCTATGCCCGGCCGGAGACGAAGGTCTCCGCCCGGGACATGCTCATTGTTTCGGGCCACGTGGACCTGCTCGAGAGGTTCGCCGCGAGGCCGTAAGGCGCGGGCGGAACGCAAGGCCGGAAGTCGGCTCCCCGCTAGGCGAGTTGCTTCGTGATTTCGGCTGCCCGCGCGGCGGCAGCCCGTGCGCCGTCGGCCACGATCGCGGGAAGACCGCGCTCGTCAAAGGTGGCAATGGCTCGTTCCGTGGTGCCGTTGGGGCTCGTGACGGCCCTCCGCAGCGCTGCCGGATCCGCGCCGGGCTCGGCCAGCATGAAACCTGCCCCAGCAACGGTTTCCCGGGCGATCAGCAGCGACAGGTCCGGGTCCAGCCCAAGCTCCACGCCGGCGGCGGCCATGGCTTCGGCCAGGTAGAAGGCGTAGGCCGGGCCGGAGCCGCTGACCGCTGACAGGGCGTCGACCTGGTCCTCGGGAATCTCGACGACGGTGCCGGCGGCGGCCAGGAGATCCTTGGCCAGTTGGAGCTGCTGTGCGGTGCAGTGGGTGCCCGGGGACACGGAGACGACGCCCCGGCCCAGCTTCGCCGGGGTATTCGGCATGGTGCGGATGACCGGCTGGCCGGCCGGAAGGGCCGCTTCCAGCTGCTCAAGCGACACGGCGGCGGCGACGCTGATCACGATAGTGTCCGGCGCGAGCGAATCACCGATCTCGCGGGCAAGGTCGGCGATGCCCACGGGCTTGACGCCAAGGATCACGACATTGGATCCGGTGGCCGCCTGTTTGTTGTTCTCCGGCTCTTCCTCCCCGGCAATTGCCGTGATGCCTTGGTGCCGTTCGGCGAGTTCTGCGGCGCGTTCGGCGCGGCGGACTGTAGCGACGATGTCCGCCGGGTCGGCGCCGCCCGCGATCAGGCCGCCCAGGATTGCCTCGTTCATTGACCCACAGCCCAGGAATGCAATTCGGTTGCTCATGCCCCCATCATTGCAGTCCGGCAGGATTCCCAGCCAGCTCACATCCACGGCGCAGCCTTTTCCCAAACTCCGGGACTACGTTAGGAATTACCTCATTGAGGGTGCGAGTGATACCGCAACCATGCGGATGGTTGCCTGGCACCGGCAGTTTGCAGCGGGTTTTCCCCCATTTTCCCGAAGCGAACGGCCGGTGCCTTCGCCGTTTAACGCCACGCCGGGTACAGGGCCCGGCGCCGTAGGAGCGAATCAACTCCGAGCCGGTTTGCCAGCCAATACCCAGCTGAATTTCCTGGAACTCACAAGGTGGGCCGCTACTTTAGGAAGTGCCTCAACCAGGTGCGAGTGATGATAGTAGCGCCGGGCGGCTGCAGAAGGGATCCCCCCAGTTCCCCTGCGGAGCCGCCCGGCGCTAACTCGTTTAACGCCGCCGGCCGGACACCCAGACGAGGGCCTGGCCCCCTAGCCCCGGATTGGCCGCACTTCAAAGGGCAGGGTGGCTGCCCGGGCCAGATTGTCCGCCCGGCCGGCTCCGCACCGTCAGCGGACGTCGGCGGCCCGGTTGTTGCTCCGACCACTGTCTGCGAGCTGGCCCACGTGGGGCGCGGGCTCCAGCGGTCCGTCGAAGACCAGCTGGTCCAGGCGCCGGAGAATAAGTCCCTCACGCAGGGCCCAGGGGCAGATTTCCATGCTGGGAAACTCGAACAGTTCCAGGGCGGCCTCCGCCACGAGCGCCCCGGCCAGCAACTGGGGCGCACGGGCTTCCGAGACGCCGGGAAGGTGCAGCCGGTCCTCCACCTGCATGGCCGAGATGCGCTGTGCCCACAGGCCCAAATCCGTCGCGAACAGCTCCCGTTTGACGTACGGCCCAGCGGCACTGGGCGCGGCCCCCGCGATGCGCGCCAGCGAACGGAAGGTCTTGGAGGTTCCGGCCACGAGGTTCGCCCGGCCCAACTTCCCGAAGTTGCGAACCACGGGGCTGAGCGTGTCCCGGACGTAGCGCCGAAGTTCCTTGACGCTCCTGGCCGAGGGCGGGTCCTCAAGCAGCCAATCCCGGGTAAGCCGGCTGGCTCCGAGCGGGACGGACATCGCGAGTTCCGGCAGTTCGTCCTGCCCGTAGGCCATCTCGAAGGATCCGCCGCCGATGTCGAGGTCCAGGACAGGGCCGGCGCCCCAGCCGTACCAGCGGCGGACAGCGAAGAACGTCATGGACGCTTCTTCACTGCCGGTGAGCTCCTGCAGCGTCACGGTGGTCTCATGCTTGACGCGGGCCAGGACGGCAAGCCCGTTGGTGGCCTCGCGGATCGCCGAGGTACAGAAGGCCAGAAGGTCGTCGGCTTTGTGCTTGGCCGCGAATTCCCAGGCTTCCAGGACGAACTCGATCAGCTCGTGCTGGCCGGCGTCGTTAATGTTGCCGTCGCCGTCGAGGAACTGGACGAGGGACAGCGGGCGCTTGTGCGAGGCGAAAGGCACCGGGCGTGCGCCCGGGTGCGCGTCAACCAGCAGCAGGTGCACGGTGTTTGAACCGATATCGAGGACGCCAAGACGCATGCTGCCATTATTCCCCGGTCGAAGCTGCGGGCCTAACCGCCGTCAGCCCTGCTCGCCGTCGGGCCCGGCGGCGTCGCCCGCGTCGTCGGCCGGCTTGAAGTCGCGGCGGATGTTGGCGACGCCTTCCGGATCGATTTCGAAACCGAACGCCGCGCCGGGGTTGATAACCATGCCGAGCTCGTCTCCGAGGTTGCCGATGATCGCTGCACCCTGCGTGCCGAGCACGTTGGGAGCGGCCTCGAGGTACTGCTCGCCGACCCGGCTGGGGTGTGAGAATACGGCCAGCACGGGCTTCCCGGAGGAGTTGGCGAGCACGAGCGGCTCGACCTGCGAGTCGGCCCCTTCGAGGGCGTCGGAGCTGACCACGTAGACCTCGTTGTTGAGGAAGGCCAGGATGACGTCAACGGGGTTGGCGTCCGGCTGCTCGCCCCGGGCGAGCTGCTCTTCGAGATCGTTCAGCGGCTGGGGATCCAAGGGAGTCTGCTGTTCAGTCATGTTCCTACTCGATCACGATTCCGACCGGCTCCGCAAACGCGAAATCGCCGGTCCGCTGCGGGTTCGCCGGAAAATTCCGGCGAACCCGCGCGCTTCCGGCGAATTCGGTGTGGCTGTTCCTACTTCTTCGCGGCAGCCTTGCGTGCGGGAGCCTTGCGGGCCGTCGTCGTGCGCTTGACCGGTCCTTTGGCGCGCTTTTCGGCGAGGAGTTCGACGGCGCGTTCCCGGGTCAGTTCCTCCAGCGACGTGGTGCGCGGCACGGTGATGTTGGTGACGCCGTCGGTGATGTAGGGGCCGAAGCGGCCTTCCTTCACCACGATGTTCTTCTCCGAGACCGGGTCCGGGCCGAATTCCGCGAGCGGGGGGACAGCGGCGCGGGCGCCGCGCTGTTTGGGCTGGGAGTAGATCTCCTGCGCCTGTTCCAGCGTGATGGTGAAGATTTCCTCCTCGGAGCCGATCGACCGGGAGTCCGTGCCCTTCTTCAGGTACGGGCCGAAGCGGCCGTTCTGGACCGTGATCGGGTTGCCCTCCGCGTCCTGGCCAAGCACGCGGGGCAGGCTCATGAGCTGCAGCGCCTCGTCCAAGGAGATGCTGTCAACGCTCATGGAGGCGAACAGGGATCCGGTGCGCGGCTTGGCCTTGACGGGCTTCTTCGCGGGCTTGGGCTTGCCGTTCTTGTAGTACTCCACCGGCTGGTTGGCGAGCTGCTCCTCGGTCATCTCGGGGATGACCTCCGTGACGTAGGCCCCGTAGCGGCCGTTCTTCGCCACGACGGTGTGCCCGGTGTGCGGGTCCTTGCCGAGCACGCGCTCTTCCGGCGCCGCGGTTTCCATCAGTTCGACGGCCTTGGCGGCCGTGAGCTCATCCGGGGCCAGGTCCTCGGGAACATTGGCGCGGGCCGCTTCCACCACTTCGCCGGTCTCCGGATCCACGGTCGCAGTGGAGCTTTCCAGGTACGGTCCAAACTTGCCGACCCGCAGGGTGATTTCGTCCGTGATGGGGATGGAGTTGATTTCCCGGGCGTCGATCTCGCCAAGGTTGTTCACGATGCTCAGCAGGCCCGGCTCGGAGTCTTCACCGAAGTAGAAGTGCTTGAGCCAGGCGGGTCCGGCCGCCTGGCCGTTGGCGATCTTGTCGAGGTCGGCTTCCATGTCGGCCGTGAACTCGTAATCCACGTAGTCGTGGAAGTGCTGCTCGAGGAGCCGGATTACGGAGAACGCGATCCAGCTCGGGACCAGCGCGGAGCCCTGCTTCCGCACGTAGCCGCGGTCCTGGATCGTGGAGATGGTCGAGGCGTAGGTCGACGGGCGGCCGATGCCCTTCTTCTCCAGCTCCGCGGTCAACGAGGCTTCGGTGAAGCGCGGCGGCGGAGAGGTCTCGTGGCCGACGGCGACAATCTCGGAGGCGGTCAGCGCGTCGTCCTTGGCCACGTTGGGCAGCCGGCGTGCTTCCTCGGAATCCTCGTCGCCGCGGCTTTCGTCCTTGCCTTCTTCGTAGGCGGCGAGAAAGCCAGGGAAGGTGATGACCGTGCCGGAGGCCGAGAACTCGGCGTCCCGGCGGTCGGACGCGTCACCAACAGTGACCGCGCCGAGGCGGATGGTGGCGGTGGAGCCCTTTGCGTCGGCCATCTGCGAGGCGACGGTGCGCTTCCAGATGAGCTCGTAGAGCCGGAATTCGTCGCCCGAGAGCTGCTTGGCCACCTGGGCGGGGGTCCGGAAGGAGTCGCCGGCGGGGCGGATGGCCTCGTGGGCCTCCTGCGCGTTGGCTGCCTTGCCGCTGTAGACGCGCGGCGACGCCGGAATGTACTCGGGTCCGTACAGCTCCGAGGCCTGGCGCCGTGCCGCCGTGACGGCCTCGTTGCTCAAAGCGGACGAGTCCGTACGCATATAGGTGATGTAGCCGTTTTCGTACAGGCGCTGGGCCACCTGCATCGTGCTCTTCGAGGAGAAGCGCAGCTTGCGGCCGGCCTCCTGCTGCAGGGTCGACGTCGTGAACGGCGCTGCCGGGCGGCGCGTATACGGCTTGGTGTCGACGGAGCGGACCCGGAAGTCCGCGTCCTGCAGGCCCGCCGCGAGCGACGCGGCGAGTTCCTCGTTCAGGTGGACGGCGTTGCGCGACGTGAGCTCGCCGTTGTCGTTGAAGTCGCGGCCGGAGGCCACCTTGGTGCCGTCGACGGCCGCGAGCTTGGCCTTGAACGAACCGGAACCGGCGCCGAACTGGCCGGTGAGGTCCCAGTAGGACGCGGCCTTGAAGGCCATCCGCTCGCGTTCCCGGTCCACCACCATACGAGTGACGACGGACTGCACGCGGCCGGCGGAGAGGCCGCGGGCCACCTTGCGCCACAGCACCGGGGAAATCTCGTAGCCATAGAGCCGGTCCAGCACACGGCGGGTTTCCTGGGCGTCCACCAGGTCCTGGTCGACGTCGCGCAGGTTGTCCATGGCGCGGTGGATGGCTTCCTTGGTGATTTCACCAAAGGTCATCCGGTACACGGGAACCTTGGGCTTGAGCACTTCCAGCAGGTGCCACGCGATGGCCTCGCCCTCGCGGTCCCCATCGGTTGCGAGGTAGAGCGCGTCAGCGTCTTTGAGGTGGGCCTTGAGTTCGGCCACCTTTTTCTTCTTGTCCGGGGACACCACGTAATAGGGCTTGAAGTCGTTCTCAATGTCGACGGCGAACTTGCCGACCGGGGTTTTCTTCAGTTCCGCGGGGAGCTCCGAGGGCTGCGGAAGGTCGCGGATGTGACCAATGGAGGCCTCCACAATGAAGCCTTCGCCGAGGTACTTGGCGATGGTTTTGCTCTTGGCGGGAGACTCTACGATCACGAGTTTCTTGCCGGTTTTGGCCTTGCTTGGCACGGTGCTCCTACAGAAAAAGGTTGCTCGGGCAGATGCGCCCATACCCGCCTAGTTCACCATATTTTGCCGATTCCCGCGCATCCGGGTGGAAATCACGGGCTTCCCGCGACGACTTCCGGCCGTGGTGCGGCGCCGCACTCCGGCCCCTGAAAGCCCCGTCAGGCGGGGCCGTCGCCGCTGCCGGCGGCCGCTTCGGGGACCGGCTTCGGGGAACCTGCTGCCGCGGCCGCGGCGTTGCCTCGGTCATCCGGAATCATCGACCACATCGTCGCCATTCGCTGGGCGCCTTCGGGTACCCGGTCCGGGTCCTCCAGCTCATAGTCCCGCAGTAAATCGAACAACCGTTCGGTCAGCTCGGTCCGCTGGGCCGGGGTCAGGTAGAGCAGGTTGCTGGCCAGCACTACGGACGAGGGGCCGTCCGTGGCCCCGCCCCGCTCGCGGCGTTCGTCCCGGGTTCTGGCGTAGGCGTTGACGCGTCGGCGGAACGCATCCAGCTCAAGGTCCAGTACGGCGAATTCCGGGCTCGCCACTCCCCCGCCGGAGTTGATGGTGAAGTCGGTGCCTGCGGCTTTCCAGCGGCGTTCGCGGGCGTCTCCGGCAGTAGCGGCCGGAACCACGATGCCCCACTTCTGCAGGGCGCGGAGGTGGTAGCTCATGGCGCTGGGGGTAAGGCCGGTCTGGGCAGCGAGTTCGGTGGCCGTACGGCTGACCTGGGTGGAATACAGCTCGGAGATAACTTCCAGCCGGGCGGCATGGGCCAGGGCCCGGATCGCCTTCGGATCAGTGATTTCCACTTTCTTTTCCGGGCGGGGCCTGCGTTTGGCAACCGGCGGAACGACGGACTCCGCCTTTGGGGTTTCTGCATTCACCCAACCAGTCTATCCAGCATCGCCAAACCATGAAAGAAATGCTTGACACCTCAACCGGGTGGGCGCGCGGCCGCTCCTGCCTGCCGGGCCACCACTGGCAGGGACAGTCAGTCGGCTCCCCGTCAGGCGGGCAGCAGAAAGCCGTCGCGGACCAGGTTTTCCACTTCCGCGCGGAGTCCGCCGTGGAAGGACTCGGCGTCGAAGCCGTCGTATCCGCCCAGCAGGGCCTCCAGGGCGCCGATGATCTGGCCGACGGACAGGTCGCCGTCGCACGCTGAGACAAAGCCGGCCAGCTCGGTGCTCAGCAGGTTGGTGCGGCGCAGGCCGGCGCCCTGGCGCAGCAGGATGACGCCGGGGTGTTCGGCGCCGGGGCGCTGATGCCGTTCCTCGGTGACATCCTCGGCCACCAGCAGGTGCGCGTCATTCAGTTCGTGGGCGGCCAGCCAGTCGGCGCGTTCGACGGCGGCGCCGAGGTGCGGCCCGACGGGCTGTTCGATCGGGTAGGTGATTTCCTCGAAGCGCGAGAGTACCGGGCCGGCGCCCTGCTCCGGGCGCCGCAGCCAGATCATCCCGAAGCCGATGGCCTGGACGTTCCGGGAGGCAAAGTCGTCAAGGTAGGCCGTGTAGGAATCCTGGTAGAGCCGCCGGTCCCGGGATTCGGAGGCGTCCTGCAGCCAGGTCTCGGCGTACTGTTCGGGGCCGACCTGTTCGCGCTGGATGAACCACACATCCACGTCCGGACCGGCCCAGCTTTGCGGCCGTTCGTCCCAGGACGCACCGCCCGGGATTTCCCAGTTGCCCAAAAGCTGGGCTGTACCCGCCGGGGCCAGGACCGAGGGCAACGCCCGGACCAGCGAGGCGACGATGTCATCCCCCGGCAGGCCGCCGTCGCGATAGGTGAACTGATCGGCCGCGGCTTCGTCCGTGCTGCGCGGCGTGATGACGAACGGCGGGTTGGAGACCACCAGTTCGAACTCCTCGCCCGCCACCGGTTCCAGCATGGAACCCAGGCGCAGGCTCACGCGGTCCGCCAGGTTGGCGGGGTCCACGTGCAGTTCAGGGGCGTTGAGCAGGAGATTGAAGCGGGTGAACGCGAGGGCGCGCTCGGAAATGTCGGTGGCGGTCACGTGCTCCGCGTGGTGCAGCAGGTGGAAAGTCTGGATGCCGCAGCCGGTGCCGAGGTCCAGTGCCCGGGCAACATGCCGTCGGGCGGTGACCTGCACCAGGGTGGTGGAGGCCTGGCCGATCCCCAGCACATGGTCGTGGCGGAGGACGCCCGGGCGCTGGTGCGCGGCGAGGTCGCTGGCGACCCACAGGTCCGCCCCGCCGCTGCTGACGATGCCTTCCCCCGGGATGCCGGCCCAGCCGTACGGCCGCAGGTCCACCTTTGCCCGCACCAAGCCATTCTCGGCGGGCTCCACCAGGCCGAGCTGCAGCAGGCCCTGGGTGCGGACGCCCGGGAGGGCGGCGTCAACGGTCTCGGCCCGCTGCGGCTCCGCCAGCAGCCAGAGCCGGACGACGGCGGCGAGCGCCGCCGTCGTCGGCTCCCCGCCGAGGGCGCGTCCGGTGACAATCAGCGCCGGGATCAGCTGGTCCCGGCCAAGGGCGGAATGCGCGGCTTCGCCGAGGAGCTCCGCCACCCCGTCAACGGTGTAGCCGATGCTCCGCAAGTCCGCGCTGAGCGCTTCGAGCAGGGCCGGGAGGTCGCTGCGGGGCGCGTCAGGGATGTTGCCGGCGATGAAGTGCGTTGAGTCGGTCACCGGACAAGTTTAGAGGTGCTTCTCCGCGTAGATCCGCAGGGCGTCGCGGACGAACGCCGCTCCCGCCTCGCCGCCGTAGTTCGCAGCGAAGCGGGGATCGGCCACGTACATCTCGCCGAGACCGGTCACGTATCCCTTGATGTCCCTGTTACGGCCCGTGGCGGATGCTGCCGCGGGCGTCCCCGGGATGCCGGTCAGCCACTCCACGTGCCGCCGGGCCAGCTCCTGCGCTTCTCGGCTGTCCGGCGCGACACCCGCCGCCGCGGCCGCGGTCCAGTCGCTGCCCAGTTCCTTGGAGCGCCGCTTCCAGGCGTCCTTTTCCGAGGCCCGCATTCCCCGCCACCAGGCGTCGCCCGCGGCATAGGCGTCCTTTCCCCACCGCTCCTCGACCTCCTCCTTGTACTGGGTGTGGTCAAAGCCGTCGAACATTTCCTCTGCCATGATTCCAGTTCCTTTCTTCACAGCTTCCATGGTTTGCCGGACCGCGGCGATCTGCCGGGTCAGCCTTTCCTGCTCCTGCCGGAGCCACTCGAGGTGCCGGCCCAGGGCCTTCCCTGCGTCCGCTTCCTGGCCAATGACCTCTGCAACGGCCGGCAGGCTTAGCCCGAGCTCCCTCAGGAGCAGGATGCGCTGGAGCCGCACAAGCGCTGCTTCGTCGTAGTACCGGTATCCGTTGTCCCCGGTGCGGCTGGGCTTGAGCAACCCGATGTCGTCGTAGTGGCGCAGCGTCCGGCTTGTTGTGCCGGCAAGCCTTGCGATTTGTTGCACTGACCAGTCCATGGGCGGCCTTCCTCCCCTGATCTTGTGAGCTTCCTGGCCTTGTTCTCTGACTCTAAAGGTTGACGTTGCGTCAAGGTCAAGTGGCCTTCGGCGCTGCTCGGCAGTCCCGTACCATGGAGCTATGCAGATGCAGCAGCGATTTATCAGCCCTCGGCCGCTTTCCAGCCGTACGGGCTACTTGACGCGCGCATAACTGCAGCCGCCGGGGTCCGTCCGGCGCAGCGGCTGAGGGTGAGTGAGTTCCCCCTCCCGCACCGAACATTTAAGGACCCCCCGTGAACAAATACCTGACCCCTACCGAACTGCAGTCCGCCCTCGCGCTCCGCGACCTCAGCGATCCGTCCGGCGGCCCGCACGCCTTGCAGTTGTTGCTGGACGAGGTGACCTCAGGGCTCCAGCGGCTCTGGCATGTCGAGGCTTCGACGCACCGGCTCAGTCCCCTCGTGGCGACGGCCGACAATTACGACCGACTGGGTTACTCCGCCGACGACGTCACAAGGGACTCGCGCTACTCGCGCCATGTCAGCCCCACGGTCATGCTGCGCAGCCATACCTCCGCGGGCATGCCGGCCTTGTTGGACTCGCTCCGCGGCGAACTGGGCCACTATGACCGGCTGCACGTTCTGCCCGGAGTGGTGTACCGGCGGGACGCGATTGACCGCACCCACGTCGGCGCCCCGCACCAGGTGGACCTGTGGCGGCTCAAGGCCCGCGGGCTGCTGGGGCCGGCCGAGCTCCAAAGCATGATGGCCGCGGTGGTGGAAGCGGTGCTGCCGCCTTCCCAGTACCCGGATGTGCGGTGGCGTGCCACCGCGTCGAACCACAGCTACACCGCCGGCGGCCAGCAATTGGACGTGCTGGTCCGGCAGCCCGACGGCAGCCGGGAATGGCTGGAGCTTGCCGAGTGCGGAATGGTGGACTCGGCAATCCTGCGGGGCTCCGGGCTGAACCCCGGGCGGTGGGCCGGGCTGGCTCTGGGTTTGGGGCTGGACCGCGCCGTCATGCTGCGCAAGGGCATCCCCGACATCCGGCTCCTCCGCTCGGATAAACCCGGCGTCCGGACGCAGATGCTGGACCTGCACCCGTACCGGCCGGTCTCGGTCCTGCCTGAGGTCCGGCGCGACCTGTCCCTCGTCCTGGACACTGCGGACGAGGCCGACGTCGAGCTGCTGGGTGATCTGGCCCGCACCGCCTTGGGAGCGGAGGCCGATGTGCTCGCGGCCCTG
Source organism: Pseudarthrobacter sp. MM222 (assembly GCF_947090775.1). Taxonomy (NCBI): domain Bacteria; kingdom Bacillati; phylum Actinomycetota; class Actinomycetes; order Micrococcales; family Micrococcaceae; genus Pseudarthrobacter; species Pseudarthrobacter sp. MM222. The sequence continues at coordinate 3,556,658 of NZ_OX352321.1, forward strand.
GAGATCGTGGCGGTGACGACGGCAGCGGCGCTACCGCCTGCCGCCGTCGAACGCCTGCGGATGGGGCCGGAGCAAGTGAACGTGCTCCTTCGACTGGTGCTGCAGCCGCTGGACCGCACGCTCACCGATGGGGAAGCGAACCGGCTGCGTGACAGGGTGTACCGTGCCCTGCACCGGGGAAAGATGCTCGAACTCAGTGCCGGCTAGCGCCGGCAAGGGGCGGTCCCAGCGCGGTCCCAGCGCCGTCCTCCCGGGGAATCGGCGGGACCCCTGGCTGTCGGGCGGGACCCCCTTGGCGCGGGGTAGGTTGGAGTAATGCCCTTCCGTACCTCCCGTTCCCTCCGCAACCCCGGCCCGTGGCGGCGGTTCGCCGGCGCGGCGGCCGGCGCCGCCGTCGTGCTCGCCGCCTCGGCATGCTCGCCGGTCCGTTCCATCGAATCCGCCGATGTGCCGGCCTGGCGAGCGACCGCGCTGCCCGCGGCCAGCGGAATTGTGCTGGAGGACGCGGGTAAGATCCTCAACCGCGACCCGATCGTCAAGGCGGCCGCAGGAGTCCCTGCCGGCCTGTACACGCTTACTGCGAGCTGCGAGGGCGGCGGCAAGGCCTTCTTCGAGGTCTCGCTGGACGGACGCAGGCTGACGGAGGCGGGAGCGGCCTGCAACGGCAGCCGCGAGACGGCGCGCATTTCGGTGCCGACGGCCGGCGCAGTGGAGATCAGTACGGCCAGTGTGGACGCCCCGCTCATCTATGCCTACCACCTCGCTCCCGCCGCTTAGCGCCTTTGCGTTTCTGGCACCAGCCAGTATGCTCAGGTGCATGTCAGCCGCCGGGGGTCCGCGATGGCGGCGCCAAGCGGCGCTGCTGGTGGCGCTGGCCGCCGGTACATCCGGACTCGCGGGGTGCGAATACGCGGACGACGTTGGCATGGCCCCAGCCGCTGTCAGCCCGTCTGCCCCGGCCGGACCGGACGCTCCACGGGCTTCCCGCGACGCCGGACTCGCCGCCGCGGAGGCCCGGAACACAGCAGAGCTTGAACGGGTGCTCGGGGCCCCGCCCGACGGGCTGATCATCAGCGGCGCCGGCGGCCTTGGCACCAGCGCCAGCAGAGGTACCACGACATCTGTCCAGGTCATCGAGGCGGGTCGGTACACCGTCACGGCGGCGTGCATCGGCGCGCCGGGCGCGCAGTTGAGCGTGACCCAGGGATCCCGGCAGGGCGGAACCGCGAGCACCCTGCTCGAGCTCAACCTTGAGTGTGGCGGAGTCGCCACTTCGGAAGTCACGCTTGAGACCGGCTCCGTCTCGGCCCATCTAGTGCAGTTCCCGGCGGGCTCCGGTCCCGGAACCGGTGCCGTTGCTGGCGTCCGGATCAGCGGGAGTGGCCCGCCTCCGTAGGTCCGGCTGGGAGTGGGAGACCGGCGGTCCAACACTGGGCCGTTCGGCTCTATCGGATCAGTTTCGGCGCATCTAAAGTCAGGGCATGCCTGGCACGGAAACTGCGCGGGGAAAAATGATGCCGCGGATGCGCTGCACAGCAGCCGCCTCCGCGACCGCCGTTGCGTTGCTTGCCGGCGTCCTGACCGGTTGCGCCTACGAGTACGACGAAGGCCTATCCGGTGAAGGCGGCGGTCCGTCCGCCGCGCCAACCCGCAGCGATGCCGCAATCCCGCAGGATCCCAGTCTGAACCAGCCCGTGTCAGGGGCGGAACTTGATGCCTGGGTACTGCAGGTGTTGCCCGATGCCAAGGGAGAGACCTTCCACACCGGCTTCGGGTCCCTGGAGGCCGACGAGGAGCGGGGCGATACGACGGCGCAGTTGCCCAAGGGCACCTACGCCCTGACGCTCGCCTGCCGGAGTGCGCGCCGGGTGTCCTTTTCCATAGAAAACGGTGAAACCGAGCTGGTGGACCTCAGTCTCCGGTGCGGAACCTCACGGGTGAGTGTGGTGACCCTCCCCGATGACGCGATCCTCAGCCTCAAGGTGGATGCGAACGCCCCGGCAAACTACGCCTACCGCATAAGCCGCATCTGAGGACAGCCGGCCGGAGCGCACCAGGCAGCAGCGTGCCCGGCCCGGCCGGGTCCTAGGCTGCGCAACCTTCGGGGCAACGCAGCGTCTCGGGGCTGGCGGCGCACTCAGCGCAATACAGTGTGAGCGTGCGGCACACCGGGTTGGAGCAGTTCTCGAATTTGCTGGTTGGCGCCGCGCAGCGGACGCACTGGCCGATCGTCTTGGCATCCTCGCTGAATTCAAGGTGCATGCGCTTGTCGAACACGTAGAGCGAGCCTTCCCAGAGGCCCTGGTCCCGGAACGTCTCCCCGTAGCGGACGATCCCGCCGTCGAGCTGGTAAACCTCCTTGAAACCGCGGTTGACCATGAGGCTGGAGAGCACTTCGCACCGGATGCCGCCGGTGCAGTAGGTGACGACCGGCTTGTCCTTGAGGCCGTCGTACTTGCCGGAATCGAGTTCCTTGATGAAGTCATGGGTGGTCGCGACGTCAGGAACGATTGCATCCTTGAACTTGCCGATCTGGGCCTCAAAGCCGTTGCGGCCGTCGAAGAAGACGACCTCGTCGCCGGAGGCCTTCCTGGCTTCGACCAGCTCGTGGACTTCCGCGGGGGTGAGGTGCCTGCCGCCGCCCACGACGCCGTTCGCGTCCACTTTGAGTTCGCCGGGGGCGCCGAAGGACACGATCTCGTCCCGCACCTTGACGCTGAGTCGCGGGAAGTCCTCGGCGCCGCCATCGGACCACTTCACGTCGATGCCGTGGAACGCCTTGTACTCGCGCGTGGTCTTCACGTACTGCTTGACAGCCTGCAGTTCGCCGCCGACAGTGGCGTTAATGCCGTCCTTGGAGATGATGATGCGCCCGGTCAGCCCGAGTTTCTCGCACAGGGCACGCTGCCAGAGCCGGACGGCATCCGGATCCGACAGGGGGGTAAAGCCGTAAAAGAGCACAATTCGATTCAAAGCCACGTATTTAAGGGTACTGGAGGGTCCGACGGCGCCGACACCGGCGGCGCCGCGGGGGCCGGGGGCCGGGACCGGCGAATCCGGCCCCGGCCAATCCGGCCAAGCCTGGGGTGCCGGGGGTGCCGATGTGGGGACGCCGCGGCGCGGCGGACGGGGGCGCGGGTGCCGATGCGGGGCCGCCGCGGCGCGGCGGACGGGGGCGCGGGCGGCCTTCCGGGTCAGTCACAATTTCATAAGCGTGCCCGCTTCCCCGACCCGGCCACTGTTGCTTGCGGCGGGGCTGGAATACGCTCATCTCATGAGTCTGGACGCCATGGTTGAAGACACGACCCATCTGGTGGAAATCTGGGTGGCCGGCTGGGCCGGTTGCCGTGGTTATGAGACGCGCAGGGAAGGCCGGTTCCCGGCGGCCCTGCGCGCTGATACAACCCGTGAGTGGGAGTATTTCGCCCATGATCCCTCGGATCCGGAGTTTGCCCAACTGGCCGCGCGGACCGCGGAAGTGCCCGCCCGGATCCTAACCATCTTCACCAACGATCTGGATCGCTATACGTCACTGGCGCAGCGACACGCCCTCAATGTCACTTCGGTTTCCCAGAACATGATGATCGTGGACATGGAAACCCAGGACGCGGAGGACCCCTGGCTTTCCGACGACGAGCTCAAACTCGAGGTGTCCAGGACCGACGGTGTACACCACGCCGTGGTCAGCGCGGGCGAGGAGGTAGCCGCGAGCGGACGGGTATTTGTGGTGGACCGCACGGCGATCTTCGACAAAATCGTCACCGAGCCGGGCTTTCAGCGGCGCGGGCTCGGCAGTTTCATCATGCGGGCGCTGGCCGCGCAGGCATTCGAGTATGAGGTGGAAACCGGACTGCTGCTGGCCTCCCTGGACGGCCAGAAGCTGTATTCCCACCTCGGCTGGAGCACCGTCTGCCGAGTGCTGATGCTTTCGGCGTCGGATGAGGGTTCGGACTTGTCCGTGGGCTGACCTGCCTGTGGGGCCGCGCCCGGCCGATTTGAGCCCGGGTGAAAGAATGTTTGAGTGAACCCACATGAGTCCCTGATTCCGTTGCTGGGCCGCGGCCCGGACCCGGAACAGCTCCGCCATGTGCGCACTATCCCCTCCCGCCCGGCGGTGAACACGCCGTGGCCCGAGTGGGCGCATCCCGATCTGGTAACCGCTTACGGCTCGCTCGGAATCCATGAGCCGTACCGCCACCAGATCCAGGCCGCTGATCTGGCCCATGCCGGAGAGCACGTCGTGATCGCCACCGGGACCGCTTCGGGCAAATCGCTGGCCTACCAGCTGCCGGCGCTGGACGCGATCCACCGCTCGGAGCTGCGCGTCCTGGCGGATCCGGGCAAGATTCATGACGACGGCGCGGTCACGCTTTACCTGTCTCCCACCAAAGCCTTGGCTGCCGACCAACTGGCCGCCATCCGGTCGCTGAAGCTCCCAACCGTGCGGGCCGAGACCTATGACGGCGACACGGATCCGGCGTCGCGGCGCTGGATCCGGGACCACGCGAACTTTATCCTCGCCAATCCGGACATGCTGCACTTCGGGATTCTGCCCAACCACGCCTGGTGGGCACGGTTTTTCCGCCGGCTGCGCTACGTGATCGTCGACGAGGCCCACAGCTACCGCGGCGTGTTCGGTTCCCACGTGGCCAACTTGATGCGCCGGCTTCGCCGTATCTGCGCCTACTACAGCCCGGACGGTTCGCACCCCGGACCCGTGTTCATCGCAGCCTCGGCCACCGCCTCGGAGCCGGGGACGTCCTTCGGCAGGCTTATCGGGGCACCGGTCCGCGCCGTATCTGAAGACTCCTCCCCACACGGCTCCACCACTGTCGCATTCTGGGAGCCTGCCCTGACGGAGCTCCGGGGCGAGAACGGTGCAAAGGAACGCCGGACTGCGGTGGCGGAAACCGCGGACCTGCTGGCCAACCTGGTCTCCTCACGGGTGCGGACCATTGCCTTCATCAAGTCACGGCGGGGCGCCGAGACGATTGCGTCCATCACGAAGCGGCTCCTGGACGAAGTGGATCCCAGCCTGCCGCAGCGGGTCGCGGCGTACCGCTCGGGCTACCTGCCGGAAGAGCGCCGCGCCCTCGAGAAGGCCTTGCGCTCCGGCGAGCTCCTGGGCGTCTCCAGCACGTCGGCCCTGGAACTCGGCATCGACATCTCCGGGCTGGACGCGGTGCTGGTGGCAGGCTGGCCGGGAACCCGCGCGTCGTTGTTCCAGCAGATCGGCCGGGCGGGCCGGGCCGGCCAGGATGCCATCGCCGCCTTTGTGGCGAGCGATGATCCGCTGGACACGTATCTCGTGAATCATCCCGAGGCGATCTTCGACGTTTCGGTGGAAGCCACCGTCTTCGATCCCTCCAACCCCTACGTGCTGGGTCCGCACCTCTGCGCCGCGGCCGCCGAACTACCGCTGGGCTTCGCCGAACTGGAGCTGTTCGGCGGTACGGCAGAGAAGCTGCTGGACCAGCTCGTGGCCCAGGGCTACCTGCGAAAACGCCCCGCCGGCTGGTTCTGGACCCACCCGCAGAGTGCGGCGGCCATGGTGAACCTGCGGGCCGACGGCGGCGGGCCGGTGAGCATAGTCGACGCCGACACCGGTTCCCTGCTGGGGACCATGGACTCGCCGCAGACGCACTACCAGGCGCACACCGGAGCCGTTTACGTGCACCAGGGCGAGAGCTACGTGGTCGAGGACCTGAACGAGGACGAGCACTGCGTGGTGGTGCGCCGCGCCAACCCGGACTACTACACCACCGCCCGGGACGTGACGCAGATCGAGGTGCTGGAAACCCAGCGCACCACCCGGTGGGGCAACGTGGCGGTGCATTTCGGCGACGTGAAGGTAACAACACAGGTGGTCTCCTTCCAGCGCAAGGCACTGATCTCGAATGAAATCCTCGGTGAGGAACCGCTGCAGCTCGGCGCCCGGGACTTGTTCACCAAAGCCGTCTGGTTCGTGGTGGACAACCGGTCACTGACTGGAGCCGGGCTGATCGAGGCGCAGTTCCCCGGCGCCCTGCATGCCGCCGAGCATGCCGCCATCGGGCTCCTGCCGCTGGTTGCCTCCAGTGACCGCTGGGACATCGGCGGCGTGTCCACGGCCATCCATGCGGACACCGGGGTGCCCACGATCTTCGTTTACGACGGGCATGCCGGCGGCGCGGGCTTCGCCGAACGCGGTTACGAGAAGGCGAAGGTATGGCTGTCCGCCACCCGCGACGCGATCAATGCCTGCGAATGCGAGTCCGGCTGTCCTTCGTGTGTGCAGTCCCCCAAATGCGGCAACAAGAACAACCCCCTGGACAAGGATGCCGCCGTCACGCTGATCGATGTCCTATTGAAGGACGCCTCCGATTTCATGGATGCGGGCGGCACGGCCGAAATAAGTGCCTCCGACGTAGGAGGAGGCTGCCAAGCGGGCGACGGCTCAGCTGGAGACATGTCAGGGTCGAACGGGAAATACGGCGGCGCGGACCTGAACGTGGCTCCCCTCCAGGCCTGAGCCCGCACTGGCTCTCCGGGTCTTAGCCTGCACTGATTCTTTAGGCCATGGCCGGTACTGGCAATCTGCACTGGCACGCTCCCTCGCGACGCTACGGCACCGTCTCCGGGGGAGGCGGCTCCGGGGGCGGCGGCACCGCCTCCGGGGGAGGCGGCTCCGGGGGCGGCGGACCGGCGCGGGCGAGTCCGGTGGCCGCCCCGAACATCGTGCCGGAGTCGAGCTGCGTCCGGACCTGAACGGTTTCCCCCTCTCCCTCGGAACAGGTCAGTACCCTCGCATGGTGGCGCCTTGCGACCTCGCTGGCAACAGCGCAAGGCTCGCCGTCGGTGATCCCCCTGGCCGCATCCGCTGCCGCCAGCGCCGCAAGGTCGGCTGCTGCTGCCGCCCGGGACGCCAACGCTGCCGCCTGCGCCAGCAGCGCGATCAGGACCGCCGCCATGAGCAGGACCAACCCGAGGGCCAGAGCCAGAACTGTTCCCGAGCCGCGGTCAGGGTGGCTCAGCGGGGCCGACTCCGCAGGGAAAGTCGGGGGCGGCTTCACGAACTCAGCCCCAGCGATTGGTGGCGCTGCCCCGGTACGATCCGGACAGGGCCCGCAGCCACGGCGGTCTCTCGCCGCGTCCAGGCGCTGGCGGAGAGAGTCCACGGCATGAGCGAACCGACGGTGCCTTGGACCCGGCCCGAGACAGTGACACTGCTCCAGGTGCCGTCGGAAGTCACCGCCGACCCGGCTGATTCCCCGGCCAGCCGCCGCACGATCCCGTCAACGGCGGCAGCACTTTCGCCCCGCGCGAGGGCACGCGCACCCGCCCGGGCGGCTTCCTCGAAGCGAAGCTGTGTCACCCCGGCGGCCGAGCCGGTCAGGACCATGGCCAGCAGGAGAACGACAGCCGGCAAGGCCACGGCAAATTCGGCGGTAATAGCGCCGCGGCAGGAGCTGTCCGGGGAAACGGCACGCGCCGCCTGTAGGCGGTCACCTGCCTGTGGAGAGGCGACTGCTGGGTATGCGGAGAGTGCGGGCCGGAGCGGCCGACCGCGGGCAGTCTCGGTTTCGGGCCGTCCGGGCTTCATGGCAACGCCAGTGCCGTGCGGATGAGATTGAGCAGGAACCCGCGGACCTCGTCACTTCGCATAATGAACACGAGGACCCCGGCAAAGCCCACGGCAGCCAGGGTGGCGATGGCGTACTCGGCGGTCGCCATTCCGGCTTCGGAACCCCCGCTCCGCCTTCGACGGCTGCCGTGGACCGGGTTGGCGGCGCGTGCTCCGGGATAAATTTCGCGGACCTCCGCGGTGCCAGGCTCGGCGGCTTCCCGGGGGTTTCCGGCCGGGGCGTCTCGGTGAATCGACATGTGATTTCCTTTCGAAGGACCCGGCTGAACCGCCGGCTCCTTCGACTCTCCCTGACCCCGGCCAGACCGGTAAGGCCGGAAAACGGCCAAGTGGAAAACGTGGCCATCCGGCAGGCTGTGGAGGATGACTCCGGACGGTCTGCCCCGAGTCGGCCCCGGCCCGGCTCCGCCCCGCGCCGCCTAAAATCGCCGGGCCGCCCGTTCCAACACCGGCCACGGCGGCAACACCGGCCACGGGACATGAAGTGGGCCTCCTAGCATTGGCGGTACGCACCAGGCTAGGAGGCCCTCAATCATCCGGGACCCTGATTCTGTCCCTGCTCAGTACCTATCGGAGGAAGTAACCGGCCACGTCGGCGATGAGCTGGGAGCTGCCGGTGGACCGATTGAACAACGAAACCCGCCCGTCGGAGCCGACTGGGACTGCGACCAGGTTCGGAACCGTCTGCCCAGTAGAGAAGTTCAGGTTGGACGCGTTGGGACGCGCCGTACCGGAAGCGTAGGCGGTGACGAAACCGAAGGACTGAGGCGCCGTGACGGTCAGGTTGAAGACCACGGCAGAGACGTTGGCGGGAATGCCGTTGGCGCCGGCGACCCGGAAGGCAACCGCTGCGTCCGCCGCGGCGGCCGCGGCATTTCTGGTGTCCAGTGCCCGGGTCGGCCCGATGGCCTTGAAGGCGCCTGGCGCCGTCGGCGTGCCGGGAAGGTAGTACCCGGCGACATCTGCGATGAGCTGGGCGGTACCGCCGGAGCGGTTGAACAGCGTGACTTTTCCGTCCGCTCCCACAGGAACGGTTACCAGGTTGGGCACGGTCTGACCGGCAGAAAAGTTCAGGTTGGAGGCGTTGGGGCGTCCGGTTCCGGAGGCATAGGCTGTGATGAAACCGAAGGACCGGGCCTCGGTCACGGTGAGGTTGAAGACCACCGACGCCACAGACGCAGGGATGCCGTTGGCGCCGGCGACCTGGAAGGACACCGGTGAATCCGCACCGACGGGCGCTGCGTTTCGGGTGTCCAGGATCCGGGAGGGTGCGAGGGACTTGAAGGACCCAGGTGTTGCCGGGGCGCCGGTGATGTAGTAGCCCGTAACGTCAGCGATCAGCTGGGAGCTCCCGGGAGATCGGTTAAAGAGAGTGACCTTTCCGTCGGCCCCTACCGGGACCGTCACAAGGTTCGGAACGGTTTGCCCGGCGGCGAAGTTGAGGTTGGACGCGTTCGGGCGACCAGTGCCGGACGCGTAGGCAGTGATGAAGCCTGCGGACCGCGGCGACGTGACCGTCAGGTTGAACACTACGGATGCCACCTTGGCCGGGATGCCCCCTACGCCCGCGACCTGGAATGACACCGCGGAATCGGCACCCACGGCCGAGGCGTTCCTGGTGTCTAGCATCCGGGCGGGAGTGATCGGAGCAAAGGTTCCGGGCTGGCCGGTCACACCCTTCGAGCTCTTGATGACGACGTCATCGATGTAGACGTCTCCTGCCTGCCGCCGGTGTTCAGCGCCCATCTGCACGGCCGACACGGTGTTGACGTCGATGGCGACCTGGCCGCTGGAAAACACCAGCTTGTCATCGAACCAGATCTCCACGGTGGTCGATGCTCCGTTGGCGATGGCGTGCAGTTGCAGGTGATGCCAGCTGCCCAGTTTCACGCTGGGCACCAGCCGGGTGTACGTGGGGGTCCCGGTTGGGGACGCGACCCGCAGCCACAGTGGGCCGATTCCGTTGTTGGAGCGGTACACGTCGAGGACCCGGGTGCCATTGGTGAAGTAGCGGAAGTAGGGTACGTTGTTGCCGTCCACGCCCTTCGCGGTGACGTTAAACCAGCCGTCAGCGTAGACGTCCTTGCTCCCGGCGGGCAGGGGCGCGGAAAAGTTTGCCAGGGAGCCCGCCGCGGTGGTCACGTGCAGCTTGGCGGCGCACCGACCGGAATGGGCAGTTACCTCGGAAATCGTGGCCGTGCCTGATCCCGAGGTGAGGGGGGCGGCGAAGCCGGACGCTGCGATTGTTTGGGCCTCGAAACTCGTGGCCAGCGCTGTTGTGCCCGGAAAGTTGTTGGTAGGTGCCGGCGTTGCTGGGGTGCAGGTGAGGGCATGAGCCGGCGTGGCGCCAACGGCCAGCCCGGCCACCACCAACAGATTAAGCGCCGCAATAACGCCGGCCCTTCGCAGTCGAATCATTGATCTGCCCCCTGCCTTGACTACAACTCCCGATTATTTTTTTCAGACGTACCGAGATACCGGACGCCCTGAGCGGGTAGCAATGACTGGGTCACACACGAGGGCGCTCGTACTGCGATGCCTACCGCACAGTACCGGTGTGCACTTTGGAAAACCTTGGATGGGCCAGGGGTCAGCCGGGCATCATTGCCAGGAACACGGGCAGGATGCCGAGGCATACAAAGGCCGGCAGTGAGCAGAGGCCCAGGGGGACGACGAGCTTTACACCAAGGGCGGCGGCCCTTTTCTCGGCGGACCTGAAGCGTTCCCGGCGGATCCGGGCCGCTTGGGCATACAAAACCGCGGACGACGGCGCGCCGGTAAGGGCGGCGAAGCCCAGGGCGTCCTGCAGGTCCAGCAGTTGGGGCGATCGGACGTTCGAACTACGCCAGGCGGCGTCCCAGTCCGCACCGATAGCCAGCGCTGACACAACCGGGCGAAGCGGCAGGCGGAACTCCTGGGCGGCGAGGTTCGCGACCAGTTCCAACGCCCGTCCGAGTCCGGACCCTGCGTCCAGCATGGCCCCGATCAGCTCGAGCATCATGGCGGTGTCGCCAAGGCCTGCGGCGTCGGCCGTCAGCGCGTCGCCCTCGGCGGTTCGAGGGATTTCGGCCCCTGCCCGCCAGGGTTCGTGCTGCCGCCGCCTGAGCCGTTGCCTGGCCCGGGAGCGGTCGGAAAGTGCCACCGCCGCGGCCCCCGCCAGCAGTAGTGCGACGGCGAGGCCTGCCAGCTCGGCAGTCATCGCGTTTGTCCGGCCGCTGCCTTGACAAGCCCCGCCGACCAGATCCGTCCGGTCACTGTGAGTGCTACGCCCGCCGTCAGCGCTGCAAGGCCTGCCGGCTCCCCCAGCAGGATATTTATCGGGTCCACGCCCAGCACAACGCCGAGTCCCAATCCGAGGACGGGCAGCCAGCCGAGCAGGCGAACAGTGGCCCGCGGACCGGCTAGGGCAGTCTGTCGTGCCGCTTCCGCATCCTCCTCGGCCTCCAACTGGGCGCCGAAACGCGTCAAAACGTCGGCCAACGGACAGCCGCTCGCCTCCGCCACATCGAAGCACGCGGCGAACTCGATCCAGGCACGGCGTTCCTGGTCGGACACACGGCTTCCCGGCACTTCGCCGGAGACCGGGACCGTGCCTGCCCTGCGGATGGCCTCCCCCACAGGCACTCCGCACCTCGCGGCAGCGCGGGCGGCGGCGAGGATGGCCCGGGAGGCCGAGCCGAGCCCTGCGGGTGGGGCATCGGCCGCGGACCTGCCCGGCCGAGGATCGCCGCCATAGAGCAGCCACAGCTCATCCCAGAGCCGCGCGGGCGGGCGGCCGCCTCTGAGCAGCGCGGCGGACTGCTCGACCAGCTGGGCCATCGGTACGTGTCGCGGCCCGGACCGAGTCCACGACGCCGGCCGCAGACCGGGGAGCACCGGCACGCCCATCGCGCCGCGTCGCAGGGCAGCCGCGGGTTCCCGGGCTCGCAACGTGCCGGGTCCCCGACGGTTGGCGGCCGGCCCCCTCCCCGACGCCGCCCATGACGCCGGGGGAATCCGACGTCGGAGCCGCCGGCCCGGACGGCCGGGCGGCGAAAGCGCCAACCAAACGGCGAGGGCCAACACTCCGATCAGCGCGGGCGTCACTCCGGGACTCCCTCTGCCCCTAGGTCCAGCCCCAGGCGTTCCGCCAGCCTCGGCCACGCCGGGCCGCAGCGGACGCCGCCCTTCGCACCCTCCTCCGCCTCGAGAGCCGCGGTGACAGCCAAGCCTCCTTCGAGGTCCTCGAGGACTCCGATGCTCGCCACGTGCCGCCGGTTCCCGGTCCGGCCCACGTGGACCACGGCGTCCAGCGCGCTCGCCACCTGCAGGCGCACGGCGTCCTGGTCCATGCCCGCCAGTGCGCCCAGCGCCGTCAACCGGGCGGGGACGGCTCCAGCGGTATTCGCATGGATGGTTCCGCCGCCTCCGGTGTGGCCGGTGTTCATGGCCGTCAGGAGTTCCCGGACCTCGGCACCCCGGCATTCGCCCACGACCAGCCTGTCGGGCCGCATCCTCAACGCCTGGCGGACCAGCTCGCCCAGGTCCACCACACCGGTTCCCTCGAGGTTTCCATGCCGGGTCTCCAGCGACACGACATGCGGGTGCACGGGGTTGAGCTCGGAAGCGTCTTCAATCAGGACGAGCCGCTCCCCCTGGAGGCACAGGCCGAGGAGCGTGGCGAGCAGCGTCGTCTTTCCTGTACCGGTGGCTCCGCTGATCAAAAAACCCAACCGGCGATCGATCATGCGTTCCAGTACCGTCCCGATGAGGGTGCCGAACATGCCGATCTGCCGCAGCTCCAGCATCGTGAACACTCTTTCCCGCCGGATTCTCACGCTCAGCAGGGTGCCCGTCGTGGAGATCGGCGGCAGGACCGCGTGCACCCGATAGCCGCCGTCGAGCCGGACGTCCACGCACGGAGATCCGTCGTCGAGGCGCCGCCCGCCCGCCGCGACGAGCCGGGCGGCCAGCGCACGGATCTGTGACTCACCAGAGAAGAACACCGGCACCTTCTCCGGGCCGTTTCCGCGGTCAAGCCAGACCGAGTCCGGGCCGTTGACGAAGATGTCCGTCACGGCAGGATCCCTTGCGAGTGCCTGCAGCGGACCCAGTCCGGTGAGTTCCGCGCTGATGCTGTCCACCGCGGCCAGGGCACCCGCGGTGCCGAGCAGCCGTCCGGTCGCTTGCACGGCGGCCGCCACCCGGGTCGGAGTGACCGGACCCGCCTCGGACAGAACGGACTCCCGCACCGTCTGCAGCAGGTGCTCGTCCGCTGGGCTGCCCGCCCCTGCCCGGCTGCCGAGGCGGCGCCTGCCGTGCACAGCTGCGTCCGGGGGCCCCGCCGCTGCGTGCGCGCTCACCGGAGCTCCCCGACGCTCTGCTCAAGTACCGCTGCGGCGAAACGGCGAACGACGCGTTGCTGCCCCGAAACCAGGAGCCGTCCAAGTTCAGTTGCCGCAGCCGTGCCCCGGACTTCCGGCATGGTCCCGGACAATGGAAGTCCGACCGAGTCGGCAATCAGCCCTCCGTCCAGCACGGCTCCGGGCTTGCCCCGGACCACAAGGGAGGTTTCCACGGGAGGGAGATCGTGCAGCAGCCGCGCGGTGGCGACGGCCGCGCGCAGCTGGGCGGGGACGATGAGAAGGAGCCGGTCGCAGTCCCAGGCGAAGGCGCGCAAGGGCTCATATCCACGACCGATGTCCAGCACCACCAGTTCAAAGCCGCGCCGGGCAGCTTCCAGGACGACGGACACCGTGCTGGTCTCCGCAGCCGTGGCACCGTCGCGGCTGCCCGGCCAGGACAGGAAGGAGAAACCTCCTGCGGTCGGCAGGGACTCGGCCAGCTGGCCCGGATCGATGCTGCCGCTTGCCCCGGCGAGGTCCGGCCAGCGGAGGCCAGGCGTGTCCTCGGCCGCCAAAGCGAGTTCAAGGCCACCGCCGCGGGGGTCCCCGTCCACGAGGAGGACGTTTGCGCCGCGCCGTGCAGCGGCCTGTGCCAGCCAGATGGCGGCGGTGGTGGCTCCCGCCCCGCCGCAACCGCCGCTGACGCCGAGGACGAGCCCGCCTGCGACGGGCGATCGGGAGCGGCTGAGGTGCGCGGCAAGCCAGGCCGCGGCGTCGGGCAGCACGGCGACGCACTCCGCCCCTATCGCGGCTGCCAATTGCCAGAGGCCCTCCCCGTCTGCGTTCAGTCCGACCAGCACGGCGGGCGCCCGGCGCCGCGGCGGGAGTGTGGTGATGTCGCTGCCCACCAGCACCGCCGCGGCAGGGTCCCAGAACGGCGCCGCCTCCACTGCGTCCAGCACTGTCCGCAACGTGCCCCCGGCCGCCGCCACGATGCGCTCCACTTCACCGCGGAGCACCTCGTCCCCGGTTACCAGCAGCGTCTCCGCCGACGCGTCCGGCAGCCAGCCCGTTTCACCGGGTCCGGCGCTTCGCCGGTGTGGGGTGTCGGGGCGAAATAGCTCATGCCGGCTCATACGGCCACTCTGCCCCCGGGCCGGACCGGCCGTAAGCCGCGCGCCGGGCTATGTGGACAAGCCGCACCCAGCCACAGGGCAGAATTGACCTATGTATCTGCTGCTGGCCGCCCACGCTGACGGCGCAGCCCTGCTGGAACTCGCCGCCGGGGGTGCCCCCCACCCGGCCAGCCCCGAACCGAGGGTCATCGGCGCAGCGGAACTGGCCGGCGTCGTACTCCAACTCGAGAAGCGGCGTCCGCGCTGGATTTGGCACCGCACGCAGGACTGGTACCCGTCCCTGCTGGCCGCCGGGGTGGAGTTGGAACGCTGCTACGACCTCGCACTGTGCGGCGCGATCCTGGCACACTCGGAATTCACAGCCCACACGGCGTACGCGAGAAACGCGGAGAAGCTGACCCAGGACGATGAGCTGCAGCAGCCGCCGCGAGTGCTCCAGCCGCCGCCTCCGCCCGCGGATCAGGGCGCTTTGTTTGACGACCCGGCACTTCGGCAGGCGCCCCGCCACAGCGTCGAGGAGCTGCGTGAAGAATACGCCGCGCAGCAGGACGCGCTCAGCCAGGCGGGGGCAGGAAGCCAGCCGGACAACCGTAAACAGCGGCTCCAGCTGCTCCTGGCGGCAGAGTCCGCAGGGGCCATGATCGCCGCGGAAATGCAACACGCGGGGGTTCCCTGGCGGACGGAGCTGCATGAGGAGATTCTCGCCGACCACTTAGGACCGCGCCCTCCCCAGGGCCACCGTCCGGCAAAACTTGAGGCGCTCACCACGGAGCTCCGGCAACTGCTCAATTCCCCTTCGCTCAACCCGGATTCGCCCCAGGAGCTCATGCGAGCCCTGCACCGGAACGGGATCGAAGTGAAGACCACCCGCCAGTGGGAGCTGAAGGAATCGTCGCATGCGGCGATCGGGCCGCTCCTGGCGTACAAGAAGCTGTCCCGGCTCCATGCGGCCAACGGCTGGGCCTGGCTCGATGCATGGGTCAAGGACGGCCGGTTCCAGCCGGAGTATGTCGTCGGCGGTGTGGTCTCGGGCCGCTGGGCCTCCCGCGGCGGCGGGGCGCTGCAGATCCCGCGCCAGATCCGGGGCGCCGTGCACGCCGATCCGGGCCACAAGCTGATCGTCGCGGACGCCTCCCAGCTTGAACCGCGGGTGCTGGTGGCGCTCGCCCAGGACTCAAAGATGGCCGAGGCGGCCCGGGACAAGGACCTCTACGCCGGCATCGCGGCGCAGGGTTTCGGTGGCGACCGCGCGAAGGCAAAGGGGGCGCTCCTGGGGGCCATCTACGGGGCAACGACGGGCGAGTCCGGGCGCCTCATGCCCCAGCTTGCCCGCACCTATCCCCGGGCTGTCGGGTTTGTGGAGAACGCAGCGCGCCAGGGTGAGGCCGGGAAAACTGTCACTTCCCGGCTCGGCCGCAGCACCCCGCCGCCGTCGGAGGGGTGGTTGCGGAGCCAGCGGTCCGCCACCGCCGAAGAACAGCGCCGTGCCGATTCCCTGGCCCGGTCGCGGGGCCGGTTCACCCGCAACTTCGTGGTGCAGGGCTCAGCCGCGGATTGGGCGGCATGCTGGCTGGCCGAATTGCGACGGCGGTTGCGGGCCATGCGCACGGGCGGCGTGCCCGCCGGGGAACTGGTGTTTTTCCTCCACGACGAAGTCATGGTCCATTGCCCGGACGAAGCGGTGGGGGACTGCATCGTGGCCATCGAGGAGGCTGCTAATGCCGCCAAGGAGCTGCTTTTCGGCCGCATACCGGTCGAGTTCCCTGTCAGCGTGGCCGTTGTGGACTCCTACGACAAGGCGAAATAGGGCAACGGAAACCGCCGCCCGTAACGTACCCGTCGGTAGCGTTGTGTCCGGTCCATCAGCCCGGTTAGGCTCGAAAAGGCCGACAGCCGTTCTGGTTGCACCGGCCGATGCAACGACGCATGGATTTGGGAAGGCAGCAGATTGGCTGGCATTTTTGAGATCGCCGAGGCTGGAGAGAAAGCCTACTTCTTCAAGCTGACCGCACCGGATGGAACGGTGGTCGCCGTTTCGCCATTGTTCAATACCATCAAGGCCGCTGCCGCGGGCATTACCGCTGTGCGCGAAAACGCCGCCACCGGCTTGGTCGTCGACAAGTCGAGGCCCAGGAAGAACGCGCCGGCCGGCCGGGAGGCAACCCGGCCCGGCAGCACGCGGACGAGCCCGCGGCTCGCCCCACGCTAGCGTAGTCCCACGCTAGCCTTGCCCGGGACCGGCTGACGGGCCTTCCTGCCCCCTCAGACGTCGATCCCGTAAAGCCGCGTTCGGTCCCAGGGAACCGCCCAACCCAGCTGCTCGAAGAGCTGGTTAAGGATCATTCCGGTGAAGCCCCACACCACCACTCCGTTGACGGTAAAGGCGGGGCTTTGGAAGGTCTGCCCGGCCCGGCTGACGGTGGCCATCACCCGGTTATCAGGATCCAGCAGGTCACGGACCGGCACGCGGAAGACCTGGGCAGACTCGCCGTAGTCCACCACCCGCACAGGTGACTGGGCGGCCCACCAGGCCAGGACGGGCGTCACCAGGAAGTTGCCGCGGGGCAGCGCCAACTCGGGCATGACTCCGAGCACCTCGACGCCGGACGGGTCCAGCCCGGTTTCCTCCCGGGCTTCCCGCAGGGCGGCGTCAATCACCGATTCCCCGGCGTCGATACCGCCGCCGGGGAAGGCTACCTGTCCGGGATGGTCATCCAAGGTCTGGGCGCGCTGCAGCAGCAGGACGTCCAGTTCCGCCGGTGCAAGTTTCTTGCCCGAGGCCGCCGGGACATAGTCAAGGGCACCAAACAGCATCAGGACGGCGGCGCGGCGGACGCGCTCCCCCGGTTCGACAGTGAGTTCCCGCCAGCGCGGATCCGGCGCCGGGGCCGTGCCGGCCGCGACACCGGCCGCCAGATCGATGAGATCCTGGCGAGCCGTCACTGCGGCTTCCTCTGTGATGCCATCCGGATTTCCGCGGCCCGGTGGGTCTCGGCAAGCAGCTTCGCCAGCAGCTCCTCCTGGCCCGGGGCCAGTTCATACTTCAGCAGCTTCTTCGCCTTCGCCGGGTCGGTCTCGCCCATCCCGTAGCTCGGGCACCAGTTGGCCACCGGGCAGGCCCCGCAGGCCGGTTTACGCGAATGGCAGACCCGGCGGCCGTGGAAGACGACCCGGTGGGAGAGCATGGTCCAGTCCTTCGGCTCGAAGAGCTCGGCGACGTCGAATTCGATCTTCACCGGATCCTCCGAGTCCGTCCAGCCGAACCGCCTCGCCAGCCGGCCGAAGTGGGTATCGACGGTGATGCCGGGGATACCGAAGGCGTTCCCCAACACGACGTTGGCGGTTTTCCGCCCGACGCCGGGCAGTGTCACGAGATCCTCCAGGCGTCCGGGCACCTCGCCGTCGTACTCATCCACCAGACGGTTGCTCAGGGCCAAGAGACTCCGGGCCTTCGCGCGAAAAAACCCGGTGGGCTTGATGATGGCTTCAAGCTCGGCCGGATCCGCCTCCGCCAAACTCCGTGCATCCGGGTACCGGGCGAACAGCAACTGGGTGATCTGGTTGACGAGCACATCGGTGGTCTGCGCCGAGAGCACCGTGGCCACGACAAGTTCAAAGGGATTACGGAAATCCAGTTCAGCGTGCGCGTAGGGGTACTGCTCCGCCAATGCCCGGTTGATCCGGCGCGCCCGCCGCTTTAGTCCGAGCAGGGACTCGCCCGCGGCCTTGATGCCCGCGGCCTTGGTGCCGGCGGGTGCGGCTCCAGCGGGTGCGGCTCCAGCGGGTGCGGCTCCAGCGGGTGCGGCTCCAGCGGGTGCGGCTCCAGCGGGTGCGGCTCCAGCGGGTGCGGCTCCAGCGGGTGCGGCTCCAGCGGGTACGGGTCCGGCCATTCCCGGACTGGCGGCAGCGGGCGTTGCCAACCCGGACGCGCCAAGGCTGGCAGGCCCGACGCTGCCGGGCTGGGACTCCTCCGCGGTGACCACCGGCGTCCGGCTAACCGCGCTCGATATTGCTGAGATCGCGCAGCACGCCCACCCTGCCGTCGGTGTGCTGGACCAGGAACTCGCTTCCCCGGTCTTCCAGGGCCAGGACCCAGCCGCCGGGTTCAATCACGAACGCCGGAACGCCCGTGAGTTCATCGACAGCGGTGCGCGGCTGGGCGACGGCAAACCAGAAGGCCTCGTGGACGGGCTGGGCCTGGTTCGGCGCTGTCCGACCCGCGGGATCGACGGTGGCCCCGATCGGCTCTTGGGACCGAACCTGCGGGTTAACGGTGGTCGGAGCGCTGTTGCTGGCGGCCGCCGGGACGTCCGCCGCGCGCGTCTGCTCGGCAGCGGCTGCGGTCTTTGCCTGCTGTTCCTCCCGGGTCCGCTCAGCGGCGGCCGCCGTGGCGGCCGCAGCGTTCCCGGCGGGCTGCACGACGCCGGGAGCCCGGGTCTGCTCGGCGGCGGACGGGCCGGCCGGCCCTCCGACCTCCGGCCGGGCAGCAGCTGCAGTGGGTGCGGCCGCCGTGGCTGCCGGCGCCGCAGCAGCAGTCGGGGCTGCCGCCGTGCCAGGAACAACACCGGACATCTGGGTCGCCGGCGCACCGGTCGCCGTAGCACCGGCCCTAGGCGCAGGAGCGGCCTGTGGGGCCGTCGCGGCTTCCGCGGCTTGCGCGGTCGCAGACGGAACAACGGCGGCGGTGCCTGCAACGGCGTCGTCCGCAGCTTCGGCACGGGGCTCGTCGGTGCGCGGGGCTGAGCCCGCGGTTGCCGCCGGGCCGCCGGAGGTCATCCGCTTAGCCCAGCCTGCAACGGCCCCCGTGCCGCTGTCCTGGTGATCCTTGGCTTTCGTCTGCTCCTTGGGAGCTTTGGGGGCACGGGGCTTGCGGGCTGGCGCCGCGGCGTCGCGTGCCACCACATGCGCCGGAGCCTCCTCGCGGTCCAGGAAGTCGCCGGCCAGGTAGGGAATCAGGCGCGCGAGGACGGTAGCGGCAAAGAGTCCCAGTGCCCCGACGAGGGCCAGCAGCATGCTCGGCACGTAGGCACCGGCCACGGCGAGGAAGAAGAATGCCACGGCGAAGGACGCCACCACGGAGGCGAACTGGTCCACGGACAAGGATCCGATCCGCATCCTCGTTCCGGGGCTGACGCGGCGCGCCACGAAGAGGGCGCTGACAATCAGCGGCAGCAGGATACCGAGGCCCAGGAAGAAGAGGCTCCCCAGGTTCCACAGGTTGTAGCGGACGGCAAACATCGGAATCAGGGAAGCGATGAAGAGAATTAGCGTGGAG
The DNA here is from genome assembly GCF_947090775.1 of Pseudarthrobacter sp. MM222. Classification (NCBI taxonomy): domain Bacteria; kingdom Bacillati; phylum Actinomycetota; class Actinomycetes; order Micrococcales; family Micrococcaceae; genus Pseudarthrobacter; species Pseudarthrobacter sp. MM222. Next base: position 3,576,017 of record NZ_OX352321.1, read on the forward strand.
CCGAAGACGGTCAGGTCCCGGACCGTGAACGGGCCGAGGACGGCCTCGTTCTTCATGCCGGACTTTCCCTTCGCCTTGTCCACTGTGAAACGGGGAGCGTCCCCGAAGCCGGCAGGACGGGCTGGCCCGGCGTCGTGGCTGTCGGAGGGCGCGGGGAGCTGCCCATTAGCTTGCTCGTTCATTCTGTTCTCCTTAGCATGGTGCAACCCAGGACGGCGCCGCGGAACGGCGGGCTGACGCTGGCCCGCGCGCGGTACAGGTCGCCTCCATCGGATGTCGCAACTCCATCTCAGCCTAGCCAAGTGCCCGTCCGATCACTAGCTGACAAGCCGTGCGCGGCACCGCCAGATCCGCGTCATCCTTCGGATCCGCCGCTGACCGGCGCCGTGCCGAGCGCTCGGCTGTAGCTGACGGGATCGTTGCGTGCCGCGGCCGACACAGCGAGGTGGCGCTGCGTGACGCGGCGGGCAAAGTACCCTGCGTAAGGCAGAACGATGACAGTGTCGAGACCGCCCTCCCAGGCGGCGATCAGCGCTGGAAGGCTCTGCGGTTCGGGCAATGCGGCCGCCGATCTACGGAGCCTTGTTCGGGCATGCCCGTCGGCCCGCGGCCGGCATTCCCGCTCCCACGCGCTGAAAGCCGCAGCGTCGAGTCCGTCCCAGCCGTAGTCCGCTTGCCACAAGGGCGGAATCAGGGGGTTGAGACCTTGGCCGGGCTGCGTGGCTGCGCGGATGAATCCTGGCTCCGGGTGGATCGTCGGATCCGGCTCCTGCACTGCATACCAGTCCCAGGCCCGCCGCCAGGCACGGTGCCACCGGCCTTCCCACTCGGCCTTGTCCGCCGAGCCGGGCAACCGGGAACTGCCGGGGTCCGGAACCGGATCCAACCGCGGAACGTCAGCATCCGCCGCGATCCCCCAGGCATGACGGGCAAAGAGCAGGATGGTCAGATGGTGCGGAGTGTCGTCCACACTGATGGTCATGCCGGCGGGCCAGGCCGTGCTCGGCATCGGGCCCCAGAGTCTCATTTTGCCTCTAATTCAACGGTTCCTGGCTCCATTTTGTCCAACGGTGACGGGCAACGCCAGAGCCGATGCAGCGGCGGGACCGGAACCGGAGGCGGGCGGGGGGGACCGGACCCCTGACCGATGCCATTTGGCGCTTAACAAGCACCGCTCACGGCTCGCATCTGTGACGGGGAGCACTTTCTGTCGCACCCAGGCATTAGTGTTTGTTGCGGAACAGTTCTTTGCGGTACGGCCGTGATCGACCGCCGCCCGACGTCGCGCCTGCGGCCCGGCGCGGAGGACATCCGGACGCCCGCGCAGCACGGATCGATGAATGATGAGGTTCACCATGTCCCAGCAAACCCCCGGCGCCGCGACGACCCAGGCCCCCGGAGCTACGCCTTCCGCCAGCACGCCGCAACAAGGCGACGCGTTCGAAAACTTGTCGCACGAGAACCGCAAATTCGCGCCCTCGGCCGAGTTCGCCGGCAATGCCGTGGTCACCGAAGCCGACTACGCGGACGCAAACGCGGACCGTCCCGCATTCTGGGCGAAGCAGGCCCGCGACCTCCTGAGCTGGAACAAAGACTTCACCCGGACGCTGGACTGGTCCACGCCTCCCTTCGCCAAATGGTTCATCGGCGGAGAGGTCAACGCCGCCTACAACGCCCTGGACCGCCACGTCGAAGCCGGCAACGGAGACAGGGTCGCAATCTATTTCGAGGGCGAGCCCGGTGATACCCGGACTTACACCTACGCGCAGCTCACAGAAGAGGTGAAGAAGGCCGCGAACGGGTTCGAATCCCTGGGCGTGGCCAAAGGTGACCGTGTCGCCGTGTACCTGCCTATGATTCCCGAGGCCGTGATCACGCTGCTGGCCTGCGCCCGGATCGGCGCCATCCACTCCGTGGTCTTCGGCGGTTTCTCCGCCGACGCCCTGCGCTCCCGAATCGACGACGCCGAGGCCAAGCTCGTGGTCACCGCGGACGGCACCTACCGCCGGGGCAAGCCCAGCGCCCTAAAGCCGGCCGTCGATGAGGCCCTGGCCCACAACGGCCATACCGTCCAGAACGTCGTCGTCGTCAAGCGCAACGGCCAGGACGTGGACTGGCACGAGGGCCGCGACCACTGGTGGGCGGACACCGTGGGGATGGCCTCCCCGGAGCACACCGCTGTGGGGCACGACTCCGAGCACCCGCTCTTCATCCTCTACACCTCCGGCACCACGGGCAAGCCCAAGGGCATCCTGCACACCACCGGCGGCTACCTCACCCAGACCGCCTACACGCACAAGGCGGTCTTCGACCTGCACCCGGAGACAGACGTCTACTGGTGCACCGCCGACGTCGGCTGGGTCACCGGGCACTCCTACGTCGCCTACGCCCCGCTCCTCAACGGCGCCACCCAGGTCATGTACGAGGGCACCCCGGACTCCCCGCACCAGGGCCGCTGGTGGGAAATCGTGGAGAAGTACAAGGTCTCCATCCTCTACACCGCCCCGACGGCCATCCGCACCTTCATGAAGTGGGGCAAGGAGATCCCGGCCCGGTATGACCTCTCCTCGATCCGCGTCCTCGGATCGGTCGGCGAACCCATCAACCCGGAAGCCTGGATGTGGTACCGCGAGGTCATCGGCGCCAACGCGGGCAAGAACGGCGAACGGAAAGACAACCCGGCGCCGATCGTGGACACCTGGTGGCAGACCGAAACCGGGGCGCAGATGATCGCCCCGCTGCCGGGCGTGACGGCCACCAAGCCCGGCTCGGCCCAGGTACCGCTGCCCGGCATCGCCGTGGACGTCGTGGATGAGCTCGGCGAGTCCGTTCCCAACGGCCACGGCGGTTTCCTGGTGATCCGCGAACCGTGGCCGGCCATGCTGCGCGGCATCTGGGGCGACCCGGAACGGTTCAAGGACACCTACTGGTCCCGCTTCGAGACGATGTACTTCGCCGGCGACGGCGCGAAGAAGGACGAGGACGGCGACATCTGGCTGCTGGGCCGGGTGGATGACGTGATGAACATTTCCGGCCACCGGCTCTCCACCACGGAAATTGAATCCGCCCTCGTCAGCCACCCCGCGGTAGCCGAGGCCGCCGTCGTCGGGGCAGCGGATGAGACTACCGGCCAGGCAGTCGTCGCCTTCGTGATCCTTCGCGGGGACGCGGTGGACTCCGGCGACGAAATCGTCCAGGAGCTCCGCAACCACGTCGGCAAGGAAATCGGTCCGATCGCCAAGCCCAAGACCATCCTCGTGGTGCCCGAACTGCCGAAGACCCGCTCCGGCAAGATCATGCGCCGCCTGCTCAAGGACGTCGCTGAAGGCCGCGAAGTCGGCGACGCGACCACCCTGGCCGACAACACCGTCATGGCCCAGATCGCACAGTCGCTGAGGAAGTAGCGATCGGGCCGACCGCACCAGACAAATACGCACCAGCCAAATACGCACCGACGGCGGCGCCGGCAACCCCCAGGGGAAGGCGCCGCCGTTTCCGGCAGGCGGACACCCGTACCGGCCGCAATGTTGCGCCTGATGACCTTCCTGCGTCCGGTATTCCCCGCGAGCCATCCGGCCCGACAGCTCTAGGCGCGAGTCCGTCCGGTCACGTGAGGCCCAGCGCGGCGGGATGGGCCCGGGGAATCCGCGGGGCTCTCTGCGATACATTGGCAGGCATGAGCGAAGCCACCCCCGCCGGTGCCGGCCGCGGCACCATACTTGTCCTCAACGGGCCCAACCTGAACCTGCTCGGCACCCGCGAACCGGAGAAGTACGGGACCGCCACCCTGGCCGACGTCGAACAGCTCGCCAAGGACGCCGGCGCTGCCCACGGACTGGACGTCGAGTGTTTCCAGTCCAACCACGAAGGCGCCCTTGTCGACGCCATCCATGCAGCCCGCGGCAAGGCGATCGGCATTGTCATCAACGCCGGCGCGTACACGCACACCTCAGTCGCGATCCGGGACGCGATTTCCGCGGTTCAACTGCCCGCCGTCGAGGTCCACATCACCAACGTCCACGCCCGGGAGGAGTTCCGGCATCGTTCCTACCTCTCGGACATCAGCAGGGCAGTAATTGCCGGGGCCGGGATCCTGGGCTACCGATTCGCGGTGGAATACCTCGCCGGGCTGCCCGCCAGCCACGACTGAGCATGTCCCCGGCTCCGGCGGCTTACTTCCTGATGCACTGCCCCGCGGAGACTGGGTTGTCGAGTCCCGGCGCTTGGGCGGCGACCGGACCCAGATCGGCCATCGTGATCGCGTAGCCGAGTGAGGATCCGGTCGTGGCCTTGGCAAACACCACGCCGGCGACCTGCCCGTCGGTGCTAAGCAGGGGCCCTCCGGAGTTTCCCGGCTGCACGTCTCCGGCCAGGCGGTAGACGTCCTCGGGCGCTGCGTTGTTGCCGTAAATGTCCGGAACGAGCACTGTGGTGATGTCCTGCACCGTCGCCGCTTTGGACTGGAACGGCCCGCCGTGCGGATAGCCGGCAAACGCTGCGGGGCTGCCGGGGGGCAGGTCGGAACCGAACGGCAACGGCGCGGAGCGCAGTCCGTCCACGGCAAGGACCGCAAGATCATGCTGGCTGTCGAAGTACACGACGCGCCCGGGCAGGGCACCCCCGCCCGGAACCTCGACCACCGGCTCCGGTACCCCAGCGACCACGTGGGCGTTGGTCACCACCCGGCCCGGTGACACCACGAAGCCGGTGCCCGTCTGGTTCTGTCCGCACTGATATGCGGTTCCGGCAATCTTCAAAACGGAATCCGCCGCAGCATTCAGCGCAGGAGTGTCAGTACTGGCGTCGGGGACGGACACCGGCTGGCCCTGGGCAAAGCCCTCGAAAAGCGTCGGGATACCCTCGCCGATCACCGCAGACCGCAGCTGCGCCATCGACGTTTTGATGGGGTTCGGCGTCATTCCGTCGATAAACCGAATCACCTTGGACTCGGCGATCTGCTGCGAGGCAAAGGGAACGCCCAAGGCGCCAATGCTGAAGGCCAGCAGCGACATGACCAGGGCGGAGACGACCACGTTTACGCCGCCGCCCACCACTCGGTCCGCGGCACGGAGCGGGCTGATCTTCACGACGCTGCGGATTCTGCGCCCGATCATGGTGCCGAGACCGTGGCCCATAACCATCAACAGGACTGCGGTAGCGACGACGGCCGTCAGCCGCCACCCGGGGTTGTCCACGAGATCGCTGACGATCGGGACGGAAAAAAAGGCGGCAACGGCACCCGCGGCGAAGCCGGCGATACCTCCGAGGGTCACCAGGAAGCCGTTGCGCAGGCCGTAGATCAGATAGGACAGCAGCGTTAGGATCAACGCCAAGTCCAGAATGGTCATGCCGAACACCGGGCCTCCTTAGGGGCGGGTAGGGACTAATTCTACCGGCGGTGGCTGACAGTTTGCCGCGCACCGGCGGACTGACTGCGCCGGTAGTACAGCGGCCCCCGCAGCTCCCTTTCGCGCCTTCCGGTGCCAACTACGTCACAGGAGTGCCAAAATTCTGGAAGAATGGCTGAAGCGCCCCAGCCGACACAGTAAGTCAGGAGATTTCATGGACATCGAGGTATTGCGCCGCGCCCCACTTTTCGCCACGCTCGACGACGAGGCGTTCCGTCTGCTGACGGACGAACTCACCGAGGTGGACCTCTCACGCGGAGCCTCGGTATTCCGGGAAGGCGATCAGGGTGACCAGCTGTACTTCATCGTCTCCGGCAAGGTAAAGCTCGGCCGCACGTCTCCGGACGGCCGGGAATCGCTTCTGGCCATCCTCGGACCGGGCGAGCTGTTTGGCGAAATGGCATTGTTTGATCCGAGCCCCCGGACCGCCACGGCCACCGCCGTCTCAGAAACGCGCCTCGCCGGACTGAAGAACGAAAGCCTCAACGCGCTACTGCGCACACGCCCGGAAGTTTCCGCGCAGCTGCTGCAGGCCCTGGCCCGCCGCCTGCGCCGCACCAACGATTCGTTGTCCGACCTGGTCTTCTCCGATGTTCCGGGCCGCGTGGCAAAGGCCCTTCTGGACCTCGCGGACCGTTTCGGCCGCCCGGCGACCGACGGCGTCCTGGTGGCTCACGAGCTCACCCAGGAAGAGCTGGCCCAGCTGGTCGGCGCGTCCCGCGAGACCGTCAACAAGGCCCTCGCCGAATTCGTCCAGCGCGGTTGGCTGCGCCTGGAGGCCCGCGCCGTCGTCATCCTCGACATGCAGCGCCTCCGTCAGCGTTCCCGCTAACAGTTTCCAGCAGCACAACGAAGGCCGGCCCGTGAAACGGGACCGGCTTTCCGCGTTTAAGGCCGAGAACCAACCGCGGCGCATGCCCACACACCCGTCGCGCAGACCTGCGCGGGACATGCTCAATCCCCGGATCGTGGACAGGACATGCTCAGTGATGGCTCACAGGTGCGCGGGACATGCTCAGTCCCTGGATCGAAAGTTGGACATAATGCCAATATGTCCACCGGCTGGGCCGAGGCGTGGACATGTCCCGTGGACTCCGGGCCGAGGGGAGGGCAGGTCCATCGGGTGTGACGAGGGGAGAGCATGTCCATCGGCTGGAACGCGGGTGCGCACCGGCCTGCCCTCCAGCCCGACACCCACCGCCCGTCTCCCGGGCCTGGTCAGCGTTCCCGCTGAGGCTCCCCCGCTACGGTTTTAGCGGCCTCCACCTCAAGCAGGAGCCGGCCGTCATCTTCCTCGACGAGCTTGGGCTGGTAGACGTGGGCTTTGCGTTTGTAACTCAGGTACGCGATGCAGCCGTTGGCGGCGGCCATCTTTTCGAGCATGATCTCGGAGCCTGGCACCAGCAGCTGGCCCAGTGGCAGCCCGACGGTGTTCTCCTGGCCCGCCTCGTCGCCAAGTGCCGTGGTGTCCCGCTCGTTGATGACCTTCCGGACGCAGACCCACCGGCCCCAGACGCCCTTGCTGGCCAGCAGCGTTGGTTGCTGGTTCATCGGCACCGTGGCCGCGAAATAGCGGGTGTTGAACCGTCGGTGCGCAAAATCTGGGCTGAGCCAATTGACCAGCGGCTTCAGCAGGTCCGTCCGCACCGACAGCCCGCGTTTGGCCAGCACTTCGGTGAACGACCTCTCCTGCGCGGCCACGGCTTCCCGGGCGCGCATCCACTCCGGGGTGGACGTGCCCTCCACGGTACTGGACTGGTCCGGGCCGGCCAGCAGGACGCCGGTCTCCTCGAACAGTTCACGGATGGCGCCCACCACGTGGCGGCGCGCCAGCCCGACGTCGTCCGTGCCCATCTGCTCAGCCCAATGCTGGGGCGACGGGCCCAGCCAGCCGAGAGCGTCGTCGTCGGACGCCTCCAGGGAGCCGCCCGGGAAGGCGAGCACACCCAGCGGCGAAGACCCCGGACGGTAACCCAGCCAGGTCTCCAGACCCGTCGGGGAATCCCGGAGAAGGACCACCGACGACGCGTACCGGGCGGCGCGCGGCGTCCGTTCGCCGTGTTCCAGCCAACTGCGTGCCGCCCCTTCGAGATCGGCGGGTAGAACGAAAAGTCGTCGGGCTAACTGAGGCAAGGGAAGTGACCGGCCCTCTAGGCGAATTCGGCGATCAGTTCGACCTCAACGGGAGAGTCGAGCGGCAGGACAGCGACGCCGACGGCGGAACGCGCGTGCTGGCCGGCGTCGCCGAGGACCTTGCCGAGCAGTTCAGAAGCGCCGTTGATGACCCCGGGCTGACCGGTGAAGGACGGGTCCGAGGAGACAAAGCCGACCACTTTAACGATCCGCGTGATGCGGTCCAGGTCGCCGATGACGCTCTTCACAGCGGCCAGCGCGTTCACGGCGCACACGGCGGCGTAGTCCCGCGCGGCTTCCGGGGAAACAGTCGGCTCGTCCGAGGTACCTTCCGTACCGGAGGAGACCTTGCCTGTGCCCTGGAGCTTTCCGTTAATGAACGGCAGCTGGCCGGAGGTGTAGACATGATTGCCGGAGATGACGGCGGGAACGTAGGCGGCCACCGGAGCGGCGACCTCCGGCAGTGTCAGGCCGAGCTCGGCCAGTCGCTGTTCGACGGCGGACGACGCGCCCGCGTTATCGGTGCCGGCCGCGTTGTTTTCCGCCTGCGCCGGGATCGCCGAGGAGCCGGGTGTGGCCGCTGCTGGGGTGCTCATGACTACTGCTTCTCCCGCTTCAGGTAGGCAACCAAGCCGTTTCCGTCCGGACCGGGGACAACCTGGACAAGCTCCCAGCCGTCGTCGCCCCACTGATCCAGGATCTGCTTTGTAGCGTGGATAATGAGCGGAATCGTGGCGTACTCCCATTTCGTCATGAACGTAAGCCTAGTACTTGCCGGTAAAGTGGAAAACATGGCGACTGGTAAGAACCCTCTATTCGACACGGCCACCACCCTCGGAAAGATCCTTCTTTTCCTCGGCGTGAGCGCCATTTGTGGTGTCCTGGTGGCGGGGCTGCTGGTCCCGGCCGCTGCCGTTTCAGGCAGCGCGGCGAGCGGGTCGATCAAATTCTTCGACACCCTTCCGGCTGAATTGCAGGTGGATCCACCTAGCCAGTCGACGACCGTGCTGGCGGCGGACGGCAGCGTCATCGCCAACCTCTACGCCGAGAACCGCACCCGGGTATCCCTGGACCAGATGTCGCCATACATCAAGGACGCGGTGATCGCCATTGAGGACAGCCGCTTCTACGAGCACGGCGGCGTGGACACCACCGGCATCATGCGGGCCCTCATCAGCACCGCCCGCGGCAACAAGCAGGGCGCGTCGACCATCACGCAGCAGTACGTCAACAACGTCATAAACTCTTCGCTCGAGGCCGAGGGCAAGGGCGACCAGGTCCTCCTGAACGGCGTCAACAAGGGTGTCGGAGACAAACTCCGCGAGATGAAGCTCGCCATCGCGCTGGAAAAGAAGTTCACCAAGGAACAGATCCTTGAGGGCTACCTGAACATCGTGTTCTTCAACCGTGACGCTTACGGGATTGAAGCCGCCTCCAAGTTCTTCTTCAGCACCACCGCCAAGGACCTGACGCTGCCGCAGGCCGCGCTGCTGGCCGGCGTCGTGAACAGCCCGTCCTTCTACGACCCCATCGCCAATCCGGAAAACGCGAAGAACCGCCGCGACCTCGTGCTCGGGTCGATGCTCAGCACCGGAAAGATCCAGCAGGCGGAGTACGCCGCCGCCGTCGCCACCCCGGTGGAAACCAAGGTCACCCCGGCGCGGCAGGGCTGCGCCTACTCCACCACGGCACCGTATTTCTGTGACTACGTGCTTCACCTGCTGCTGAACAACCCGGCGTACGGCGCCGACGCCGACGAGCGGGCGAAAAAAGTCTTCCGCGGCGGCCTGACCATCAAGACCACGCTCGACCCGGGCGCCCAGGCTGTGGCGCAGGCCCAGGTGGACGGGTCTGCCGGCGCCAATCCGGACAAGTGGGGCGCGGCGCTCGTCTCCGTCCAGCCCGGCACCGGCAAGATCACCAACATGGCCCAAAACACGGTGTGGTTCCCCGCCGAGGGCAAGTTCGATTCCCAGCTGAACTTCAGCGTCGACCAGTATGACGTCGACGGCAATGACCTGAACGGCCTCGGCGGTGCGCAGCCGGGCTCGACCATGAAGCCGTTCACGTTTGCCGAATGGCTGAACGAGGGCAAGTCGATGAACACCGTGGTCAACGGTGCCGTGCGCAAGTACCCGTTGAACTTCCGGTGGCGGAACTCCTGCGGCGTGACCACCGGCGCCTACAACACCGCCGAGAAGGGTCTCGGTGCCGCCGAGGACCTGCAGAACGCCGAGGAGAACTACTACCGCTCCATGAGCGTGCTGGAGGGGCTCTACAACTCCATCAACACGGTCACGTTCGCCTCGGCCGCTCAGCTGGACTTCTGTGGCATCCAGAAGACCGTCGACGCCGTGGGTCTCCACTCGGGCTTGCCGGCCCGGGACGGCTCCGGCCAGCCGACACGCGATGCCTCGGGCAAGCTCACGGACCCCAATCCGAAGATCAACATGTTCACCACAGCCAACCTGCTGGGCTCCACACAGACGTCGCCGCTGACCATGGCCAGCGCCTTCGCCACCTTCGCCAACGACGGCAAGTACTGCGAGCCGATCGCCATCACCGAGGTGACGGACCAGACCGGCGCGCAGCTTCCGGCCCAGGCGACGAACTGCCGCGACGCGCTCAAGCCCGAGGTGGCCCGCGGCGTGAACTTCGCCCTGCAAGAAGTCCTCAACCGGGGTTCCGGTTCCTTGATCCAGCCCCGGATCTCCACCCGTACCTCCTTCCCGATCGCGGCCAAGACCGGTACCTCGAACAACAACGGCTCCACCTGGGTGGTCGGCCACACCAGCGGACTGGCGACGGCATCGTGGTTCGGTGATGCCCTGGGATCGCAGCAGCGGGCGGGCCAGAACGTCACCATCAACGGCAAGTTCTACCGGGGGGTCGACGGTTACATGATCGCCGGTCCGCAGTTCTCGAACTTCATGTCTACGGTGGCCCCGACGTACGGAACGAATCCGTTCCCCGCCCCGCCGTCCAACCTGGTCACCGGCCCGGCACCGGTCGTGCGCCCCACCACCCCGGCGACTAAGGAGGCGGCACCCACGCCCACCGAGAAACCGGAGCCGTCACCGAGCCCCAGCGACAAGAAGAAGTAGCTGTGGCCGGGGGAACCACGCTGGCAGGCCGCGTCCAGGGCATCGGGCGCGGCTTTGCCGTGACCGCGGCGTTCGGCGCCGCCACGGGTGCCGCCGCAGCCTGTTACGGGCTGTGGGAGAAGAACCAGTTCGTCCTGCGCGAGGAATCCCTGGCCATTCTCCCGCCGGGCCAGAGTCCGATTCGGGTGCTGCACCTCAGCGATATCCACTTCGTGCCGGGCCAACGCCGGAAGGCCGGGTGGCTCGCCTCGCTGGCGGATCTGAAGCCCGATCTCGTCGTCAACACCGGGGACAACCTTAGCCACGTCAAGGCGGTGGAACCCCTGCTGCAGGCGCTGCAGCCCCTGATGGAGTTTCCGGGCGTCTTTGTGCCCGGGTCCAACGACTACTTCGGCCCGCAACTCAAGAACCCCGCTTCCTACCTGCGCGGGCCGTCCGGTGAGCGCCAGAACCCGGTCGAGCTGGACTGGCCGCGGCTGCGCTCCGGCTTCGGAATGGGCGGCTGGGTGGACCTCACCAACCGGTCCCAGTCCATGGTCATCAGGGGCCTGCGCGTCGATTTCTCCGGCGTGGACGATCCGCACCTGGGCCTCGAGCGCTACGCGGGCTGGCCGCGCGGCACCAAGGGCCAAGACGCCTCAGCGCACCTGCGCGTCGCCGTCGCCCACGCCCCGTATCAGCGCGTCCTGGACCACTTCACCGAGGACGGGGCGGACCTGCTGTTCGCCGGCCACACGCACGGCGGACAGATCTGCCTGCCGGGCTACGGCGCCCTGGTGTCCAACTGTGACCTCCCCACCTGGCGTGCCAAGGGTCTGAACGACTGGCAGAGCAATGGACGCACGACGCCGGTCAACGTCTCCGGCGGCATCGGCACCTCCCGCTTCGCACCGGTCCGCATCGCCTGCCGGCCCGAGGCCGTGCTCCTCACCCTCACGCCCCGCCCCTAAACCCCGCCCCCGGGCTGGGAGCGTGCCCTCCCCCGGGCCCCACGAATGGACATAACGGGAATATGCCCACCCGCGGCCGCCAGGACTGGACATGTCCCCCGCCGCGCCCGGGCCGTGCATTGTGTAGCGTAATAACTGGACGAGATTCTTTTGCCACCTGGTTTCCTGTGAACCGGGTCACCCGATGGCCTAGGGTAGTTGCTACAGGAAACTACATCCAGTTGCGTTAGTAACTTCGCAGGCACGTTTTAAAGAAGCAGGCATGGCCAAGCAGACTCCGTTTTTCTCCTCCATCAGCCGTCTCTACCCCCACATCAGACCCATCTTGCCGCGCCTTGTCCTAGGCCTCCTCTGCGCGCTGCTGGCCAGCGTAGTGGCCCTGACGATCCCGCAGGTGCTCCGGGTCCTGGTCAATGAATCCCTCCGCCCGGGCGGGAGCACGGACGCGGTCTGGATCGCCTCCCTCGTGATCCTGGGCCTGGGGGTCGCCGAGGCGGGCCTTGTAGCGCTGCGGCGGCAGTTCGTGATCAATCCGGCCACCACGGTCGAGACCCGGATGCGGGTGTCCCTCTATGGCCAGCTCCAGGACCTCACGGTGTCCTTCCATGACCGCTGGGGATCTGGACAACTGCTCTCCCGCGCCATGACCGACCTGAACTTCCTGCGCCGCTGGATGGCCTTCGGCGCAATTATGCTCGTGGTCACCACCCTGACCGTCACGATCGGCGTCGTCGTGATGTTCTCGATGAGCTGGCAGCTGGCCCTGATCTTCCTGGCCGCCGCGGTGCCGATCATGATCTATGGCTTCCGCTTCCGCACCCACTACAGCAAGGTGGCCCGCCGCAGCCAGGACCAGGCCGGGGACCTCGCCACCACGGTCGAGGAGTCCGTGCACGGCATTCGTGTGCTCAAGGCCTTCGGCCGCAGCCGGGAGGCGCTGGAGAACTTCAATGAACAGGCCGAGGAGCTCCGCCAGACCGAGATCGCCAAGGCCAAGCACCTGGCCGTCTTCAGCCTGGTGGTCACCCTGCTGCCCGAACTGGCCCTCGGCGCCGGGCTCGTCGTCGGCGTGCTGCTGGCATCCACCGGGGAACTCAGCATCGGTGCGCTCGTGGCGTTCTTCGCCACCGCCGCCGTGATCGCGGCTCCGGTGGAGTTCTGCGGCATGCTGCTGGCCATGGCGCTGACGGCAAAGACCGCCATAGACCGCCATTTCGAGGTCATGGATTCGGTCAACACCATCACCAGCCCCCAGGACCCCCGCCGCCCCGCCGAGCTCCAGGGCGCCCTAAGCTTCCGCAACGCTGCCTTCGCCTTCGAGGACGCCGCCGACAAGCCGATTCTCAAGGACATCAGCCTGGACATCCACCCGGGCGAGACCATGGCGCTCGTCGGCATCACGGGCAGCGGCAAGAGCGCCCTGCTCCAGCTGGTCCCCCGGCTCTTCGAGGTCACGTCCGGCTCCATCACGATCGACGGCGTGGACCTGCGCGAATTCAGCGTGGAGGAACTGCGGACCGTCGTCGCCGTGGCCTTCGAGGACACCACCCTGTTTTCCAGTTCGGTCCGGGACAACGTGCTGCTCGGTGCCCCCGGCACCGCTTCCGAAGCGCACCGCGAGGAGGCCCTCGAGGAGGCGCTCGACGTCGCCCAGGCCCACTTCGCCTATTCCCTCCCCCGCGGGCTGGACACACTAATCGGCGAGGAGGGGCTCAGCCTTTCCGGCGGCCAGCGCCAGCGCATCGCCCTGGCCCGCGCCATCGCCGCCCGGCCGAAGGTGCTGGTCCTCGACGACCCGCTCTCTGCCCTGGACGTCAACACGGAGGAACTCGTCGAGCACCGGCTGCGGGAGGTCCTCGCGGACACGACCACGCTGATCGTCGCCCATCGCCCGTCCACGGTGGCGCTGGCGGACCGGGTGGCGCTGCTCGAGGACGGCCGAATCACCGCCGTCGGCACCCACGCCGAACTGCTGGCGCAGAACACCCATTACCGCTACGTCATCGCCAGCCTCGACCCCGAACCGCGGGACCTCGACTCCGAACTGTCAGACCTCGACGCCGAGGAGGTTTCCCGATGAGCGCCGCCACCTTCGGCACCGCCAACGAGGACAACGCACACCTGTCCAAGAGCGAGAGCAAGACCGTCCGGCGGCGCTCACTGGCCCTGCTGGGCTCCCTGATCCGCCCGGTCCGGCGCCGCTTCTGGCTGACCATCGCAGCGGTGGTGCTCTCCCAGGCCGCACGCGTGGCCGGACCTGCCCTGATCGCGTTCGGCATCGACCGGGCCCTGCCGGCCCTGCGCGCCGGCGACAATCTCCCGCTGGTGCTCACCGGCGCCGCCTACCTCGCCGCCGCCGTCGCGACGGCGGGGCTCACCGCCCTGTACGTGACCTCGACGGCGAGACTCAGCCAGGGGATGCTGCTGGACCTGCGCGTCCGGGTGTTCCGCCATACCCAGCGGCTTAGCCTGGAGTTCCACGAAAAATACACCTCCGGACGCATCATCGCCCGGCAGACCTCGGACCTTGAGGCACTCCGCGAATTGCTGGACTCGGGGGTAAGTTCGCTCGCGTCCGGGATGCTGTTCATGATGTTTACGGCCGCCACGGTGTTCGCGCTGGACTGGCGCAGCGGGCTGCTGGTGCTGGCGGCGGGCGTGCCGATGTATTTCCTGGCCCGCTGGTACCAGAAGCACTCCCAGATCGCGTTCCGCGAGTCACGCGTGGTCTCCGCCCGGCTGATTGTGCACTTCGTGGAGACCATGACCGGCATCCGCGCGGTCAAGGCCTTCCGCAAGGAACGCGAAAACACCGTCCGCTACACCGAGCTCGCCGAGGACTACCGCAAGGTCACCGTCCGCTCGATCAACCTCAACGGCATCTTCCAGCCCGGCCTGGTGCTGATCGGGAACGTCTGCGTCGCCGTCGTGCTGCTCTTCGGCGGCTTCCGGGTGCTGAGCGGCGACCTCGCCGTCGGCGTGCTGCTGGCCCTGATCCTGTCCACCAAACGTTTCTTCCAGCCGGTCGACCAGATGGCCATGTTCTACAACTCCTTCCAGAGCGCCCAGGCCGCCCTCGAAAAGGTCTCCGGGCTGCTCGAGGAAGTCCCCACCGTCCGCCCGCCCAAGAACCCGGTGGCCCTGCACGATGCGAAGGGCAGCATCGAGTTCCGCGGCGTCGAATTCCGTTACGGGAATGGTCCGGTGATCATCCCGACCATGGACCTGCACATCCCCGCCGGCCAAACCGTGGCCCTGGTGGGCCAGACCGGAGCCGGGAAATCGACGCTCGCCAAACTGATTGCCCGGTTTTACGACGTCTCCTCCGGGTCCCTGCTGCTCGACAGCGTGGACCTGCGCCAGCTCACGACGGCGGATCTGCGGCGCAACGTTGTCATGGTCACCCAGGAGGCGTTCCTGTTCAGCGGCTCCGTGGCGGACAACATCGCCCTGGGCCGCCCCGAGGCGTCGCGGCAGGAGATCGAGGATGCCGCCAGGGCGGTGGGTGCCCACGAGTTCATCGAGGAACTCCCGGAGGGCTATGACACGGACGTCAACAAGCGCGGCGGCCGCGTCTCGGCCGGCCAGCGACAGCTGATCAGCTTCGCCCGGGCCTTCCTCGCGCGTCCGGCCGTGCTGATCCTCGACGAGGCGACGTCCTCGCTGGACATCCCGTCCGAACGGCTCGTTCAGAACGGCCTCGCCCGGCTCCTGCAGGGCATCGGCAGCGACGCCGGCCGGACCGCACTTATCATCGCGCACCGCCTGTCCACGGTCGAGACCGCAGACCGGGTGCTGGTAGTGCACGACGGTCGCGTCGTCGAGGACGGCACCCCGGAGCAACTGATCGGCGGCGGAGGGCGCTTTGCCCAGCTGCACGGAGCCTGGAAAGACTCGCTGGTCTGAGCCCCTTCTCCGGATGCGTCCGGGGCGGACAGCCGGCCGATTTCGCATCCGGGGCACACATCGGATACTCTTGTGAAGTTGCTTTTGTAGCAGCGGATCGGGATGTGGCGCAGCTTGGTAGCGCGCGTCGTTCGGGACGACGAGGTCGCAGGTTCAAATCCTGTCATCCCGACCAATCAAGAAGAGGGTCTTCCAATCGGAAGGCCCTCTTCTTTTGTGTCCCGGGTAGGGCTCCACACAAAAAGAGCCCCGGAGCATGCTTCGCGCATGTCCCGGGGCTCCTCTGCAGGTTCTGCCTACATCGGGTCCGGCCAGTTGCCGATGTCGGGCGAGGACGTCATCGGGTCCGGCCAGTTGCCGATCGCCGAAAGGCTGCCCTTCGAACTCATCGGGTCCGGCCAGTTGCCGATCGCCGAGGTGTGGCCCATGGGATCCGGCCAGTTACCTATGGCACTTACTGACAGCGCCGCCGGGGCCGCCGCGGCGAAAGCCAGGGCACCCGCCAGCAGGGCGCCGGCTGCAATCTTCTTCAACATAGAGATCCTCAATAAGCGTCGGGGTCTTCACCAAGTCAGCACTACCTTGTTGACACACATTGTAAAATGATTTCCACAGAGACTGTCAAGCATTTAGTACAAAGAATGTCCGGAATTAGGAGGTATCCGTGGGGAACGGATTTGGGGAGAAGCTCCGCGCGGAACGGCTGGATCGGGGACTCACGCAGGCGGAACTGGGCCGGGATTTGTACTCGCCCAGCTATATCTCTCTGCTCGAAACCGGACGCCGCGAACCGACCGCTGATGTCATCGAAGAGCTTGCCCGCCGCCTCGAACTTGCTCCCAAGGCCCTGGAGGCCTGGAGCCAACCGGTCTCCGTCAGCGACGCCGAGTACGTGCTGGCCGGGCTGTATGCCCGGCAGGCCTGGGACCTGAGGGACTACCCGCTGGCGGCCACCCACGCCGCCGCAGCGGCCCAGATCGCACTCGAGGCCAAGAACACCAGCGCCTGGTGGAACATGACCTACATGCAGGCGGAATGCCTCATGAAGCAAGGCGAGCTCAAGGAATGCCAGAACCTCGTGCAGCGGCTGCTGGACCACCCCATGGCGGCCGAATCGGCCGGCCTGGGCGTCCGGGCCCGGCAGATGCTGGCTGCCGTCTGCCACGGGCGCGGGGAACTTGCAGTCGCCGTCGCGCACGCCCAGGAAGCGGTGCGGCTGTGCGCGGACCTGCCCAAGGGATCCACCCTCATCATCGGGGCGCTTCGGGCGCTGATCGGGGCGCTGGCCGAAAGCGGGCGGCTGGACGAGGCCTGGCAGTACTGTCAGGACATGAACGCGCAGATGGACGATCATTCGATGACCCAGCTCGCCGGCGAAGTCGCCTGGGTAATCGGGAACGTCGCTTTTATGCGGCACGACTACGCGGAAGGGATCAAGTACCACGAGCGCGCCGCGCAGATGCTCTCCCCCGCGAACGATATCGATCTGTGGGCGCGCTTCAACAAGGCGTCCGCCGCCGTGAGATTGTCCTCGGGCATTGTGGAACCGGAGACGCTGACCTCGATCGAACGCGCCGAGCTGGCGCTTTCCATTGTCGGCGGCAACAGGACGGACCAGCTTGAAGTGGCCTTCATCCGGGCCCGCTGGCTCTACCTGACCGGGGACATTGTCGCGGCAGTCCAGAAGCTGCGCGAGATCCACGCCGAACACGATGCCCTGGCCCGGCACATCGCCGGCGAGGTGGCTCTCCTGCTCGGCAAGGCGCTCAAGGCCGCCGGCGAATCCGATGAGGCCCTGATCTACCTCGACGAGGCGCAGCAGGAGTTCAGCGCAGCCGGAGCCTCGGACCGGGTCCAGCAGGCCCTGGACGCGGTGCTCGAGATCCGGCTGGCGAAGCGCCGTGCCGAGGCGGCCGCCTCGGCGAGCACTTCGCCGAAAAGCTAGCCGAACAGCTAGCTGAACGCCCTTCCGGTGAGCTTCTCGTAGGCCTCGACGTAGCGGCTGCGGGTGCGGGCCACGACGTCGGCCGGCAGCGGAGGCGGGGGCACGTCGGAGGACCTATCCCAGCCGGATTCGGCCGAGGTCAGCCAGTCGCGGACGTACTGCTTGTCGTAGGACGGCTGGGCCTGGCCAGGCTCATAGGTGGCGGCATCCCAGAACCGGGAGGAATCCGGGGTCAGCACCTCATCGCCCAGGGTGATGGCGCCGGTGGCGGCGTCGAAGCCGAACTCCACCTTGGTGTCGGCCAGGATGATGCCGCGGTCCCGGGCGGTTGCTTCGGCCTTTGTATAAATCTCCAGGGTGAGCTCGCGCAGACGCGCCGCGACGTCCTCGCCCACCAGCTGAACGACGGCGTCGTAGGTGATGTTCTCGTCGTGCTCGCCCACCTCAGCCTTGGCGGAGGGGGTGAAGATCGCCGGCTCGAGCCGGGATCCGTCCACGAGGCCCTCCGGCAGCGGGATGCTGCACACGGTGCGCGTCTGCCGGTACTCGGCCAGCCCCGATCCGGTGAGGTAGCCGCGGGCGATGCACTCGACCGGGAACATGTCCAGCTTCTTACAGATCATGGCCCGGCCCGCCACGGCGGCGGGGACGCCGCCGTCGACCGTAGACGCCAGCACATGGTGCTCAACCCCCAGCTGCTCGAACCACCACAGGCTGAGCTGCGTGAGGATGCTGCCCTTGTCCGGGATTTCGCTGGCCAGGACGTGGTCGAAGGCGCTGATCCGGTCGCTCGCCACCACCAGGACGCATTCGTGGCCCGTCCGCTCGGTGATAATCCCATCCTCCGGAACGTACAGGTCGCGGACCTTGCCGGAGTAGACGTGCTTCCAGCCCGGCAGGTCCAGCGTGGCGGTGTCCAGGCCCTTCGACGCGTCGCCGGGCCGGGAGGAGTCGGTGTTGGTCATGCTCAGGCCTTCGCTTTCGTGCTGGCCGCTACGCCGGGCGTCTTGACCTTGATCTCGCCGCGGGCCGCCTTGCCGCCGATGTCGGTGCGGAACTGGCCGCCCTCCAGCTGGACCAGTTCGACGCCGTCGTACGCCCGTTCCCGGGCCTCGACGAGGTCGGTTCCCAGCGCCACCACGGCGAGGACGCGCCCGCCGGCGGACACCACCTTGCCTTCGGCGTCGAGCTTGGTGCCGGCGTGGATGACGTGGACGCCCTCGATGGCTTCAACCTTCTTGAGCCCGCGGATCCGGTCCCCCGTGCGCGGGGCTCCGGGGTAGTTTTCCGCGGCCACGACGACGGCGACGGCGGACTCTTTGGACCAGCGCAGCGGCTGGACCTTGTCCAGTTCGCCCTTCGCGGCGGCCATCAGCAGGCCGCCGAGGGGCGTCTTGAGCCGGGCTAGGACGGCCTGCGTCTCCGGGTCGCCGAAGCGGACGTTGTATTCGATGACGCGGGTGCCGCGGGAGGTGAGGGCCAGGCCGACAAAAAGCACGCCCACGAACGGGGTGCCGCGGTGGGCCATCTGGTTGACGGTGGGCTGGGCGATGCGGTCGAGAACCTCCTCGACGAGGCCTTCGGGGGCCCACTCCAGCGGGGTGTAGGCGCCCATGCCGCCGGTGTTGGGCCCTTCGTCGTTGTCGAAGATGCGCTTGAAGTCCTGGGCCGGGGAGAGCGCCACGGTGTTGCTGCCGTCGCAGAGCACGAACACCGAGACCTCGGGGCCGTCCAGGAATTCCTCAATCACGACGGTCCCGCCGGCATCGAAGCAACTTTGCGCGTGGGCGAGGGCCTCGCCGCGGTCCTGGGTGACCACGACGCCCTTCCCGGCGGCGAGGCCGTCATCCTTCACCACGTAGGGCGCCCCGAAGGTGTCGAGCGCGTCGGCGGCTTCCTCGGCGTTGCCGGCCACGCGCGCCATCGCGGTGGGCACGCCTGCCTCGGCCATGACTTCCTTGGCGAAGGCCTTGGAGGCTTCCAGCTGGGCGGCTGCCTTGCTCGGACCGAACACCGGGATGCCGGCGTCGCGCACGGCATCGGAAACACCCGCGGCGAGCGGCGCCTCGGGTCCGACGACCACGAGGTCAACGGTGAGCTTGGTGGCAAGGGCGGCGACGGCGTCGGGGTCGTTCGCGTCGATCGCGTGCGTGGGGACCAGCTTGCTGATGCCGGCGTTGCCCGGGGCCGCGTGGACCTCGGAAACGTTGGGGTCTGCAAGCAGGGATCGGACAATGGCGTGTTCGCGGCCGCCGGGGCCGATGACGAGTACCTTCACACTTCCCAAGGGTACTTTGTGGACCCGGCAGGCTCCTAAGCTGTGTCCACCACTGGACATGCCCAGCCCCGTGGTCCATGGCCGGAGGGCATGCCCAGTCCTCGGACCGGGCGCGGAACATGTTCATTCCTCACGCCTGCGAGCGCGGAACATGCCCAGTCCTGGCCTCGAGCAATGGACACAATGGCACTATGCCCATCCCTGGGCCCGAGCGGAGGGCATGTCCCGTGCGCCGGCGACAGTGCGGTCCGAGGGCTCGTGCGCGCTCGAACGGATTCTGCTTGGACATGCCCAGTCCCGTGGTCCATGGCCGGAGGGCATGCCGAGTCCTCGTACCGGCCGCGGGACATGTCCAGTCCTCACGCCTGCGAGCGCGGGACATGCCCAGTCCTGGCCGCGAGCAATGGACACAATGGCACTATGTCCATCCCTGGGCGTGAACGGAGAGCATGTCCCGTGGGACGCGGACAATCCGCGGGCCGAGGGCTTGTACGCGCTGGAACGGACGCGCTGGACATGCCCAGTCCTGGCCGCGAGCAATGGACACAATGGCACTATGTCCATCCCTGGGCGCGAGCGGAGAGCATGTTCCGTGGGACGCGGACAATCCGCGGGGCTCGCGGCTACGAACACCCTGTATGAAGAAGCCCAGCATGCAGAACAACACCCGGCAGCCTCGGAAGCAGCGCGGAGGTGCCAACGCGCTGGCCGCGCTGGCAGGTGTGGCCGCCGCCGGCGTCGTCCTGTCCGTGGCGGAACTGATCGGCGCCTTTTTCACGGCACGGGCGACCCCGCTGATCGCCCTCGGCTCGACCTTCATCGACTTCACGCCGCCGTGGATGAAAGACTTCGCGATCGCCACCTTCGGCACGAACGACAAAGCCGCGCTCTTCGTCGGCATGGGAGTGACCATCCTGCTCCTCGCCTGCGTGCTGGGCGTGGTGGCCTACCGCAAGTGGGCGCTGGGCGTCGCCGGGGTGCTGCTGATGGGCGGCGTGATCGTGGCCAGTGTGGTCACTCGGGCCAGCGTCAAGCCGCTTGACGCGGTTCCTTCGCTGATCGGCACTGCCGCCGGCTTGCTCGTGCTCCGGCTCCTGATCACCCGGCTATGGCGGATGCGTGAATGGCCCGACGCGGCCGCGGATGTAGCGGCGAAGGAACCGGACCGGCCCGCCACCAGCCGGCGCGCCTTTTTCGCTGCGACCGGCATCACCGCGGCAGCTTCGGCCATCGCCGCAACCGGCGGCCGACTGCTCAGCGCGGCCCGCAGCAACGTGGCCCAGGCCCGCGAATCCCTGCAGCTGCCCACGCCGGCCAAGGCCGCGCCGCCCGTGCCCGCCGGGGTGCAGTCGAAGGCACCGGGCGTGACGCCGTGGCTGACGCCCAACAAGGATTTCTACCGCATCGACACCGCCCTGAGTGTGCCGGAAATCAACGTCCAGGACTGGGAATTGCGCGTCCACGGGCTGGTGGAGCAGGAGGTCCGGCTCACGTTCCAGGACCTGCTGGACGCGGAACTGATCGAATCCCACGTGAGCCTGACCTGCGTCTCCAACCCGGTCGGCGGCAACCTGGCGGGCAACGCCAAATGGCTCGGCCTGCCCATCCGCGAGGTGCTCAAGATGGCCCGGCCCAAAGAGGGCGCCGACATGGTGCTCTCCACCTCGATCGACGGCTTCAGCGCCTCCACCCCGCTGGAAGTGCTGACGGATGACCGCGACGCCATCCTCGCCATCGGCATGAACGGCGAACCCCTCCCCCTCGAACACGGCTACCCGGTGCGGATGGTGGTCCCCGGCCTGTACGGCTTCGTCTCCGCGACCAAATGGGTGGTGGACCTCGAAGTCACGCGCTTCGCCGACAGCAAGGCCTACTGGACGCAGCGCGGCTGGTCCGAACGCGGACCGATCAAGACCATGGCCCGCATTGAGGTCCCCAAATCCTTCGCACAGGTACCCGCCGGCCGCGTCGCGATCGGCGGCACCGCCTGGGCCCAGACCCGCGGCATCACCAAAGTCGAGGTGCAGATCGACGACGGACCCTGGACCGAGGCGACGCTCTCCGACGAGGCTTCCCTCATCACCTGGCGGCAGTGGTCCTTCGACTGGGAGGCGACCCCCGGCCCGCACTACATCAAGGCCCGAGCAACCGACGGCACCGGCGAAGTCCAGACCGACAAGCGCGCGGATCCGGTCCCCGACGGCGCCTCCGGCTGGCAGTCGGTTATGGTGACCGTGCAATAACGGGAGTATCCCTTGAGGCACCATAGACTGGCCACATGCCCCTGAACTCGCATGCCACATTCACCGTCGAGTCCGCCGTCGAACTGGCTGTCGTTGAACGCAGCGGTTTCGTCGAGTCCCGGCACATCGGCTCCGCCGTCGTGATGGCCGCCGACGGCACCGTCGTCACCGAACTCGGCGACATCACCACCCCGATCTTCGCCCGATCGGCCCTCAAACCGCTGCAGGCCCTGGCATCGATGCAGTCCGGTGTCCCCCTGCGCGGCGCCCAGGTGGCGATTGCCTGCGGCAGTCACGTCGGCTCGCTGGACCACATGGACGTGGTCGAGGGCATGCTGAAGGCCGCCGGGGTCAAGGAAGAACAACTGCAATGTCCGGCCGACTGGCCGCACGACGAGACCGCCAGGAACTGGCTGGTCCACTCCGAGCGGGGCAAGTCGCGGCTGGCGTTCAACTGCTCCGGCAAGCACGCCGCGTTCCTCTGGGCCTGCACCGAGAACGGCTGGGACACCCACAGCTACCTGGAGCCGAACCACCCGCTGCAGCAGCGGATCCGGTCCGTAATCGAGGAGTACTGCGAGGAAAGCATCGCCCACCTCGGGATTGACGGCTGTGGCGCCCCCGTGGCGGCCGTCTCGCTGACCGGACTGGCCCGGGCGTTCTCGAAGCTGGCCAAGTCTCCCGGAGACAAGAACTCCAACGCCCGGGCCGCCACCATCGCCACGTCCATGCTGGACTACCCCTGGGCGGTGCAGGGCCGGGGAGAGTCCAACACCATCGTCATGGACGAGCTCGGCATCCTCGCGAAGGTCGGCGCCGAAGGCGTCCTGGTGATGGCCACCCCGCAGGGCGTCTCCGTTGCTGTCAAAGTCCTCGACGGCAACACCCGGGCCACGACGCTCGTGGCCCTGACCATGCTTGCTGCCGCCGGCGCCGTCGAGATCCCCGAGGTCTCCAGCGTGCTGGAGAAGGTGGTTGACCCTGTGCTGGGTGGCGGCCGCCAGGTTGGCAGGATCCGTCTGGGACGCGCCGTCTCGGCACTGCTGGACTAGACACCGCCGGACTAGGCGCTGCTGAACCGGGCACCGCTCAACTGAACGCTGCCGGACTCAATAAGAGGGATCAAGTGTGGGGGGACTAAGCGTGACGATATTAGGCGGGGCTGGATCCGGTTGGGCTGGAGTCGGCGCGGATAAGCTGGTTGCAGCTGCGGTGGGAACTTGGGCTTACGGGCCCTTGTCGGTCCGTAGGGACGGCGCCCGCTGGGCCTCACGCCCGGGGGCGCGCTCGGGTCCTGCAAGAGATCGGAACAGCATGATGGATGGCAAGAAGCCCCACGCGCGGACGGCCTGGCTGCTCGTGGCTGCCGGCCTCTCAGTGCTGCTGCTGGGCACCGCGATAACAACACAGCTTTTGTCTGCTCCGGGCCGCTCCGCCGGGACAACAGGCGGCGCGGGGCAATCCTCCGCTGTGAGCCCGGGTCAGTCCTCAGGGCAGCTGGCGGTACCGGCGCTGTCCGCGGACGGCAGCCCCCTGAACGGCTCGAAACGGGCGGCCGGCACATTCACGGCAAGCGTCAACGCCCCCGGGAGTGCCACGGTGAAGTTCAAAATGGACGGAACGTACCTCGGCCAGGACAGTACCGCCCCGTACACCTGGCCGGTGCAAACCGGACCGGGAACCCACAAACTCGAAGCCCGCTGGGACGCGGAGGGCGGCAGCAGGGTTGAGGCGACGTTCGAGGTCCTGTCGGGGGGCGCGGCAGCGCCGTCCGTCAGCGCGCCCCCCACCGCTGCAGCGCCACAACCCACGGCGCCCGCCTCCGGCGCCGCCGGCACCGTTTTGGTGGCCACCTCCGCGGAGCTGGCCAGCGCCCTGGCGGCAGCAAAGCCGGGGCAGATCATCCAACTCCGGGACGGACGGTACGGAGGAAAGTTCGTTGCGGCCGCCCCCGGAACGGCGGCTGCCCCCATCACCTTGACCGGCTCCCGAGCCGCCGTTCTGAGCACCGGGTCTATTAAGTCGGGCTACGCACTCCACGTGACGGGAAGCCACTGGCGTGTGTCGGGATTTTCAGTCACGGAATCAGCCAAGGGAATCGTGCTGGACGGATCCACGCATACCGTCCTCAGCAACCTCGACGTCGGCAGGATCGGCGACGAGGCTGTCCATTTCCGCGCCAACAGCGCTGACAGCGCCATCCTGGACTCGGACATCCATGATACGGGGCTCGCCCAGCCCGGATTCGGCGAGGGAATCTACGTGGGCAGCGCCAACAGCAACTGGCGCACGGTCATGGGCTCCGCGTCGCAACCGGACCGTTCGGACCGGGTCCAGATCCGGAACAACCGGATCTCCCGTACCTCTGCCGAAGGTATCGACATCAAGGAAGGCAGCACCGGAGGATTTATCGTTGGCAACACCTTCGCCGAAGCCGGTCTCTCCGGAGCGAACTCCGCGGATTCCTGGATGGATATCAAGGGCAACGGATATACAGTGACCGGCAACTCCGGCACAACGGCCAAACTCGACGCCCTTCAGGTCCACAGCGTCCTGGACGGGTGGGGCCGGGACAATAAGCTGTCCGGGAATACCGTGGTGGGCGGTGTGCCCGGCTACGAGGTGTGGGTGCAGTCCGCGAAACTGGGCAACATCGTCGGATGCAAGGGCAGCGCCGCCGGCCGGGGCCTGACGAACGTCACCTGCTCGCCCTGACCGGACACTGCCGGACCGTTCGGCGTTACCGCCAAACGGGTCCGGCAGTGCCGGCAGCTTCCGCTCACAGCGGAAGGCCGTTGGCGCCGTCGCGCGCGTCCTCCAGTAGCTGCACCGTCCGCGGCTGGTATGGCCGCCCGAGGGCCCGGTATTCCCAGCCTTTGGCCGTGTAGTCGCTGGCATCGAGGGCGTGCCGTCCGTCCACGACCAAGCGCTGGCTTACGAGGGACGCGAGATAGTCCGGATCGGCACGCCGGAACTCTTCCCATTCGGTGAGCAGGGCCACCACGTCCGCATTGGCCACCGCTTCCTCCAGCGAACCCACATAGTTCAGGTCCGGGTAGAGACGGTGCGCATTGGCATTTGCCTCGGGGTCATAGACCGTCACCAGCGCGCCTTCGAGGTACAGCAGCCGGGCGACGTCGAGGGCCGGCGCGTCGCGCACATCGTCCGAGTTGGGCTTGAACGCCGCCCCGAGGGCCGCCACCCGGACACCGGACAGGTCGCCGCCGGCGAGTTCCCGGATCAGGTCCACGGTGCGGATCCGGCGGCGGTTGTTGATTGAATCGACCTCACCGAGGAAGCTGACCGCTTGTCCGACGCCCAGTTCCTCAGCACGGTGCCGGAAAGCCCGGATGTCCTTTGGCAGGCACCCCCCGCCGAAGCCGAGGCCCGGCTTCAGGAACCTCCGGCCGATGCGGTCATCCAGGCTGAGGGCCTGCGCGAGCAGGCTTACGTCTGCACCGGTGGCCTCGCAGACCTCAGCCATGGCATTGATGAAGGAGATCTTCGTGGCGAGGAAGGAGTTGGCCGCGACTTTGACCAGTTCCGCAGTGGGCAGGTCCGCCACGATCAGCGGTGTGTCGGCGGCAAGGATAGGGGCAAAAGCCGCGCGGAGCTGGGCTTCCGCCCAGTCGGACTGCACCCCGAACACAAGCCGGTCCGGGTGGAGGGTGTCCTTGACTGCGAACCCCTCGCGGAGGAACTCCGGGTTCCACGCAAGTTCCAGCTCCGCCCCGATGGGCGAAATCTCCTGGACCATCTTGGTAAGGCGGGCCGCCGTCCCGATCGGGACTGTGGACTTGCCGACGAGCAGTGCCTTCCGTGTGATGCGCGTGGCGAGGGCAGTAAAAGCCGCCTCGACATATCGGAGGTCCGCCGCTGCGGATCCGGCTGCCTGCGGGGTGCCGACGCAGACGAAGTGGACGTCGCCGAACTGCGCCACCTCGTCGAAGTCCGTGGTGAAGTGCAGGCGGCCCGATGCCAGCGCCTCATCGAGTTGTTCGGGGAGTCCCGGTTCGAAGAAGGGGATGCGGCCGGCGCGCAGCGACTCGATCTTGGCCTGGTCCACGTCGGCGCCAAGGACATCGAAGCCCATGATGGCCATGCAGATGGCGTGCGTGGCGCCGAGGTAGCCGGTACCAACGACGCTAACTTTGGGAAGGGGCGGAGGGGTTGACGGAGTGTTGCGCATTTGTTTTCTCTTTTCGTCAGGGAAAGCACCTGAGCTTGCTTGGACTGGCGCTGCTGCACTGTCCGTTTTTCCTCTAGACGGTTTTGCAGGGCTCATTGGAGAGGCCCTTTCCGGCTTGAGAGGCTTTATTACTGCACTCGACAACGTTGTCGCGCACCGGCTTCAGGGAATACCCGAAACCGGGGCCATTCACTTCGGCGGTATTGTTTCGAAACACGTTGCCCGTCCCCCATCCGTCGAGAATCTCGTGGGTTTGGAATCCGTCAACAGGAGCGTTTCGGCCAAAGTTGTTATCGATCGTCCATCCGTTACCCTTGACATCGACCCAGGAGTCAGCGTCGGCTATTTTTGAGCCGTCGAACTTGTTGTCGCGGAGGATGCCGCCGGAGGTGCCCTCTTTGATATCGACGCTTTCCGCGGACGTTCCGGAAATGTCGTTGCCCGCAACCTCGTTCCGGTCGCTTTTGTCCGGCTCGCAGCTGCTGATCTCACACCAGTTGCTCTCCGCCGTCCCGATATAGACCCCTTCGCCGAACTTGGGTTTGCGCAAGCCGGTGTCTCTAATCGAGTTGTCCAGCACTTTGTTATCGGTACTGAATTTCCGGAGATGAATGGCCTCGTCACCGGTGGTGCTGACGGTGAGGCCGCGGAGCGTGGAATTCGTAGTTTCATCGACCATGACGCCTTTTTGGCCGTTGCGTACGGCGAATCCCTGGAGTACCCAATGGGAGGCACGGTTCAGTTGGAAGACGTAACCGTCCTCCAACTGGCCGCCGTCCAGGATGCTGCCTGCCGTGCCGCAAAGCATGATCGGCTTCTCCGGGGTGCCGTTGCCGGTGCCGACGAAGTTCCCTGCATACACGCCGTCGGCGAGGCGGATCACGGCGCCGGGCCCGGTCCCTGCGAGGGCCGTTCGTAGCTCCGCGGCATTGGTTACCGTGACGGTTGCCTCGGGGCAGCCCCCGGCCTGGGCGGTCGAGGCCAGCGCGTCCGGCGTCCCGCTGGGGCTTGAGCTCCCGGCGGGGGGCCGAGCCTGGTTGTCCTGGACGAGGCTGACTGTGAACCAGATCAGCGCCCCGACCACCAGCACTATCACCAAAGCCAAGGCGAGGACCCACGGCTGGACCGGGGATCTCACGTCCGGGTCCCGGTCGCGTCGTCGGGCCTCATGAAGCCCCGGCTCAGGGACGCCAGCGGCACCCGCTCGGCATACGGGCTGCGAATCCGCGTTACCCGCTTCCGTCGGGTCAGTGCCGTCACCAGCAGGAGGCCGCCGAGCAGGATCCAGATCAGGGTCAGCGGCTGGAAGACGGAGCTGACCGCCTTCTCCACCGTGTAGGCGGGTGCCCAGCCGAGCAGATTGTTATCAGTCACCACGGCGCCCGAGGACTGTTCGGCAGCGATTGCGGTGCTGCCGCTGCCAGACAGGGTATTACCCTCGACGCTTGTGGCGCTCACATCACCCACCAGCGTAATGCCATGGTTCGAGATGGACTCCAAGACGTTGGCGGTCACCTCTGCCGTCGCGTTCCGTACGTAGATCCCGGTGTCCCCGCCGCGGATCGTGTTCCCGGCCACCGAGGCTGAGGCCAACTCGTCGCGGATAGCGACGGCCTGGAGCCGCTGGTTCCGGAACTCGTTTCGGCTGATTGCCACACCGGTGGCGCCATGGTTGACCACCACGCCAACCTCGTTGTCCGCGATGAAGTTGTTTTCGACGTCGAGGTCGGTGCCGCCGCTGAGCTCGATACCGTAGCGCCCGTTCCGCTCCAAGGTGCTTTCGGTGACCCGGTTTCCGCCATAGGACTGGGTGGCGGTTCCGACGGCGTTGGGCCCCTCGGCGAGCGGCCGGCCGTCGAGGGAGATGCCGTTGCGAGTGTTGCCTTTTGCAGTAACGTCCTTCAGCAAAATCCGGGTGGTGGAACTGCCGACCGTGAACCCGTCCACGGCGTTGTCCGATGACGACGTCCGGGTGATGGTCGTGTCCGTCACGGCCCGGTGCAGGACCAGGCCATCCACCAGGCTGCGGGTGATGGTGGTGTCCTCGATGACGACATCCCGGGCGTTCGAGACAAAGAGACCGAAGGCGTTGCCTACCAAACTGACGTCGTCGATCCCGGCGGTCACCACGCTGTAGTTTTGTTCCGTTCGTTCCGTCCACGCGGCCAGGGCCTCCTCCGGGAGCACCCGGGCGCCGGTGGCGGACGCTTCAAAGGCCGGGGGCGAAGTGGGCGGTCCGCCCTGGAACGTGCCCACTTCATCCGTTCCGGTCAGCGAAAGCCCGCCGGTATTGCCGCTCCAGAACCCAAGATTGGAGAGGCGGGCATGGGCCAGCGAGGCGTGGCCGCCCAGGATGCGGACATAGGAGCGGCCGTCTGCGGTGAACGTGTCCACCGCCCCTGCCTCGCTGTTCCAGCTGGTGAGGCGGAGATCCGCGGTCTCTGAACCGGACAGTTCGAGGGACCCGCCCAGGGCAACGATGGAAACGAAGTAGTTCCGGCCGCTTTCGAGCCGGATGTCGAGGCCTTGAAGACCGTCCGGAGCCTTCAGGGAAAGAGTTGCGCCGGCCAGGACCACAACGTTCTCGGACAGAAGATAGGCCCCGCCAGGCTGTCGGACGAAGGCCTGCGGCGTGAGCGCTGCGAGATCGGCCACCGTGTACGCCTCGGCCCGGGCCGGCAGCACCAGGGTGTACGTGGAGCCGGTGCGGAGACGGTATGGCCCCTCCAGGCTGTCCACCCGCCAGCGGGCCGCCGACGCCACGGTGCGCACGTAGATGAGCCGTTCGGCTTCCTGGTCTACCAGCCGCGCCTCGCGTTCCGGATCACCGGGATAGATCCCTTTCTGGACTTCGCCGAGGTACTTGCCGAAACCGGCGGCGCCGGTCCCCGGAAAGATGTCATCAGGACCGCTGGTAGCGCCGGCCCGCAAACTCCCGACAGGGGTGGCCCCTGCGTCGGAACCGGATCCGGCACCCGTGGCCCCGCCCGCCGGATGGGTCGTGGCCTGGCCTGTGCCGGACGATCCGGCGCCCGGGGTATTCCACAGCCTGCCGGCCTGGAGGATCAGCGTCCCGGACGCCACCATGAGGACTGCTGCGAGGATGGAGAACCATGCCGTGCGACTCAACTTCATGCCGATGCCTCCTTGGGAAGCAGCGTCTGGGCGTCCTGGCCGTCGCCCCCCGTCTGGTCGGCGTGGCGTGTGAGCCAGCCCTGCTTGTTCATCGTGGCGAAGGCATACATTTTGATGGGCAGGGCCACGAGGATGACTGTCAGTGCCATGACGGGCAGGATCAGCAGGTCCTTCGGATGCCGGCGCAGGTGGGAAGAGCCCCGGATACCCCTGCCCAGCAGCATCCAGGCCGCAGCGGCCGCGAAGCCGAGGGGGGTTGGGTCCAGCCGGTTGAAGATCAGGTAGAAGAGCGTCAGGCCCATCGTGAGCGGGGTCAGCAGGATCTGCAAAACCGACACTTTGGTCACAAAGGGGACGTGCCACAGCCAGCCCATGGCGATGGCGGTCAGGTAGCACCGGTAGGAGTTCCGGCTCCAGCGCACCCGCTGCTTGACGAACGCACGGAAGCTCGACGGGAACATGGAGAGCGCCCGGGCGGAGGACTGGTGGACGGTCTTGTAGCCGGAGGCCAGCACCAGCCAAGTCAATCGCCCGTCGTCGCCGGAGATGCAGCGGCGGCCTAGGAAGTACTCGTTTTCCAAATGCTCGAGCACCATGAGCACGGCCTCGCGGCGGTAGACAGCGGTGCGTCCGGAGATGCACGGTACGGCACCGGCTTGGCCCATGGCCGGAACATAATCCAGGTACCGCAGATTCACCATCCAGTCAGCGATCCGGCGCCAGATGCTCGTGTCCCGCATGTAGACGTTCTGTTGTGTTCCCACGGCACCGACCATCGGGTCCACGAACGGCATCTGCACGTTCTTCAGCAGACCCGGCCTCCACCAGGTGTCGGAGTCAGTCAGCACCAGGATGTCGTGCTGCGCCAGCCGCACGCCCGCGCCGAGCGCCGACCGTTTCCCGACGTGGTGAAAGAGAACGGGCTTGATGGTTTTGTCGCCCAAGGCCTTGATGCGCCCGTAGGCTTCGAGGTCTTCCACATCGAGCACGATGATTATTTCGTCGGGCCGCTGTTCGCGCCAGGATTCCAGAGCGCTCATGAGGATGTCCGGATCCTCGTGGAATGACGGGACAATGACCGAGGTTGAGGCGCGAAAGTCGGACACAATCGGCCGTGCACGGTGGGAGAGGATGAATCGGTAAAGCCACAGGCCCCAGACAATAACCCCGGCAATGGCCAACGGGAAATACGGGATAGCCTCGGCATAGAAGTCACTAAGAGTGGACCAGTCGAAGGTCGATGGAGTGGAGTTCTGCTGGGGAAGGAAGGAACGCATAATCGGACTCCGGTCAATAGGCCGATGCGAGGTGACAGAAAACGAACATCCCCGCGTGTCGTCTGGATTTGTCTTTTGCCGCTATCTACAGTCGGTATTCGGCGCCTTACGTCAATATGGACTTCTTGGTGACGTTTGCACCGCCCACTGCTAACCCCTCTTTGGCGAGCGTTGATTCGAGCATGGCGGTCCCGCTCCGCGCCACGCTAGCGATTGGACTACGTGAATCGCACCAAATTCCACTTGTGTTTGGGTTGCAAATTACTGGCCACACAATGCAGACATACTTATCCCTGAAAGTGCCGGCGGGCCTCCCGTTTTGGAAATAGCGCCTACTCGCCAGACCAATTCCGGCTGTGACGTAGGGTGGGATGGGCTCCAGTTGGAGCCCATGGTGACACCAGGCAGGAGACAGGTCAGTGACAGTTCAACGACGCCGGATCGCCGTCGGGGAGGGCCGCTCGGCGCTGGCCGCGTGGCTGGAAGCTGGCACCGTCCCCCGCAGCACCATCGCGACGGCGGTGCGCTACTCGCTCGAGGAAGTCGCCGCCCGGGCGCCCGGAAACTCCGTCGAGGTCCGCGTCCCGCCGTTCGGTGTCACGCAATGCGTGCAAGGACCGCGGCACACCCGCGGCACTCCCCCGAATGTCATCGAGTGCGACGCCGCCACCTGGCTGGCCATGGTCAGCGGGCACTTGAGCTGGGCGGATGCCGTCAGCAGCGGCCGCGTCGCTGCCTCGGGACTGCGCGCTGACCTGTCCGGACTGCTGCCGCTCTAGCCCCCGCGGGGGTCCAAAGGGCCAGTCGCGGCAGGCCTAGCCGCGCCCGATGAACGGCATTCCCGTGGCCGTGATCACCACGGACCCGACACATGCCGACGGCGGCATCCCGGCCATCAACAGCACGGCGCGGGCGGCGTCCGCCACCGGGAACGTCGGCTCCCTGCGGCGGCTGCCGTCGGCCTGCAGCGCGCCGGAGCCGACTCCGATCTCGTCCATGAGTTCCGTGGCCGCGTTTCCGATGTCGATCTGCCCGCAGGTGATGCCGAAGTCCCGCCCGTCCAGCTCGATGCTCTTGGTCAGGCCGGTTATGGCGTGCTTTGTGACTGTGTACGCGACCGTTCGCGGCCGGGGCGAGTGCGCGGCGATGGAGCCGTTGTTGATGATGCGACCGCCTTGCGGGGACTGGGCCTTCATGGCCCGGACCGCGGCAGCGGCGCAGAGCAGGGATCCGGTGAGGTTAACCGCCACGGTCGCGTCCCACTCCGCGAGGCTGATCTCGTCAACCGAGGCGGCCGGGCCGAACACCCCCGCGTTGTTGAACAGCACGTCCACCCGGCCCCAGCGTCCCTGCGCCGCGGCGAACAGCCGCTCGACGTCGTCGGGCACGGTGACGTCGCAGGGCACCACGAACGCCTGGGCGTGACCCGCGGCGGTCTCCTCCAGCGGAGCCTCCCGCCGTCCGCCGAGAACCACCCGGTAACCCTCGGCCAGCATCAGCCGGGCGACTGCCCGTCCAATTCCCGAGCCTGCGCCGGTGACGACGGCGACGCGGCCGGGCTGGTGCTGTCGTGTCATGCGGAGCTCCTTGGTGGTGATGGTGGTGGCGGGACGGGTGCGGGACGCCGGGTTCCCGGCCAGCGTAGGACGAGATGACAGTTCACGGCAGTATCCGGCGCAAACATTGCCGTGGACTGTCATCTCGCGGCTGTCATCTTGCAGGGTCGCGGGGCCGCTAGCCGCTGCCCAGGTGCCGGCGCCGGGCACCGACGCGGTAGCCGGACCAGAAGGCGAGGATCAGCAGCCCAAGGCTGATCATGGCGATTCCCGTCCAGACCTCGGGACCGATCAGCACGAGACCCTGGAGCTGGAAGGCCTGCTGCGAAAGCGGCGCATAGGCAAACCAGCCGGCGTCTTGCGAGCGCACCGGCAGCGACGTCAGAATCAGCCCCGCCAGGAGCAACAGCACGGCAAGCAGTGGTGCCGCCAGGTCGGCAATAATCTGCCTCCGGCCCGGCGCCGCGCGGTCATCCCCTATTGGATTCATGGACACACTCTAACGCCGGTCCGAGGCACCGGGGGTTGCGTCCAAGACGTAAAGTGAAGCATGGCCACCACCGCCGGGGACGTTTTGCTGGGCTATCTGGAACAACAGCTCAGCGAACTGCGGCGGCATGAACCGGGCGTCCGGGAAGACGAGGCCGAATCCGTGCACCAGATGCGCGTGGCGGCCCGCAGGGTCCGATCCCTGCTGGCCAGCAGCCGCAAGCTGTTTAGTACCTGCGAGGCCGAGGACGTCCGCTCCGAGTTGCGGTGGCTCTCCGAAGCGCTGGGCGCCGTCCGTGACGCCCGGGTGGTCCAGGCGAGGCTCCGGGAGCTGCTCGCGGCCGAACCCAAGGAACTCACCGAGGGTCGGCCCGCACGGCTCATTGACGAGGTACTCGACGCGGCGGCAGCGGCCGGACATCAGGGCGTCCTCGCGGCACTCGACAGCCAGCGCTACGCCCGGCTGCTCACCGGCCTTGACGCATTGACCGCCACGGGCAAGCTGTCAGATCGGGCCTCCCGGCCCGCGCGCAGGGTCTTCAAGAAGGCCGTTTCCAGGGATACCGCCCGCTTGGTCCGTGCTGTGGCGGACCTTTCCGCCGCCTCCGACGGCAGTACCCCCGCCCGGGACGCACGCCTGCACGAGGTCCGAAAGGCGGCAAAGCGGCTGCGTTACTGCGCCGAACTCGCGGCCACCATCCGCGGAGGCCGCGGCCAGGCCGGGAAGCGGTCCCGGAAGACCGCCAAGGCAGCGCGCCGGATCCAGACCACGCTGGGCCTGCACCACGACACCGTGATGTCCCGGACCGTGCTGGTTGAGCTGGGCCTGCGATCCCTGCCCGCCGGAGAGAGCAGTTTCAGCTTCGGCCGGCTGCATGCCCGGGAGGAAAGCCTGGCGGCTGGCGCGGACGCGGACTTCGCCAGGATGTGGCGGAAGTTTCCGGGTCGCCCCTAGCGTCGGGAGCTGGCGGTCAGCGCTGCTGGAACCGGGCGCTGAGCTTCCCGATCGCGCTGGTCCCAAGATTCTCCAGCAGCGCCCGGGGGGTCGCGTAGATCTCAACAGCGCCGGCGTCGCGCAGTTCCGCTTCGCTGGTGCCGCCGCACGTCAGACCGATCGTCGGGATATTGAGCTTCCCGGCGGCGTAGACATCCCAGACGGCGTCGCCCACGTAGACGGCATCCGAGGCCTGCACGCCCAGGGCCTTCAGGGCAGCGACGAGGATATCCGGGGCGGGCTTGCTTTCCTTCGCGTCACTGGAGCTCGTGGCCGCGTCGATGAAGGCGTCCGCACCGATCGTCGACCGCAGCGCCTGAAGGTCGCGCTCACGGGCCGAAGAAGCCAGTGCGACGGCGAGACCGCTTTTCTGGCAGCCCGCGAGCAGCTCCTTGGCGCCGTCCAAGGGACGCAGGGCAGGCCAGAAGGTGGAGAACACGGCTGCGTGCGAGGTCATGATGGTGCTGTCCTCGGAGGCATCCCGGTCGGATGGGAGCAGGCTGTCGAGGATCCGATCCCCGCCCATCCCCACTGAGCGGTGAATGTGGGCCATCGGAACGTCGTAGCCCGCCTGCCGGAAGGCCTGCCACCAAGCCAAGGTATGGATATAGGACGAATCGACCAGGGTGCCGTCGACGTCGAACAATACCGCGGCTCTGCACTGGCCCCCATGCTCCGGCTGGCCGTTTTCGGCTGGATCAGTAGTGTGCACGTGCCCTCTTTCCGGCCGCGAGCGCCCCACCGCTCAGCGGGGTGCCGCGGCTGGTTCCGCCTGAAGCCCTCCGAACCATCCGGGGAAACGGGGCCTTCACCGCGGACTGGCCGCCAGTGCTGCTGTCCCTGATCAGGCCCGTTCCGGCGATCTCGCGGGCCTGTGCCACACCGGCAACGGCGGCGCGCTTGGTGGGGAACGTGACCGAGACCGCCATCAGGTGCCCGGCTCCGTCCAGCATCCGAATCCGGTATCCGCCGTCGGGCGCGTCCACGATTTCGAAACATCCAGCCATCGCATACTCCTTAATCCTCCTCCCCACGCGGGGATATTAGTAAGTATACTTATTGACGCGCGTGGATGCCCACCAGTTGCCCGCCGCCCTGGCCAAGTGGACGGCGAAGCGCTAGCTCTGGATCACGGAGAGGACATTCCCGGCGGGGTCCTTGAACCAGGCAATCCGGGGCCCCTCTCCCACCATGATCCCCTTGCTGTCGGTAGGCAGCTCGGGATCATCGTAGATCTTGGTCTTCACACCGAGCCCGTTGAGCTCGTCGACCGCCTGCTCGACATCCTGGACAACCAAGTTCAGGACGGTGAACGAAGCCGGTTCGTGGTTGTCCTTCGGATAGATCATCACCCGCGGGCCCGAGGGCAGCCGGACATCGAGAACGCCCATGGCGTTTTCCTCGGCGGTCAGCCCGAGGGTCACGCCGTAGAACTGCTTGGCCTTTTCCAGGTCATCAACACTGAAGCTCGAAAACGCATCCTTCGCCGTGAACATGGCACTCTCCTTCGTGGTCGTTGCCGGTTTGATACGGCAAAGAGTGCCACAACCGGGCGGCACAGGCTACGGGTTCGGGGAAGCCGGGATTCAGCCGCCCGGGAGCGGGGTGTCGCTGCGGTGCACGGCGTCTTCATGCAGTTCGAGGGCACTCAGCACGAGGGCGAAGTGGCTGAACGCCTGCGGGGTGTTCCCCAGCTGCCGGCCGTCCTCCACGCTCCATTCCTCGCTAAGGAGCCCGACGTCGTTGCGCAGCGCCAGCAGCCGCTCGAACAGCTTCCTGGCCTCGTGATGCCGGCCGGCCCCCAGCAGGGCCTCGACCAACCAGAACGAACACGCAAGAAAAACTCCCTCCCCACCCGGCAGGCCGTCGTCGGCTTCCGCTGGCTTGTAACGGCGCAGGAAACCGTCATGCGTGAGTTCGCGCTGGACCGCCTCGATCGTTCCGATCACCCGCGGGTCATTCGGCGGCAGGAATCCCACCCGGGGGATGAGCAGCAGGCTGGCGTCCAGTTCCGGGCTTCCGTAGGACTGCACGAACGTGTTGCGTTCGGCGTCGAAGCCTTTCTCCATCACCTCGGCGCGGATGGTGTCGCGGAGTTCCTCCCACCGGTCAGCCGGACCGGCCAGACCAAAGTCCCGGACGCCCTTGACCATCCGGTCTGCCGCGACCCAGGCCATGACCTTCGAATGGGTGAAGTGGCGTCTGGGGCCGCGCATCTCCCAGAGTCCGTTGTCCGGCCAGGTCCAGGCCTTTTCGAGATGCTCCATCAGCGCCACCTGCACGTCCCAGGATTCGTCCGTGTGTTCCAGCAGCGAGTTCCTCGTCAGCGACAGGCAGTCCAGAACCTCGCCCCAGACATCCAGCTGGAGCTGCCCGGCCGCGCCGTTTCCAATCCGCACCGGATACGAGCCCTCGTAGCCCCGCAACCAGGGAAGTTCCATCTCCGGCAGCCTGCGCTCGCCGTGGATGCCGTACATGATCTGGAGGTCCGCGGGGTCTCCGGCCACGGCCCGGAGCAGCCAGTCACGCCACGAGGCTGCCTCCTCCGTGTAGCCGGCGGCCAGCAGCGCCTGGAGCGTCAGGGTGGCGTCGCGGAGCCAGCAGAAGCGGTAGTCCCAATTGCGGGCGCCCCCCAGGTCCTCCGGCAGCGAGGTTGTCACCGCGGCCACGATCCCGCCGGTGGGAGCGAACGTCAGGGCCTTCAGGATGATCAGCGAGCGCTGGACGGCCTTACGGTAGGGGCCGGTGACGGTGCATTTGGCGGACCACTCCTGCCAGAAGGACTCGGTGGCGGCGAGGACCTTCTCGGGGTCCACGGCGCGAGGGCGGTACAGGTGGCTCGGCGTCCAGGTCAGCACGAACGGCACCCGCTCCCCGGCCTCGACGGTGAAATCGCTGATCGTGTGCATCCGCTCGCCCCGTAGTGGCGCGTCGGTC
This sequence comes from Pseudarthrobacter sp. MM222, assembly GCF_947090775.1. Taxonomy (NCBI): domain Bacteria; kingdom Bacillati; phylum Actinomycetota; class Actinomycetes; order Micrococcales; family Micrococcaceae; genus Pseudarthrobacter; species Pseudarthrobacter sp. MM222. Next base: position 3,612,561 of record NZ_OX352321.1, read on the forward strand.
ACGAGGTAGGCGGCGTCGGGTCCGGCGACGGCGTGGATCCCGTGTTTGTCGTGGCGAACCCAGGGGACGATGTGCCCGTAGTCGAAACGCAGGGCCAGCTCGCCGCGCATCCGGACAGCACCGCGGACCCCCACCACGATCCGCACGATGTCCGCGACCCCGTCGCGCGGCGGCATGAAGTCGATGACCCTGACCTTGCCGGTGGGGGTCTCCCACTCGGTTTCCAGGATGAGCGTGCCCTTGCGGTAGTGCCGTCGGGTGCATTCGCCGCCGCCCTCCGGCGCCAGGAGCCAGCGCCCTGCCTCTGGGGTGTCAACAAGGGCGTTGAAGCAGGCCGGCGAGTCGAATCGCGGCAGGCACAACCAGTCGATGGAGCCTTCGGTGCTGATCAGCGCTGCGGTGTGCAGATCTCCGACCATTGCATAATCCTCGATGAGGGCCATGGGACATACAGTGCCACACCCCTTGCTCCCGGACTAGGATCCAGGGAGGGTATGGGAACGGAGGCTGCCACAGGTGACACTGCAGATCGGCACTTCCGGGTGGAGCTACGACCATTGGGAAAACGTGCTCTACCCGCCGGGGATGCCTGCGCGGGACCGGCTGGCGCACTATGCGGCCCGGTTCACGACGGTGGAACTGAACGCCAGCTTCTACCGCTGGCCGCGGGACGTTTCCTTCGCGAGCTGGCGCCGCCGGCTGCCGGCCGGATTCCTCTTATCGGTGAAGGCCCCGCGCGGTTTGACCCACGCCAAGAAGCTCCACTCCCCCGAGGTCTGGGTGGAGCGGATCGCCAAGTGCTGGCACGAGTTGGGCGACAAGCGGGCCGTGCTGCTGGTCCAGCTGCCGCCGGGTTTCGCGCGCGACGACGCCCGCCTGGACTATTTTCTCGCCGCGCTGCCGGAGTGGATCCGCGTCAGCGTCGAGTTCCGCCACCCCAGCTGGGACCACCCCGAGGTCTATGCGCTGCTGGAACGGCACGGGGCCGCGTATTGCGTCATGAGCGGCGCCGGGCTTCCCTGCATCCTCCGCGCCACAGCACCGTTCGTGTACGTCCGGCTGCACGGCCCGGATCACCAGTACCTCTATGGTGGGTCGTATTCGGACGACGAACTGCGCTGGTGGGCTGACCGGATCAGGGAATGGCGGGCCGCCGGAAAGGACGTCTTTGTGTATTTCAACAACGACGGCGGCGGTAACGCCGTGCGCAACGCCCTCACGCTGCGCTGGCTGCTGGATGGGGCCTGAACCCGGCGGTTCCGCGGGACACAGTCCGTTCGAATAGCTGGCGGCTGTGGGAGAGTGGAGGCATGGAATTGGCGTCACAGCACTCACCCCAGCAGCCATCGGTCTCCGGCAACAAGGTCTTCCGGTTCGCCCACCGGTTTTCGGACACCGTCAACGGGCTGCGGCTGAAGGCGGCCAGGCGCTGGAACTTCATTCCGCAGACCATCGCCTACCAGGGCTACGGTTCCACCAGCTGGGTCCGTGTGCTCGGGCGGGTGGTGCTCACGAGCAAGCCGAAGCCCGGCAGCCCGGCGGAGCAGGCAGCTCAGAACGGCAACCAGAACGTCCGGGGCTGGCGGGCGTTCACCAGCGTGCCGATCCAGTTCACCGACGTCGAAATCGAAATCGGCGGCGTCACCGCCCGGGTGCACGCGGACCGCGGCGGGCTCGTGGATACGGTCGTGCAGGTGTCCCTCTCTCCCGGCTGGCACACGGCGGAGCTGCGCGCCGAGGGGACCGAACCGGTGAAGTCGCAGATCTTCGTCATTTCCCCGGACACCGAGCTGGGAATCGTCTCGGATATCGACGACACGATCATGGTCACCGCGCTCCCCCGGCCGTTCCTCGCGCTGTGGAACACCTTCGTCCTGAGCGAACGTGCCCGGATGGCGACGCCCGGCATGGCGGTGCTGCTGGACCGCCTCCTGGTGAAGCATCCGGAGGCGCCGGTGATCTACCTTTCCACCGGACCGTGGAATGCGGCTCCCACCCTGGCCCGCTTCATCACCCGCAACATGTACCCGCCTGGCGCCCTGCTCCTCACCGACTGGGGCCTGACCAACGACCGCTGGTTCCGCAGCGGCCAGGAACACAAGCGCCGGAACCTGGAACTGCTGGCGGAAGAGTTCCCGAACATGCGCTGGCTGCTTTTCGGGGATAACGGCCAGCACGACGAGGCGATCTACTCGCACTTCGCCCAGCAGCACGGTGACCGTGTGGCCGCCATCGGCATCCGCCAGCTATCCGCCGGCGAATCGGTGCTGGCCGGTGGACACTCCGAGTCCGGCGACCACACCGGTTCGTCCGTTCCGTGGTTCTACTCCCCCGACGGCGCCGGTCTGGCCAAAGGCCTGCGGGAACTGAACGTTCTCTAGGCCGCGCCATGGTCCCCGCCCGCCGGCTGGGGCGGTCCGACGGCGCCGCTGCCTCAGCCGACCGGCTGGGGGTTGACGTCGGGCGAGCCCGTCGACTCATCGGCGTCGGGCAGTTCGGGAAGTGCCGCTCCGGTGCGTGCCTCCGGGGCGGCATCGTTATGCCTGGCCGCGAGCAGTTCCTGGAGCCAGTAGAAGGAGGCCTTGGGCGTGCGTACCTGGGACTCCCGGTCCACGTGTAGCAGGCCGAACTGCTGCCTGTAGCCGCCGGACCATTCGAAGTTGTCCAACAAGGACCAGACGTAGTAGCCGCGCAGATCGATATTCTCGGCCGGCCCGCCCGGCGAAGTGGCTTCTACGGCGGTGGCGATGTGATCCGCCAGGTAGCGCACGCGCCGTTCATCCGGGACGATGAGCCGGCCCTCTGCGTCCCGGATCTCGAGGTCCTCGAAACTCGCCCCACCCTCGGTGATGAAGACCGGCGGCAGGTCCGGGTAGCGTTCGCTCATTTCCGCCAGCGCCACGGACATGTATTCCGGCTTGATCGGCCATCCGTAGGCAGTGGTCTCGGTGTCCGGGAAGGTGGCAATGTGGAACGGAGCGCCGGTGCCGGTGCCACTCAGGTCATCGCCCATGGCAGCGGCCATGCCCTCGGGCACCGGGCCGTCGCCCGGACCGGAGGCTACGCGGGTGGGCATGTAGTAATTCAGCCCGTAGAAGTCCAGCGGCTGGGAGATGAGCGCCATGTCCTCGCTGGACGGGCTGAAGGACGAGAAAAACGTTGCTGCCCGGATCGGGTCCGGATACTTTCCCAGCAGGACCGGGTCCGCATAAATCCGGTTCTGGGCCAAGTCCATCAGGCCGGCACTGATCTTGTCCAGCGGGTTGCCCGTGGCCGGCACCATCGGCGAATAGACGTTGGTGATGCCGATTTCGCCCGGAACGTTGGCGGCGCGGAGCGCCTGCACTGACAGTCCGTGACCCAGCAGTTGGTGATGGACGCTTGGGAGCGCCTTCAGCAGAAGCGTCTCGCCAGGTGCGTGCATGCCCAGCATGTAGCCGTTGGTGCTCACCGTGGCGGGTTCGTTGACCGTGACCCAACGCGTCACCCGGTCCCCGTAAGCGGCCGCTGCGATGGCCGCGAACTCGCCGAGCCGGAAGGCCGTATCCCGGTTCATCCACCCGCCTGCCTGGTCCAGCTCCAGAGGCGTGTCCCAGTGGTACAGCGTGGCCATTGGCGAGATCCCGTTGTCCAGCAGCAGGTCGATCAGGCGGTCGTAGAAATCCAGTCCGGCCGGGTTCACCGGCCCGCTGCCACCAGGCTGGATGCGGGACCAGGAGAAGGAGAAGCGATAGGAATCGACCCCGAGTTCCTTCATCAGAGCCACGTCCTCGGGCATCCGGTGGTAGTGGTCGCACGCGACGGCAGGGCTGTGGTCGTCAACGATCGATCCCGGTTTGGCCGCGAACACGTCCCAGCCCGAGGGCCCGCGTCCGTCCTCGTCCAGCGCGCCTTCGATCTGGAAAGCGGCGGTGGCCACGCCCAGAGTGAAGCGGGGCGGAAGCAGGGCGGCCAGCTCTTTGGCGGAGGCTTTCATCGGTGGAGTCTCCCAGATAGTTGCTCAATTGGTGGCTTGATCTTAGAACGACCCGGCCGTTCATGCCACGCACCGCCCGGTCCCTGCGGTGCGCTGTCAGTACCCCAGACTAGTACGTGGAGCTTTCCGGACCGTAGAGGAATTCTTTGGCATGGGCCACGGCCTTTTTGAAGGCATCGTTCCGGAGGGAGAGCAGCTGCTGGGCTTCATCTGCGGACGGTTCCAGGTATTCGGTGTAGCCCGGGCGCAGGACCCAGATGTCGCCGGCCGGCGGGAGGTAGAACACGCCGAACGAGCGATGCTGGCTGTCGTCGTCGGCCCAAATCGGGACCACTGCAAGCGCCGCACCCGTCTCGATGTTGATCCACTGGGCCCGCGGAAGCGGGGCCTCATGCGCTTCCGGGTCAAGAAATGGAGCCGTGCCCTTCCCCCATCGTTCCTCGAACCGTTCGTGGAAGACCGGCATCAGATGCGAATCGTAGCGGCGCCATGCGCTCATGGCATTCCTCCTTCCCTTCTGCTGTTTGCCTGGCTAGCTGCGCCCCTCCCAGGGGCCCCGTTCCCACCGGACCGGCGTGATGCGCAATGCCGGGCCGCGTCCCCCGTGGTGGCGCACCGGGATGTCCCTCGGTGCAGCCGCGGTGGGGCCGCTGCCTGCGCCTGCGCCCGGAGCCTGCCCGTTCCGGTCGTACTCGGCCCGGGTCAACGGGTTGCGCAGCACGCCAAAGGCGGCCAGGATATTGCCCACGTCCGCCCCTCGGCCCTCCTCACCGGGACCTGTTGGTCCGACGTCGGGGTGGTGCAGCCGGATCAGCGCGCGGAAAGCCCGCTGGATGTCCGCTTGCGTCGCGGCCGGCGTCAGGTGCAGGGCCGCGTAGTAACCTCGAGGATCGGCGTTCATGGGTCCACCATCAATCCGGTTGTTCTCCGGCAGGGTCAGGTGAGCGGGTGTGAGGGCGGCCGGGCCGGAGCCTAAAGGCTGCCGGTCCGGCCGCAGTTACCCCCTACTTCCCGATCTCCTGCAGCTTGTCCTGAGTGTGCGCGATCTCGATCTTGCGCGGCTTCGCCTTCTCCAGCACCGGGATGCGGAGCGTCAGCACGCCGTCGGCATACGTGGCCTTGACCTTCTCCGTGTCCAGGGTGTCGCCCAGGATCAGCTGGCGGCTGAAGACGCCGCGCGGCCGCTCCGACGCTATCAGCTCAATATTGGGCTGCGTCGGATCACGCCGCTCGGCCCGGACCGTGAGGACATTGCGCTCAATATCAAGATCAACCGTGTCAACGTTGACGCCCGGAAGATCGAAAGCGACGACGAACTCCCCGTCCTCCTGCCAGGCGTCCATCGGCATGGCAGCGGGCCGTGCGGCCGTCCCGAAGACCTGCTGGGTGAGCCGGTCGAGTTCCCGGAACGGGTCCGTACGCATCAACATCATGATCCACTCCTTCTGACTAGAATCCAGATTCTTTCCTGCATCCACCCACCAGATTTTCTGTGTTGGTGGATATAGATTTTTTATAGCACTGGTGCAAAACTGATGCAACAGGAAATTTTGCACCAGCCGAAGGAGCACCCATGGACGGACGCGGAGCGGAGATGGGCCTGTACGCGATCTCCGTGGTGGCCCAGCTCGTCGGGACGGGGCAGCAGAATATCCGGCTGTACGAGCGCCGGGGACTCCTGACGCCGGACCGTACCGCGGGAGGGACACGCCAGTACAGCGAGGCGGACCTTGCAGTCCTCCGGCGGATCAGCGACCTGCTCGACGAGGGACTCAATTTGGCGGGGGTGGCGAAAGTGCTGGAACTGGAGGCGGCCAACGCGCGGCTGCGGGCCGAACTGAAACGGGCCCGGGCGAGGGCCCGCCCCGGGAACCTGGACAAGGACGCAGGCGCCGCTTCCTGATCCGGCGCCGGATCAGGAACGGGGCAGCGGCTACCGAAGCCTGCCGCCGGCGAGCCGGTGCGACTCATCCAGGAGCTCGCCGAGCTCTTCCAGGCCGATCCGGTCCAACCGGACGAGGACCAGCTGCGGCGACCGGTCATGGTGCGGCGTCCAGAAGTAGGTTTCAGGGTCCGTCCCGGCGAGCGCCTCGCGCTCCTCCGTCTTGACCGTCAGCACCCCGTCGTCCCAGATCCGGGCCATCAGGGTGGCCGCGAACCACGCGGGCCTGCCCCAGCTCGGCCGCTCCACTACTCCCGGAAGTGCAAGAGCGGCTCTGCGGACATCGTCTTCAGTGGCCATGGACCACTGTGGCATTGCCGGCCGGTCCGGACAAGGGCGGACAAGGGCGGACTAGTCCTGGCTGGTGTCGGCCTTCGAGAGGACTCCGGTGACGCGCTCGCCGGGAATCCGTGCGGTCCGCCAGGTATCCAGGGCAATTACAGCCCCCAGTATCACGAAGGAAATGGCCAGTGAGGCCAGCGCATCGGAGGTCCAGTGGTACCCCAGATAGAGGCGGCTGACCGCGGCAAGAAAGATCCCGACCCCCGCCACGGCGAAGCCGATGATGGCAGTCTTCGGATTGCGCCGGCGAGAGAAGATGAGGTAAGTGGTCAGGAGCAGGAAGTCGCAGGCCCCGAGGACATGGCCGGAGGGGAACGCGAACGTGGTGTCTGCCCCGAAGAGCATCAGGTCCACCGGAGGACGCTGGCGGTCCACCGTCCGGCCGATGACTTGCGCCAGGATCACGCCGGTCAGCATGGCGCCCGCGAGCACCAGGGGGCGCCAGGCGTGCTTGGCCAGCAGCCCCCACGCAACGGTCACCACCAGGATGATGATCGGCAGGGCAACCGGCCCGAAGATGACCGCCAGGACGATCATGACGATCGTCAGGGGCTCAGAGCGCAGGGTCAGGAGCCAGGACCGCACTGGCTCATCGACCTGGCTGACTCCGTCACGCCCGAGAACGCCGGCCAGAATGACGAAAAAGACCACGGCTCCAACGATCATCAGGCCCAGGGCAATCCGGTAGAGATTCTTCCGTGCGGCCTCACTCATGAAGCGCTCTTCCACGACGAATTTGTCATGGAATACCCGCCACCGGCCCGGGGACTCCCGGGTTTGTTCCTCAGCCATGTTCCGTTTCCGCCTCTGATCGGGATGTAGACGTCCTTGCTGAAGATTACCGCGCTTCACCCGTTGAAGCTCCCGGCCCTCAGGAATGCCCCGGCCGTCGCCTCCGTAAAACAACAAGCCCGAATCCCCGCCCCTTGCTGTGAGCCGGTTCACAATGTAGCCTTCCAATCAACTTATGATGCTCGCTGAGCAACTACCGGCGACCAGGATGGAGAACAACATGGCCAAGGCACAGCCGGCCGGAACGCGCGGGGAACGGAACCGCGGCAAGGTCACCGAAGTGGAGACCTACGGGATTGAGCGGATTCCGGAAAAGGACCGCAATGCGAGCGCCTTTGACCTGTTCAGGGTTTCCTTCGGCGGTGCCAACACCTTTGCGACAGCCTTCCTCGGCGCCTTTCCCATCCTGTTCGGACTGTCGTTCTGGCAGGGGCTGGCTGCAACCGTGACGGGACTCGTGATCGGCGCCCTCCTGCTGGCGCCGATGGCCGTCTTTGGCCCCACAAACGGAACCAACAACGCCGTGTCCTCCTCCGCCCACCTCGGCGTGCACGGCCGGATTGTCGGCTCCTTCCTGTCGCTCCTCACGGCTACGGCCTTCTTCTCCATCTCCGTCTGGAGTTCCGGCGATGCCCTGGTGGGTGGCCTGAACCGGCTGGTCGGCCTTCCGCAGGACATGGGCTCCTTCGCGGTCGCCTACGGACTTTTCGCCGGGATGGTCCTGGTTGTCTGCATCTACGGGTTCAAGTTCATGCTGCTCGTCAACAAAATTGCTGTCACGGCGGCCACCGCGCTCTTCGTCGTGGGCTTCATCGCTTTCGCCGGCGAACTCAACCTGAACTTCGAGGGCGCCTTCGGCACCGGATTCGACGGCGTCGGCATCGCAGGCTTCATCCCGGCCTTCATCGGGGCTGCCCTGATTGTCATGTCCAACCCGATCTCCTTCGGGGCGTTCCTTGGCGACTGGGCCCGCTACATCCCCACCGACACGCCCAAGCGCCGGGTCATGGGCGCCGCGCTGCTCGCTCAGCTGGCCACGCTCGTGCCGTTTGTCTTCGGTCTGGCGACGGCGTCCATCATCGCCGCGAAGGCGCCGGAGTTCATGGACCCGGCAGCGCCCAACTATGTTGGCGGGCTGCTGGCGGTCTCCCCGGCCTGGTACTTCGTGCCTCTCTGCGCCATCGCCCTGATCGGCGGCATGTCCACCGGCGCCACCTCGCTCTATGGAACGGGACTGGACTTCAGCAGTGTGTTCCCGCGTTTTAACCGGGTGCAGGCCACCCTCATCATCGGCGTCCTGGCTATCGTCTTCATCTTCCTCGGGCGCTTCGCCTTCAACCTGGTGCAGAGCATTTCGACCTTTGCCACCCTGATTGTCACCTGCACCGCGCCCTGGATGGTGGTCATGATCATCGGTTTTATCACCCGGCGGGGCTGGTACGACGCCGATGCCCTGCAGGTCTTCAACCGCCGCCAGACCGGAGGACGTTACTGGTTCAACCACGGCTGGAATCTGCGCGGCATGAGCGCCTGGCTGATCAGCGCGGCGGTGGGCCTCAGCATGGTCAACATGCCCGGTCAGTTCCAGGGCCCGCTGGGGAACCTCGGTGGCGGTGTGGACATCAGCCTGCCGGCGTCACTCGCGCTTGCGGCGGTCCTCTACCTTGGGCTGCTGTGGATCTTCCCTGAGCCGCGTGCGGTGTTCCCGGCCGCCGGTCCCCGGTGGGTCCCATCCAAGGACACTCCGGTCACCCCGGTCCTGGATGCCGCCGGCATTGCTGTTCCAGTCGCATCAGGCGGGGCGCCGGCCCTCGAGATGCCCGGGGACCGAGACTCTGAACTGGTGGCCCGGCCGTGACCTGGTTCGATCTCAGCGTTCCGCTCCATACCGGGATGCCGGTCTACCCCGGGGATCCCGAGGTGGTGATTGCACCGGCGCTGAGCGTGGCAGCCGACGGCGCCAATGTGCTCTCGCTCAGCCTGGGCTCCCATTCCGGAACCCATGCCGATGCTCCCCTGCACGTGCACGACGGCTGGCCCGCCCTGGACGATCTGCCGCTGTTCCGCTTCAGCGGGCTGGCCGAGCTGGTGGACGTCCGCGGGGTGGGCCTCGGCGGCCGCATTTCGGCCGCGCATCTCGCCGGGCTCGCGTGCGAGGGCTCCTCCGCAGTCGCCGCCGGCGAATCGGGTTCCGGCGAGCCGGGTTCCGGCGAACCGGGGAAGATCCTCCTGCTGCACACCGGCAGTGCCGCCGCCTGGGGTTCGGACGAGTATTTGAAGCATCCGTGGCTCGACGCCGATGCGGCGCAACTGATCGTGGACCGCGGCTACCGCGCGGTTGGCGTGGACGCCCTCAGTGTGGACCCCAGTTCCGGTGGACCTGCTGAGGGCGCTGAGGACGGCGTGCCGGCCGCCGGTGGCGCCTTTCCGGCCCACGAGATCCTGGCTGGAAGCGGGTGCGTCATCGTGGAAAACCTGACCGGCCTGGAACAGGTCCAGCGGGCCCGGGACTCCGGGGCCGCCGTCGAAGTCTTCCTGTTTCCGCTCAATGTCCCGGGCTCCGACGGGGCGCCGGTCCGCGCCGTCGCCCGGCCGGTGGTGGAGCGCGCGGTGCGGCCACCGCAGTGGCCCAACCTCGGCCTCGACGAGGTCCAGGCTGCGGCGGACTCCTTGGTCGCCGCCTTCGCTGCCACTGACACCGTTACCTACTTCGCGGCGTTCAGCCCTGATGCCACGTATATTTTCCATCCAGAGGCCGAAAGCCTTGGTTCCCGGTCGGCCTACCGAGCGCTCTGGGACGGCTGGGTAGCTGCGGGGTGGCGCGTGCTGGAGTGCCGCAGCAGCGAACGGAACATCCAGCTGCTGGGGACCACCGCGGTGTTTTCTCATCGGGTGGCCACGACGGTCCGAACCGATTCCACGGGCGGCACATTTGCCAGCGATGAACGGGAGACGATCGTCTTTGCCCGGGCAGCGGACGGCGGCGTTCTGGCTGTCCATGAGCACCTCTCATCCTGCCCAGCGTGAGCAAGGGTGACCACCCTCACGACCGGAACGCCTTCCGCGATGGAACTGCAGGTCAGCCGCCGGAGGCGGGCCGCCGCCGGATTCCCGCTGCGGCCCGGGCCGGCGTGGTGATTTGACCGGCCGCCGGAGAGACCGTTATTGTCGCTTCAATCATTGGGGCCGAGTAGAAGTACGCCAAGAAAGTTAGTGCAATGACCACAATTACCGACCGCATCGAGATTCAAGTCGACAGCCGGGACATCCTCGACGAACGGCTTAACGACGCCGTGCGCGGACTGCAGGAGCTCGCGATGGAGACTGGAACCCAGGGCATTCTGCTCACGCGGAACAAGCCCGGTCACTACACGGCGGCACTGTCCGACCAGGTGCCCTTCGGCATGACGCGGGAGCTGATTCACTAGCCGTCGCTGCAGGAATCGAATTTTAACAAAGCCAGGTCCCGGGCGGCTGAGCGTAGACTCGCCGCCCGGGACCTTTTTGTGCCCGGAGCCCCCAGTGACCGCTACCAGTCGTGGACGGTGCCGTCGACGAGGCGGTTGTAGGGCAGGTAGGCCTGCTGGTACGGGTAGGCCGCGGCGGCCTCCTCGTTGAACTCGACGCCGATGCCGGGCTTGTCCCCGGGGTGCAGGTAGCCGTCGACGAACGTCATCGACTGCTCGAAGACCTCGTTGGTCTTGTCCGAGTGCTGCATGTACTCCTGGATCCCGTAGTTATGGATCGCCAGGCCCACGTGCAGCTGCGCGGCGAACCCCACCGGGGAAATATCCGTCGGCCCGTGGAAACCTGACTTGATCTGGTACTGCGCGGCGAAGTCCATCACCTTCTTCAGCGGGCTGATCCCGCCGAAGTGCGTCGACGCGGCCCGGACATAATCAATCAGCTGTTCCTTGATGATCGTCTGGTAGTCGTAGACGGTATTGAAGATCTCCCCGATCGCCAGCGGCGTGGTGGTGTGCTGCCGGACCAGCCGCAGCGCCTCCTGGTTCTCCGCCGGGGTGCAGTCCTCCAGCCAGAACAGGTCATACGGCTCCAGCGCCTTGCCCAGCTTCGCGGCCTGGATCGGCGTCATCCGGTGATGCCCGTCATGGAGCAGCGGCAGCTCCGGGCCGAACTCGTTCCGGACCGCCTCGAACACGCCCGGCAGGTGCCGCAGGTACGCCCGGGTGTCCCAGTCCTCCTCCAGCGGGAACGCCCCCCGCCCGGCCGGCTCATAGTCATACCGCTCCCCCGAGGCCTGCGCCTGCGCCGCGACCCCGTACACGGCCTTGATCCCCGGCACCGCGGTCTGGATCCGGATCGACTTGTACCCCAGCGCCAGGTGCTCCCGGACCGAATCGAACAACGACTCCAGGTCCGCGCCCGAGGCGTGCCCGTACGCGCGCAACCCGTTCCGCGACGCCCCGCCCAGCAGCTGATACACCGGCATGTTCGCGAGCTTGCCCTTGATATCCCACAGCGCCATGTCCACCGCGGCGATCGCGGCCATCGTCACCGGCCCCCGCCGCCAGTACGAACTGCGGTACAGGAACTGCCAGGTGTCCTCGATCCGATGCGGATCCTTCCCGATCAGCAACTGCGCAACGTGCTCCTTCAGGTACGCCGCGACCGCGAGCTCACGCCCGTTCAGCGTCGCATCGCCGATCCCGGTCACCCCGTCCTCGGTGGTGATCCGCAACGTCACGAAATTACGGGAGGGACTGGTCACAAAGACTTCCGCGGCAATGATTTTCACAGCGTTCCAGGCTTTCTTGGTCGGGAGGTTGGGACGGTCCGGAGGCCGGCCCGCCGGTACTTAGCGTTGGGTGGTTCCGCCAGGGGTGGTTCCGAGCAGGGCGAGCTCCGCCCGGGCGGGCAGGCCTTCCCAGTCCCCGGCGGTGCTGACGGCGAAGGCCCCCGTGAGGGCGCCGCGCTGCAGGCGGCCCGCCACGTCGGCGCCGTCGAGCAGGGCGGACAGATAGCCTGCGGTGAAGGCGTCTCCGGCTCCCACGGTATCGATGCTGGTGACGGGCACGGCGGGTGTCTCCCACCGGCCGTCGGCGGTGTAGGCGCCGGCACCGTCGGCGCCGCGCTTGACGACAACTTCGCTTACGCCAAGCCCAAGAAGTTCGGCAGCCATCGCCGATTCAACGGCGTCGGGGTCCCGTCCGCCTGCCGGCGCGGAAGCCACCAGGCCGAGCTCGTCGTCGGAGGCGATCAGGATGCTGGCGTGCCGGACGAGCGGCGTGAGCACCTTCCGCGCCTCGTCCCGCGACCAGAGCTTGCTGCGGTAGTTGACGTCCAGTGACACCACCGTGCCGTCTGCTGCGGCGCGCTCGGCGGCGTACTCCACGGCTTTCCGCGACTCGGGGCTGAGCGCGGCGGTAATGCCGGTCAGATGCAGGATACGGGCCCCAGGAAGCAGGGCACGGTCCACGTCCTCCGGACTCAGGGTGGAGCCGGCGGAACCGGAGCGGTAATAGAAGGCGCGGGTGACATCGGCCGTGCGCTGTTCAAGGAACATCACACCGGTCCCGCGCGTGCTGTCCTGCCGGTGCAGCAGCCCGACGCCCTCGGCGCGAAGCTGGCGGAGGATGAACTCACCGTGCGGGTCGGCGCCCACCACACCGGCCCAGCTGACGCTGTGCCCAAGCCGGGCGACGCCCACGGCGACATTCGATTCGGCCCCGGCAACGTGCATGGTTAGGGCCCCGCCGGCGGACAGCGGCCCGGCGGAACGCAGCGAGACCATGGATTCGCCGAAGGTCAGCAGGTCAACGGGAGCGAGCCCGACGGCGGCAGTCACCGCAGGCTCTCCGCAGCGGCCCGGCGGTCATACTCGGAGGCCAGGGCAACGAAGCTGCGGGCGCGCTCCCGCATCGGAGCAAGGTCCCCGCCCGATCCGGCGTCGCCGAACAGCGGCCCGCCGAGCCCGACGGCGATAGCACCCACTGCCCAGTAGCCCGCCGCCTCGTCGAGACCGACGCCGCCGACCGCGATGAACGGGATGTCCGGGAAGGGATCGCGCAGCGCCTTGAGGTAGCCCGGGCCGCCGATGGAGGCAGGGAAGAGCTTGACGGCAGTGGCGCCGCGGTTCATGGCCTCGAGGGCCTCGCTCGGCGTGAGGGCTCCGGCGAGGACGGGGATGCCGCGGCTGGCCGATTCTTCGATGGACGGCGCCAGTGACGGCGTGACCATGAACTGTCCGCCCGCCTCGGCGACGTTGTCCACGTCCCGCTTGGTGAGCACCGTGCCGGCGCCGACGAAGCACCCTGCGGGCGCTGCTGCCCGCACCTCGCGGATGGCATCGAGGGCGTCCGGCGTGGTGAGGGCGATCTCGACGTAGCGGAAGCCCTCCGCCATGGCGGCGAGGGCGGCCTTCGCCGCGGCCGATCCCCGGGTGCCACGCACGATTGCCACGAGACGGGTCTGCCGTATCCCGGCCAGCAGCGTCTCAGGGGTCAGGGTGTTCTCCATGCTGGGCTTCTCTTTCATTGGGGTGTCCATCGCCGTTCCCGTGATTCCAACGCTCACCATTCTGCGAAGGCCCCGTCGGGCTGGCGCCAGACCGGGCCGCGCCAGGAATGCCCGCGTTTGTCCGCGGCACGGACCACGGCCTCGTCGATCTCGATGCCTAGGCCCGGGCCGGTGAGCCGTTCAATGTGCCCGTCCACGAACTTCAGCGGGGACTTGTCCACCACATAGTCCAGGACCTCGGCGCCCTTGTTGTAGTGGATTCCGATGCTCTGTTCCTGGATCAGGAAGTTGGGCGTCGCGAAGCCCACCTGCAGGCAGGCGGCCAGGGCCAGCGGCCCCAGCGGGCAGTGCGGGGCGAGCTGGACCTCGTAGATTTCGGCCAGCGAGGCAATCTTGCGGACCTCGGTGATGCCGCCGGCGTGGGAGAGATCCGGCTGGGCCACGGCGATGCCGGCCTGCAGCGCAGGCAGGAATTCCTGCCGGCTGTAGAGCCGCTCACCGGTGGAGACCGGCGTCGTCGTCGAGGAGGTGAACTCGCGCAGCAGGTGCGTGTTCTCCGGAACCACGGGCTCTTCGAGGAAGAAGGGCCGGTACGGCTCCAGCAGCGGCGCCACCCGGCGGGCGTTGGCCAGGCTGAAGCGGCCGTGGAAGTCGACCGCGACGTCCCGGTGCTCGCCGAGGACCTCGCGGGCGGCGGCCACCCGGCGGACGACGCCGTCGAGCTCGGCCACGGAGGCGATGGGGCTCATCCGGCCGCTGGCGTTCATCTTGACGGCGGTGAGGCCGACCTCCAGCTGGGCGCTGATCTGGTCGGCGACTTCGTTCGGTTCGTCTCCGCCCACCCAGCCGTACATCCGGATCCGGTCCCGGACGTGGCCGCCCAGGAGCTGGTGCACGGGGGTGTTGAAGTGCTTGCCCGCGATGTCCCAGAGGGCCTGGTCCAGGCCCGAGACGGCACTAGCCAAGATGGGGCCGCCGCGGTAAAAGGAGCCCTTGGTCATGACCTGCCAGTGGTCCTCGATCCGGAGCGCATCGTTGCCGATGAGCACCTCGGAGAGCTGTTCGACGGCGGTGCGCACGGTTTCGCTGCGGCCCTCGCACGTTGCCTCGCCCCAGCCGACAATTCCGCTCTCGGTCTCGATGCGGACGAAGAGCCACCGCGGTGCGACGAGGAACGTTTCGATCCTGCTGATGAGTGTCATGGGTTGCCTAGCCTTTGGTCGCCCCGGCGGTCATGCCGGAGACGATGTACTTCTGCGTGAAGAGCGCAATGATCATGATCGGGATGGTGACCACGGTGGCGGCCGCCATCAGTCCGCCCCAGTCGATGCTGGCGTAGGAGACGAAGTCGAAGATCGCGACCGGCAAGGTCTTCGTCTTGGAGCCGGAGAGCACCAGGGCGAACATGAAGTTGTTCCACGAGAAGATGAAGGACAGGATGGCGGCGGTGGCGATGCCGGCGACCGAGAGCGGCAGCGTGATACGGCGGAAGGCTCCGATCGGAGTGAGCCCGTCCACTTGGGCTGATTCCTCGAGCTCCAGCGGCATCGAATCGAAGTAGCTCATCATGATGTAGACGATCAGCGGCAGCGCCACGAACATGTGGCTGAGGATCAGCACCTCGAAGCCGCCGACCATCCGCAGGTTGGAGAACACGTAGTACCAGGGCACCAGCAGTGAGACGCCGGGGATGACGCGGGCCATCAGGACCACGAGGGCCGAGCGGTGCATCGTGAAGCGGCTCATCGCGTAGGCCGCTGGGACGCCCAGGACCAGGGAAAGCGCCGTGGAGACGAAGGCGACCCAGAAGCTGTTGAAGATGAAGATGAAGTAGTTGTTGCGCTGCAGTACGTTGGCGTAGTTCTCGGCGGTGGGCGTGAAGAGCAGCGCCTTGCCGGTGTCGTAGATGTCCACGTTGGTCTTGAAGGACGCCAGCAGCATCCAGAACAGCGGAGCGATCAGGAACAGCACGACGGCGATCAGGGCCACAACGCGGAAGACCTTGTACGCGCGGGTGGCCAGGGGCTTCCGGCGGCGGCGGGCCGGGGGGGTCCCTGCGGCGGAGCCGGTCTGGGATTCGGTGTTTTGGTTCAGTACGGTCATTTGCTTACCGCTTTCTTGCGCATGGTCAGCAGCCACATCGAGCCGATGATGATCATGAAGAACAGGATCAGCACCGCGGAGGACAGCCCGTACTGGTTGTAGTCGAAGCTCAATCCGTAGGCGTAGACGTTGAGGGTCTCCACCTCGTGGAAGGAACCGCCGCCCTTGCCCTTGGTGGCGTAGAGGATGTCAAAGGTCTTCAGGGCGTCGATGCCCCGGAGCAGGATGGCCACGATCACGGTCGGCATCATGAGCGGCAGGGTGATGTAGAAGAAGCGCTGGAAGGAGTTGGCGCCGTCCATTCGGGCCGCCTCATCGGGTTCCTCGGAGAGGGAAGTCAGGCCGGCGAGCAGGATTAGCACCACCATCGGGGTCCACTGCCACACGTCCATGAAGATTGTGGTGCCCAGCGCCGTGTCCTGGCCGGAAAGCCACGGCTGGGCCGGGATGCCGATCATGCCGAGCAGCTGGTTGGCGAAGCCAATGTTGGGATCGAAGATCAGCCGCCACATCATGCCGACGGCCACCGGAGTTGCGACGAGCGGCAGGAGGATGGCCACCCGGACCCACTTTTCGCCGCGGAAGGGGCGCCACAGCAGCAGTGCGATGCACATGCCGAGAACGACTTCGCAGACAAGCGCGACGCCGGTGAAGGTCAGTGTGCGGCCGACGGCGGGCCAGAAGCGGTCGACGTCGGACAGGACCGTGAGGTAGTTCTGCAGCCCGATGAACTCGGAGGCGGCACGGACGGAGCCCTGCGAGTCGGTGAGGCTCAGGTAGAGGGTCCAGGCCAGCGGGAAGATGATCAGGATCCCGACGAAGATCATTGCGGGGGCGGCGAAGAGCCACTTGCGGTGCCGGTTGGCCCAGGCGGAGAAGTTCTCGCGCGCACCGGGAGGGCGGCCGGCGCTGCGGGCAGGCGCGCTACGGGGAGGGTTCAGTACAGACATGGTTCACCTAAGGAGTTGGGGGTGAAGTGAAGAGCGGGCCCGGCGGGACGGTAGCAGGACTGCCTTCCCGCCGGGCTGTGGTGCACTCCGGCGCGTAGCGCGCAGGGGCGCTATTTCTTTTCGGTGTCCAGGAACTTCTGGAAGTCCTCGTGGGCCGTGTCAGCAGCGGCGGACGAGTCGGCGCCGGTGATGGTGGCAACGATCGGGCCGCCCACGATTTCGCGGGCCTTGCCTACCGTGACAACCTCGGGACGGTCGTGGCCGACGCCGTTCTTGGCGCTGGCGGCGATGGCCTCAGCCAGATCCTTCGGGTAGGTGGACGTTCCCTCGGCATCGGACCAGACGGAGGCGCGGGGTCCGGGGACACCGGCCTTCTGCGCGGCCAGGGTGCGTTCCTTGCTCGTGGCCCACTGGATGAACTTCCAGGCGTTGTCCTGGTTGCCCGAAGCCTGGTTCACGGCCAGGCCCCAGGACGGGATGTTGTACGGCTTGGAACCAGCGGGGCCGGCGGGCAGGGCCGCGAAACCGACCGTGTCAGCGACCTTGGACTTGGCCGGGTCGGTGGCGTTCTTGTAGAGCGAGTCGGCTTCGGTGTAGAACGCGGCCTTGCCCTGGGTGAAGATTGCCATCGCCTCGGGCCAGCTCATGTCGGTGCTGACGTTGGCGGGCCCGTAGTTGCGGATCAGGCCGCCGTAGTACGCGTAGGCCTTCTTGGCAGCGTCTGTGTTGACGGCGGACTTGCCGCTGGAGTCGGTGAAGTCGCCACCGAAGCTGTACAGGAAGCTGGAGAACTGGGTGACTGCGGCGGACTTGCCGGTACGGGCCACGAAGCCTGCGGTATCCGGCGAGGAAGCCTTGATGGCCTTGGCGGCGGCCTCGAGCTCTTCCATGGTCTTGGGAACCTCGAGGCCCGCGGCCTGCAGCAGGTCCTTGCGGTAGTAGAGCACCTCGCGTTCGGTGATGATCGGGACACCCACGACCTTGCCGTCAGCGGTGGTGGCCTTGACCGGGCCCTCTTGGTAGTCCTTCCAGTCCCAGGTGGCGTCCGAGGACACCTTGGACGTCAGGTCCGCGAGGTAGCCGTTCTTCGCGAACGCCTTGCCCTCCTGCAGCGGGCGGTACATCATCACGTCGATCTCGTCGCTGCCGGCGTTGAGCTTGACGTTGTACTGATCCGAAAGCTGGTCTTCGCCGAGCTGGGTCAGCTCGACCTTGAGGCCGCTGGACTTCTCAAATTCCGGGATGGCTGCCTTGATGCCTTCGGTCCACACGTGGTTGGCCAGCGTGACCCGGACGGTGCCTGCGGTCTTGGCATCGTTGCTGCCGCTGCCGCCGCTACAGGCGGTGAGCCCGAGTGACAAGGCCGCGGCGACGGCCGCGTACTTCACAATTGAACGTCGCTTCATTACGACTCCCTTGATTCAGGGCCGGCGGTCTACGCCCAGCCATCCGCACATGCATCTTTACATCTGCTCTGAGAGCGATCATAGAGAAATAAGGCAGACTTAAACAAGACCCTTGCGCCCACCCGTATGATTTGTTTATGAAAACCCCAAAGGTGGCGTCCTCAGCTGACTTGCATTCCGTGCTGGTCGAGAACTTGGGGCTCGCCATCGCTGGGGGCGCCCTGGCACCCAGCTCGATCCTGCGCCTGGACGAGCTCGAGGCGCAGCACGGCGTGTCCCGCTCCGTGGTCCGGGAGGCAACCCGGGTCCTGTCCTCCAAAGGCATGCTGGAATCACGACGGCGGTTGGGGACGGTGGTACAGCCGGAAGAATGCTGGAACCTCTACGACCCGCAGGTCATCCGCTGGCGCCTCGCCTCCTCCAGGCGGCTGGAGCAGTTGCGGGCTCTCAACGAACTCCGCGGGGCGATCGAACCGCAGGCAGCCCGGCTCGCCGCCGAGCGCGCCTCATGGGACGAAGGCAGCGACCTGGTGTCCCAGGCCGCGCGGCTGTGGTCGGCCGGCCAGCGGGGCGACCGGGACGAATTTCTCCGGCTGGACATTGAGTTCCATGCCGCGGTGCTCCGGGCCTCCGGCAACCCAATGTTTTCCCAGCTGCACAACCTCGTCGCCGAGGTGCTGACCGGGCGTACCGAGCACGGCCTGATGCCGCAGCTTCCGGACCACGAGGCCCTTCAGCTGCACGTGGACGTGGCCAGCGCCATCCAGCGCAGCGAGTCACACGCTGCGCATGCCGCCATGAGCCGGATCGTGGAGCAGTCCACCGAGGAAATGGGTGACATCTGGTCCAGCCACCACCCGGCGGAGCTGGCAGCAGTGCCGGCCCCGGCGGCGGCCACTGTCAGCGCTGCCATTGGGATCGCGACGGCGTGACACGCCGGCGCGGCAGGCGCCCTACCAGTCAGCGGCCGCCTTCAAGCTTCCGGCTGCGCTGTTCCTGGGCGAGCGGCCCGTAGGGGTATACCCCTACGCGGGGCCGTCGGGAACCTCAGTCAGCCGCATCAACTCGCCCTCGCTGAGCCGGAGCTCCGCCGCGGCAAGATTATCGGCGAGCTGGTCCGTGGTGCGGGCACCCAGGATGACGGAGGTCACGGCAGGCTGGTCCGCCAGCCAGGCCAGCGCCACCTGCGAGGCGCTCACACCGTGGGTCAGTCTTCCGTGGGGGTGGTGCGGAGCGGGTGGTAATTCCGCCAGCTGTGTTGCGGGGCAAAGCCCAGCACCCGCTTCGCCTTGTCGATCGAGAGCATGGTTTCGTGCTCGCCCAGGTCCTTGACCACTTTCACGTCCGGGAAAACTTCGGCGGCGAGGCTGGCGCTTGACCGGCCCATCACGGTGTCCCCGTTAGCGATGATGAACGCCTCGAAGCCGGGGCCGGCGTGCTCCAGGGCGAGGGCCACGGCCTGGGCGCCGTCGCGGCCGTCGATGTAGCCCCAGAGGTTCCACTTGCGCAGTGTTGCGTCGGAGTCGAAAGAGGGAAATTCCTCGTAGTCTTCCGGGTCCATGACGTTGGAGAAGCGCAGACCCGTGATGCTCAGGTCCGGGTCCCAGCGGGTCAGCTGGATCGCCATTTGCTCCTCGAGGTGCTTGACCAGCGAGTACGTGCTTTCCGGCCGGGCCGGGTATTCCTCGTCGACCGGAAGATACGGAGGGTCGACGTCGAACGGCAGTCCCAGGACCGTCTCGCTGGAGGCGTAGACGATTTTCTTGATCCCGGCCCGGCGCGCGGCCTGGAACACGTTGTAGGTGGCCTGCATGTTGTTCTCGAAGGTGGCGGCGTCCGGCGCAAGCCCGGGAGCAGGAATCGCGGCCAGATGCACGACGGCGTCGAAGCCCGTGGACCGGTCCTCCAGCCCCAGGAACACATCCACGACCTGGCCGTAGTTGCGCAGGTCCACCTCGGCGAAGCCCGGGCCGCGCACCCCGGTACGGTCCAGGTTGGTGACCTCATGGCCGTCTTCGCGCAGCCGGCGGACTACGCTCCGGCCCAGCTTTCCGCTTCCTCCGGTAACAGCAATTCTCATCAGGGTCTCCTCTGGGTGGTGGTCTGTTCCACCCTAGAACGGTCCGCGCCTCCGCGCAGCCTCACCGGCCCGGCGTCCGGGGCAACGGCCGGGGGACCCTACGCGTGCGTTGGGGTTTCCTCGTCAGGTAGGAGATATCTGATGAACCAGTCCCGGGCGAGGATGGCGGCGGCGGCCAGCGTGCCCGGTTCTTCAAAAAGATGGGTAGCGCCCTGCACCACGGCCAGCTGGTTGGGGCAGCGCATCATTGACTTCGCCTTCCGGTTCAGCTCCAGCACCTCATAGTCCAGGCTTCCCACGATCAGGAGGCTCGGCGACCTCACGGCTGAAAGCCGCGGCCCGGCCAGGTCCGGCCGCCCGCCGCGGGAGACGACGGCCGCGACCCTGGCCACAGGTTCGGAGGCGGCCCACAGTGCGGCCCCGGCGCCCGTGCTCGCACCAAGATAGCCGGCACTGCAGGAAGCGGTGTCTTCCCTGGTGGCCAGCCACTCCGTCGCGGCGGACAGCCTACGGGCCAGCAGTTCGATGTCGAAAACATTCGCGCGGTTGTGTTCCTCCCCCGGCGTCAGCAGGTCCAGCAGCAGGGTGCCCAGACCCGCCTGCTGGAGCACACCGGCCACGAACCTGTTCCGGGGGCTGTGCCGGCTGCTGCCGCTGCCATGGGCGAACAGCACAACCCCCTGCGTGGGAACAGGGAGGTGCAACTGACCCTGGAGGCGGACGCCGCGGGAGGGTATCTCGACTTCCCCGTCAAAATCCGGTTCGATTCCGTCGTCATCCGCCCAACGGGCCAAGGGGGCTGAGGCCTGCAGCCGCCTGGCGGCCGCGTCGAGCAGCTGGACCACCTCGTCGTCCTCCGTGGGCGAGAAATCACGGTAGTGGTAGCCCACGGCGGCGAAGTGCCGCGGCGTCGCCAGGCAGACGATTTCGTCCGGCTCGGTCAGGGTCCCGAGGGTGTCGGCCGGGGCCACCGGCACCGCGAGAACCACCCGCGCGGCGCCGAGCCTCCGGGCGATCCGGCACGCGACCCGGGCGGTCGATCCGGTGGCGATTCCATCATCCACGATCACTGCGATGCGGCCGGTGAGGTCCCGCCGCGTCCGCCCTTTCCGGAACTGGGCAACCCGGCTCTCCAGGACGGCCCGTTCGTGCACTTCGACAGCCTGCAGCTCACTCTCGGACACCTGGGATTGCGCGAGTACGCGCTCTTCCAACACCCGCGTCCCGCCCTCGCCGATGGCGCCCATGGCGAGTTCAGGTTGGTACGGCAGTCCCAGCTTCCTGACCACAATTACGTCCAAGGGGGCGTCCAGGGCAGCCGCCACCTCGAAGGCGACGGGGACCCCGCCACGGGGCAACCCCAGGACTACGATGTCCTGTCCGCGTAGTTGCCGGAGTTGCCGCCCCAGCTGCCGCCCGGCGTCGACCCTGTCCTCAAAAATGCTCATCGCCAAGGCTTTCCACGTGAGACATCGGCCGCGCTAAGCCTCCTCCCGGCAGGGCACCGGAAAGCCGGGAGGAGGGAGCAGAAGGCCTCTCTCCCACTATGGGTCAGGACGGCGCAGCGGGTGAGGGCCTTTGTGCCCGGATTGGGAAGCAGGAGCCCGGGTGGTTCCGCGCCCGGCCCGAACCAGGAGCCGAACAAAAAGGTTGGAATCAGCTGTATATAATTTCCGTACGGTTTTGCAGCGAGCCGTTGGATTGTTCATCGATCCGGCTGACCGCTGCCCTCCCCACCGCTGCTTGCGCAGGAGGGATGCCGCGCCACCGCATCGATCTGACCTGAGTGAAACGGCGCGAAGAGATAGTGGCCACCGAGTCGACCGCAACGTCAACAGACGAATCAACCCTTGAAGCAACTTCCATCACCCAGCACTTGCACGAGCTGGTGCTGGGCAGCGCAGACGTTGAGGAGTTCCTGCACGAACTGGCGCGGGTCTCCGCACGGAGCCTGTCGGAACCCGGGGACGAGATTCTCTGCGGGATCACACTCCTGCGGCACCGGAAGGCGGCAACGGTCGCCAGCAGCAGCGCGGCCGCCCAGGCCATGGATGAGATCCAGTACGCCTTCGGGGACGGCCCATGCGTGACGGCATCCCGGGAACAGGAAACGGTCCACGTTCCCGATCTGGACGCCGAGGGCCGCTGGCCCCAGTACGCCGCGACTGTCAGGGAGCAGGGCGCGCGGTCCATCCTCGCGCTGCCTTTCCTGCTCGACGGGGGCACCCAGGCCGCGCTCAACCTCTATTCGCACCGTCCCGGCCGGTTTGATGCGAGGGCCTTGGAACTGGCCCGCGACTTCGTGAACCAGACCTCCATGGCGCTCCGCCTGGCGGTCCGGTTTGCGCACTCCATCGATACGGCGGCGAACCTGAGAGCGACGCTCGAAACGCGCACCGGCATCGACGTCGCCGTCGGCATCATCATGGCGCAGAACCGGTGCAGCCAGGACGAGGCGTTCGAGTTGCTCAAGTCCGCGTCCAGCGCGCGCAACGTCAAGCTGCATGTGGTGGCGGCAGGCGTCGTGGAGTCGTTGGGCCAGGGCTCGGCCCGTACGCACTTCGAGACCTAGGCGGCGGTCTCCGCCAGAATTGTGAGGATTGTGTCCTCGTGGCTCAGGATCCGGAAATGGCCGCCGGTCTGCAGCTGGATGTTCTTGGCACCGGGCAGCACGCTGCCCTCGGGGATGTGCGGGTCGAAGATCCCGTAGACCGAGCTGATGCGTTCGTTAATGCGCTCCTCGCGGGCGAGCTGCAGGGTGACCGCGTTCCGCGGCGAGAAGGCGCGCAGGCTCGGCAGGAGCATGAACGCTGCGTACCGGGAACCGGAGAACGGCGTGCACACGGCCACCATTCCCCTGATGCGCGCCTCGGGGTCCAGGGACATCATCACGTATTTGCCGATCAGGCCGCCCTTGCTGTGCGCGACAATCACCACGTCGGCTAGGTTTTCTTCGCGGATGTAACCGGCAATGAGCTCGGCGGCTTTGGGCACAGCGATCCGGTTCCGTTGCAGCAGCGTCACCACGTGCACCGGGTGCCCCGCCTCGTGCAGCCGCCTGACCAACGGCAGCATGAAGCGCCAGTCCTCGTAGATACCGGGAATCACGACGACGGGTCGGCCGGTGCCGCTAAGGAACTCATCCGAGCGGGTCCGCGAAAACGCGCTGCCCAACTGGCGGAGGGCGGCGTAGAGATAGTCCTCCACCCACCAGCGGGCCGCCCGCAAGGTCCCTCTCATGCCTTGAATTCCTGCCGCGCCGCCCCGGTTGCCCTGCCGGGAAGTCCGGCGAAGGACAGAATGGCCTCGGCCACCTCCGCCGAACGGTTGTGCTGCACGACGTGCCCGGTTCCGGGGATTTCTGCCAGCCGGCCCGTGGCCCGCTCGGCCAGCCGCCGGCACCAGTCCGCGGATGCCACGGGGTCGTTGGCGCCGCGGACCACGAGGACGGGGGCCGCCACTTCGGCGATCCGCTGCTCCGTGGGGTATTCCATCATGACGCGGAGGTTCTTGAGGTACCAGCTCGGTCCGCACCGAATGTAGTCCGAGAACACCAAGGCGTTGGAGGAAGGGCTTTCAAAGAACAGGCTGTCCCGGCCCAGCGCCAGGGCCTGCTGCGCCACGGTGCGGCGCTTGGAGTCGACGACCGGACCCATCAGGACCACATACGGAATCCGCTCCGGCTGCTGGCGGGCGGCCTCGATGGCGAACTGGGCTCCCATTGAGTGCCCCACGAGAACGAAGTCGAGCACGCCAAGTTGCTCCATGGCCCCGAGGATGTACGAGGCATGGTCCGCGACCGGGAGGGTGTGATCCGGCCGGGGCGTGGCACCAAATCCAGGCAGGTCGATCGAGTAGGTGTCGACTGACTCGGCGAGCGCCCCGTGCAGGCGCCGCAGGTAGCGGTGCGAGACTCCGATCCCATGGACGAGCACGACGGCGGGATCACGCAGCGCGGTGTCCGGGTCACCGGCGACGGGCGCCCGGCGGGAAGCATACACGTGGCCGAGATGACCCGCGGCCTCGATCTCGGAGCGGACGGGCCTGATCATGGGGACTCATTTCTGTTCAGAGCCGCTTGGCGGCCTCTACAGTAAGCATACTGACAGAGCCGCACCACTAGTCGTCCCGCTTGTCCCGCTCGCTGAATTCCTCATCGAGGTCAAAGTGCCTGAACTCGGTCTCCGGGTTCGGTTCTCCATCGGCGACATATTCGTGGTCAAGCTGGCGCTGGACCTGGCTGTCGAGGATCTGGAGATCCTTGTCAGCCACTGTACTGAGGTCCTCTGGGAACGCGTCGGCCGGTGTGAGGTGCAATTTCTCGGACATTGGAGCCTCTCTCGGCAAGGAAAGCCGGACTCGGTCATTCGATGTCCTGGCTGTCTTCAGGATAGCCCTCGGCTCCAACTCCAAGGACGATCGAGGCGGGCAAACAGGGCTGCACGGCCGTCGCCACGCGGGAACCTGCCTGTCGTCCCGCTTATCCTTCCTGTACGGGGACTGCCGGGGCCTGTAACTTGGGGACAGACAGGCCCACTTGAACTACTGCGGCGCAGCCGCGCCGCCGCAAGAGGAGGAATCGATGAGCACCGGATCCAAGGAACCAGAGGACATCGTCAAGGACGGCCTCGAGCAGGAGGCCCCGGCCGGTGACAATCCGGTCCCCCGCGAGGAAGGCCAGGTGGCCGCCCCGAAGGGGACCGGCGCCACCGAGCAGGAGGCCGCCGTCGGGTCCGGAGAAGCCAATAAGGCTGCTGGTCCTGCGGAGGAGCAGGACGAAAACGCCGGCGACGACCGCGGCCTCACCACGGATTCAAGTCCGGACTGAGCCCACGGCCGCAACTCCCTGCGCTACGTGGCGGACGGCGCGATATTGACCAGCCAGTCAATTCCGAACTTGTCCTTGCACATCCCGAAGGTGTCACCCCAGGGCGCCTTCTCCAGAGGCATCGCCACCGTGCCGCCGTCGGCCAGTTTGTCGAAGTAACCGCGGAGCTCCGGCTCGTCGGACCCGCTCAGTGACACCGAGATGTTGTTGCCCGGCGTGAAGTCCATGCCGTTCGGGGTGTCGGCGCCCATCAGCACCATGCCTTTCTCTGTGGTCAGCATGGCGTGCATGATCTTGTCCTGCTCGGCCGCGTCTTCGCTGGCATGGAACTCGCCGAAGGTGCTCATGTTCAGCTCACCGCCGAACACCGTCTGGTAGTAGGTCATGGCTTCTTTCGCGTTGTCGCGAAAACTAAGGTAGGGATTGAGCGTGGTCATGTCCGGAACTCCTTGCGGCTTCGGGGCTCCCGCAGCGACGCAGGTTGGCGGCGGCGGGACAGGTGCAGTTACAGGGCATATCCTGCCCCACATCGGACCGACTGGATAGGGGTACTCCGGCAGGGGGCCTAAGCGGTCTGCCCGGCGTGCTCGCCTTCTTCGATCTCTTCCAGCATCTTGTCGTTAAAGGCGGGAAGGTCACGGGGGCTGCGGCTTGTCACCAGCCCCTGGTCGACTACCACTTCCTCATCGCTCCAGTTGGCCCCGGCGTTCTTCAAATCGGTCTGGAGCGTGTGGTAGGAGGTGACGTTCCGGCCGCTGATGACGCCGGCGTCGATCAGCAACCATGGTCCGTGGCAGATTGAGGCCACCGGCTTGTGCTGTTCGAAGAAGGCGCGGGTGAAGGCCTGGGCGTCCCTGTCCACGCGGAGATGGTCGGCGTTGACGACGCCGCCGGGGATAACCAGGGCGTGGAAGTCTGCGGCGTTGGCCTCGGCCAGCGTGAGGTCGACGTCGAACGTCTCGCCTTTTTCAGTGCCGTCGTAGCCCTGCAGCTTTCCGCTTTTCGGCGCCACCAGGGTGGGTTGGCCGCCGGCTTCCTTGACGGCATCCCAGGGGCCGGTCAGCTCCACCTGTTCCACGCCGTCCGTCAGCAGGAATGCGACCTTCTTGCCTGCAATGTTGTGCTCTGACATGTGTCCTCCTCATACCGGGCGAGGGTCCAGAGGGCGGGTTGCCGCTCAAACGTCCCCGCGGAGACTGGATTGGCTTACATCTCCAACTCTAGGAAGCCCCAAAATAATAAGCAAGCTGATGATGCGTTGCGGGAGCTCTGGCCACTGCACCTCCGCCTTACTACGCTGGCGGAAGGACACTACCGACGAAAGAAGGCCGTCATGGACGAACGGGACATCCTGAAACGGATCTCGGCGCTGGTCGAAGAGGAGCAGACACTGCGCGAGAAGGCGCCGTCCTCCTCGCCCGACTATGAGCACGGACCCGACAATGAGCGGCTGAAGCGTCTGGAAGAGGACCTGGACCAGTGCTGGGACCTTCTCCGGCAGCGGCGGGCCAAACGCCAGTACGGCGAGAACCCGGACGAGGCCGCGGTGCGGCCAGTCAAGCAAGTGGAGGGCTACGAGTCCTGACGCCCAACGGGGGCATGGACAGGCAGGTGGGCCGTGTGGATCGCGTTGCTGGGTGACGTCATGCTCGGCCGGCTGGTGAACGACCGGCTGAAAGCTGTCCGCGCGGAGTACCCCTGGGGGGACACGCTCTCCGTGCTGCGGAAGGCCGACGTCCGGATTGCCAACCTGGAGTGCGTGCTGGCCGCCGGCGGGGAGCCGGCGCCCGGAAAAACCTTCCACTTCCGCTCCGATCCCACGAACGTGGAGAGCCTGCGGCGCGCCGGAATCGATCTTGTCTCTCTGGCCAACAACCACGTCCTGGACTTCGGTCCCGATGCGTTCCGGGAGATGCTGCCCCTGCTCGACGCGGCCGGCATCCTGCACGCCGGCGCCGGGATGGACGCGGAAGCGGCCCGTCGGCCGGCAGTGTTGCAGGCAACCGGCACCACCATTGGGTTCATCGCGTTCACCGACAACCAGCCAGACTGGGAAGCAGACCGTAACCCCGGAGTGTATTACGTCCCCGTGGCGTACGCGGACCGCCGGACCACGGAACTGCTGGAGCTTGTCCGCCGGACCAAGTCCCGGACCGGACTGCTGATCGTCTCCGCGCACTGGGGCGCCAACTGGGGTTCCGCCTTGCCCTCGGAGCACCGGGCGCTGGCGCACGCGCTGGTGGACGCCGGGGCCGACGTCGTCTACGGCCACTCGCCGCATGTCTTTCGCGGCGTCGAGCTGTACCGGAACCGTCCGCTCCTCTACAGTGCCGGAGACTTCGTGGACGACTATGCCGTGGACCCCGTGGAACGCAATGACCAGTCGTTCATTTTCCTGCTGGACACCGATGGCGCCACACCGGGGGCGCTCCGGCTGTACCCGACGTCGATCGGGGAATTCCAGGTCCGGCTGGCGGGTGCTGCGTCCCCGGAGATCGCCCACCGGATGCAGCGGCTGAGTGCGCAGCTGGGGACCCCCAGCAACTGGCGGGAAGATGAAGGCTGCCTGGAGATCGCGCCGGACGAGGAATAGCCAACCGGCCTGACGCGCCCTGACGGCCCTGATGCATCTACGGCAGGGACGTGCTGAGCAAGGTCACTGAGCCGCGCGGCAAGATCTGAGGTGGCAACCATGAGGACCTCCTTCATCCCGGGTGAGCCAGTCTGCGAAATATACTGCCCTTAGGGTCAGGTCTTGAGCGATATCGGACGAACCCCTCGGGCGCGTAACCTCAAGGTGTGGACGTCGTCGAATTCCTGTCCCAGCGGATCGCCGAAGACGAGGCAGCGGCGCGGAATCTGCTCAATGACAGATCACTCTCCCGGTCCGGGGAATGGTACGAGCGCCGCCTCCTGTTGGAATGCGAGGCCAAGAAACGGCTGATCGGCATCGTCGAATCCGCCCGGCAGGCCGCCTTGGCGGCGCTGGTCCGCGAGTCCGACGGGGATGCACCGTGGAGTCCGGAGGCCCTCGAATGGACCAGGCTATCCCTCAATGCCCTCGCATTGCCCTACCTTGATCATCCCGACTTCGAACGGCACTGGCTTCAGCTGTAGGGCCGCTTCCTAGTCCCGGCAGCCGGATCCTGGCCTTTTTTGCCGCCCTCAACGCTGTCCAAGGTTTTTCAAAGGGCCTAACATCGGAGAGGGGGCACTCGATAGCGAAGACGCTTCATGGGAGGCCACAATGTACAGCCAGATCCGCGGTCATCTTGCCCAATCACGAGCATCATCGGCCGCGGGGCGGCCGCGACGGCGTTGGGATGCCGCGTATCCGCCGACGCGGGGAGCGTGGCGCCGGCGGATGCTGGGGATTGTCGCCGCGATGGCGTTGACCGCCGGAGGCGGCGTGCTAACCGCGACCCCGTCGCTCGGCGCCGCGGCGGAGCAAAGCTACATTGTGGTCCTCAAAGACACGGTGCTGGACGCGGGCGCGGTTGCAGCCGCCCACCAAGGTAAATACGGCTTTCCCGCAGCCAAGGTGTACCGCCACGCCGTGAGCGGGTATGCGGGCACGATGACTGCTGCCGAGGCGCAGGCCGTGGCGGTTGACCCCGACGTCGAGTTCGTTGCGATGAGCCGGACCTTTGACACGCCGAACGACCCCGTACCCTCCGACGCCGAGGTCGCCCCGTTCTGGTGGCTGCGCATCGGCGGGACCGTGGACGAGGCCAGGAACACGACCGTCGGAGATGGCAGCAGCGCGAAGGATTCGGTCAACGTGAACGTGGCCGTCATTGACAGCGGAATCGACGGGGCCCACCCGGACCTCAACGTGCGGGGCGGCGTTGACTGCTCCTCGGGCACTCCGGTCAGGGTGGACCCCATCGACAAGCTGGGTCACGGGACCTCTGTGGCAGGCATCATCGGCGCCCGGAACAACAACATCGGGATTATCGGCACTGCTCCCGGCACACCGCTATGGTCCGTCCGGGTGGTTGACGACTACGACGTGATCACCGAGGAGAGCCTGATTTGCGCCATCGACTGGGTCACGTCGACGCGTAAGGACGATGACAGCCGCAACGATATCGAGGTGGCCAACATCAGCATCGGCGGCCCGGGTAGCGACACGGCCGACTGCGGGCGGGGCTCGGATCCGATGCATTACGCGATCTGCCGCTCCGTCAGGGCCGGTGTCGCGTACGCGGTCGCGGCCGGAAACGCGCATGCCGACATCGCCGACACCGTACCGGCCGCCTATCGCGAGGTGCTCACTGCGACCGCGATGGCCGACTTCGACGGACGTCCCGGAGGCGTTGCCGCCCCGCTGTGCGGTGCTGAAAACTGGGCCGACGTCGGACAACGCGACGACCAGCCTGCCTTCTTCTCGAATTTCGCCACGCACTCCAGGGACAAGCGCCACACGGTCTCCGCCCCGGGCGTCTGCATGTTGTCCACCGCGCCGGGCGGCTACAGCGTCAACCACGGAACGAGCTTTGCGAGCCCCGCCGTCGCGGGTTCGGTAGCACGCTGCATCAGCCAGAACGACTGCCGCGGCTCGGGCAAAGACGTCATGGAGGACTTCCTGGACCGCGCCGAGAACTTCAACAAGAACGATCACGACCACGGCTTCGACGGGGACCCGATCCGCCCGAAGGACAAGCAGTACTACGGCTATCTGACCCGACTGGCGGAGTTCTAAACTTAGCCGCTCATGAGGACCCGTTAATATTCCCGAAACATGGCCGTCACGTGATCTTCACGCCGGACCGTTTCCCGTAACTTCCCTGCAATATTTCTTCCCACTCCCCGAAACACGAACCCGGGAGCATTGAACCCGGACTGGGGGCCGGCGGCGATGCGCCCCGGTAATGGATTGTGGAGAAGGGACACGCACGTGGAGCTCACTGCGGGAAACGTCTGGATGCTGGTGTCGGCAGTGCTCGTCCTGCTGATGACACCGGCCCTGGGGCTCTTTTACGGCGGCATGACGCGGGCCAAAGCCTCGCTCAATATGATCATGATGAGTTTCGTGTCTGCGGGAATCGTTGGCGTCGTCTGGGTCCTCTGGGGTTACTCGATGACCGGCGGCAACGGCGTACTGGGGATCTTCGGCAATCCGTTTGCCAGCTTCGGGCTGCAGAACCTCGTCGGTTCACCGGAGCTGATCAAGGCCGGCTACGGTGCGACGTTCGCCATCATCACCGTGGCCCTGATCAGCGGCGCCATCGCCGACCGCGCCAAGTTCACCTCGTGGGCCCTCTTCGTGCCGATCTGGATCACGGTTGTCTACTGCCCGCTCGCGTTCATGGTCTGGGGCGGCGGCCTGATGAGCCAGCACGGAGCCGTCAGCGCGGTGTTCGGACAGGTTATCGACTTCGCTGGCGGGACCGTGGTGGAGATCAGCTCCGGCACCGCCGCGCTGGTCCTGGTGCTGATCCTGGGCAACCGCCGTGGTTTCGGGAAGGACCCCGCCCACCGCCCGCACAACATTCCTTTCATCATGCTGGGCGCCGGCATCCTGTGGTTCGGCTGGTTTGGCTTCAACGCTGGCGCGGCAACAACGGCCGAGCAGGCGGGCCTGATCTGGATCAACACGCTCGCTGCGCCGGCCGCGGCCATGCTCAGCTGGCTCGTCACGGAAAAGATCCGCCACGGGCATCCCACTTCCCTCGGCGCGGCCTCCGGCGTCGTCGCCGGTCTCGTCGCCATCACCCCCTCCTGCGCCAACATCAGTCCCGTCGCCGCCATCGGCCTGGGCCTCCTGGCCGGTGCTGCCTGCGCGGTGTTCGTCGATTTGAAGTACCGGTACGGTTTCGACGACTCGCTGGACGTCGTCGGCGTCCACCTTGGCGGCGGGCTGGTCGGCACTCTCGCTCTTGGCTTCATCGCCTTGCCCGTCGACGGGGCCGGCGGCGGACTTTTGTACGGCGGCGGGCTCCAGCAGCTGACCGCCCAGCTGGTCGCCGTCGTCCTCACCGTGGTGCTGTCCGGCCTCGGGACGGCGGTCATCGGGCTGGCCATCCACAAGACGGTCGGATTCCGGGTCAGCCCCGAAGCCGAGGCCGCCGGGGTGGACCGCTCCGAACATGCGGAAAGCGCCTACGACTTCGCCGACCTGGGCCAGAGCCGCTTCAGCCCGTTCGGGCACTCCGTGCAGGCCCACCCGGTCCGGACCCCACTCGCCGAAGCGACCGAAGCGGGACCAGCCCAGCACGACAAGCAGGAAAGCCTCGTCTAGGCGGGGCTGACCTCCTGCAGGATCGGCTCAATCAGTTCAAGAAGCTTCAGAACAGCAGGATTGGCCGTCTCCTCGTTCCAGGCCAACTCCAGATCCACACGGTTCAACTCGTGCATGCCGTTCCGCCCGTCGATCTCATGGAATTCCACCCCGGAGGAGCGAAAGCCATCGCCGACGCAGGAACTAGGGTGACGCCCAGCCCCGCCTGCACAAATGCCAGGAGAGCCGGGACCTGGCTGGCGTACTGGGTGATGTTGGCATGGGCGCCGGCGCTTGCGAACAACCGGAGCACCAGGTCATGAAAATAACGGGCCTCCTTGGTGGAATACATCAGCAAAGGAAGCCGATCCAAGGCTCCGAGCCGCAATGGCTCGCCATGCGGCGCTGCCATGCTGCTCAGCAACGAGCTGCCTTCGGGCAGCGCCACGACCAGGCGGTCCTTCATGAGGGGCCTGGAGACCACCCCGGGCCTGCCGACGATGGGGCGCAGCAAACCTATATCCACGCTTCCTTTTACGAGCCCGTCCATCTGGTCGGTTGAGACCAGTTCCCGAAGCATGAACGACACTCCGGGCATTCCTTCCGCGGCGAGTCGCAACATCATCGGCAGCGCGCTCTGCCCCGCTATGGCGGTGTATCCCACCGCGATCGCGCCGGCTTGCCCGGACGACACCCGGCGCACGTCCATATCGGTCTTGATGCACAAGTCCAGGATCTGGCGGGCCCTGGGCAACAGGGTCGCCCCCGCCGCGGTGAGCTCCACCTTCCGGCTGGTCCGGCCGAAAAGTTGGGCGCCCAACTTCTTTTCGAGCATCTGAATCTGCCTGCTGAGGGGCGGCTGCGTCATGTTGAGCCTCTCAGCTGCAGCACCGAAATGCAGTTCCTCGGCGACAGCTACAAACGCCTCTAGCTGGGGTAGCGAAAACATCCATACCTTTACTGAATTATTGAGTGCACAAATTAGCTTGGACTTGAATGAATTACTTGCCTATGGTCGGTGATCAGGACCACATTATGCAACCGTCCGACGAGGAGCACCGCGCAGTGAATCAGGCATCGGATCCCGCCCAGCAGTCCCTGAGGATCGTAGTTACGGACCCCATCATCAGCCGCTTCGAGGACAAGCTGAGGACCGACGGCGGCGCCCACCAGTGGGAGCTGGCTGCGGCGTGGACTCCCGAACGCCGGCTTGCCGCCCTGGCGGGAGCCGACGTCGTGATCTGTTCCTCCCTCAGCCGGGAAGAGGCGCAGGCGGCTTCCCGGGTGCGGCTGGTGCACGTTACCGGCGCCGGCTATGACAGGATTTCGTTTTCGCACCTCGTGCCGTCTGCTTCGGTGGCCAATACCTTTCATCATGCGCGGCCCATCGCCGAACACGTCCTGATGGTTACCCTGATGCTGTCCCGGAATGTCGCCGTTGCAGACCGGGAGGTCCGCCAAGGGCACTGGCACACCATTGCCACCGCCAGCGACGTCCCCTTCCATCCCGTCTTGTCCGACATGACCCTGGGCCTGGTGGGCCTGGGCTCGATAGGTGCCGAGGTGGCCCGGGTCGCCGGGCTGCTGGGCATGAAGGTTAACGCGGTGCGGCGCAACCCCGCGGCCCCGCTTCCGGAAGGCGTCCAGCCGGACTGGGTGGGCGGGAACAACCAGCTGCACACGCTGCTGGCCTCGTCCGACGTCGTGGTGCTGACGGTACCGCTGGATGCCGATACGCGAGGACTGATCGGGGCTCCGGAACTGGCCGCCATGAAACCGTCAGCGTTCCTTATCAACGTGGCCCGTGGGCCCGTCGTTGACCAGGCAGCACTGTTCTCCGCCCTAAAGGAACGGCGCATTGCCGGAGCGGGACTGGACGTCTGGTGGGGGTTGCCTGCTGACGGTGTCATTCCGCCCGCGGAACTGCCCTTCGCGTCACTGCCGAACACCGTGCTCACGCCCCACCACTCCGGTCATGCGCGCATCACTTTCGAACGCCGGGCAGGGGACATCGCCGCGAACATCGGGCGCCTTGCCCGCGGCGCGGAGCTGAGCAATCTGGTGCCGCGGCCAGTTCCGGCTCCCTAGCCACACCGCCCCCGGCCACCGCTACCTTCAAGGCAGGACAAGCTGCAGGATCAGCAGGACGCTTCCAACCGCCGACGCGCCCAGGGCGAGGGCCTTCAGGCGTGCCGGGTTAAGGAAGCGGTTGATAAACCGGGAGGCCGCATAGCCACCCACAGCAGCCGGCACCATCCACAGCGCCAGAAGCAGTATGTTCTCGGTGACCGCCCCTGTGATCCAGAGCATCAGCATCGAAATCGAGGAGCCCACCATAAAGAAAGCGCTCATGGTGCCGCGCAGCCGCGGACCGGAGTGCCCTTGCCAGACCAGTGCCATGGGCGGGCCGCCGATGGACGTGGCCGTGCCCATGATGCCGGAAGCCGCGCCGGCCGCGATCAGGTTGATCCGGACAGGCCGGGGAGCCCAGCCCCTCCCCGCGAGGACCAGGCCGGTCAGCACCACGGCCACCACCATCCACGCGAGGCCCTGCCTCGAAAGGGCCGTCACCAGCCAGGCACCGAGGAAACTTCCGGGGACCCGGCCCACCAAGGCCCACCCGGTCCCCCGCAGGTCCAGGCTTTGCCGCTCCCGCACAGTCACCATCACCGTGACCAGGAGGGCCAGGAGGATGAGCGTGGCCGGCAGCAGCGCCGGGTCCACGATCGCGATCACCGGCGCCGCGAGCATGCCCATACCGAAGCCGCTGGACGCCTGCAGGCACGCGGCCAGGAAGATCGCCCCTGCAATGACGGCATACTCGCCAACTGTCACTGGGCCGCGGCTGTAGCGCCAGTCAGACCCTTGATGGCATCCAGCGGGAAGTGGCACTCCGCTACGTGCTGCGTGCCGTCCGGTGCTGCCAGGACCTGAGGTTCCGGAGACACTTCGGCGCAGACGTCCTGGGCCTTCCAACACCGCGTCCGGAACCGGCAGCCCGAGGGCGGATCCAGGGGCGATGGCAGTTCGCCCGTCAGGACAATCCTGTCCCGCCTGGTCCCGCTAACGTCCAGCTTCGGGGACGCGGACATCAAGGCAGCCGTGTAGGGGTGCCGCGGGTGGTCAAAGACTTCCTCCGTGGCCCCTGTCTCGATGATCCGGCCGAGGTACATCACCGCGACCCGGTCTGCCACGTGCCGGACCACCGTCAGATCATGCGAAATGAAGATATAGGACACGCCGAGCTCCTGCTGGAGCTCGTTGAGCAGGTTCAGGACCTGCGCCTGCACGGACAGGTCCAGGGCCGAGACTGGCTCGTCGAGGATGATGACATCCGGGTTGAGGGCCAGGGCTCGGGCGATGCCGATGCGTTGGCGCTGGCCGCCGGAGAACTCCTGCGGCGACTTGCGTGCGTCCGACGGACGCAGCCCCACCATATGCAGCAGCTCCCGGACCCTGGCCTCGCGTTCGCGCGACGTGGGGTACAGACTGCGGTGGGTAGCCCACGGCTCGGCGATGATGTCGCCGGCGTTCATCCGGGCGTTCAGGGACGCAAACGGGTCCTGGAACACCATCTGCACCCGCCGTCGCCACGTCAGCAATTCCTTGCCGCGGAGCCCGAAAGGATTGGTTCCCTCAAATCTGACGGTCCCTTCATCCGGTGTTTCCAGCATCATCAGGGTCCGCGCCAGGGTGGACTTGCCGCAGCCGGACTCGCCCACCAGCCCAAGGGTCTCCCCGCGGCCCACCGTCAGGCTGATACCGTCCAGGGCCTTGAGCCGGGTGTTGCCGCTGGCGCTCTTGGCCACGTGGAACGTCTTGGTCAGGCCGTCGATTTTCAGAAGCGGCTCAGACATTGTTGATCTCCTCGCTGAAGTGGCATGCGGCGGTGCGGGCCGGCCGCGGATCCCCGGAAGGTGCGTTGCCGGAATTGCCGGTGTTTGTGCCGGTAACCGGGCGGAGCGCAGGGCGCTCGGCACGGCAAATAGCCTGGACCAGCGGGCAGCGGGACTGATAGACGCAGCCGGCCGGGATGTCGTGGAGCTCCGGGGGGCTGCCAGCAATGGACTTCAGCTGCGCGCCCCGCTCCAGGTGGACCGGCACTGATTCCAGCAGCCCCTTGGTGTAGGGATGGCGCGGGTCGGCGAAGACCTCGGAGACGGGTCCGCTCTCCACGACGTTGCCGGCATACATCACGGCCACCGTGTCTGCTTCCTCCGCTACCACAGCGAGGTCATGGGTGATGAGGATGACGGCCATTTGGCCCTCTTCACGAAGCTTCCGCAGCAGCTGCATGATCTGCGCCTGGACGGTGACGTCCAGAGCCGTGGTGGGCTCGTCGGCGATCAGCAGGCGCGGGTTAAGTGCCACGGCCATGGCGATGAGGATGCGCTGCCGCATGCCGCCGGAAAACTGGTGCGGGTAGGAATTTACCCTGGATTCCGGCTCGGGTATTCCCACCCGTTTCATCAGGTCAATGGCCTCCACCCGGGCCGCCTTGGCGCTCAGGCCGTGGTGGATACGGAAGGCCTCGCCCAGCTGGGTACCCACGGTATAGACAGGGTTCAGCGCGGTCAGGGCGTCCTGGAAGACGATGCCCAGTTCGGGCCCGGCAAACTTGAGCCTTTCCTTGGGACTGAGCGCGGCCAGGTCGGTGCCATTGAGGATGATCGTTCCGCCGGCCAGGTCGCAGACGGGATCCATAATTCCCGCCAAGGCCTTCGCGGTCATGGATTTTCCGCAGCCTGACTCCCCCAGCAAGGCCAGGGTCTCGCCGGCGCGGGCCTCAAAGGCCACGCTGTTGACGGCGCGCACCGTGCCGCGGTGCGTGCGGATGTCTACCGCCAGGTCGCGGACCTGCAGCACGATGTCGTGCGCTTTCGCCTGGACGGTCGCTGTTGCGGCGGTACGGGAACGTTCGGCGGGAGCTTGTTCGGCAGCTGTTTTCATGGCTTTGCCTCCTTGACTGGGATGCGGGCGATCAGCCGCTTGCGGGGAAGCGCCAGGCGCCAACGCTGGGCCGGATCCGTGGCGATCCGGAGCCAGGCGGCGAGGACGTTGGCGGCGATGGTGGTGACCACAATGGCGACGCCCGGGAAGATGGACAGCCACCAAGCCGTCTGCAGGTACTGCCG
The DNA here is from genome assembly GCF_947090775.1 of Pseudarthrobacter sp. MM222. NCBI lineage: Bacteria > Bacillati > Actinomycetota > Actinomycetes > Micrococcales > Micrococcaceae > Pseudarthrobacter > Pseudarthrobacter sp. MM222. Next base: position 3,648,818 of record NZ_OX352321.1, read on the forward strand.
GCCCTGCGACACCATGAGGCCCCAGCTGACGTCCGGCGGCTGGATGCCGATGCCCAGGAAGCTCAGCGAGGATTCGGCAAGCATCACGTAGCAGAACTCAAGCGTGGCCAGCGTCAGCAGGGTCGGCAGCACCACTGGAATGACGTGCCGGACGATGATCGCATTGGGCTTGGCCCCGAACGTGCGGGCAGCATCCACGAATGTCCGGCTCTGAAGTTCCGCCGATTCGGCGCGGGCCGTGCGGAGGTAGATCGGGATGCGCGTAAGTGCCAGGATCAGGACGATGTTGGCTGCGCTGGGACTGAACACATAAAGCACGACGACGGCGAGCAGCAGGGACGGGAAGCTCATGATGACGTCGGCAACGCGCATGGAGATGCTCTCCCGCCAGCCGCGGTGGTAGCCGGCCCAAACGCCCCACAGCGAGCCAAGGAACAAGGCCACGGCCACGGCAGGCAAGGCGACTGACAGGGTCGTCCGGCTGGCCACCACCAGCCGCGCCAGCATGCTCCGCCCCAGCGAATCGCTGCCCAGGAAGTACTCCCAGCCGTGCGCGAGCGTGAAGGGTGGCTTGTTGGCAAACAGCAGGTTTTGTTTGGTGGCCAGATCGCCCATCAGGGCCGGTCCGATCAGGGCTGTCAGGCCAATGAGGACCAGGAGCACTGCCGAGAAAGTGGCAAAGCGGTCCTTGAGGAGGAGACGGAACAGGCTGAGCTTTCCATCCTGCTTTCCATCCTTTTCATTCTGGCGATCGGCAGCCGCTGGCAGCTGCTCCGGCACCGCGGCGTCACTGAGTGAACTCTTCATGGCTACTCCTAAGCCTTGGCCGTAACGGGACGGACGCGTGCGTCCAGCAGTGCGTAACCCATGTCGATGAGGATGTTCAGGGCGAAGATCGCGACGGCGGTGAGCAGCACGGCTGCTTGCAGCACCGCGAAGTCACGCTGCAGGATCGAGTCGATCATGAGCTTTCCGATGCCCGGCCAGCCGAAGATGGTTTCCACCACCACGGCTCCGTTAACCAGCCCGACAGTGAGGTCGCCGGCCACGGTCAGCGCGGGAGCGGCAGCATTGCGCAGCGCGTGGTGTGTAACCACGCGGAACTCGCTGGCCCCGCGGCTGCGGGCCAGTTTGATGTAAGGCTCCGAGAGCGCCGAGACCATGGAGCCCCGGACAATCTGGACCAGCACCCCGAACGGCCGCAGGAGCAGGGTGGCGATGGGCAGCACCCAGGCGCCGGCTCCCGACACACCGGATGTCGGGAGCCAGCCCAGGGTAATGGCGAAGACCCAGATGCCCACGATTGCCAGCCAGAAATCCGGGATCGAAGCGGCGGCCATCGAAACGAAACTTGAGATGCGGTCGGCGATGCCATTTGGATTCAATGCCGCCCAGCAGCCGACCACGAGGGCCAGCAGCACGGCCAGCACCATGGTGGTGGCGGCCAGCTGCAAGGTGGCCGGGAAGGCGCGCAACGCCATGGCGGCGGCGTCCTGCCCGGTGCGCAATGACTGCCCGAAATCGAGCCGGAGCACTCCACCGAAGTAGTCCGCCATCTGTAGCAGGAGCGGCTGGTCCAGTCCGTTGCGGGCGGTGAAGTCGTCGCGCATCTGTTGTGTGGCGTTCAGGGGCAGGTATAGAGCGGCCGGGTTGCCGGTCATCCTGGCCAGGGCGAACACCCCGACGACCACCACCACCAGCGGCAACGCGCTGGAGACGATCCGCTTTCTCAAGTAGTTCAGCATGGTTGTCCTTCTCTCCCGGAGGTCCGGCTACTTTGCCGGGGTCATTTCCGAGATGCGCAGCTCATCACCGCTGGATGAGTTCGGCGTGTAGTTCACGGATTTGGCCTTGCCGAGGATGCCGGTCTGGTGTGAGATGTGGGCGAACTGGACAACCTTGTCGCTCTGGTAGGCGAAGATCTCCTCGAAATCCTTCTTCCGCTGGTCGCCGGAGGCCGCATCGGCCTTCTTGATCATGGCGTCGAACTCCGGGGTTCCGAAGTGGCTTTGCGCTCCAGTCGAGAGCATGTACTGGTCAACGGTGAAGGCTGCATCGCCGGCCTGGTTGCCGTGCTGCACCATCACCGCCGCCGCTCCTTCATCCTGGGCGAAGGGGCGGGTCTGGTAGGTCAGCTGCTGGCTGGTTTCCAGCATTTTCAGCTTTACGGTCAAGCCGGCCTGGGTGAGTTGCTCCTGCAGGACCTGGGCCAGTTCCGTGATTTTGGGGAACTGCGCGTTGCGGACGACGAGCGAGATCTGGGCACCGGTGTCTACGCCGGCTGCCTTGGCTTCTGCAACAAGGGCTTTGGCCTTGTCCAGGTCGAAGGACCAGGGCTTAAGGGCTGCATTGTGTCCCACAATGCCTTCCGGAACCAACTGGGCTGCCACTTTGTGCTTGCCCTGGTAGAGGGAGTTCACGATTCCCTCCTTGTCGATCGCATAGTTCACGGCCTGGCGGATGCGGACGTCGTTCAGTGGGGCCTTGGTTCCGTCGAACCGGAGGGCGACCGTCTCATTGTTCGGGTAGTCGATTCCCAGCTCACCGATGTTGTCGTCCGGGCCCAATCCCATGGCCACGTCCGCCTCGCCGCTGGTGATCATGGCGGCTCGCACGGAGCTCTCGGAGCGCCATTGGTACTCGGCTTTGGCGTACGCAGGTTTGTCCCCCCAGTAGCCGTCCCAGCTGGACAACGTGATTTTCTGGCCCGCGTCCCAGGTCTCGATCTTGTAAGGCCCCGTGCCGATCGGCTCACGGACTTTCTCCGTGGCGCTCGTAGACGTCGGAACCACCTCAAGGAACGACAGGCGCAGCGGCAGGATGGGGTCCGGCTCCGGAGTTGTGACGGTCAGGGTGGTGGCATCCACGGCCTTCACAGCGAGGTCCGCGTCGCCGAAGACGTAGCCCTCCACGTTGCAGCCGAGCTTGGAGTTGACGGCCCGTTCGATGGTGAAGGCGGCGGCCTCGGCGTTGAACGGCGTGCCGTCCTGGAATTTGACCCCTTCGCGGAGTTTCAGGGTCCACTCGGTATCGGAGGTGGCTTCCCACGTGGTGGCGAGTTTAGGTTCGAGTTCACCGGTCTGCGGGTTCCGCTCAATCAGCGGTTCGGTGACGTTCGAGCGCATCACGACGCCGGTGGACGTCAGGTTGGATTCGCAGGCTTCCAGGGTGGGCGGTTCCTGGCTGAGGACCACGCGGACGGTGTTCGAGGCGGCGGCGGCGCCCTCGTTGGAATTGGCAACCGAGCAGCCGCTGAGACCCAGCACCGCGACGGACGCCAGGGCTGGCCATTTGAGCAAGGCAGCGGAAACGGGGAGTTTTGAAGAAGACGTCATTGGATTCCTCCGGGTTGGATTCTTGCGGCAGCGGGGTGCTCTTGCACCAACAAGCATCAAAAACCTGGTGCTTTTCGGGCCGCGCTGGACTCAAGCTAAGCGACGTCTGGGAGCCCCACAAGGATGTTTCCTGGCCTCGGACCGCTGCGAAGCGGCAGGAATACATCGCCAGCGGCATGTGACGGCCACCACTTCCCCGGGAATTCCGCGCGGTTCCGCCGAAGTGCTGCCATCAATTCAATCCGGGCATCGATCAATGCCATTTACATGTTGGACGTGTATGGGTCCGAAACCTAGGGTGCAGATATGAAGAACAACGCCGTCCTCCAGGTAGGGCCCCTCATGCCAACCGTCCAAGAAGCCATCACGGAAGACTACCGGGCGGTGCGTCTCCCCGATTCCACTGACGAGCGGACCGAGTTCCTGCGGCAGCACGGGGAATCCTTCGAGGTTGCTGTGACCTCCGGAAAGGTGGGCGTGGGCTCGGAGGTGATGCGCTCCCTGCCGAACCTCCGCGCGGTGATCAACTTCGGCGTCGGCTATGACACTACGGACGTGGCACAGGCAGCCTCGCGGGGCATCACCGTCAGCAATACTCCCGATGTCCTTAACGACTGCGTGGCCGACACGGCCATGGCACTCTACCTGGACCTCCTGCGGGGCATCAGCTCAGCGGACCGCTTCGTCCGCCGCGGTGACTGGCTTAGCAAAGGCAACTTTCCCTTGGCCACCAAGGCCAGCGGGAAGAAGGTAGGCATCCTCGGGCTGGGCAGGATTGGCCGCGTCATCGCCCGGCGGCTCGAAGGCTTCGACTGCGAGATCAGCTACCACAGCCGCAACCAGGTGGAGGGGGTCAGCTACCGCTACGCGGCAACACCGCGCGAACTCGCCGCAGGCTGCGATGTTTTCATTGTTGCTGCCGCGGGCGGCCCGGGCTCAGCAAGGCTGGTAGACGCTGCAGTCATCGATGCGATCGGGCCGGAAGGCTATCTGATCAATATCGCCCGGGGATCCGTAGTGGATGAGGACGCCCTCGTGGCCGCCCTGCTGGCCGGTCGGCTGGCCGGCGCCGGACTGGACGTGTTCGCGGAGGAGCCGAAGGTTCCCGAGGACCTTCTCGCCCTGGAGAACGTCGTCCTGCTGCCCCACCTCGGAAGCGGCACGCACGAAACACGCGCCGCGATGGCCGAACTTACCCTCGCCAACCTGCGCTCTTTCGTAACCACCGGCGCCGTGCTGACGGAGGTGCGGGCATGAGCGTCGCCGTGGGGTACGTCGCCAGCCAGGAGGGCCGTGCGGCACTCAGCGCAGCCATCCAGGAAGCCGCGTTGCGAAACACGGACCTGCAGATCATGGGCCCCCTCCCGGGAGTGGCGTCCGCCGAGGCGGATGCGGATATCCGGGAGGCCATCGCCGCCGCCGCGGCTGCGGGCGTCGCCGCCTCGCTGCGGCCCGATGACGGCGGCACCGACGCGGCGGACCTGATGATCGACGCCTCCTACGAGGCTGACGTTGAGCTGATTGTCATTGGCGTGCGGCGGCGTTCCCCAGTGGGGAAGCTGTTCCTCGGCAGCACCGCCCAACGGGTCATCCTCGAGGCCGGCTGCCCCGTCACGGCAGTAAAGCCCGAGGTAGGCTCCCGCAACTGAGAGAATGGCTCAATGGAAGTCGCGCTGGGACTGGTGGTTCTCGTCGCGGTGGTCTGTGCCGGCAGTGCGCTGGGCCGGAAGTTCAACGTTTCCGTCCCGCTGCTGCTGGTCCTCACGGGCATCGCCGGTTCCTTTCTGCCATTCGTTCCCCCGATCGAGCTGAACCCCGAGCTCGTCCTGGTCGGGCTGCTGCCGCCGTTGCTCTATGCGGCGGCGCTGCGGACGTCCCTGTACGACTTCGGCTCCAACCGGCGCGCCATCGGCCTGCTCTCGGTGGGCTATGTCATTTTCGGCACCATCACCGTGGGTCTGGTGGTGTGGTGGCTCTTTCCGGAAGTCCCGTTGGCCGCGGCGATCGCCCTGGGTGCGGTGGTGGCGCCGCCGGACGCCGTGGCCGCGACCTCGATCGCCCGCAAGGTGGGCATGCCGCGCAGGATTGTCAGCATCCTCGAAGGCGAGTCGCTGGTCAACGACGCCACCGCTCTCGTGTGCCTGCGCGCGGCCATCGCCGCTCTCTCGGGATCGGTCTCTGTGGCCCAGATCGGCGGCGATTTTCTGCTGGCGGCCGGCGGCGGACTCGTGGTGGGCCTGGCCGCGGCGTACATCCTTACGGAGCTCCGCAAGCGGATCCGGAACGTCGCCATCAACACCTCGACGTCGCTGATGGCGCCTTTCCTCGCCTACCTGCCGGCCGAGGCGATCCACGCCTCGGGGGTTCTCGCCGTCGTCGTCACCGGCCTGGTGATGGGCACGAAGGCGCCGTCCATGCCGAACGGCGCGGCGCGCCTGAGCCAGCGCAGCAACTGGAACACGGTGCAGTTCCTGCTGGAGAATTCGGTTTTCCTTCTGATCGGGCTCCAGGTCCGGACCATCATTGACGGGGTCCGGGACGACTCGCTCGGGACCGAACGGATCTGGGCGGGGTGCGCCGTGATCCTGCTGGCGGTGCTGGTGCTCCGGCCGATCTGGGTGTTCCCCGCGACATATCTTCCCCGGCTGATCCCGGCCGTGCGCCGCAAGGACCCCGCACCACCGTGGACCTACCCCGCGATCGTGTCCTGGGCGGGAATGCGGGGGGTGGTGACGCTGGCCGCGGTGCTGGTGCTGCCTGCGGACCTGGAACACCGCTCCGTGCTGATTCTGGCCGCGATGGTGGTGGTCGCCGGCACGCTGACGCTGCAGGGGTTCACGCTCCCGGCCGTCGTCCGGTTCCTCCCGGTCCAGGGCCCCGATCCCCGGGAGGACGCGTTGAACCAGGCCTCGCTGGTGCAGCTGGCCACCGCCGCCGGCGTGCAGCGTCTGGAGGAACTGCGCACCGAAACCGATCCTCCGGAGGTCGTGGCGATGCTGACGCGCCGCACCCAGGAGCGTGGACTGGCGGCCTGGGAGCGGCTGGGCCGTCCGACGGCGGAAGCGTCGACTCCCAGCCAGCGCTACGCCCAGCTGCGCCTTGCCATGCTGGAGGCGGAACGGGCCACGGTGCTGGAGCTGCGGCGCGGCGGCGAGTACGCCCACGAGATCCTCAGCAAAGTCCTGGACCAACTCGACATCGAGGAGTCAATGCTCGACGTCGCGTTGGATGAGCTGGACACGGCCGAGGGTGGCGGCGGGGAAGGGATCGCGCGGCCCGGCGGAGTCTGCAGCCACCTCGAGTCCGCCGTCTCCCCGGACGTGCCCCGGGACGCCTTCTGCGCCGACTGCGTCCGCGAGGGCACGACGACGGTCCACCTCAGGATGTGCCTGGTCTGCGGGCAGGTGGGGTGCTGTGATTCCTCGCCCGGGACGCATGCCTCGAAGCACTTCGACGCCACGGGCCACCCGGTGATGCGGAGCATCGAACCAGGCGAAGACTGGCGCTGGTGCTACGCGGACGACCTTCTCGGGTGACGCGTCCTGGGTCCGGCTGTCAGGGGGCCAGGGGGATGTCGAAAAGCGCTGCGGCCCGGCCCGCAATCGTGCATCGACTGGGCCCCGCCCGCTGCCCCGGGGACGGGCATACAGACTCACCCGGCCACCCTGACGGCGGGCGCAAGAAGACGACGCCGGGAGATTCCCGACGTCGTCTTCTGGCCTTGCTGCTCGGTGCGCCCTGGAGCGGCGCCGATCGGATGAATCAGCGCTTGATGGCGTCCAGCTTGAGCATCTTGGCGATCACGCTGTCCAGCTCGGAGTCGTCGAAGATCTTCTTCCAGTCGTCCTTGATGATGGTGTCCTTGCCGTACTGGATGGCGATTTCGCAGGCCTCGGAGAACGGGTTGGAGCCGCGCAGGGCGTTGGTCAGGGCGATCTGCACATGGCCGAACAGCATCGCCTTGGCTGCTCCCTCCGGAACGCCGGCGGTGTGCACGGTCTCGTGGAGTGCCTCGTTCAGCAGGGTGCCGATCATGCAGGCCACGGTCTCCACCAGGGTGGGTTCGAGGATGGCCAGCTGCTTAACGGTGACCCAGTGGACGTCGATCACGGGCGCGTAGATGACCTTGATGGTGGCCTCGGCGGCCGCTCGGGTCTCCCCGGAGGCGTTCTCGTCGATGGCGGCGACGACATTCTGGGGGGCGCCCTGGCCGCCGAAGGTATCGGCCCATTCTTCCTTGGTGGTGCGTTCCAGGAACACGGACGGGTGGCACGGGTGGGCCACGGCCTGGACGACGTCGTCGCGCTTGGCCAGCAGACCGGCGTAGGCGGCTGCGGGGTCAAGCGTGAGGAGGATGGCGCCGGACTTCATCTGCGGGACCACGCCCTGGGAAACGATGCCGAGGACGGTGTCCGGGACGGCGAGGATCACGACGTCGGCGTCCTTGATGGCGTCCTCGGTGCTGCTGATCTCGCGGCCCTCGGCGCGGACCCGTTCCTGGCCGGCCGGGGAGTTCTCGCTGTAGAAGACGTTATGGGCGCTCTTCTGGAGGTTGGCTGAAACACGCAGCCCCATTTTGCCTCCGGCACCGATGACGGCGATGGTCAATTGTTCTGCTGACATTTCACTTGCTCCTTAGGAAATCGAGGCTTTGTTGGGTCCACTGGTTTTCGAGGCGGATGGTCTCGTCTTCGGAGTCCTGCCACGGCAGCCAGTGCTCGACAATCTGGTTGATGTTTCTTTCTTTGGGCTGCAGCTTTCCGGCCATGTAGTCATAGTCCAGAAGGCCCTCGCCGAGCGGCGCGCCGGAGTATGTGAACCCGACCCACCCCTCCTTGCGGCTGAACGCAAAGTCTTTGATGTGCATGTTCAGGACATACGGCGCGACGGCGTCTATCACCTCACGGGGCAGCTCAAGGGCGGCCACGGTGTTGGCGGGATCGCTGCAGATGCCCAGGTTCGGATTGCCAACGCTGCGGATGACGTCCAGGACCCGGGAGGTGGGTACCTGTTCGTAGGTTTCCAGCGCGATCTTTACCCCGGCCGCTTCGAACTCCGGCAGGACCTCCCGGAAGATGGCCGTGGCCTCCTCCGTTGAGGGGGTGTGGCCGGGGCTGTTGAACATCGTCCGCAGCAGCGGGGATCCGAGGATGCCGGCGATGCCCAGGAACTTCCGGAGGTGCTCCGGGCGGATCCCCTTGGTCCCCACTTCCAGCGCTATCCCAAGCGAGTCCGCGGTTGCCTTGACGTCCGCGAGCTCCGCGGCGCTCATGGATTCGAGCGGGACGTAGTCGCAGATCTGGAACAGGTCCACGCCCAGGGCGGCAGTGCGTTCCAGCGCCTGGTGGATGCTGAGCGGCTTCGAGACCTTCTCGGAAAGCTGCCAGAAGAAGGCGTAGCTGCTCAGCCCGATGGTGGCGGTGCTGCTCATGCTGTCGCCTCGGTTCCGATCGGAAGCCCGAGCCGCGCGGAGGTCTCATCCAGGATGGTCCTGAGCGCCTCCGGGTCATGGGCGAAGCGGCCCAGGAAGAGGCCTGCAACGGCGGAGTCCAGCTGGCCGATCAGTCCGGGTCCGGCGCTGCCGCCGTAGATGACCCGGCTGTCGGCCTGGCCGGGCCGGCTACGAAGGTGGGCATCAAGGCCGCGGATGACGTCGCTGATGAAGGACGGCGTGGCGGGTTCGGCGGCGCCGATGGCCCACTGGGGTTCGTACGCGACGATGGTCCGTCCGGACTGGCCGAGGCTCTCGGCCCGGTTCAGCACGGCATCGATTTCGCGGATGCAGTACCGCGCGGCGTCTGCGGCTGTCCCGCGGGCAGGTTCCCCGACGCACAGGACAGGAGTCAGGCCGTTGCGGAAAGCGGCGGCG